>NZ_CP121109.1:0-771939 GCF_029623675.1 Pantoea sp. X85 | reverse complement strand
AGCCTGAGATCTTCATTCTGTGGATGAAAAGGGTCGTTTTCTGATTACAGTGAACATTAACACTGTTTATAGTGAACATTCTACTCTCTATAGTGAATAAACTACTGACTCCAGTGAACACTTTACTCATTATAGTGAACGCGATCACCTTCTGAGCCCTTGTGGGGTGCGGCCTGCGACGATCGGGGATCTCTTAGGATCTCTTTAAGATCTCTATATGATCTTTCTTTAAGATCTATTCACTGTATAACTTAGTAACGCCCGGACTGGCGCGGCTTTAGACCGGCAAAATGTTTAAAACAGCTCCATTGCAATAACATCCCCTTTGATCCCACCAAATCATCAGTTATGTGCGATCAGGATCCTTATTCTTCTTCATAAATGAACAACTTCCTCATTATTATTCATTTTTAAGAAACTATATCCCGGCGTAAAGTGAACTTCATCGAACATCACATCACTTATGACGAGGACATCTTCCATGACTGACAACGTTATCTCCCGTAACCCGACTACCGGCGAAATCCTCGCAACCTATCCGCTGCAGAGCGCAGCCGAGTTGAAAGCCGCATTGCAGCAAAGTGCTGATGCCTATGCAGAATGGCGCTATACCGCGATGCCGCAGCGAGTGAAAGTGCTGCGTCAACTGGCTGAACAGATTCGCCAGCGTCAGGATGAGCTCGCAACCATGGCCACACTGGAAATGGGCAAACCGATCGCTCAGGCACGCGCTGAAGTACTGAAATGCGCCAATCTGTGTGACTGGTATGCAGAGCATGGTCCGGCGATCCTGGCCGACAAACCAACGCTGGTAGAAAACCAGCAAGCGTGGCAGTCATTTCGCCCACTTGGTGTGATCCTTGCTGTAATGCCATGGAACTTCCCTTACTGGCAGGTTCTGCGCGGCGCAGTCAGCATCTTGCTGGCGGGCAATACCTACGTGCTCAAGCACGCGCCAAGCGTAATGGGATCCGCCAACCTGATGAAGTCACTTTTTGACGCCACCGAACTGCCTAAAGGCGGCTTTACCGTGATCAACGTCGATAACGATGGCGTTTCGGCCGCGATCAAAGATCCACGTATTGCCGCTGTAGCGGTAACCGGCAGCGTGCGTGCAGGCGGTGCAATTGCAGCGCAAGCCGGTGCGGTACTGAAGAAAACCGTGCTTGAACTGGGCGGCGCAGATCCTTTTATTGTGCTGGCGGATGCAGATCTGGATGCTGCGGTAGCCTCAGCGGTCACAGGACGCTATCAGAACACAGGACAGGTCTGCATGGCAGCCAAGCGCTTCATCATTGAAGAAAGCGTCGCAGAAGCGTTTGAGGCGCGTTTCAGCGCAGCGGTACAGGCATTGAAGATCGGCGATCCTTTGGCAGAAGATACCTACATCGGACCAATGGCGCGTTACGATCTGCGTGACGAGCTGGATAATCAAGTGCAGCAGACCATCAAGGAAGGCGCACGTTTGGTATTAGGCGGCCATAAGATCGACGGCCCAGGCAACTATTACGCCCCGACGATCCTCGCCGATGTCACACCAGGCATGACCGCATTCCAGCAAGAGATCTTTGGCCCGGTCGCAGCAATTAGTGTCGCTCGTGATGCACAACATGCCCTTGAGCTGGCAAACGACAGCGAATTCGGGCTGAGTGCAACAGTGTGGAGCGGCAACGAAGCGCTGGCCAACGAACTGGCGGAAAAACTCGAGACCGGCGCGGTATTTATCAATGGCAATGGTGCGTCAGATCCGCGAGTTGCGATTGGAGGCGTGAAGAAGAGCGGCTATGGTCGTGAACTGTCAAGCTTTGGCGTCCACGAATTCTGCAATATTCAGACGGTATGGAAAAACCGCCGCTAAGCATCACAGGGCGCGTCAGGCGCGCCCTTATTCCCATCCTCCGCCCCCAGATATCTCGCATCTCATACCGTTGCCCATCATTTAAAATGTTGTGGACCAGTTCAAAAAATCCACCAGTGGTATTACAAAGGTATTATATCCGGTGTTAGATTTGCCTCCACCTACACCGGGGAGTCCTTTTAAATGAAAACAACAATCCCAAAACTGTCGTTCATGATGTTTCTTGAGTGGTTTATCTGGGGCGCATGGTTTGTACCGCTCTGGGCATTTCTCAGCAAAAACGGCTTCTCGCCGGTTGAGATAGCCTGGTGTTACGCCTGTACTTCGATAGCCGCCATCCTGTCGCCGATCCTTGTCGGATCGCTGGCCGATCGCTTCTTCCAGGCGCAGAAAGTGTTGTCGCTGCTAACAATCGTCGGATCGATTCTGATGTTCTTCGCAGCTCAGCAAACGCATTTCGGCGGTTTCTTCCCGTTGCTATTGCTGTATGCGCTCACTTACATGCCCACCATCGCCTTAACCAATAGCATCGCGTTTTCGCACGTCGCGGATGTGGAGCGTGATTACCCGCGCATTCGCGTCATGGGCACCCTTGGCTGGATCGCGTCCGGCATCGTTTGTGGTTTCCTGCCGCCGCTGCTGGGCTATGGCGATATCTCAGCCAGCAACGTGCCGTTATTGATCACCGCCGCAAGCTCGCTGTTACTGGGCATTTTTGCCCTGACGTTGCCCGCCACCGAGCCGAAAAGCACCGGCAAATTCAGCCTGCGCGTCGCGCTTGGTCTGGATGCGCTGCATCTGCTGAAGGATCGCAGCTTCCTCGTGTTCTTCGTCTGCTCCTTCCTGTTCAGCATGCCGCTGGCGTTTTACTACATTTTTGCCGAAGGCTATCTGACGGAAGTCGGCTTACCGCACGCCACCGGTTGGATGACGCTCGGCCAGGTTTCGGAAATCTTCTTCCTGCTGGCGCTGCCGTTCTTCATCAAACGCTTTGGCATCGGCAAAGTGCTGCTGCTGGGATTAACCACCGCCGCACTGCGCTACGTGTTCTTCGTGTTCGGTGGCGATCAAAACATGCTGACTTACGGCTTGCTGTTCATGGGCATTCTGCTGCACGGCGTCAGCTACGATTTCTACTTCATCACCGCTTACATCTACGTTGATAAGAAAGCGCCAGTGGCGATGCGTAATGCTGCGCAAGGGCTGATCACGCTGGCCTGTCAGGGTATCGGCAGCCTGCTGGGTTACCGCCTTGGCGGCTATCTGATGCAGGAAATGTTCGCCTACGACCAACCCCGCGACGGGCAGACTTTCAACTGGGCAGGCATGTGGATGTTTGGCAGCGTGATGATCGTAATGATCACCATCGCCTTTATCGTCCTGTTCCGCGACGGCAAAAAACGCAGCGATGAACTTACCGCTTTCGAAAATTCAGCAACCGCTGACAGCCATAAATAAGAGATTTCACCATGACGATGACAACGCAAGAAAAACGGATTTTAGGCGCGTTTTACGGCCAGGCGCTGGGCGATGCGATGGGCATGCCATCCGAATTATGGCCGCGCTCACGCGTGAAGCAGCACTTTGGCTGGATCGATCGCTTCCTGCCCGGTCCGGCTGAGAACAACGCCGCCTGCTACTTTGGCCGGGCGGCCTTTACCGATGACACTTCTATGGCGCTGGCGTTGGCTGATGCGATCGTATCGCACGATGGCGAGATCAACGCCGAAACCATTGGTGCGAATATTTTGCAGTGGGCTGAGTCGTTTGATGCCTTCAACAAAAACGTGCTTGGACCGACCTCAAAAATCGCGCTCAACGCCATGAAAGCCGGCACGCCGGTGTCGCAGCTGGAAAATAACGGCATGACTAACGGCGCAGCGATGCGTGTGTCACCGCTCGGCTGTCTGCTGCCAGCACGCGATTTACCGGCATTCATCGATGCCGTCGCACTGGCGTCGAGCCCAACGCATAAATCGGATGTCGCGATTTCCGGCGCGACGGTGATTGCATGGGCTGTTTCACGCGCCATTGACGGTGCCAGCTGGGCAACGATCCGCGATGAACTGCCTGCGATCGCACGCGCGGCGCAGGAAAAGCGTGTCACCACCTTTAGCGCATCAATGGCGGCACGCCTCGAACTGGCGTTAAGCGTGGTCGCGCAGGGCAGGGGCGTGGAATCCACCATGCAGAAGATTTACGATTTGGTGGGCACCGGAACCGGCACCATTGAATCGGTACCGGCGGCGATTGCGATGGTGGAATTGGCCGAGACCGATCCTAATCGCTGCGCGATCCTTTGCGCTAACCTCGGCGGCGATACCGATACCATCGGCGCGATGGCGGTGGCCATTTGCGGCGCGCTGCACGGCATCGACAGCATCGACGTTGCCTTGAAAGCCGAGCTGGATGCAGCTAACGCGCTGGATTTCACTCGTTACAGCGCTGCATTCACGCGTTTCCGCCAGCAGCGCGAGGCCGCTTATGTTGACGCCTGATGATCTGCAGAGACTTGAAAGCCGTCTGCCAGTGCTTGTGATTGGTGCGGCGGTAGTGGATGTGATTGCTGACGCTTACTCGTTGCCCCATCGTGGCAGCGATATTGAGCTCCATCAGCAGGGCGTCAACGTGGGCGGCTGTGCGCTAAATGTGGCGATTGCGCTGCACCGGCTTGGCATCCCGTCCATCAATGCGCTGCCGCTCGGCAACGGCACTTGGGCCAGCATAGTGCGGCAGAAGCTGACGGAATATGGCATCCACAGCGTGCTGGAAACGGCGAAAGGCGATAACGGCTGGTGTTTAGCGTTAGTGGAACCTGATGGCGAGCGTACTTTTCTGTCAGTGAGCGGCGTGGAAAATCAGTGGGATGCAGCGCTGCTGAACACGTTGCCGCAGCTGGCCAATCGCTGGATCTACCTTTCCGGCTATCAGCTCACCAGCAAAAGCGGTGATGTGCTGATCGACTGGCTGGAGCAGCAAAGCCAGCCGTATCAGTTGCTGGTGGATTTCGGTCCGCGTCTGGCGGATATCGGTGATGCGCATTTCGAACGCGTTATGGCGTGCCATCCACTGATTACAGTGAACAGACAGGAAGCCGAACTGCTGTGGCATGAACGTATGAATCAAACAGAACCCTTTGATGCGCATAAGTTAATGACGTGCTGGCAGCAGCGATTCGGTGGCGCGATGGTGGTGCGACTTGATAGCGAAGGCGCCGGTTTCGTTAACGCGGAAACCCAGGGCTGGATGCCGGCGCTGCCGACAAAAGTGGTCGATACTATCGGCGCAGGCGACAGCCACGCGGGTGGATTACTGGCGGGATTAGCGTCGGGTTGGTCGCTGGCAGAAAGCGTCGCGCTGGGCAACGCGGTGGCGTCTTTTGTGGTGTCACAACGCGGCGGCGATTGCGCGCCCGATCGCGCCACGTTAACAGCTTACTGGCAACAGCGCCTTACTCCGCAATAAACACATACATATCGCTACGACAGTAGCTAATGCTGTACTCCAGCGGATTGCCCTGCGCATCTAACGCCAGCTGCTTGATCACCAAAACAGGTACGTTGTCGGGTAGGGCGATCTGCTGCTGCAGCGCCTCATTAGGCATGCGAGCACTCACTCTGCTTTGCGATTTTACCGGCAGAATTTGTTGCTGGTGGAAATAGTCGTAAAGCGAAATGCCAATCTCATCCGCATTAGCGATATAGCGCGCCGGCACCCAGGATTCTTCCACCGACACCGCTTGCTGATCGACATAACGAATACGTTTCAGCAAATACACTTCGCTGCCTTTGTCCAGCCCCAATTTCTCAGCGATTTCTGCATCGCAATGGATTTTGCTTTTGTTAATCCACACGGTGTCGGGCTTTTTACCACGCAATACCGCTTGCTGCGACAAGCCTTTCGGCTCTTTCAGTGAGTACTCTAACTGGCTGCAGATTTGCGTACCGTAGCCTCGAGAGCGCAATACCACGCCCTCTTTTTCCAGCGCATCCATGGCTTTACGCACGGTAATGCGCGAAATGTTCAGCGACTGGCTGAAGTCACGCTCACTCGGCAGGATCTCTTCATGCACTAACACGCCATCACGCACCGCATCTTTAATTGCAGTGGCAAAGCGTTTGTACAGCGGCGTGCGGCTGTTATCAGCAAGGGTAAAAGTCAGCCGCGAAAATAGTTGAGTTTGGTCGGTCATAGTGGGCGGGTTCACTTATCCTGGTAAGCGGCAGAACGTCTATGATACTGACTTTCAGGCGATTGGGATACGCCAGCAAGCGCATGAAAATTGATCTTACCCGTAAGCATGACTATAGTAATGCTTACGGATTAAAGAGTGGCAAGGAAGCGACCATGGGAATTTATCTCACGCCAGAATTTCAGGAAGAACGTTTAAAAGCACGCATCAACGACAAAATTTTGTGTAAGGCAGCGATGTCCATTTTTGCCGGGCTTCACGGCGATTGCCTGGGTCGATTTACTTATAAGAAGCGAGTCGGTTTACCTGGCATCGGTGCTTCTGATGGGGCGCGCTGCATAGTATTTTTCAATGATGGGAAAAATCTTTACTTTTTTGATATGTATTTAAAAAGTCAGCTTTCGAAGAAGAAAGGCAAAGAGTTAGAAGACGATGAAATTGATGCCTATTGCAGCATCGCGCGAGATTTCATTGCTATGCCCGACGAGCTAATCGAGGCGTTAGTTAAAGTTAAAGAGTTGATTGAGGTAAACTGTAATGACTGATCGTTTAAAAAAAATCCAGAGCATGGCGCAACGTTATAATCAGCTTGGAGCAGTGAAAGATGAAACAGTTGCCGAAATTAACGCTGCTATAGAAGCGCGTAACATTCCTCCAGTACGTACGATGAGTGGTATAGAAATTAAAGCAGTGCGACTGCGCTGGAATATGTCGCAAGCAGCGCTGGCGTTAACCACCGGAATGTCTGTGGAAAGCGTATCCAAGTGGGAGCGCAACGAAAGCAAGCCAAACAAAGCGGCATTACGCATTCTCAACACGATTGAAGATAAAGGGCCAGCCGTCTTTATCCTCTGAATAATAAAAGCCCCATTGGGGCTTTTAGGCATACACCCGACTCAACGCTCATCAAACGGCACGCCACCTTTCGACTTATGATGTTTTGGCGTTTCGATAATGGAAACTGTCACTGAATTAGCATCGATCTCAAACGAATCTGCCACCGCCGCGGTGACGGCTCTCAACAACTTCTTTTTCTGCTCAATCGTGCGACCTTCTGCCGCATACACAACGATTTCTGGCATCTCTGCTGCTCCATAAAGTAAACGTTCGTTTTCAGCATAGCGCAGCAAAAGCACTGCGCGCAGCGTCAATCACCTGTCTTTGCCAGCAATCTGTGTTGAAATGTGTATTGTTATGTTATAACGTAATTAACTCACATAATATGTAGCGGCTTCAGTCGGAAATCTTAATGAAATCAATGAAAAAATTGCTTATCGCTTCGGCGTTAGGCCTGGCTTCTTACGCCTCAATGGCGGCTGAACATCAGGATAAAACGGTGCGCATTGCGGCACCGTTTGAAATCAAAGGCGCCGATCCCGCACTCTCCGGCGACATTTTGTTGCGAATGGATGTGGTGGAAACGCTGGTGGAAGTGAACGAACGCGCCGAGCCCATTCCGGCGCTGGCGCAAAGCTGGCAGGTATCGGCAGATGGTTTGCAATGGCAATTGAATTTGCGTCCCAACGTACGCTTCCATGATGGATCGCCATTGGATGCGGCCGCGGTGGTGAAATCACTCAACACCGCGCGCAGCAAAGCGGGTCTGCTGGATAAAACGCCGATCACCGCTATCAGCGGGGAAGGGCAACGCGTCACCATCACCTTGAGCGAACCATTTACGCCGCTGCTTTCGGTTTTAGCAGAGAGCCGTTCCCAGATTCTGGCGTTGGCTAGCTGGGATGCGCAGGGCAACATCACCCGCATCATCGGCAGCGGCCCGTTTATGCTGACGTCATTCCAGCCACCGCAATCGCTGGCAGTAAAACGTTTTGAAGATTACTGGGGCAAAAAGCCAGCGATTGCGGCTGCCAGCTATCTCTCTTCCGGGCGCGCCGAAACACGCGCCTTGCTGGCGGAAAGCGGCGACGCGGATTACGTATTCAACCTGGATGCTGCCAGCCGTCAGCGTTTAGCGCGCAAGCCAGCGCTACAACTGCCGGCCATTCCGGTGCCGCGCACGCTGATGCTGAAACTCAATGCGGGCGATCCGCTGTTAGCCGAACAGCCGGTGCGTGCAGCGATCAGCATGGCGATAGACCGTAACGCGCTGGTGATGGCGGTATTGCGTTATCCGGGCTCGGCCACTCAGTTATTCCCGCCGAATATGGGTGAATGGCACAACAACGCACTGCAACCGTTGCAATTCAATCCGCAGCAGGCGGCACAGCAACTGCAGGCGGCGGGTTGGAAAATGGGTGCAGATGGCGTGTTAGCACGTAACGGCCAGCGCTTTAGTGTGACGCTGCTGACCTTCCCCGATCGTCCCGAACTGCCGCTGATGGCGATGGTTATCCAGCAGCAGCTGCGCAAAGTCGGCATTGAAGTGAAGATCAACTCCACCAACGCCAGCGAAATTCCGGCGCAGCATCACAGCAATCGTCTACAACTGGCGCTGTTTTCCCGCAACTTTGCACTCACGCCTGATCCCACCGGCACGTTACTGCAGGATTATGCGGAAAAGGGCGGCGACTGGGGCGCGATGAACTGGCATCCGGCCGGTTTTAGCGCGGCATTGCACACCTTAACGCAATCCACTGACACGGCAGAACGTGCGCAGGCGCGTAACCTGATCACTGCCTCGTTACAGCAGGATTTGCCAGTGATCCCGATTGCCTGGTATCAGCAATCGGCCGCGATTAACAGCAAGCTGAAAAACGTCACGCTCGATCCGTTTGAACGCCACTTTGGTCTGCGTCAGATGGAGTGGGATCAATGATGTTCAAACTACTTGGCTGGCGCGTAGCGCAGGCAGCTTTTGTGGTGTTGGCGGTGGGATTACTCACCTGGTTTTTGGTGCAGTCCTTGCCCGGCGATATGGCATGGCGCATTGCCAGCGGTCGTTATGGCTACGATCGTGTGGATGCCAACGCGGTGGCGCGGGTGCAGCAAGAACTGAGTGGCTCGCTGCAGCAGGGCAGCGCGTTGCTGCACTGGCTATTCGATCTGCTGCAGTTCAACTTTGGTCGTTCGCTGGTCTCCGGCGAACCGGTGATGGATGAACTGCGCTGGCAGCTGAGTCAAACGCTGGCGCTGGCAGGTTCATCGCTTTTCCTGACGATACTGTTCACCTTGCCGCTGGGTATATGGGCGGGATGCCATGCCAATGGCAAGCTCGACCGCGCATTATTCTGGCTGAGCGCACTGCTGAAATCGGTACCGCATTTTGCGCTGGGCATGCTGCTGATTGTCCTGCTGGCGCTGCAGCTCGATTGGCTGCCCAGCGCCGGGCATGGCGAGCTGCGTCATTTTCTATTGCCATCGTTGACGCTGGCATTGTCGTTAACCGCGGTGGGCGTGCGCGTGGTGCGTGAAGCCACGTATCAGGTTGTCAGCTCGGGCTATTACCGCTGGGGCGCGCAGAAAGGATTAGCGCCCGCAACGTTATTGCGTCGTCATGGATTGCGCAACCTCGCATCGCCGGTATTGACCTGGTTCGGCATGCAGTTTGTCTGGCTGGTGGAAGGCGTAGTGGTGGTCGAAACGCTGTTTGCCTGGCCTGGCATTGGTCACGCGCTGGTGCATGCCATCTTCGCCCGCGATGTGCCGGTGATTCAGGCCAGCGCCATGACGCTCGGACTGCTGTTCGTGCTGCTGAATATGCTGGTGGATGCGGGTTGTCATCTGCTTGATCCCAGAGGAGCACGCGCATGACAATTTCATTTTCGCGTCTTATCGGCCTGCTGCTGTTGTGCTTGCTGCTTGGTTTCGCCTTCCTGCTGCCTCTGATTCATCACGGCGACCCGCTGGAACAGGATCTGCTGCAAATGCTGCACGCGCCGAGCGGCGCCAATCTTCTCGGGTTTGATCATCTTGGTCGCGACATGCTGCCGCGCCTCAGTGCCGCGTTGCGCCTTTCGCTGGGTCTCGCGGCGCTCTGTGTGATGAGCGCACTGCTTGCGGGCGTGCTGGCTGGCGTATTCAGCGCACTGTATGGCGGCTGGCTGGATCGTCTGCTCAGCATGCTCGGCGATATGTGTCTGGCGCTGCCGGGATTGCTGCTGGTGCTGCTGTTAGCGGCGATTGCGCCGGATTCTCCCGGCATGTTGTGGCTGGGGATTTCGCTGGTGCTGTGGGTGGAGTTCTTCCGCGTCACGCGCGCAACCCTGCGCCCGATTGTGCAGGCACCCGGCATGCAGGCCTCAAAGTTGCTCGGTTTTTCGGCGTTCTACCGTTTCCGCCGACACCTGTGGCCAGCGTTAGCGCCGGTATTAACCACGTTGACTCTGTTCTCGTTCAGCAGCGCCATCATGGCGGTCTCTGCGCTTGGCTTTATCAGCGTCGGCGTACGTCCGCCGACGCCAGAACTGGGTTTAATGATGACCGAACTGCTGCCGTTTGCCTGGGAAGCGCCGTGGCTGTTAATGCAGCCGGTAATCGCGCTGTTTCTACTGTTGATCAGCCTGAATCTGTTAATGAAAGAGGAGCGTAAATGAAAGGATTACAGGTTATCGGCATCAGCGTCACAACCGCCAACGCCACGCTGGTGGAACCGGTTGATTTCACCTTGCAGCCCGGACAACCGCTGACCTTGCTGGGTGAAACCGGTTCAGGTAAAAGCCTGCTGGCACAAGCGGTCATGGGCATTTTGCCTGACGATTTACAGGCCAGCGGTACGCTAATCATCAACGAACAGCGTTTTACCCTGCCGCAGGATGCCGGATTGTTGCGTGAATTATGGGGCCGCACATTAGCGTCGCTGCCTCAGGAGCCGTGGCTGTCGCTGGATCCCACCATGTCAGTGCTTCAGCAGATTGCGGAAGGCTATCGTTATGTACGCGGACAGGCGAAATCCACCAGCGCACTGTCGGCCCAGCGCGATTTACAACAGCTTGGTTTACAGGATGCGGCGCCGCGTTTTCCGTGGCAACTCTCCGGCGGGATGGCGCAGCGCGCCGCCTTTGCCGCCGCACGAGCAGGTGGCGCGGAGATACTGATTGCCGATGAACCAACCAAAGGGCTGGATGTGGCGCGTCGTGATGAGGTAGCGGCCTTACTGCGCCGGGAAGTGGCCGACGGCGGCACACTGCTCACCATCACCCACGACATCGCGCTGGCCCGCCAGTTGAGCGGTGAGGTGATCGTGATGCATAAAGGCAAGGTGATCGAGCAGGGCAGGGCGGAACAGGTGTTACATGAACCGCAGCAGCGCTATACGCGTGAATTACTCGCCGCCGATCCCACCGCCTGGCCTGCACGGCAACAAACCGTTATGGGCAGTAAACCGGTGGTGAGCGCTGAGGGCATCCGCTTGCAGCGCGGCGGTAAATCGCTCGGCGTGCCGCAAGACTTCAGGCTGCACGCCGGGGAAATCGTTGGATTACACGGTGCCAGCGGCAGCGGTAAAAGTAGCTTTGGCGATGTGCTGCTCGGCCTGCTAACCCCGCAGCAAGGCAAGGTGACGCGGCATGCGGCGGTCGATGGGCTGAAATACCAGAAGATTTATCAGGATCCGTCTGCGCTGTTCCCACCGACCCGCACGCTGGCGCAAAGCCTGGACGATGTGTTGCGCCGTCATCGCATCGCCTCCACGCGGCGGGATGCGCTGATGGAGCAATTGGCGCTGACGCCGGAACTGCTGACGCGTCGTCCCGATTCACTGTCGGGCGGCGAGCTGCAGCGCTTCTCGCTGTTACGCGTGATGCTGCTGGATCCGGTATTTCTGTTTGCCGATGAACCTACATCGCGTCTGGATCCGCTGGTGCAGCAGCAAACCATCCAGCTCATCACCTCGCTGGCGCGCGAGCAGCAGTGCGCGGTGTTGCTGGTGAGCCACGATCGCGATCTGCTGGAAAAGGGCACGCATCGTATGATCGCGATGGAGGCAGTCGTTTAACGTTCTGGCGGCTGGCTGTCGCCGTGACCGAGTGAACGCTGCATCACTACGGTATCCAGCCAGCGGCCATGTTTGAATCCCACTGATTTCATTACACCGGTGTGCTCAAAACCGAGCGCCCGGTGTAATCCCAGCGATCCGGCATTCGCGCTATCGCCAACAATCGCGATGATTTGGCGAAATCCCGCCGCTTCTGCCAGCGCAATGGCTTTTTGCAACAGTGCGCGACCAATGCCTCTGCCGGTTTGCTGCTGATCGAGGTAAATCGAATCCTCCAGCGTAAAGCGATAGGCATAGCGCGGGCGATACGGCGCCAGATAGCAGTAACCCAACACCTGATCATCCTCCTGCGCCACCAGCCAAAAACCGCCGCGCTGCTGCACATCCTGCACGCGATTCTGCATTTCGCTCGCCGAAGGTGGTTCAGTTTCAAAGGTCGCGGTGCCGTGCAGCACATGCCAGGCGTAGATTTTCTGAATGGCAGCGGCGTGATGAGGTCGGGCGGGAATAATGTCCATATGTTCCTGATTCTTAGCGGCGAAAACCACAGCATGCCACCGCGCCGCACGCGAATCATCGGATTTAATAATAGGAAATTCTGATGGTCACTCTGCAATTCCATAGTGGCGACATTTATGGCGACCTGACCCACCGACGCTCAATTCTGCTCCGACAGCTGCACCGCCATGGTATCCGGCTCTAAGGCTTCGAACACATGCGGTTCGTCAGCGGGATAGCAAATGTAGTCGCCGGGATGCAGTTCGACCGGCGCATCGCGCGGCCCAACCAGCGCCCGGCCACGCGCGATAATCACATGCTCCACCGAGCCCGGCGGATGCGGTTTTGAATCGCGCGGCGCGCCCGGTTGGCTGGTGACCAGATAGAGATCGCGGCGTCCGCCGGGCGGGCAGCTTGCAAGCAATGCTGCCTGATAATCCGCCATCTCCGCCGAGACGATCATGCCTTCGCCACGGCGAATTACCTGCAATCGCTTCACTTCCGGCTCCATCAAACGCGCGAAAGGAATGTTCAGCGCCACACACAGCGCCCACAACGTTTCAAGGCTGGGATTGCCATTGCCCGCTTCGAGCTGCGACAGCGTAGATTTGGCGATGCCGGCACGACGCGCCACCTCTGTCAGTGAAAGCCCCGCGCGCTGACGTTCGCGCAGTAATCCGACAGCAATAATATCAATTGGCGTGGTCAAACCCTCTCCTGTTCTTTATATCGAACGATTTGTTCGTCTTGTAAAACGATTCTTGCGCGTTCATTATAACGGCTTTCCTGTTCGATATGAGATCAAATTGTGATGCGTCTGGGTGCAGTACCGCTTGATCGCGGAGTAATAAAAGCCATTTTCCTGGTTTGTCTTGCCGACGGCATTGTCGGGCTCTCTTACGGTTCGCTGGCGGCAGCGGAAGGGTTTCCGCTGTGGGTGCCGATTGCACTATCAACGCTGGTGCTGGCGGGCGCGTCGGAATTCCTGTTTATCGGCATCGTGGCTGGCGGCGGCAGTCCGTTAACGGCGGCGGCGGCGGGTTTGCTGGTCAACGCGCGTCATCTGCCGTTTGGCATTGCGGTGAAAGATCTGGTTGGTAAAGGCAGCCGCAGTTTGTTGGGATGCCACATCATGAATGATGAAAGCGTGGTGTTTGGTATTTCCCAGCCAAAACTGGCGCAACGTCGTGCCGCGTACTGGATTTGCGGATTAGGTATTTTCACCATCTGGCCGCTGTCGGTCATTGGCGGTGCGGTGATCGGGCGCTTCATTCCCGACGTATCGGCCATTGGTCTGGATGCGGTGTTCCCAGCGATCCTGATTGCCCTGATATTCCCGGCGCTGCGTCAGCGTCGTACGCTGATCCCCGCTACGCTCGGCACCACGCTGTCTGTGCTGGCGACACCGTTTGTGCCAGCGGGCATGCCGGTGCTGTTTTCACTGCTGGGATTACTGAGCTGGCGGGAGCGTAAAAATGCAAAATAATCTGATCATTGGCGGCATCGCGCTGCTGGCGGTAGGCACTTATGCGATTCGTTTCGCCGGTTATCGCCTGGGCAGCCGCATGCAGATGTCGGATCGCGCACGCAATATGCTATCCGATGCTGCCACCGTTTTGCTGCTGGCGGTGGCCGTCACCACCGCGCTGTTTGAAGGCACGCATTTCGCCGGCGTGGCGCGCATCGCCGGCGTGCTGTTTGCGGTGTTTTTGGCCTGGCGGCGCACACCGTTAATCCTGGTGATTATCGGTGCCGCGCTAATGACCGCGTTGCTACGTTACTTTGGCGTGCCCTGATCGCGCCAGGTTTGCGCACGTAATTCATATACCAAACTGGCGGGCGCGCCCGGAACATCGTGAACCTGGCCGTAACAGCGCAGTCCCGCCTTTTCCAGTACCTGCTGTGATGCAATATGATCCTAACGCACCGCCGCATCAATAACCGGAAGCTGGCATTCATCGAAGCCATAAGCGATAACCCTTCGTGCAAACTCGGTGGCATAACCTTTTCCCCATGCCTCTTTCGCCAGACGATAGCCAAGATTATTTACCGGCTTGCCAGCAAACTCGCGCACCGATAAACCACCAAATCCGATAACCTCATCCGGCTGTTCCCGCAGGCAAATTGCCCAGTTACCAAAGGGAAAGGATTGCCAGTGCGCCAGCCAGCGATTTAACACTTCTTCTGCAAAGGCTAAATCGGGAAACGGACCCGCCGGATTGAACATGTTGGTTTTAGGATCGCCATAGATGGCAAACAGGCGCTGAACATCGGTGGGTTCAACCGGACGAAGAAACAAACGTGATGAAGTGAGTTGCATTGTCGTAACCTTTTGTAGCCGAGATCGGCGTTATCTTCCTGATGAGTTTTGTTACTGTGATACTCCACGGATTACTAGCATAGAGGAAAACGTATGAAACCGCGTTTAGCCCGCTGTGATGAAACGGCCACGTTGTGGCGCATCCGCAACCTTGCCATTCGCCACGGTTGCCGGGGCGTTTATCCCGCTGATGTTATCAGCGCATGGACACCCGATGCGTTACCGTCCGGCTATTTCGAGGCGGTCAGAAGCCATCCGTTTTATGTGGTTGAGGATGCTGAATATGGCGTGGCCGCGACCGGATTTCTTGACTTGCACAACGGCAGCGTTGAAGCGATCTTCACGCTGCCCGCCTGCAACGGCAAAGGTTATGCCAGCGCCATCATGCAGGCAATCATCGATGAAGCGCGTCAGCGGGGTTTTGATAAACTGACGCTCGCCGCCACGCCCAACGCGAGAGGCTTTTATCTGCGCCACGGTTTTCGTGTGGTGCGTGAGACGCTTTATCCCTCGGCGCTGGCGCAAGCCGATCTTCCCTGCGTCGAAATGGTACGCGAGCTTTAAGGCTAAAATGAAAAAAAGTGAAAACAACAAGGACGGCGCGAATATGGTCATTAATTGCGTAGCGTATCGCCACGGTAAGCGTGAAGAGCATGTCGACATCGCTGATATTAGTGAAGTATTAAAAGAAGAGAAATTCTTTGTCTGGATGGGTTTGTACCAACCCGAACCGGCCTTTATGCAGACGCTGCAGCAGGAGTTCAGCCTGCACGAACTGGCAATTGAAGATGCGCTGGTAGCGCATCAGCGACCTAAGATTGAGCAGTACGGCGATTCGGTATTTATTGTGGTAAAAACCGCGCACATGGACGATTTGCAGCGCATCACCTTCGGCGAAACCCACTTCTTCCTTGGCAAAAACTTCCTGATCACCGTGCGTCACGGTTCATCGGAAGGTTATGCCGACATCCGCACCAAAGCCGAAAAGAACCACGCATTACTGTGTGAAGGTCCGGGTTATGCGCTCTATTGCATCCTCGATTTCATCGTCGATAACTACAGCAAAATCACCGAATCACTTAACGATCGCATTGGCGGGCTGGAACAGGGCATGTTTACTACGCGTTTTGACAGCGACGCGTTGCAAAACGTCTATCATCTGCGCCGTGAACTGCTGGCGCTACGCAATGCGGCGCTGCCGGTGACGGAAATCTGCCAGCAGCTGGTGCGCTTCCACGAAGATATCATCCCGAAAAATCTGCGCGCCTATCTGCGTGACGTACAGGACCACGCGCATCACGTGATGATCGATGCGGAAGACATGCGCGAAATGCTCACCAGCGCGATGCAGGTGAATCTGGCGCTGGTGTCGGTGCAGCAAAGCGAAGTAAACAAAAAGCTCGCCGGTTGGGGGGCGATCCTGATTGTACCCACCATCATTTTCAGTATGTACGGCATGAACTTCCCCGATATGCCGGAGTTGCACACGCACTTTGGCTATCCCGCCGTGGTGGGCATTACTGTTGTTATCTGCTGCGTGATGTGGTGGCGGCTGAAAAAGGCCGGTTGGCTTTAACCGCTACATGCCTGCATTTTTTACAACTTCCTGCGATCTGGAGCGAAAGATGTCCTTTAATATTGGTCTGCTGCTGTTCCCCAACCTCACGCAGCTCGATCTCACCGGTCCGTGGGAAGTGTTTGCCCGCATGCCCAACGCTAACAATTATCTGATTTGGAAAGATCGCCAGCCGGTGATGTCGGATCGCGGGCTGGCGATCGTACCCACCGTAACTTTTAACGATTGCCCACAACTCGATTTGATCTGCATTCCTGGCGGTCCCGGACAAATTGCGCTGATGGACGATGACGAAACGCTGGATTTTGTCCGTCGTATGGCGGAGAACGCCAAGTGGGTAACTTCGGTGTGTACCGGTTCGCTGGTGTTAGGTGCTGCGGGATTGTTGCAGGGATATCGCGCGACGTCGCATTGGGGTTCGCTTGATCAGCTGAGCTTGCTCGGTGCCATGCCAGTAGCCGAACGCGTGGTGCGCGATCGCAACCGCATCACTGGCGCGGGCGTCACCTCGGGCATTGATTTTGCGTTAACCGTAGCGGAAGAGCTGCTTGGACGTGAAATCGCAGAAAATATCCAGCTGCAGATGGAGTACGATCCGGCGCCGCCATTCCATTCAGGTTCACCGCGCAGCGCCTCGCCGCAACGTTTGGCCGAGGCAAAAAGCCAGATGCAGGATTTTATTGCTCGCCGACGTGCGGCGACAGAAAGTGCCGCTGCACGGCTCAAGCGCGAGGAGTGAAAGCTGGCGATTTCAGCCTGAAATCGCCACGGTTGTTACTGCTTAATGTGCGCTGGCAGTAGGGCGCACGGTGATTTCACTGGTATCCACTTCGCCAGGTTGATCGATGGCCCAACTCACCGCGTTGGCAATCGCTGCTGGCTGGAGCGCGATCTGGCGATAGCTTTTCATCGCTTCACGCGCGGTGCTATCGGTGATGCTATCCGCCAGTTCAGATTCGACTACGCCGGGATTGATCACCGTAACCCGCAGATGTTGCGACTCCTGACGCAGGCCATCGGAAATCGCGCGTACGGCGAATTTAGTGGCGCAGTAAACGGCGGCGGTCGGCGAAACGGTTAGCGCGCCAACCGAGGCGATATTAATAATGTGACCAAACTGCTGCGCCTGCATGGTCGGCAGCACCGCCGCAATGCCATACAGCACGCCGCGAACATTGACGTCGAGCATCAAGTCCCATTCATCGACTTTCATTGAACTCATGGGTGACAGCGGCATGACGCCGGCATTGTTGATCATCACATCAATACGGCCATATTTTTCCCGCGCAAAATCGGCCAGCTGCTGGATATCAGCGCGTTGGGTGACGTCGGTAGCGAGATAATCCACGTTCGCGCCGCCAAAGCGCAGCGCTTCACTTAACGCTTGCAGACGATCGGTGCGGCGCGCGCCAAGCACCAGTTGATGACCTTGCTGCGCCAGATGACGTGCAATACCTTCGCCTATGCCGCTGCTGGCACCTGTCAAAATAATCACTTTCTTCGCTGTGTTCATGATGCATTCCTCGTTGAATTGACGAGGCTATTGTTGATAAATCACGCAGTGCGCAACAGACCGGATTGTGGCGCATCTTTGCCTGATCCTCTCGCGTGCATTGTGCAAACAGCAGCTTGATGGCTATGCTTTGCCTGAATATCTCAGTGGAAATTATTTATGTCGCAATCCGTGCAACAGCGCACCTGCGCTTTACTCAGCCAGCTGGCGCGTCAGGAAGGCTATACCGAATCACTGCTTGATAGCGTGCGCTTTATGCGTGCCGATCGGCAGTGGGCGCGTACGCCGGTACTGTATGAGCCGAGCATCATTATTATTTGCCAGGGATCGAAGCGAGCTTTCCTCGCCGACAAGATGTATCGCTATGATGCGCAGCACTATCTGGTGTTGTCAGTGCCGCTGCCGTTTTCTGCCGAGACGGAAGCCACATCAGAAGAGCCGCTGCTGGGCATCGCGATTCGTCTGGATGTTGCCATGGTGGCGCGGCTGGTGGCGCAGCTGGCCAGCAGTGAATCGGCGGTAACCGCTGCGCCGGCGGGCATCATCTCCACACCAATCAATAAAATCCTGGCGGAGAGCACACTGCGTTTACTGGAAGCGTTGAGCGATCCGCTTGAAGCCAAAGTGTTGGGGCCCGCGCGGGTCGAAGAGATCTGTTTTCGCGTATTAATGGGCGAGCAGGGTGGCGCGGTGCGTGCAGCGTTAACTTATCAAGGCCATTTTGGTCGTATCGCGCGGGCTTTGCAGCGCATCCATGCCGACTGGCGTCAGCCGCTGGATGTACCGCATCTGGCGAATGAAGCCGGGATGAGCGTGCCGCGCTTCCATCTGCATTTTAAAACGGTGACGCAAACCTCGCCGATTCAATATCTAAAATCGCTGCGATTGCATCAGGCGCGTCTGATGATGATCCGCGACAATCTTACCGCCGCAGGTGCCGCAGCGCGAGTCGGCTATGAAAGTGATTCGCAGTTTAATCGTGAGTTCAAGAGGCTGTTTGGTCGTAGTCCGGCAGAAGAGGCGCGGGAGATGAAGCGGGCGTTTGAGTTGTTACCGCCGGAGCAGCTGTCCGGCCGATTACAGGCGCATTAGCTTAGCGAATGCTCATGATGGCGACGACCATCAAAATCCAGAATACCGCGCAGCCGGTAAACATCATTTGCCAAACTACACGGCGTTCGACTGTCAGAAAAGAAGAGAAACGTGAACGTAAAATCGATTGCATAGCGACCTCAAATCAGAATTTAAGAAGAAAGTTTGTTGGCTGAAGTAAGAAATCCCTGTCAGCGAATCAGACTATTCTGTCTTTTATCTGGTAATGAAATCGACGAGACCAGTCTTGTTTTTGGTCTGGAATGTAAACCATAAATAAAAGAAAAGCCGCACAGGGCGCTGATCCCTGAGCGGCTGAACACTACGCATTTACTCGCTAAACGTTGCGCGTCACGCCACCATCAACACGAATATTCTGAGCGGTAATATAGGCTGCGCCAGGCGAAGCCAGGAAGGCGATGGTCGCCGCCACTTCTTCAGACGTGCCGTAACGCTGTAATGGCACGCTATCCTGACGTTCACCGGTTTTCGGCAAGCTGTCGATCCAGCCAGGCAGCACATTGTTGATGCGGATGTTATCGGCCGCGTAGGCATCAGCAAAGATTTTGGTGAAGGATGCCAGGCCGGCGCGGAACACCGCCGAGGTCGGGAACATATCGGTTGGCTCAAACGTCCACGCGGAGGAGATGTTGATAATGCTGCCGCCGCCTTGTTTCTGCATAATTGGCGTGACCAGACGCGTGGCGCGTACCACATTTAAAAAATAGGTTTCCATGCCAAGCTGCCACTGCTCGTCGGTTAACGCCAAAATCGGCGCGCGCGGACCATGACCGGCGCTGTTCACCAGCACATCTATTCGGCCCCAGCGCGCCAGCGTTTGATCCACCAGCTTCTGCAGATCCGCTACCGACTGATTAGAACCGGTCACGCCCAAACCGCCCAGACGCTCCGCCAGCGCTTCACCTTTGCCGGAGGAGGAGAGGATTGCCACTTTATAGCCATCGTTTGCCAGTTTCTCGGCTGCTGCTGCACCCATGCCGCTGCCACCGGCGACGATTATTGCAACTTTTTCTACTGTCATCATTGATCTTCCGGTTAATTAAAATCGATTAAACCCAGTATAAAAGGTAATTTTGGCAGCAGAGAGTCAGTCTGTTTACCAATTGACGATAGGAAAACTACAGGATGAGTCAGGGATTCAGCGAACTTCCGCCGCTTAATGCGTTGAAAGTGTTTGAAGCGGTGACGCGCCATCTTAACTTTCGTCTGGCGGCGGAAGAGTTAGGCGTCACACAGGGCGCGGTGGCGCAGCAAATTCGTGGTCTGGAAGCCAGCCTTGGACTGAAATTGTTTGATCGATTGCCGCGCACGCTGGCGCTGACCGGCGCGGGTGCGGGCTATGCGGTCAGCATTCGTCAGGCATTTGAATTGATCGATGAAGCCACGCGCACGCTGCGACCAGAACCGAATCGCTTAACGCTGAGCGTTACACCTACCTTTGCCAGCCGCTGGATGCTGCCGCGTTTACCGGGCTTTACCACCGCATGGCCGGATATCGATCTGCGCGTGTTGGCTTCTGAGCGGCTGGTGCAGTTTCATCATGAAGGCGTCGATTTAGCGGTGCGTTATGGCAGGCCACCGTTTGGCGCGGGTCTTGATGCCACTTTGCTGTTTAGCCAAACGGTATTAGCGGTGGTGAGTCCTATGCTGTTAGCCGAGCTTGGCGATCCGGCAGCAAGCGACAACTGTCAGCGCTACGCCTTGTTGCACGATGGTCACCATCTGTGGCCAGCATTTCTCGCGTTTACCTTCCCGAATTTATCGCTGCATCATCAGCATCACCTGCGTTTCAATCAAACCGCGCTGGCGCTGGAAGCGGCGATCAGCGGGCAGGGCATTGCGCTCACCAGCCCGCATTTCGTGCAGAACGATCTCACCAGCGGACGGTTGGTGCCCGCGTTTACGCAGCAAATGACCCTGGATGCCGGTTGGTATCTGGTGTGGCCGCGCCGTCCGCGCCAGCAGGCGCCGGTGATGGCGGTGCGCGATTGGCTTTTAGCGCAGGTTAGCGGCTGATATTTGTTCAATAACGAAATCAGTAAAACTGATGATCCACGCAGGATCATGAATGTTATAACTGCTTAATGATGCAGACATGGGGTTTTATCCTGTCAAGGCAGTGAATTAGCAAAATATCGCGAAAATTCAGCAAGTAAAGCAACGGATTGCGCGTTGCATTCTGCCGGGTGGTGTGAATAAATACGGAGTCAATTTTAATAAAAATGCCATAAAGGCCAGGTTTACGCCTGAAAAAGATCTTTGCATATGACCGATCATAAAGATGTTTTAGCCAGGGACATCAGCGCCAAAAGTGAAAGCATGCAGGCGCATCTCATCGCCATTCGCCGTGATATACACGCGCATCCGGAGCTGGGTTTCGACACCGTCCGCACCGCCCACATCGTTGAGCAGGAACTGCTGCGCCTGGGTCTGACGCCGCAAACCGGCGTTGGCAGAAGTGGCGTGATGGTTGATATTGTCGGCGCGCATCCCGGTAAAACCGTGTTGTTACGCGCGGATATGGATGCGTTGCCAATCCACGAACAAACCGGCTTACCTTTCAGCAGCCACTATCCCGGCAAAATGCACGCCTGCGGCCACGATATTCACACCGCGACGATGCTCGGCGTGGCGGCGATAGTGCCGCACTATCGCGCGCAGCTGCATGGCACGTTACGTTTGATTTTCCAGCCAGCAGAAGAGACGCCCGATAGCGGGGCCGAAGCGATGATTGCTGATGGCGCGGCAGATGGCGTCGATCTGGCCATCACGCTGCACAACAAACCGGAACTGGCCGCCGGTGAAATCGGCCTAACGCGTGGCGCCAGCACCGCTTCCAGCGATGAGTTTGATGTGGTAGTGCACGGTAAATCAACGCACGCGGCCCGTCCGCACATGGGAACCGATCCGATCATTGCTGCCGTCAATCTGGTGAGCCAGCTGCAAACCATTATTTCGCGCGAACTCGATCCCGCCAATTCAGCGGTGCTGACCATCGGCCATATTCATGGCGGCACCACTCACAATATTATTTCCGATAGCTGCCTGATTCAGGGCACAGTGCGCGCCAAATCACCGGCGGCGCGTGCGCACATTGAAGAGGCCTTCAAACGTATCTGCGCGGGCGTCGCGCTGTCGCTGAATGTGCGCGTTGAGGTCAATTATCAGCGCGGTGTACCGCCGTTGATGAACGACGATGCGTTGATTGATGCGCTGGAACCGATTTTGTCGCATCAGTTTGGTAAAGCGATCATCGCCAAACCGAGCGCCAGCTTTGGTGCCGAAGATTTCTCGCTGTTTACCGAGCGCGCGCCAGGTTGCCAGATCCACATTGGATCCGGCGCACCGGGACGCGACGACCATCTGCACAATTCGGATTACCAACCCGACGAGCGCAGTATCCATGCCGGCACGCAGGCATTAGCCCGTTTAGCCATTGATTTACTCTCAAAATAACGAACTTCGAGGTTTTATGATGATGCGTAAAGGACTGTTTACCGCTTCTGTGGGCATGCTGCTGCTTGCCTCTTCCGCTCTGGTGCAGGCAAAAGATTTTGGCACGCTGAAATTCGCCACCGAAGCCGCTTATCCGCCATTTAACCAATCTACGCCGAATGGCAAAATCGTCGGTTATGAGCCGGATATGGTGGCTGAAATCGCTAAACGAGCCGGTTTCAAATACGAAATCGTGGCACAGAAATGGTCCGGTATGATTCCGGGTTTAGTCGACGGCAAATATGACGCGGTAATCGATGCCGTGACCGTCACGCCGAAGCGTGAAGAAGTGGTAGATTTCTCCCGCCAGTACACCGTCAGTGTTTCAGGTTTCGTCACCCTGAAGGGCAGCGCGGTTGATACCTTGCCAGGCAATGGCGAAGTGGTGCTGGCGGATGACGAAGCCGCGATGACCAAATCTATCGATGCGCTGAAAGCCAAATTCAAAGGCAAAACCATTGCGGTGCAGGTTGCTACCATTCAGGCGGACTTCCTCAACAAATATCTGGCGGATGTGGCGACGATTCGCACGTATCAGGCCGGCCCGGAAACCTTCGCCGATCTGCTGAATGGCCGCGTTGATGCGGTAATGGCATCACGCACTAACCTGAATGCCTATGTGAAAAAGCATGCGGATACGGTGAACAGCACTGGTTACGGTTTCTCGGGCGGCGTGTTGGGCCAGGGTTCCGCTATCGCGATTCAGAAAAACAATCCGGAGCTGAAAGCGGCGCTGGATTCGGCGTTAAATTCCATGATCAAAGATGGCACGCTGAAGCAGCTGTCTGAAAAATGGTTCGGCGAAAACGTCGCACCTAAAGAGTAATTCCAGGCGCTTATGGCTATTGATTGGCAAATCTTAGGTTTTGGTGACGAAGGTTGGGGCGGCGTGTTGCTTAACGCCGCCACAGTGACCGTCACCGTTTCATTGTGTGCATGGCTGCTGGGCGCAATCCTTGGCAGCCTGCTGTGTTGGATGCAGATTGCTGGCGGGCGCTGGCAACAGCGGTTCGCCAACGGCTACATCACGCTGTTTCGTGGTGTGCCGGAGCTGCTGGTGATCTACCTGTTCTATTTTGGTGGACGTCAGGTGGTGTCGTTTGTCGGGGAAAGTCTCGGCTTGCAAGGTCCGTTCGACGTGAACGGCTTTGTCGCCGGCGCGATTGCCATCGGCCTCATCTCCGGCGCATATCAAAGTAGCGTGTTCCGCGGTGCGTTCTACGCAATCCCGAATGGGACGCTGGAAGCCGCAACGGTTACGGGCATGGGCCGTTTGATGCTGTTCCGCCGCATGATCGTGCCGCAGGCGCTGAAAACCGCGCTGCCGGGCATGGGAAATCAGTGGCAATCGGTGATCAAGGAGTCGGCGCTGGTTTCGGTCACCGGTTTGGTGGAAACCATGAACCAGATCTCCACCGCCTCCAACTCGACGCAAATGCCGTTCTTCTTCTACAGCGTTGGCGCGGTGATCTATTTGATCATCACCACCTGTTCCGATTTTGTTTTCCGCTATGTGGAAAAAGTGGCCATGCGCGGGCAACAACGCGCGCGGTTGTAAGGAGCCACGATGGATGTCACTTTCCTGCAGCACACCTTAGCTGCACTGCTGCGCGGCCTGCCGCTGACGCTGAATCTGGCGCTGCTGTCACTGTTGGGCGGCGGCGTATTGGCGCTGCTGCTCAATCTGCTGCGGCAGAACCGCTTTGGTAGCTACGTTACGCGCTTTTATGTCTGGGTGTTTCGCGGCACGCCGCTGCTGATTCAGATCTTCATGATCTATTACGGCCTCGGCAGCTTGCCAGCGGTGCGCGAAAGCGTGCTGTGGCCGCTGCTGCGCGATCCTTATTGGTGCGGTTTGATTGCATTAATTCTTAACGATGCGGCTTACACCTCGGAGATTCTACGCGGCGGGCTAAACGCAGTGAGCGTGCAGTCGCTGGAAGCCGCCAAAGTGAGCGGTATGTCGCGCTTCACCACGCTGCGCCGCATTACGCTGCCGCTGGCGGTGCGTCAGGCATTACCGGCTTACAGCAATGAAATTATCTCGATGATCAAATCGACCTCGCTGGTCAGCACCATCAGTTTGATGGAAATGACCGGCATCGCTGATTCAATCGTCTCTGAGACCTTCCGCGCGCTGGAGGTGTTTATCAGCGCGGCGATTATCTATCTGCTACTGACCGTGCTGGTGAGTAAAGCGGTGGCGCTGCTGGAGCGCCGTTTGTCCCCTTATCACGTTGGAGCACGTCCATGAGTAAACCCACTATCGCCCTGAGTCATCTCAGAAAAAGTTATAGCGGGCACGAAGTGCTGCACGATATTAGCCTGACGGCCCAGGATGGCGACGTGATTTCGCTGATTGGTGCCAGCGGCTCTGGCAAAAGTACCTTATTGCGCTGCATTCCATTTTTAGAAGTGCCGCAGGGCGGGGAAATCGCGGTGGGTGACGAAGTGGTCACTATCGATAATCCCGATGAGAAGTTGAGCCGCGAGCAGCAGCGCCGTATCAAGCTGATGCGTATGCAGCTCGGTTTTGTCTTCCAGGGTTTCAACCTGTGGCCGCACAAAACCGTGCTGCAGAACATCATCGAAGCGCCAATTCATGTGCAGAAGCGCAGCAGTAAAGAGGCGATTGAAGAGGCCGAAGCGCTGCTGCAAAAAGTGGGATTGTACGAGAAGCGTAACGCGTGGCCATCGCAGCTTTCGGGTGGTCAGCAACAGCGCGTGGCGATTGCCCGTGCGCTGGCGCAACAGCCGAAAGCCATTCTGTTTGATGAGCCAACCTCCGCGCTTGATCCTGAGCTGGTAGGCGAAGTGTTGCGCGTGATTCGTAGCCTGGCGGAAGAGGGGCGCACCATGATCATCGTCACACACGAAATGGGCTTTGCACGCGATGTCTCGAACAAAGCGGTGTTCCTGCATCAGGGCAAGATTGAGGAAGCCGGTTCGCCGCAGCAGGTGTTCAGCGATCCCCTCTCCGCGCGCTGTCGCGCATTTGTGAGTAGCCACTTACAGCGCAATAGCTAACAGCAGTTTCATTTCCCTTCGCACCAGCAACGAGAGTGAGCTGGTGCATTTCTTCTGCGCCTCATGTTTTACCTAAATTTCTTCCTAATTGAAGCTATTGCTCTAGCAACGGGTGGTCCGGATAGCAGCAACCACGCGCCAGGCACACTTCTGAAAACACGCGACGACCGGGAAAAGTCGTTGAATCCCTCTACGGCGCGGGTTAAAACGTTTGACTTTAGTCAGGCCTCCTTTGCTGGAGTACTTCTTTACTGCATAACCACGGAACTCTATGCCGCACACTTACCGACCATGGATGAAAAGGTATTGGCTGGTCTGGCTGCTGTTAACGCTGATCACCTTGATAGCGTTATTTACCGATCAAATTTTGCAGCAGCAGCGTGTCGGCGAGGCGCGATTTAACCAGCAGTTTAACCGTCTCGCCGCCTATCAAACGCAGAATGAAACGCTGTTGCCGCTGCTGAATGGCGATGAGGAACTCGCCTCTTTGCAGAGCAAATTCACGCAGCTTGTCCTGTTGGAACACACCGTAAATCGTCCGTTAACCGCGCCGCGTTTTGAAGAAGTGAGCGGTGGTCGCTATTGGCTCTACAATCCTTACCGCCAGATTCGCATGCTGATCGATTTGCGTTTTGCCCTGCAAACCTCGGATGTGGCGCTGGCGCTGGCTTTTCATATCCACGCACCGCCAGCCATGCAAACGGTGAACTATTCGGACACCGCGCGCTGGCAATGGCAGCGACCGTTCATCAATCACTATCAGCCATTCTTGCTGAAAGGCAGCGCCAATCCCGACTGGCGTGCGCTGCATGCGCTGCCATTTATGCTGGCGCTGCTGGTGTGGCTGGTAATTGGCGGTTTAGGCTGGTGGCTACTGCGTCACTGGCGTCAGCACGTGGAGATGCGCCTGCGCGCGGACTATTTCCAGCGGACGCGACGTGAAGCATTGGGCGAGTTTACCGCTGGCATCATTCATGAAATTAATCAGCCGCTGACAGCCATCAACACCTGGCTGCACAGCAGTGAGCTGCTGCTGAAACAGGGCAAGTACGAGAATCTGCCGCAGGCGCTCAACGCGATGAACCTGCAAACCGAGCGCCTCGCGGCGTTGCTGCAACGCTTTCGCGACATCGTGAGCGAACGTCCGGTGGCGATGACCGCCGTGAATCCGGAAGCCATCTGGCGGCGCGTGACGGTGCTGCTGCAACAGGAACTGGATGAGGGCGATGTCACGCTGCGTCAGCAGTGGCAGCACGGTCAGGCAAAAGTATTGAGCGATCCCCAATGGCTGGAACAGGTGTTCCATAACCTGTTGCAGAACGCCATTCACATGCAGCAAGGACGTCCCGATGCATGGGTGAACATGGCATCTGAACCTATTCCTCACGGCATCAAAATCATCATTAGCGATAACGGTCCCGGCTTCTCGGCGGAAGGATTAGCGCAGGCTTGCATGCCGTTTTACAGCTCGCGCGCCAATAGCATGGGATTAGGCATGACGCTGGTCGAGAGCTTGATGTTACGCATGAACGGCCAGCTGCGGCTGGCAAATCGCGCTGCAGGCGGCGCGGAGATTACCTTAATTTTCCAACTGGCGGAGTAACGGAATGGTCGCAAAGGTTTGGTTAGTGGATGATGATTTATCCGTGCGTGAATCGCTCGGTTTTCTGCTTAAAACGCTGGATTACGACGTGGCCGATTTTGCCGATTTGGCCACATTTGAAGCGGCTACGCAGGCGCAACAACCGCTGCGCGGCTGTTTGCTGTTGGATGTGCGCATGCCGGGCATCAGTGGCCTGAGCTGGCTGGCGGAGCAGGGCGATCGCCATCCGCTGCTGCCGGTGATCATCATGACCGGTCACGGCACCATTGATGCCTGTCGTCGCGCATTTCGTCAGGGCGCATTTGAGTTTTACACCAAGCCGCTGGAGATAGAACCGCTGTTGGAGACCATTCATCTGGCATTCAGCGAAAGTGAGCAGCGTGCCGATCGCTGGCAGTCGCAGCAGGGTTTGCAGGCGCGGTTTGCGCTTTTATCGGCGCGTGAAACTGAAGTGATGCAGTTGATGATTGCCGGGCAAACCAGCAAAGCGATCGCGCGTGATTTATCGCTATCACCGCGCACCGTGGAAGCGCATCGCGCGGCGGTGTTTGCCAAGCTGGAACTCAATAATCTCGCGCAGTTGATTCACGCCTGGCAGCAGCTGAACCAGGTATAACTACCAGGCCGAACGGGTAATCGCCCGCATATTTCTTTTGCCCGCCGCGCTTTACAGTGTCACTCACTATTAAACAGGAGTGACACATGAACATCCGCCTTTCTCTGATTGCCGCTGCGGCGGCCCTGGTATCCTTCGGCAGCCACGCTGCATTAACCGAATCCAACCTGTCCCTTGCTGACGCACAGAAGCTGGCGAGCGCCGCGATTCAATCGTGTGCGGCGAAAAACTACAACGTCACGGTGACCGTGGTGGATCGTGCTGGTTTGGTGAAAGCGGTGCAGCGCATGGATAACGCCGGTCCGCACACCGTTGAAGCCAGCCAGATGAAAGCCTATACCGCGCTGAGCACCAAAAACCCAAGCGGTAAAGTGATGGAAGCCGCACAGAATAATGCTGGTGCGCAGAGCATGCGTGATATTCCAGGCTTCCTGCTGCTGGCGGGCGGTGTGCCGGTGAAAAGCGGCGACCAGGTGATTGGCGCAATCGGCATCGGCGGCGCACCGGGCGGCCATTTGGATGAAGCCTGCGCGGTGGATGCGTTGAAAGTCATTCAGTAATACGCAGCAGGTCGTCATTGATGGCGACCTGGTTAGTTACGGCGCGACAGTGCAAAACAGATTAGCGGCATCGGCAAGTTAACAGCAGCAGTTCGACAAGCAACCGTGCCCGACCGCGTGCCTGTGACAGCATAATTAGACAGATAGCGATTGTCGGCGTTGAGGCAAGTAGTGCTAGCGAAAATCTATTGCGAAATCATACTAAAGGCCCGCCGCAACGGGCCAAAGGCGTTAAGCGAGGATGCGTTCAGCCCAGGATTCAATCTCGTCGCCGCTGCCGATATCCAGCTGCACCAAACCGTTGGTGATGAAGGTTGGTGAAACGTGGATACCGTTTTGCCGCGAGTATTTGCTGTGCCATTTGATCTCATTCTGCAGCTCGGCACGCAGAAAAGGTTCGCGCGCGTTAACGCCGCTGTATTGCTCCAGACGATCGAGAATCTGATTCGGCGTGGCATCCATATTCGGGCCGTGGCTATGATCGGTAAACTCGAACTCTTCACGATGATCCGCCACCGCCTGCAGCACCTTTTTGGCGGCTGCTTTGCCCTCCGGCAAGGTTGAGGCGGCAAGGATGTAGCGCACAATCACGCCGGAATACATATGCCACGGCTGTGATTGCAAACGAATTTTTAATGTCATCTTCTCTTCGCCTACCCGTTGCAGCAACGCGTCCAGCTTGTTGAATGCGCGCACGGAGAACGGGCAGGTCGGTTCCAGAAACACTTCGAACACTTTCGGGCCGTGGCCCCAAACCAGCGGATCGGCGTGTAATGCGGTGGATTGGCTCATGGTCATTCCCTGTTGCAGCGATAAAAGTTGCCTTACTTTGGCAAAGCCCTGCGCGGACAGCCAGCGTGGGCTTGTGCTTTTTTGTTACAAGGCCATTCGATTGCTGCAAATGTAGCGAAAGAAAAATCGTTTTATAGATCCGCGAGCTACAAGAAACTCGGCCCGCAGCGTCCTTGCACAGAAAATAAGCGGCTATAGTTAATCCTGTTTCAATCTTCTTACTTGTAGCATTTTTGATTCATTTGCCTGGAGCCAAACGTCAAGAGCATCGAGGTTCAATGTGTTTGCCAATCTCTCCTGGAAAATCATTCATCAGGTTCTCAATGAAACCATTGCCGAGTTAATGGATGAACACCAAACGCTGGACGTTCCCACTCTGCGCGAGCGGCTGCTGGAGATGGCGGAAAGCGAATCCGATGAACTCATGGTGTTATGTTACTGGCAAGCGAGCAAAGTGCTGACGCGCTTGCCGCCCACGGTGACCGCCAGCCAACTGATTGAAGAGGCGCGCGTCGCGTACCGCACGCCGCTTAATCACGATCCGCTTTAACCCTTGATGCTTTTCAGCGGTTTAATCGCGCTATAGCGGCTAAGTGACGGATTTATGGTCAAGAGCGTGAAACACGCTCTGCTAGACTTGCCCTGTCAAAAACATGGATACAGAGGACAGTAATGAAAATCAAAAGTTATGCCGCCTTGAATGCGGGTGAAGCGCTAGTGCCTCATGAGTATGAAGCCGGTGAACTGGCTGCTGAAGAGGTGCAGGTTGAGGTCGATTACTGCGGTGTTTGTCACTCAGATTTGTCGATGATTGATAACGAGTGGGGCATCTCCTCGTTCCCGGTGATTGCCGGCCACGAAGTGATTGGTCGCATCAGTGCGTTAGGCGATGCGGCGCAGAATAAAGGCTTGAAAGTGGGCCAGCGTGTGGGCATCGGCTGGACGGCAAAAAGCTGCCAGCACTGTAATGCCTGTATCAATGGCGAGCACGTCAACTGTGAGAACGGTTCGGTGCCAACCATCATGAACAAAGGCGGTTTTGCCAGCCATCTGCGCGCCGACTGGCAATGGGTGATCCCGCTGCCAGAAGCGATGGATTACACCTCGGCGGGTCCGCTGCTGTGTGGCGGCATCACCGTGTTCAAACCGCTGTTGATGCATCATGTCACCGCCACCAGCCGCGTCGGCGTGATCGGCATCGGCGGCCTGGGACACATGGCGATAAAATTGCTGCGTGCAATGGGTGCAGAAGTGACGGCATTCAGCTCCAACGCCAGCAAAACCGAATCAATCAAAGCGATGGGTGCGGACCGCGTGGTTAACAGCCGCGACCCGCAGGCCCTGAATGCGCTGGCCGGTCAGTTTGATTTGATCATCAGCACAGTGGCGGTGGATCTTGACTGGGCACCGTACTTCCAGGCGCTGGCTCCGCACGGTAAATTCCACACCGTCGGCGCAGTGATGAAGCCGTTTGAAGTGCCGGCGTTCAGCTTGATTATGGGCGATCGCGCGGTGACCGGTTCCTCTACCGGTTCGCCAGGCCAGCTGCGTTCACTGATGAAACTGGCATCGCGTGCGGATATCGCGCCGCAGGTGGAAGAGTTCCCGATGTCTAAAATCAATGAAGCGCTGGATCACGTACGCGCGGGTAAAGCCAATTACCGCGTAGTGTTGAAAGCCGATTTTTAAATCTCAATGACCAGGTCGCCATGAATGGCGACCCTAGGTCGTACGGTGCGCATTCATGCGCACCGTTAAATTCCACGCACTTATCCCCGATCATCCTTTTCGCCGAGGAAGAAATACCACAGCGGAATCGACGTCAGCGCGGTAAATACCGTGGTATACAACGCAATCATAAAGCCCTGCGTGATGTACATGGTCAGCGACCAATGGCTAAATGGAATGCCATATTGATCGATAACGCCGCCGATAATCGCATTGCTCATCACCGTGCCGACAATCAGCGCCAGAATAAGCAAACCGCGCAGGAAGTAGCGCATCTCTTTACGCTTCACGGCAAATCGCGCGCGAATAATGCCCAGCGGAGATTGCTGTGAGGCCAGCAGCGCGGCTTCATCCAGCGGTGCGCGTTGCTGTTTGCGCCAGCGCAGGATGTCCAGCAGCAGGAACGCCAGCAAACTCGCGCCCATCACCGGCAGCGCATAACCCAGCGCCAGCGCCACCATTAACCAGGCGCCTTTGATGTAATGCGGCAGCGCCATCCAGGTTTCGGTCAGGGTTTGTGCCGGATTCGCTTCGACATCTTTTGGCCGACGAATCCACCACATGCGATAACCGAACACGATCATGCTGCATAAGCCGAGGCCAAAGAACGCCAGCAGCAGCTGATTAGGCAAACCAAACAGCACGCCCATATGCGCATCCACGCCCCAGCGCGTCAGCTTCGCCACCAGCGGGAAACTGGCAAAGTAGACGTGATCCAACACGCTAAAATTCTGCGGATTCACCGATACCGCATCGACTCGCGTTGGCCAGCTGCGATCGATCTCCGTCACCGCCCACGCTTTATCTGCGCTTTTCGGCTGACGCAGTTCGAGCTTCGCCGCGCTCAATCCATCCTGACGCGCCGCATTCAGCACGCGATCCCAGTCGGCATCAGCGGCGTTATTGCGCGCCGGTTTAGCGGGCGCCGCTGCCGGTTTGGTCATCGACGACATCGGCATACTCATGCCCGACATATCCATATCCGCCTTGTGCTCGGCGTGCGGATCGGCCGGTGCAGCAGGCGCATCGCTATTGAGCGAGGTATTCACCTGTGGCGTCAGCCAGTTCAGTTCGGTACGCATGCGATCGATATTGCCGCCCGCCCACTGCGACCACGTCAGGCCGGTCACCGAGAAGAACACCAAACCGATCGCCAGCGTCAGACCGAGCGTAATGTGCCAGTGGCGGCTGAAGGCGAAACCGCTGCGCGGTTGCTTCAGCTTACGTTTCGGACGCGTTCCCAGCCACAGCACCACGCCGCCGAGAGCGGCCACCCACAGCCAGGACGCCGCCAGTTCGCTGTAGTTACGACCGAAATCGCCTAGCAGCAGGCTGCTGTGCAGTAAGTCGATGGTGGTGCGCAGCGGCAACACACCGCTGGTGCCGTAAACCGGCATATCGCCTTTCACTTTCAGGCTGTAGGGATCGATAAACACCGCGCGAGACAGTGATGCACCGAGCGTGGCGTCGCTGAACTGCACGCGCGTGGTATCCGTTGTGCCCGGCGCAGGACGCACCGCGTAGATGTGCTGATTTTCGCCCGCATAGGCACGGGCCGCGCTGATTTGTGCCGACAGCGGCTGCGCGTTGCCTTGAGGTTCAGCGGTTAGCGCATCGGCATAAATCAGGTTTTCCAGCTGGGGCGTCAACACATAAAGCGTGCCGCTGAGCGCCGCAACAAAGATGAACGGGGCGACAAACAGACCAATATAAAAATGTAAGCGACGTAGCAAATTAAGCACCGCGCCGCGCGGTGCTGCAGAGTGAGCAGCAGACAAAGCCGTCTTCCTTCCAAAAAGAAATTGTCTTAGCACATCGCTCAGGCTGAGCGTGCGCTGCAATAAAAGAGGTCAGCAGGAAAGCGGTGCAGGCGGGGCGCGCGGACGATGAATGCTGCTAACGCGACGCACAATCGGCGCAACCACGTGGGGCAGCGGCGGGGCGCGCGAGATCACCATGATCAGCCAGATAAACGGAATAAACACCCACATCAGGAGCGGGACATGCACCAGCAGATCACAATAGCCGCAGGCAAACTCGCCGTCGTCCATCATGTGATGGCTCATGCCGGGCATCGGCATATCCGCCATCATCATTTCATGATGGCTCATTGAGCTATCCATCATGCTGTGCTGCGGCATCGCCAGCAGCTGGCTTTGACGCTCCATCAACGTTTTCGACACAATCGGCGCGACGAACAGCAGCAGCACCGCCACAATGGCGACGCAGGCAGTCAAACGCTGGCGGAAGTGATGTGTAAACGTCATGGTTGCTAGTGGATGATTCCGTAAATGAGGCGGAAGTGTAACGCGATTGACGTTGATGGGTTAAAAAAATAGAGGCTATTTAAGAAAAAATTCGCACCTTTTGAAAATAGTCACTTAAAGAGATGCGGCTGTTAACGTTAATGCAACCTGATAAAAACAGAGCGGAAACATAACATCGCGTCAGGAAATACCATTGATGACAAAGGTCAAGAGATGTACCATTCACCTGTACATGTTGGAGGTATTATGAACAAGTTTACTTATACCAGCGCCAGAGAGAATTTATCTCAGGTTTTGGACCAGGCGATTGCAGGCGAGGCCGTTGAAATTACTCGACGCAGCGGTGACTCAGCGGTTGTCATCAGCAAAGCCAGTTTCGAGGCGTATCGAAAAGCCGTACTGGATGCTGAATTCGCAGAGTTAATGGGTGAGTTTGATGCATCTAATAAAGCGTTAACAGATAGATGATTCACGTTTCTGCCGAGGAGGTTATTGCACTTCACGATTACCTTTTAAAGCGTTATGCCGGTGTTGCAGGAATGCCCGATCCCGGAAGAGCAGAAGCTATTGTTGCCCGCGTTATTAATCGTGAATATTACGAAGGGATTCAGGATATTTTTGAGCTTGCAGCAACCTATTGGGTGGCAATCTCACGCGGGCATATTTTTGCCGATGCGAATAAGAGAACCTCGCTTAACGTAACCATGTTGTTTTTAAAGCGTAATGGAATACGCGTACATGACCGGCCTGAATTAGTCGAATTGACGGTCATGGCAGCAACTGGCGAAGCCGGAGTGCCTTTTCTGGCAAACCAATTGCGCGCATTCTTCGGATCGCACTAACCACATTGTCTAAAAAATCGATCTTCCCAATCGCTCGGTAAGTTTCTCCAGCAGTGCGGTGCCCGCTAAAGAGTTGCCCGAATGATCCAGCGCCGGCGACCAGACGGCGATACTCATGTCACCGGGGATCACCGCGACAATGCCGCCGCCGACGCCCGACTTCGCTGGCATGCCCACGCGCCAGGCGAATTCCCCGGCACCATCGTACATGCCGCTGGTCATCATCAGCGCGTTGACCTGACGTGCCTGGCGCGGTGAGATCACCGCTGATTCATCATCCTGCGTGCGGCCATGATTGGCGAGATAGAGAAAGGTGCGCGCCAGTTCCTGGCAACTCATCGCCAGCGAGCAGTAGTGAAAATAGGTTTCCATCACTTTGCTGACATCGTTATGGAAGTTGCCGAAGGATTTCATCAGCCAGGCGATGGCAGCGTTGCGCGCCGAATGTTCGTATTCGGAGCGCGCGACGACGCGGTCGTAATGGATATCATTTTGCTGCGCCAGACGGCGCACAATTTCCAGCATGCGCTGGCGTGGTGCTGTCAGGCGGCTTTCCAGCAGATCGCACATCACCAACGCACCGGCATTGATAAACGGATTACGCGGTTTGCCCTGTTCCAGCTCCAGCTGCACCAGCGAGTTAAATGCCTGTCCCGACGGCTCTTTGCCGACGCGTTGCCAGATTTCACCCTCTTCATACAAGGTAAGCGCCACGCTGAGCGACAGCACTTTGGAGATCGACTGAATGGAGAAGCGCGTCGCGGCATCGCCCGCCTGAAAACAGCGTCCGTCGGGCGTGCAAATGGCGATGCCGAGCTGATCGGCATCCACGTCGGCCAGCGCCGGAATGTAATCCGCCACCTTTCCCTGCTGGGTGAGCGGACGAACTTCGCTGACAATCTCTTCTAGCAATGCATTACTGAGTTCCGACACCTTCACACTCCGTGTAACCAATATTGGCCAGGATGATGGTGATTTGCGCGCAGCGCGTCAATCGGCGGCGCAAAATTCTGTGAGCCTTCTGGGTGAAGCCTGCGTTACAGTGCGGGCTGATTTCATTAAATGTCGAGCCCGCGCGATGATAACTAACCTGTTTCGCGATTTCCCCGCCGCCGCACAGAACGGCAACGCAGAGACGTTTGAAGCGCTGCTGACGCAGCCCAATCTGCATATTGAACGCATCGTTTCTACCGGACAAGCCAGTCCGCCCGATTTCTGGTACTGCCAGACGCAAGGGGAATGGGTGCTGGTGTTACAAGGATCGGCAGGATTGCAGCTGGAAGGGGAAACGCAGGAGCGTCACTTGCAGGTCGGCGATTTTGTCGAGATCCCAGCTGGCTGCCGCCATCGCGTCAACTGGACCGACAGCAAGGGCCCAACGGTGTGGCTCGCGGTGCATTACGGTGCGATTCCGGTTAGCACAATCTGAAGTGAGAACCTCATCACATGCGAAAAATTCATTCCATGATATAAAATATGGAAAATTTATTTCAAATTGAGAGGATTCTATCATGTCATCGCTGCCGTCCTTAGAAACCTTGCAGCAGCAGGAAGCCGAGCATCGTTTACCGCAGTTTGATTTCGATTTAGCGTGGCAAATCGGCCAAAGCATTCAGCAGCGCGCGCGTGAAGACAATGCGCCTGTGGCTATCGAAGTCTATGCGTTTGGTCAGGTGCTGTTTCTGGCGGCGTTGCCAGGATCCGCCCCAGAAAATCTGGAATGGATGCGTCGTAAGCGTAATACCGTGCTGTTGACCGGCCACTCTTCGATGTATGTGGGGCTTATGAATGAACAGAAGGGCGAGCGTATGGCGCAGCAGCGCAATATCCGCCAGGAAGATTACACCGATCACGGTGGTTCTTTCCCGCTGCTCACTGCTCAGGGCGCGATTATTGGTGCAGTCACCATCAGCGGTTTACCGTCTGCAGACGATCATGCGTTAGCGCTGTGGGGGATTACTCAGCTGCTGCGTTGATGCATCGATAAAAAGGTCGCCATAAATGGCAACCCTTGTATCCTGAAAGTGTTGCTGGTTAGCGACCAGCAACGACGCTGAACGGTAACCAGAAGCTCGGTGGAGAAACGCTATTTCATCACCGGGACTTTCAGCTTAGCGCCTGCGCCGGTGGCTTTGCGCAGATCGGCGACCTGGCTGGCTTTCACCTCGGCAGCCTGATTACCCCACGAATTCCTTACGTAGTTCAGTACATCTGCCATCTCCTGATCGTTAAGCTTCCAGGAAAATGCCGACATGCCTGCGGACGTTGGGCGGCCTGCGGTGTGCGGCGCGCGGGCACCGTCCAGCAGTGCGTGAATCATGTTGGTGGGATCGTTCTGCATCGCGCCATTGCCCGCAAAGGCGGGCACCATGCCGGTGATACCTTCACCCGACAACCCGTGACAAGCCGAGCAATCCACTTCATAGCGCAGTGCGGCCCGATCGTGACGCGTTTTATCCATCACGAATCCGGCGGCTTGCGGCGTGGAAGAAGCCGGTAAGCTGCGCAGATAAGTGGCGATAGCGTGCAAATCACGATCGTTAAAATACTGCGTCGAGTGCTCGACCGCTTCGGCCATTGGACCCGCCGCCACGCTTGCACCGTTCGAACCGGTTTTCAGGTAGTCAGCGATCTGCGCGTCGCTCCATTTGCCAATGCCAGCATGAGGATTCGGCGTAATATCCGGCGCGTACCAGCTTCCCAGATTGCCACCTTGCAGATATTGGCTACTGATTTCGCCGCCCAGCGCGTTGCGCGCGGTGTGACAGACGCTGCAGTGCGCCGGACCATCAACAATATACTTGCCGCGATTCCACTCATCATTCTGCGCGGTTTGCTGCTTGAACGCGCTGTTATCGAAGAACAACAGGTTCCAGCCAGCCATTGCCAAGCGAATGTTGTAGGGGAAATTCATGCCCGCATTTTCATCGATGGCGTTGTGCACCGGTTTTTGTGCCGAAAAATAGGCCCAAAGATCGTGCATATCATCATCGCTCATCTGTGTATAAGCGGTGTACGGCATCGCCGGATAGAGGAAGCCGTGTTCGCCGCGTCCCTGACGCACCGCGTTAAAGAAATCGCGCTCGGTCATGTTGCCGATGCCGGTTTCACGGTCTGGTGAAATGTTCGAGGTTTGCAGCGCGCCAAAAGGCGTATCGATTGTGTAGCCGCCGGAGAAGTCCGCATTGTGACAGGCGGCACAGTCGGCGAGGCGCATCACGTACTCACCGCGTTTAATAGCGGCATCGTCATTGCTGTGGAAGTCGGCCAACTGCACGTTGTCGTCGGCAACGTTGGAGCGCGCGCTGTCTAACACCACCCACAAACGACCCGACGCCGCGATGCCCGCAATCACCGCCAATGCGGCGAGCGTGTAGGTAATTTTCTTTGCTTTCGCCATGATTACGCCCCCACCAGCGGTGCCGGATTATGGATGTACTTCTGGTGGATCGCCTGCGCAGCACGCACCGCCAGCGCACCAATGGTGATGGTCGGGTTATAACCACCGTTGTTCGGGAAGGCGGATGCGCCGACCACAAACAGGTTGTGCGCATCCCAGCTTTGCAGATAGGGATTGAGTGCGGAGGTGCTGGGATCGCTGCCCATCACCGCGCCACCAATGGTGTGCGAGCTGTGCTGCTGGTACGGATTCCAGCTCTTCTCCGCCTGGTTATCCACCACGATATGCTGGCCGCCGGTCTCTTTCATGATGTCGATGGCGCGATCGGTAACGAATTTCGCCATGCGCACATCGTTCTGGTTCCAGTCGAATGTGGTGCGGATCAGCGGCTGGCCGTGACGATCTTTGTAGTTGGGATCGAGATCGAGATAGGCTTCGCGCATCGGCATCGAGGTGCCCTGACAGAAGATGGTACCGGCGGTTTGGTAATCGCGCTTGTAGCCCGCTTTCCACTCGCTGCCCCAGCGTTTGGTGCCGGGACGCAGGCCGTTCATGTTCTGAATTGGACGACCGTTGGTGGAGAAGCCCATGATGCCCGCGCCGCCGATGAAATCGAGATCGCTGTGGTCGAAGTTATCGCCGTTGAAGTCATCAATCTGCACCGCCAATGCGCCGCCGCCGATGAACGGGTTCATAAATTCGTTATCGAAGAAGCCGGTGACGCTGGAGCAGGTTTGATAGTTGTAGTTACGGCCAATGGTGCCGCGACCGGTCAGCGGATCGTATTGTTCGCCCACGCCGGAGAGCAGCATCAGACGCACGTTATCCATCTGATAAGCGGTGATGCAGACGATATCCGCCGGCTGGAAGCCCTCCACGCCATCCTGGGTGATAAATTTCACACCTTTCACCGTTTTACCGTCGTCATGCTTTACGGCGTGCAACACTTCCGTTTCGGTCAGCAGCGTGAAATTTGGACGTCGCATCAGTACCGGCAGAATGCACGCTTGCGGCGATGACTTGGAGAAGTTGCCGCAGCCGTGGAAGTCGCAGAAGCCGCAATAGGTGCACGGACCCATGCTGACGCCGAGCGGATTGACATAAGCTTGCGACAGATTACCGGCCGGCACCGTGAACGGGTGATACCCCATGCTTTCGGTGGTTTTGCGATACTTGCTCATCCAGTGCGTATCTTTCAGCGGCGGGGTTGGATAGTCGCGTGAACGCGGGCCTTCGAAGATATTGCCGCCTTTTTGCGGCTGGCCATTAAGATTGCCCGCGATACCGGAAGTGCCCGCAATACGCTCGAAGCGATCGTAGAATGGCGCCATTTCGTCGTAGGTCACGCCCCAATCCTGCAGCTGCAAACCCTGCATCTTCTGCGCGCCGTAACGTTCGCGGGTTTGCTTCGCCACTTCAAAATCCCACGGCGTAAAGCGCCATGACATGCCGGCCCAGTGCGTGCCTGCACCGCCGACGTTCCAGCCAAATTGAAACGCCGACCAGTTACGTACCGGCGCTGCCAGCTGATCGCTGCGGTTGCGGAAGGTGGTGGTTTCCACGCTCATCGGCTGCAGGATTTTGCGGCGCGTGTGGAAACGCAGTTCATCGGCATCAATGGCGACCGGGAAATCGGTCGAGGTATCGCGCCAGGCACCGCGTTCAATGGCGACCACGTTAAGTCCCGCGCGGGTTAGCTCTTCCGCCATCACCGAACCGGCCCAACCTAAGCCGACGATGACCACGTCAGCTTTATTTCTTACTAATGACATTGACTAAGCTCCGGCTATTTAATCGTTAGGAATGAGGCTGACGGGAATAAGCGCCAGATTTTCGTTGCGGCGTTCGATATAAGGGCGATAGTCATAGCGTGCGCCGGGAAAACCGATCATCTTCCAACCCACCATATTTTTATTTCCGCCATAAATCGGATCCGCTAAATAGCTTTCACGCGCGTTTTGCAGCATTAATTCAAACAGCGCCTGGCTATTCACGTCTTTTCCTAAATCGATCTTGCCGTCTTCCATTGCTGTCAGGAATGTATCGATCTGTTCAGCTGATAAGGTATGTAATGAAGCCTGATGCTGTTGCTGCGCCCACTTTTCCAGCGCGGCTAAACCGGTTAAGTAGCGCGCTTTTGGCGGGGTAAGAAATTGCGGGCTGCCCATCAATGCCGCTTCATTTTCCGGATGCAGCGGCGCCTGCAAATAGAGCGCCGCGCCAGAGCCATAATCACCGGCTAACTGGTTATCGAGGAACTCAATCGCGCCCGCTTCACTGGCGGACGGGCCAAGGTCATCGGCGGGGATTAGGCGGTCAAAGATGGCTGCCAGATTCTGGCGATCCAGCGGATTGGTGAGCACCTGATAACCATCTTGCCATGCCGGTTGCGGCAGGTGATCGGTGCTGAGTTGGGTTTCCAGCGGGACATTGTGCAGCTCTTTCGCCCGTAGCTGCGGCGCGACAGCGAGGGATGCCACAATTCCACTGAGCGAAAAGAGCGCTTCTCTTCGGTTCATACTTTTTATCCCTTAAACTTCAACAGATGAATATTGACAGAGCACGACGTTCAGATATTTCAGACGCAATGACCGTGCGCAAATAGCGCGCAGGCGCTAGCGACGAATCTGCGTTCGTTATTGTTCTTTTCAGAGGTAGGGTAAATATACGGTCGCCATTTATGGTGATCGTATTTACGGGAAACCCGTTTATCGGGCTCCCTTTATGTTAATGAATAAATTTATTCATATCTTCATAGCAGTGACGCGAAATATCCCACAGATCGTCTTCCCAGTTTTGCGGGCTTAATAGTTCCGGTGACCAAACGCCGTCGTAGCCGGTAGCTTTTACCGCCGCCACCCAGGCGGCAATATCCACATCGCCTTGGCCTGGTGCGTAGTCGCGCTGTACCCACTCATCCCAGGCTTCACCCGGCTTGCCCGCGCGGCCATCGCAGAAATGCACGCCGTAAATCAGATCTTTATCCATGCGCGCCACTTCGTCAGGCATGGTGCCGCCGCCGGCATGCAGGTGCCAGAAATCTACCACCACGCCAAGATTGTCTTTGCCGCTCTGTTTAATCAGATCCAGCGCGTGTTGCAGCGAATTGAACGCGGTGAAGGCGACGACTTCAATCTGGAATTTAATGCCGTGTGGTGCGCCGATATCGGCGATGGCGGAGATATTCTCCAGCAGGATGGCATCACGCTCGGCGGCGGAAAGGTGATCGAGTTCGGTCAGCGCCATGATTTGCACCACCGGACAACGCAGTTCCACCGCGGCCTGGCAGATTTTTTCCGCTTCGCGCAGCAGCTCAGCTCGCGCTTCCGGCTCATGGCGGCCAATACGTTTCAGCGCATTGATGCAGGTAATATCGACGCTGTATTTCGCCATCAGATCGCGGTAGGCAGCATAGCTGCCACCGTTATCCAGATAGCGATACAGATGTTCTGGCAGGATCTCCAGCCCGCTAAAGCCAGTCTCATGGGCGATGCGTAACTGAGTGACGGCATTGCTGTACCAAACAGACACGCCATGCAACGACAACTTCATCTCTCCTCCTTGTTACCTCACGGCTTCAGGTGAGAGCGTCGAATACGCAATTCTCCCTGAGACCAAACGCCACCCGGAGTGGCACGTTCATCAATCAGCCGGTTCAGGGCTTCAGTGATGATCAAATCAATACGCTGGCTGAAGGTGGTGAGCTGCCAGCTGGGCAAGCTGGCTTCATCGATGTCATCGAAACCCACCACCGCCATGAATTTGTTGCCTGCACCTTCGCGCAAGGCCGCCAGCGCGCCGAGCGCCAGCACATCGTTTTCGCAAAACAGCGCTTCAACCCGCTGATCGGGCGCGTGCGCGTTGAGATACTCAGTCAACGCCGCGTAGCTGCGTTCGCGGGCGTATTCACCGGCGGTGAGCAGCACTTCCAGCGCCAGGTCAGCTTGGTTCAGCGCAAGTTGCAGACCTTCCAAACGCAGCGTGTGATGGCTGCTGGTGGCCGGGCCCATCATGTACCCGATGCGCGTATAACCTTGCGCCAGCAGCAGTTCGCCCAGCTGTTTGCCCGCCTGCAAGCCATCGATATTGACCACTTCAATATCCGGCTCGTCATTGTTACGGCACACCTGCACCAGCGGAATGTGGTGCATTTCACGCGCCACGGCGACCAGCTCATCACTCAGCACCGTGCCGAGAAACAGCATGCCATCGACCTGCAGCTGATCGGCCAGCGACAGCACCGCGCGGTAGTTTTCACCGCTACCAATATTCAGCAGCAGCGCCATGTAGCCGCGCTGCTGTAGCTGGCGGGTGACGGTGTCGAGCATCAGCATCGAGTGCGGATTTTTCAGCTCGTCGATCACCACGCCAATAATCTGTGTCTTCTTCTGCGACAGGCTGCGGGCCAGCAGGTTAGGGCGATAACCCAGCTCGGTGGCAATCGCGATTACGCGTTCGCGCGCTTTCTCGGAAATTGACGCGCCGGGCGTAAAGGCACGCGATACCGTCCATTTCGAGACGCCAGCCAGTCTTGCCACATCGCTGGCAGTGGCTTTGTGGGATTTTGTGGTTGGTTTACTCATAGCACCTGCATAGGGGAAAAAGCGGAGACCCCAGCATTGAACGTGAAACCCAACGGAAAATAAACACCTAAGCGCACGCAATTGGCGTAAAGCGCGACAAATAACCCTGTTTTTAGGATGTTGCGATTATGTTTGATCTTTGCACCCGATTGCAACGTTTTTTGCAATCGGGTGCATTTCATTAACTTTTTGTGATCGATTTCGCTGATTTGCACTTTGCCAGATTGACTAAAAAGTCGTCTTAGCTGACATTTTGCTCACCACTACCAAGCAAATCTCGTTTTTACCTGTCGTGTGCAGCTTATTTTGCACCCGGTAGCAAAACAGTAAAACGCTAAAATTAATCTCTGATCTCTTACCTCAAACCATTTTGCACCCGAGTGCAAAATAAACAGGAGTTGTTATGCTCATCGGTGAAAAGAGTATTCCACGCCCACTGCGCTGGGCCATGATCGGTGGCGGCCGTCTCAGCCAGGTGGGTTATAAACACCGTTGCGGTGCGCTGCGTGATAACACGGCGTATCAGATGGTGGCCAGCGCCTTTGATATCGATGCCGAGCGTGGCCGCGATTTCGGTGTCAACTTAGGGCTCGATGCGGATCGCTGCTACGCCACTTATCAGCAGCTGCTGGCCGAAGAGGCGAAGCGTGAAGATGGCGTTGAAGTGGTGTCCATCGCCACGCCAAACGGCACCCATTTTGAGATCACCAAAGCGGCATTGAATGCCGGTATTCACGTCATTTGTGAAAAGCCGCTGTTCTTCACTACCGCCGAAGCGCTGGAAGTTAAAGCATTAGCGGCGGAAAAAGGGCTGATCGTTGGCGTGACCTACGGTTTCTCCGGCCATCCGCTGCTGATGCAGATGCGGGCGATGATCGCCAACGGCGAAATTGGTGATGTGCGCATGGTGGAGCTGCAATACACCCACGGCTTCAGCGCTAATGACAGCGCCGACAAATTTAGCGAAGCGCAAAAATGGCGCGTCGATCCTAAGATTGCCGGTCCGTCTTTTGTGCTCGGCGATATCTCGACGCACACCTTCTACATCTCCCAGCTGGTGTTGCCAGAACTGAAAGTGAAATCGCTGCTGTGCGATCGCCAAAGCTTCATTCCGTCGCGCGCGCCGTTGGAAGATAACGCCATGGTGCTGATGCATTACGACAACGGCGCGGTAGGGCGCATGTGGGCCTCATCGATTAATGCCGGTTCGATGGACAGCCAAAGTATTCGCGTGATTGGTTCGCGCGCCAGCCTGGAGTGGAGCGACTACAACCCAGGCGAGCTGAAATATGAAGTGCAGGGCCAGCCGAATCAGATTATGCATCACGGCATGCCGTACCTGCATGAAAGCGCCCTGGCCGATGAACGCCTGGGCGCGCTGCACACTGAAGGCCTGGCGGAATCCTGGGCCAATATCTATCTGAAATTTGCTATCGCCATCCACGCCACCCAACAGGGCGACCAAACCACGCTTGATAACCTGATCTATCCCGATATTAACGCCGGAATTGAAGGTGTGCGCTGGATTGAAAACTGCGTGCGTTCTGCGGACAACGGCGCGAGCTGGGTTAACTACGAATAAGGATTGCCATGAAACTTTCGTTTTGTACCGATAGCCTGGGTCATCTGCCGTTTGAACAGATGCTGGATAAGTTGCTGGAGCTAGGTGTTTACGGCGTAGAGATGACGACCGGCGGCTGGTCACCAGCGCCGCATCTGCGTACCGAAGCGTTGCTCGGCAGCGCCACGCAGCGTCAACAGTTGTTGCAGGCGCTGGAGAGCCGCGGCATGTCGATTGCAGCGCTGAATGTGTCGGGTAATCCGCTCGATCCAGGCGAATTAGGCAACAAACATAAGCGCGATACGGAAAACGCGCTGGCGCTGGCCGGAGAACTGGGGGTGAAGAAAATCGTCATGATGAGCGGCTTGCCCCCCGCCAGCCCGCACGACACCATTCCAAACTGGATCACTTACACCGTAAGTTGGCCGCCGACGCTGAAAAACTGCCTCGATTATCAGTGGAATGAAGTGGCGATCCCTTACTGGCAAGGGCTGGTACAGCGCGCTAAAGAGAGCGGCGTGGAGAAATTCGCGCTGGAGAATTTCAGTTCGATGCTGGTGTGGAATCCGGAAACCTTGTTCCGTCTGCGCGACGCGGTGGGTGAGATGGTGGGACTCAACCTCGATCCCAGCCATCTGCTGTGGATGGGCGCGGACCCTATTGCGGCAGCGCGCGCGCTCGGCCCGGCGATTCATCACTGTCACGGCAAAGATGTGCGTCTGGAGCGCGGGCTGGTGGATATCAACGGTCTGTTGGAAACCAAACCGGTGGAAGATGTCGCCAATCGCGCCTGGAACTATGTTGCCGTTGGTTGCGGCCAGGATCTGCAGTGGTGGAAAGAGTTCTTCTCGGTGGTACGCATGATGGGCTACAACGACTGGGTATCGCTGGAAATGGAAGATCTCACCATGTCGGTGGAAGCGGGCGTAACCTCCTCGATTGCGGCACTTAAGCAAACCCTTAGCCAGTAATGTCAAATTCACGGCGGGCAACCGCTCGCCGTGTTCTGTACATCGAGCCTTGCCTGCCTGATAATTCGTGGTTCACCCACTATTAAGAGGCACGCCATGCTGGAAAACCATCCACAGCGCGACGAAATCAGGCTGGAGAATGTGCTGGCGGCGTTGGGCAACCCGATGCGCATGACGGTAATCAGCATTCTGGCGGACGGCGGCGAACATACTTGCGGATCGCTGCTGAAAGGCGTCTCCAAATCCACGTTGACCCATCACTGGCGCGTGCTGCGCGAAGGCGGCATTATCTGGCAGAAACCCTCTGGACGTGAAAACCTGCTGTCGTTGCGGCGCGACGATCTCGATGCCCGTTTCCCGGGTCTGCTTGATTCACTGCTTAGCGCCGCCCAGCAAGATCCCCTGACCCGCACCACGCTGGATGATTTCCAGGTTAAATAACCCGCGCACGCCCAGCCAGCGTAGCCACAATCATCTGCAACCCCGCAATCACCAACAGCAGCATCAGCGGCCACTGCCAGTTGCCGCTGACATCATGCAGCAGGCCAAAACAGAGCGGGCCCAGCGCCGCTAATCCGTAACCGACGCACTGTGCCATGCCCGACAATTTCGAAGCCTGCAAATGATCATGGGTGCGCAGATTAAACAGCGACAGGCAAATCACCATTGATGCACCGGCGCCCAGTCCCGCCAGAATCAGCCACGGCAGCGCGTATTGCGGTGCCATTAACAGTCCCGCGACGGCGATAAAAATCGATAGCGATGCGAGAAAACCAATCATCCGCTGGTCGTGCATTTTTTTCAGTGCGCTCATGCAAGCCAGGTTCGAAACGATGGCCACAATTTGATAGACAAACAGCATGCCACCCGCTTCCAGCTGGCTAATGCCGCTGTCTTGCGCAAAAGGCGTAAACCAACCAATTAGGGTGTAGAACAGCAGCGACTGGCAGGCCATAAACAGCGAAACCTGCCAGCCTAAGGCCGCGCGCCACGGTGAGCGCGTTGATGTGCCGTTGGCGCTGTTTTTGGTCTGAGACGCAGGTTTTTTCAGGTACGGCAGCCAGGCTAACAGCGCGATAATCGCCGGAATCAGCCACACCGCTAATGAGAGTCGCCAACCCGCGCGACTCAGCTCTGCCAGCGGCACCACCACGCCCGATGCAATGCTGGCGGTGATCGCCATGGCCATCGCGTACAAGCCAACATATCGCGCGGTGTGTTCGGTGAAATCACGCTTAATCAGCGGCGGCAGCAGCACGTTGGCCGCCGCAATCCCCGAGCTCAGGATGATCGTTCCCACCCACAACGCATTTTCACTGCCGCTGATACGCAGAATCGATCCCAGCGTGATGAGCAGCAATGCGCCCCATAAACTGCGCTCAAGACCAAAACGGTTGCCGAACCATGCTGCGGGTGGCGCTAAGGTAGCGAACATCAATAGCGGCAAGAAGTTGATCACGCCCGCCGCACTGGCGCTCAAGCCAAACGTCAGACGGATGTTTTCCAGCACCGGGCCAACCGCGGTAATAGGCGTGCGCAAGTTGGCCGCTGTCAGCAGCAGTAAGAACAGGAAAAAACCAGAACGACGCAGAGCAGGATTCGCAGATAAAACGGTATGGGTCATATTTTCGCACCATAGCAATGAGGCAGAGCGAGTCTGCTTATGGTGCGTTGGTTGACGTTAACGCTTACGCAGCGGCGATTAACTGCTGAAAGGAGGGCAATACTAACGAGGGGCTTTTAGGATGTAAAGTATCAAAACCCATCAAAGACAAAATCAACCGAGTCTTTAATCCGCTGGCGATACACACGTGCATCCATCACCTGATCGCCTAGAAGCGACACGCGCACACTGGCCATTTCGTGAGTCATGACCAGAAATTCCTCGCCTTCAACCTTGATTACCGGATTAAGTCGTTCAACTTGCTTTTTTTTAAACTGGTTTAGAGGGTAGAGCGGGATAACGATTCGTGACGCCAGTTCGCCGATAATCTCACTTTGAACGTCTACCAGATAAGGGTACTCGCTGTTCCTATTGGTATTGCGATAAATAAAATATTGCATGTCTAAAACGTCCTGTATTCATCCGACAATAAACCGTGTTCTTCGGTTATGCGATTGAGTTCCTGCAAACCTTCACTGTTTTCACGCTTCCATCTTTCCGCTTCGGTTGTGCGAATTTCATAATGTAAAGCTTTAGATAAGATGGCGGATAAATTGAGCCCTGCTTCTCTAGCCTGCTCGAGTAATGCAGGTTCAAGTGTCACGCTGACAGTTTTTTTTTGTCTTACGGCTGTAGAAGGCATAAATCCCCCGTGTAGTTAACACGTGTATAAATCAGTGTGGTGAGTATGGGTGAAATCTGCGCTTTCTGCAATGCAGCTTTCTAACGTGTTGTGGACTTTTAAAATTTCTAAACATGGTAAACCTTGCGCCATCGCTCATCCGCGTCCACCTTTAGTATTTCCCTTTTCCACAAATGGACGAACAATGATCTGGTTATGGAACGTGCTTATCTTGCTGGCAACCGTGGTGGTGATGGAAATCGTCGCGGCGCTGTCGCATAAATACATCATGCACGGTTGGGGTTGGGGCTGGCATTTGTCGCACCACGAACCGCACAGCGGCAAGTTTGAACTTAACGATCTGTATGCGGTGGTGTTTGCGGTGCTGGCGATCGTGCTGATCTATGTCGGCGTGCAAGGCATGTGGCCGCTGCAGTGGATTGGTGCCGGGATGACGACCTACGGCGCGCTTTACTTCATGGTGCACGATGGCCTGGTGCATCAACGCTGGCCGTTTCGCTATATCCCGCGCAAAGGCTATCTCAAGCGCTTATACATGGCGCACCGCATGCATCATGCAGTGCGCGGGCGTGAAGGCTGCGTGTCGTTTGGTTTCCTCTACGCGCCACCGCTCAATAAGCTGCAAGCCACGCTGCGTCAGCGCCACGGGAGAAAAATCAACGAGGACGCTGCCACAGACCAGCCGGACGTGGCGCCGGACGAGCCACACGCGAAGTGATCGCCAGGCCGGCCCCTTTCACCAGCAGCGCCAGTTTTTCGCTGCGGCTGGTGCGCTGTCGTGAATCCCAGGCGTGAACACCGGCGTGCTGAACTTTCACCCCGATTTCGCGATAAACACCGCGTGCCGTCGCGATGGCCCACGCCGAGCGCAGCGGCAAACCCGGCAAGCCGAACCGCGCCGAGTGATAATAGGGTTCCGCTTCCGTCACTAAACGCGCAGCCAGCGTGGCCAGCGCCGCACGATGTTGCGGTGCTGTCAGCGTATCGGCGCGTAATCCCGCCTGATCGAGCCAGGCTTGCGGCAGATAGCAGCGACCATTTTCGGCATCTTCGACGATATCGCGCGCAATGTTAGTAAGCTGGAACGCCAGCCCTAAATCGCAGGCGTGATCGAGCACCGCTTCGTCGCGCACGCCCATTACGCGCGCCATCATCAAACCGACTACGCCCGCGACGTGATAGCAGTAACGCAGCGTGTCGTCGAAACTCGTATAGTGTTCGTCGCGCGCATCCATGGCGAAGCCTTCCAGATGATCAAACGCCAGCTGTTGCGGCAGTTGATGAATAAGCGCCACTTCCTGAAACGCCCTAAACGCCGGTTCATCCATGTGCGCGCCGCTGTAGGCGCGGCGGGTTTCAATCTGCAGATGCTGCATGCGTGCCTGTGCATCTTCGACCGCATGCTGCGTGCCGCCTTCGCCCAGCGTTTGCCCATCAATCACATCGTCACAATGACGACACCATGCATACAGCATCAGCGTGCTGCGGCGTGTCGGTGCATCAAACAGCCTGGCGGCGGTGGCGAAACTCTTCGAGCCCACCGCCATGGTTTGTGTCACTTGCTCGAGTAAAGGCTGTCGATTCATTCAGCGCGATCCTCCAGCATCAGCTGAGCGGTGGCCTTGGCGGAACCAATTACGCCGGGCACGCCCGCGCCCGGATGCGTACCCGCACCCACCAGATAGAGATTGCTGATATCGGCATCGCGGTTATGCGGTCGGAACCAGGCGCTTTGCGTCAAAATTGGCTCCAGCGAAAATGCCGAGCCGTGATGAGCATGCAGCGTGTCGCGAAAATCAAACGGCGTAAACATTCTGTGTGTCACTAATTGCTGACGTAATCCCGGCATGTAGTGCTGCTCCAGATAAGCAAAAATTCGATCGCGCAAGCGCGGTCCTTCCTGTTGCCAGTCGATGTCAGCGGTGCCGAGATGCGGCACCGGCGCTAACACATAAAAGCTGCCGCAGCCGGGTGGTGCCAGTGACGGATCGCTGCTGCAGGGCGCGTGCAGGTAGAGTGAAAAATCCTCTGCCAGTTTGCTGCTATTAAAAATCTCATCAATCAATTCGCGATAGCGCGGACCAAAACAGACGGTGTGATGCGCGAGCTGTTCATGCGGCTGATTGAGGCCAAAATAGAGCACAAACAGCGAGTTGCTCATGCGCTTACGCTTGAGCGATGTCGCACGTTTCATTGCTAGCGGATGATGGCGTAGCAGCTTGTCGTAGGTATGCACCACGTCGGCATTGGAGGCTACGGCTGCGGCATCGAAGCGTCGTCCATCCTTTAACTGGACGCCGCTAATACGATTTTCATTGGTTTCCAGCTGGCTCACTTCGGCATTCAGTAACAGCTCGCCACCCAGATCCTCAAACAGTCGCGCCATGCCCTTCACCAGCGCGCCGGTGCCACCGCGCGGAAACCACACGCCCCATTCACGTTCCAGTGCATGAATTAAGGTATAGATTGATGACGTTGCAAAAGGATTACCGCCCACCAGCAATGAGTGGAATGAAAACGCCTGCCGCAGGTGATCGTCCTGAATAAATTTCGCCACCATGCTGTAGACGCTGCGCCACGCCTGCAAACGTCCCAGCTGCGGTGCAACACGCAGCATGTCACGCACCTGCAGAAACGGCACCGTGCCGAGTTTCAGATAACCCTCTTTGAATACCTCGCGCGAATAGGCGAGGAACTGACGATAACCGGCGACATCCTGTGGATTGAAGGTAGCGATCTGCTGCTCCAGCAACGGCTGATTGTTGTCATAGTCGAGCTGTTTGCCATCTTCCCAGCACAGGCGATAGAAGGGCGTGACCGGCATCAGCTCGACGTAATCGCTTAGCGATTTTCCCGACAGCGTGAACAACTCTTCGATAGCGCTGGGATCGGTGATCACCGTGGGCCCGGCATCAAAGGTAAAGCCGCTATCTTCAAACACATAGGCGCGTCCGCCCGGTTTGTCGCGCTGCTCGAGTAAGGTGGTTGGTATGCCCGCCGCTTGAAGGCGAATCGCCAGCGCCAGGCCGCCAAAGCCTGCGCCAATCACATAAGTGCGTTTCATTTTTTCTTCCCTGGTTCGACAGAATTCAACAGCGCGTGCAGCGCTTCACCGATGGGCACCGGCGGCTTGCCGCACAGAATCCGCGCTTTATCATGCAGACGAAGTTGTCCGGCGTAAAAGCGGCTAATTAACCCGGCATTGAGCCGGTAAAAACGTTGCATTACACGCCAGCGCTGCTGCGGCTTACCGGCCAAAAACAGCATGCGGTTCAGCAGGCGGAAAAATCGCTGCTCGCGCCACTGCTGACGGGCAAAGCGTTCGATATGTTGACTGAGCGTGCTGGCATCGGTGGGCAACAGCGTGGCTACCAACTCCGCCAGCGCCACGGCGGACGGCAAAGAATAACCGGTTGTCGCGTGAAACAGTCCGGCGCGCAGGCCGCTGCATGGCTGGCCGCGCTGCTGTTGCCAGAATCGATCAATATTGCCGCTCAGGGTAATCGGTAATATGCCGTGCTCTTCACGCAGCAGTGTGCCAGGCCGCCAACCTTGCTGTTTGGCGTAGTCAGCGATGTGCTGACGAGCGGAGTTCTCCGCCAGCGTAGGTTGATTAACGTAATGCGTATCTTCAATCAGTAACCGATCGGCGCTGAGCGGCAGCGTGTAAACAAAACGATAGCCCGCTTGTTGATCGACGGTGGCATCCATCAGGATCGGCTGCTGCAGGCCGTGCGGCTGCGCCAGCTGCCACTCTTGTCCAAGAAACACCTGATAACCCAGTTGTAGATGCGGCGTTGGCTGCAGGCCGCGGCCATCAATCACCACCTGCGCATCAAGTTCACGGCCATCCGCCAGCGTCACCTGTGTGGGTTTTACCTGTTTAACGGCAGCATTTGTCCACAGATCGTCACCCATCGCCGCGAGTAGATGCCGGGCAAAATCGTCTGACGCGATGGAACAATAATCCCCGTCCAGGTTGCGGCGCAACGCGGGAAAACGCACCTGATAGCCAGGCCAACGCGCCGTGATCAGCGGCTGCAGCCAGCGCAGCTGATCGGCGCTAAGATCGCTCTGATGAAATGACCAGGTATGATTGCCTGCCGGATGTGCGTCGCTCTCCAGCAACAGGCATTTGAGCTGCGGCTGCAGTTGCCGCAGACGCAGCGCAATCAAACCGTTTGCCAGTCCGGCACCGACCAGAATCACATCGTAGTGCGCACGCATCAGGTAGCCTCCGCCAGCACAACTTGTTGCTGGCACAGCGCTTGTTCGACGATGTCGGCCGCACGCTGGCAACCGCCTGCGCGCTGCAACTGTGCCTGTATCGCTGACATCCGTAACGCGTAGCGATCGTCGGTAAGTAATTGTTGCAGATGCTGCTCCAGTTGATGAACGCGGTTAAAGCGCGATGCGCGCCGTCCAACGCCATGCCACTCAATGCGCGCGGCCACGCCGGGTTGATCAAAGGCAATGGGCAGCGCCAGCATCGGCGTACCGCATTCCAGCGCTTCCAGCGCGCTGTTTAATCCGGCATGAGTAATAAAAAGCTGCGCGTGTTGCAGGGCGGCACGTTGATCGACAAAATCCGTCACCCACGCTGCACCAGCCAGTTGCAACTTGTGCACCTGATCGGCGTTCAATCCCCCACAATGAGCGATCACCAGCGAAAGTTGCTGGCGGCGGCACGCCTGTGCCAGATGCAAAAACAGGCGGAAGCGATGGCCTTGCAGCGTACCCAGCGAGGCGTAAACCACCGGCTGGCGCAGCGCCGGCCAGGGCGCATTGAGCGGCGCTGCCGCAAGCGGCGCGCGCAGTTGTCCGACGGCGTGATAGCAGGCCGGCAGTTGCTGACGCGGAAAATCAAAGGCGGGCACCATCTGGCTGATTTGTGCCAGCGGCGAAAGGCACTGATGCAATCCGCGCCGCTCCGTCAAATTGAACGCCCGCGCGTGTTTGAGGATGACGTCGCCGTGGCGACGCATGATGCGATCATAGATATCGCTGCTGGCCTGAAAACGTTTCAGCGCTTTTTCATCCTGAGCATAACGGAAGGGCATCACCGCCAGCGGAATGCCGGCTTCACGGTTGACCGGTAGGGCGCAGGCCACCGAAACAAACGGCAGATGCAGCGCTTCAGCGACTAATCCGCCTGCTGCTTCCATTTCATCAGCGATCACACCATCAATGTTCAACGATTTCAGTACCGCTGGTAGTTCTCGGCACAGCATATCGGTGCAGGAGGCGAGATCGTTGATTACGCGAAACAGCGACAGGCCGCCCGGCGAAGCCAGCCGATGCAGCACGGGCGCCAGCGAACCGGCCGGATGCGTTTGCTGGCCTACTGCAACGAAATTAATGCGTTCGTCGCTGAGCAAAGTGCGGGCGTCGGCTTGCTGGATGAAGGTGATGCGATGGCCACGCGCCAGCAGCGTTTGTGCTAACGCCTGCAACGCGTGAAAGTGGCTGTAAAGCGGCGGCGCGATCACCGCAAAGTGGCCCAACGGCTTAGCCGCGCTCAGTTGAACATCGCTAGCTGTTGATTAAACAGCGCGTGCATGTATTGGCGAGTGGCGATGCCGCGATGGCAGGCGCAGGCAAGGTGTGCATCGGCACTGCGCAGATGATCGCGCAGACGACGTTCTGCGCCGTCAGCCCCGAGCATCTGTACCAGCGTGGATTTACCCTGATCCTGATGCACATCTTTGCCGGTGTGTTTGCAGCCGTCGGCGAGGTCGTCGAGCAGCTGAAACGCCTGGCCCAAATCCTGAGCAAAGAAGCTAAGACGTTGCCGCACCTGCGGTGAAGCGTCAGCGGCAATCGCCGCCATTTGCAGCGTGGCGCGAAACAGCACGCTGGTTTTCAGTTCATTGGTCAAGGCGATCGCTTCCGGACTGCGGCTCTGGGTGCCATCGTGCAGATCCTGAAACTGCCCTTGCACTAATCCCTGCAGGCCCACGGCGGCGGAGAGTTCGGCAATCGCTTCAGATTTGTGCACCGCAGGCAAATCGGGTGCGATGGCAATCACTTCAAATGCGCGGCTCAGCAGCGCGACGGCGGCGAGAATCGCCACGTTTTCACCAAACTCACGATGCACGGTAGGGCGACCACGGCGCATCTGCGCATTATCCATTGATGGGATGTCATCCAGAATCAGCGATGCCGCGTGCACCATTTCCACGGCACAGGCGAGATCGAGAATGCCATTTTGCGTCAGCTCGCAACCCATATCGCGCGCTGCCAGCATCAGTAATAAAGGACGGATGCGCTTGCCCTGCGCCAGCGTACCGGCACGCATCGCGGCACGCACGCGATCGCTTTGCTGTCCTGCAGGCAGTAAATGTTCGAGATGCGCCTGTAAAATTTGCTGCAGCTGAAGCAGTTCGCTTGTCTGATGCGCTGTGCTATCGACATGGGTGGTCATAATGGCTATCCATGGTTGATGAAATTATTATGCTTTTTGATTAACCGTAGACTGCGTAAGGTAAGTTTGCCAGCGAGGGCAGCGTGGTTAAACCATTCCAAACCCGATAATGGATGAGAATTACGTAGAGAAGTAATGCTCAAGCGTCGGCTAAAGAGAGATCATTTCGTTTATTTCGAATATTGATTGTTTCGTTTATTGCGATTATCATTCGGTGACTGCAATTTGAAACCACAAACTATCAATTGGAAAACGCATGAAACACTCAATTCTGGATAGCTTGAGCCTTCCGGCTCCGAAGGAGATTGAGGCCGCTTCGCGCGGGCAGAGGGAGCTCGCAACTTATCTATCCACCAAGCAGGAAACGCAAAAAATATCGATTCAGGATGCGCACAACGAAACGCATCAGATTGAGCTGCCAACGTCTGCCCTGACACTACTCATGGCTGTTTTGGGCGAGTTGGCGGTGGGAAATGCGGTTCAGGTTGTGCCTGTACACGCTGAATTAACTACGCAGGAAGCGGCAAATATTTTAAACGTTTCACGCCCACATTTGGTGAAACTGTTAGAGCAAGGTCAGCTTCCGTACCATAAAACAGGTCGCCATCGTCGCGTGCTTTTTGCGGATCTTATGCAGTTTAAAGACAAACGTGCGCAAGAGAGCAATGATGCAATGCAGGAATTGGCAAACCAGGGACAGGATCTCAATCTCTACTGATGAACCATTCACCCTATGCCGTTGTACTGGATGCATGTGTGTTGTATCCATCCATACTGCGCGATGTACTGCTTCGCCTCGGTCTGACCGGGCTCTACCAGCCAAAATGGACGGCCACCATTCAGGATGAATGGAAGCGTAATTTACGCACTAACAGACCAGATATTGCTGAAGATCAGTTGGCGCGCACGCAGACATTGATGAATAAAGCGCTTCCAGATGTAATGGTATCGGGATTTGAACCGCTTATTTCTGGCATTACATTACCTGATTCCAATGACTGCCATGTTGTCGCTGCCGCTATACGGTGTAAAGCTGAAGTGATTGTCACAATGAATCTGAAGGATTTCCCGAGAAACCTCATGGCTGAATTCGAAATTGAAGCTCTTCATCCTGACGAATTCATCATGGATCTGTTCGACTTAAATCAGGCGCTGGTTTTGAAGGCAGTGAATGCGCAACGCGCGAGTTTTAGACAACCAGCAATGGGCGTTACGGTTTATCTGGATTCGTTATTACGCCAGGGTTTACCGATGACAGTAAGCGCATTAGATAAGTTTCGTTTTCTCATTTAGCAACGATTAAATCATTACGCTGCTGCACGGCATGCCATCTATTTCCGCGTGATCTTATCAGCGAAAAAAGTAACAGCAACGCCGTAACATAAATAACTCCGTTAGGCTGGTGGTCAATAAATACCGCTAATGGAACATAAAATGACGAATACCAAACCTGCCGTGCTGATTATTCAGCCGCTAATGCCGCAGTTAGATGAAAAGCTCACGCAACATTTCCATTGCCATCGTTTATATGAGCAGCATGACGCAATGCTATTTATCCAGCAGCATGGCAAAGCGATCAATGCCATCGTTACGCGCGGCGATGTCGGGGTGGAAACGGCACTGCTGGAGCAACTGCCGGAGTGTAAAGTCATTACTGTATTCGGTGTCGGCACCGATCGTATTGACCTGAAATACACTGCCGAAAACGATATTCAGGTCAGCATTACCCGCGACATTCTGACTGACGATGTTGCCGATTTGGCAATGACAATGACGCTGGCGTTCTCGCGTAATTTGGTGGCTTACCATCAGTTTGCGAAATCCGGGGCATGGGAAAATAACGGCGTCGAACTCTCCAGCCGCGCCAGCGGAAAAAGAATTGGCATCGCCGGGTTGGGCGCGATTGGCTTAGCCATCGCGCGCCGTGCCGAAGCCTTTGGTATGGAAGTGGCATATACCGCGCGTTCGGCGAAAGACGTCAGCTATAAGCGCTGCGATACGATCGAACAACTCGCCACCTTTAGCGATTTTCTGGTGCTGGCACTGCCGGGCAGCAAAGAGAATGTGCAACTGGTCAACGCGAAGGTGCTGGCGGCGCTCGGCCAAGAGGGCGTAGTGATCAATATTGCGCGTGGCACAGTAATCAATGAACCCGACTTGATCGCTGCACTGCAGCAGGGAATCATTAAAGGGGCGGCGCTGGATGTGTATCCGGATGAGCCAAAAATTAATCCCGCGCTGCGTGAACTAAATAATGTGCTGTTAACGCCGCATATTGCCAGCGCAACTCACGAAACGCGTGCGCAAATGACCAATAATGTGCTGGAGAATTTACGGGCCTATTTGGCCGATGGGAAGATTCTGACATCGGTATAATTTAAGCATCCGGATTAAGACGTAATTCTTATATCCTGCGTAATAATCCCTATTTAGCGATAGCAATTTTCGTTCAGCCAGGCTGTTATGATATCGGCACTTAATTCAGGAGCCCATTATGACAGCACAGAAAATTGCAATTATTGGCGGCGGCGTTATCGGATTGGCGGTGGCGCGCGCCTTAGCGTTGCAGGGCGTTGAAGTCACCGTTTTCGAACAACAGCACATTGGCGCGGGCACCAGCAGCACGACGTTTGCCTGGGTAAACTCCAATGGCAAACAGCCGCGCAGTTATCACCTGCTTAATGCGCTCTCGATGGAAGAGCACCTCAAACTGCAGCAAGCGCAGCCGAACGGATTGCGCTGGCTGGAAACTGGCGGTACATGGGAGTGGGCCGCCGTGGGCGATGCGCAGCAACGTTTGCTGCAGCGTGCCACGTCGCTGCAATCAGCAGGTTATGCGGCGCGTGAAGTGTCGCCAGCAGATGTGCTGCGCGATATTCCGGAGCTGCGGGCGCAGGCCATCAGCGGCAGCGTGTGGCATTTCCCGACAGAATCGGTGCTGCATCCGGCGCTCTATCTGGCGCGCTTATGGTCAGAAGCCAAAGCGCGCGGTGCGGTGCTGTACCAGCATCAGCGCATCAATAGCATCAGTGAAAGTGCCGATCGGGTTACGCTGCAGCTGGAAAATGGCGAGCAGTGGCAGGGCGATCGTATTGTGTTAGCCACCGGACGCTGGGCCAATCAGCTGCTAAATTCACTGGGACTCAATCTGGCGTTGCTGGATACCAGCAAACCGAACGCGGTGGCTTGTAGTTTCCTGGTGCGCACCGCGCCGCAGCCGTTATCGCTCAATGCCAATCTCATCTCTCCGCAACTTAACGTACGCCCGGACGGCGGCGGACGTTTGCTGCTGCAAGCCTTAGAGTTGGATCACCTGGCCGATTCTGCTGCGCCACCCTCAATCACCAGCGATATTGCCGCGCAGTTCCGCGAGCGTTATCACGCGCTGTTTGCGGATGCGGGCGAGTTGCAGATTGAACAGATTGTGGTGGGGCAACGCGCACGACCTGCCGATGGTTTACCGGCGCTGGGCTATGTCACCGCGCATCAGCGCGTGTATGTGGCGGTGACACACAGCGGTATCACGCTTTCGCCATTGATTGGCAAGCTGGTGGCTGAAGAACTGATCGGCGATGCGGCAAGTGAGCTGCTGAGCGATTTCCGTCCGCAGCGTCTGCTGGGGAAAAGCGTGGAAGCGTTTGCGCCCATCAAGCGTAATTTCCCGGCGGCGCAATAGCGGGATAATTGCCGCCCGCAGGCGGCATCATCCCTTTTGTATCAATAACGCAGTCGGCCACTAAAACCATTCGAAATTATCGCCCCCGAATTCAGGGTTAAATCACATTCCTGCTCTCGCGGTTGCAGCGCGTTGATGAAGCTTTCGGCCCATTTGTGGCAATCATGCAGATGCAGATTTTTTATCAGGCTGGCGTGACGTTCGCGACGCACCGAAAGCGGCATGATAAGCGCGGTATGAATGGCATCGGCGATGGCGTCGGGATCATAGGGATTCACCAACAGCGCGCCCTGCATCTGTTCGGCGGCGCCGGCAAACTGCGACAGAATCAGCACACCGGGATTGGCATGATCCTGCACCGCCACATAGGTTTTCGCCATCAAACTCATCCCGGCTATCAGCGGTGTGACCAGCGCCACGCGCGCCGCGCGGTAAAATCCGCACAGTTCTTCATGCGAATAATGGTTACTCAAATAACTCACTGGATACCAGTTCAGCTCGCCATGCACGCCGTTCATCTCGCCGCAGCGGGTTTCTAAATCGCGCGACAATTCTTTGATGCGATGGCTGTAACCTGACGCCGCAGAAGCCAGCTGCACCATGGAAAATTTGTGGTGATACTCCTCGTGTTGACGCAGTAAAACTTCAATCGCGCTGATGCGGTAGGGCGTGCCGGTGCTGTCGTCAAAATGGCCGCCGCTGAGGATCAGATTCTCCGGTAAGGTTTCGCGACATTGCTGCTCCATATACTGGCAGCTGTTGCTTTCGGCAAGCGCGCTGGTTTCCGCAGTATCAATCCCTACCGGGAATACGCCTACGCGAATCTGGCGACCATGAATACGCAGCGTGTAAGGCGTTTGACGTTCGCAACGGAAGCGGGATTCAACCCAGGCGGTGAAATTGTTCATGTCGTGGGTGGTCTGGAATCCAATCAAATCGGCGCACAGTAATGAATCGGCCAGATAGCGCCAGTTCGGCACCGATTCAAAGGATTGTCCCGCCGGGAAAGGCTGATGGAAAAAGAAGCCGATACGATTTATCAGGCCGGCATCGCGCAGCATTTTAATGCTGGGAATCAGGTGATAATCCTGCAGCCAAATATCATCATCAGGCATGGCATATTCACTGATGGCACGCGTATAGATTTCATTCAGTTTCATATAACTGATTTGGCTGCTGGTGGAAAAACGCGCCATGTCCGGGCGCTGATGAAATACCGGCCACAATCCCTGATGAATATATTGATGATAACCTTCTTCATATTCTGTTTTGGTTAAGCGAAATGTCAGCGTGTCGAATGCTTTGCCGCTAGTAAAATTCAGCTCACGATGAGGTTCAGTGGTAAATGATTCAAACTCGCCACTCCATTTCACCCACATGCCACCGCGACGCGTCAATATGCTTTCATAAATGTTAGAAAGCGTTGAGTGATTATTTTGATTGTGTGATACCAAAATCAAGCCTGACATAGTTTTGACCCGTTGCTTAATCTGCCCGTGAATCGTTGGCAGAGAATTTAAAAAAGGTTGGCGCAGTAAAAATTGCAGCATGCCGCTCATGGTTTACGCTCACAGGCGTTAATGGACCGGTGTGTGTTGACCGCTGACGTTATGCGGATGAACCGCTATTAGTGAGTTCGATACTTTTCATCTCGCACTACCTCTCCGAATCCTTCAGGGCTGTCGATGAAATTAATCTAGCCGAACAACCCGTAAAAATGTCGTAAAAAGACGCTGAGATTTATAAAAATTTAATAGATTTTATTTAGAACCCAGATAAATGTTGGCGATAATTTTTTTGATCACTTTAGATGGCGACTTTAATGGTTTGAGGGGGTACTTATGCGCAAAGACACATTCGGCCTGTTAGAATGACCGCCGTACATAGAGGAATCTAAGAGGTTTAATCGTGTCAACGTTAGTATTTAGAGAAGCCAGGCTGGCAGATGTGGATCGCTGTTACGCGATTGAAATTGAGGCTTACGAAGGTGATGAAGCCGCTACGCGTGAAAAAATTGCTACCCGCATTGCGCAGTATCCACAGGGATTTTTATGTCTGGAAACCAACGACAAGGTGATTGGTTTTATCAACGCCGGTTGTGCGTGGGAGGTGGTGATGTCGGATGAAGCGTTCAAAGAGCTAATCGGCCACGATCCGGCAGCACCCAACGCCGTGATTATGTCGGTGGTGCTTGATCCCGCTTATCAGGGCAAAGGTTATGCGTCGCTGCTGATGCGCCAGTTTATCGAGCTGATGAAGAGAATGGATAAGCGAACCATTCATCTGATGTGCAAAACCCAGCACGTTGAGCTGTATAAAAAATGGGGCTATCAGTACGTCAAACCGTCTGAGTCAGACCACGGTGGCATGGCGTGGCATGAGATGCTGATGAAACTGTAATTCAACAGGTAAATATAACGCTAAGCATTCAATGATCGCACATTCCCTGGCGGCTCGATTTATCGCGCAATAAATTACGCCGCTAGGACACCTGCGCACACTTTATGCAGCCACACCTTTCGGCTGAGCCGACAGATGTCCCGCCCATAAACTGGCCACCCATTTCACGCCTTTGGCGGTGAAACGCGCTTGGGAGAAAGCATGCTGATTCTCGCCACGTCCGGAGCGCAGGGTGAAATATCCCGCCTGTATATGGTGTTGCTGCGGTGCCAGCGTGCCTTTTTCGCGATACATGATGTTGCGTTCTAACAAAAACTCACGAAACTCAGTTTCTTTTACCTTCAACATCTTGCACAGCTGACGAAAGCCGAGCGAATCTTCGATCTCGACAAAGCGATCAAAAAATTCAGCCTTAGGGGCCGATAACGCAAGTTGCTGCTCAGCCGCACGGCGCTGCTCAAATTGCTCCGCCCAGGCGCGGGCCGCTTCCGCCGGATTGGTGAAATCAGGCAGATGGGTAAACTGTTCACGCTGCTGCCAGAGATCGAGTAATTCCGCAGTGAAGCCAGGCGAAAGCCGGGCAACGGCAAGTAATGAATCGCGCTTGTTAAGATGAAACTCCTGACGCACTTCACCCCGATGCTCATAGAGATTCACCGTCAAAGGCTGGGAAAGACGCTGTGCAGTTTCCAGGCTTTTCACCAGGCGCTTCACTTCGCCGTGCGTAATGCCCGTGACATGGGCAATTTCGCGGCTGCTCATCATCATTGATGCATTCAAAGCAGACAGACTTTCCGTTGAGATCATCATCATTATCACCTCTTGCAGACTTACTCAGCCTTGTGGCTGTAGAATAAGTATACTTAATGCTGTTTATATATCCAGTATTATTTTTAACCGTTCACCTAAGATGTTCGGCTTTGCGTAACGTTTCACAAAGCCAGATCCCGCACACCCAGCGCTCTACGTATTCTCTTAAAGTGAGGTTTTAGCGGTTTATTAAATTGTCGCGCTGAATGCTGTTTGATAATTTTGAGCCAATTTTCCGGGCTTTTGTTGGCTTTCTGCAGCATTAGGTGCAGGGCTGATGTGTGCCTTTTTTAACAGCAATAAGTAGTTAACTGGCGGCTGTGCTGCTGGAGAAACGATGAAAAAGAATAAATTTAAAACCCATCTGGTTTCATTAGGTTTACTGGCGGAAAAAAAGCTGACCAAACGCAGAACGCTGCCCGATTACAATCCTGCCGCAGAGCAGGATATCAATTTAGTTGCACGCCAGACCGCGCCCGCGGCCATTCCGCGTCAGATTTGGATGTACTGGGAAAGTGAAACGCTACCGGAAGAGGTGCAGATTTTTGTCGATAAAATCGTGCGCGAAAACCCCGGCTATCAGGTAACCGTCATCAATAACCTGAATATTCAGCACTATCTGCCCGATCTGCACTTCGTGCATCAGGATATGCGCCCTTCACATAAAAGTGACGTAATTCGGCTGGAACTGCTGTATCGCTATGGCGGAATCTGGATGGATGCCACCATCATTCTCAACCGCACGATGGACGAATTGTTAGCGGTGAATGTTGACGATGTTTATGACTTGATCGCCTTTTATCGCGACAGTTCGACGCTGGATAAAGCCTATCCGGTGATTGAATCCTGGTTCCTGGCCGCGCCAAAAAATAACGCCTTTATTGCGCGCTGGTTGCACTTTTTCCGCCCGATTGTTGAAGTGGGCGCCGACGAGTTTTTCCGTCGTTTGCTCGCGCTGCCCAATTACGAAACTATTGTTCAGGGCATCACGCCACCGGATTATTTGGTGGTGTATATCGCGCAGCAGCAGGCGCTGCGTGAGAACAATCAGTACAACTTCTATCTGCGTAAATGCGAAGCCAGCGCGTTGCTATATCAAAGCCTGGTGGAGTGGCGTCCGGTGAAGCTGAGCCGCATGCTGATGGTCGATCGTCTGCCGGCCGTCTTGCCGCCGCTGACCAAACTGACGGGATTTGATCGTAAATATCTCGACACCAACCTGAAATATGGCGTGGTGAATAAAGACAGCTTATTGGGTCAGATTCTGTTAAACAGCCAGAAGGGCACCCGCCCGCAAACACCGGTTCCGGCACTGACGAGCAAGGCATAACGCATCACGGATTGATCAACTGCTGGAGTGCCGCGGCGCTGATTTCATCGTCCGGCACATACACCAGCAGGCGATCGCCGTTGCGTGATGCCGACCACCAGTTATTTTGCCGCAGCGTCATTTCACCCACTTCGTCGCGGTAAAAACGTTTTACGCGATTCTCCACCTGGCCCAATTCATAGCGCTGCCAGGTGTGAGCAAACTCATCTGAACTGTTCAGCAAGCGAGCAAGAAAGCTTTCCCAGTGCGGATCGCCAAGGTGCTCGCCCATCTGCCCGCGAAACATCGCCACCATCTGCGGCATCACTTCATCCCAGTCATTCAGCGCTTTGCGCCAGGTTGGGTGATTGAAGGCCAGCCAGATGCAGTTGCGATCTTCTGGCGCGATTTCGGCTAAATCCACGCCCATCAAGGCACACCACGCGGCGTTGTAACCGATAATATCAAAGCGCGGCGTCTCAATAATCGCCGGTAACTGGATCGCATCGAGCATCTGCTGATTGTGCGCGGCAATTTTGCAGCAGGCGGCCACCACGCGCACCGAGGGCAATGCGTGCCCGGCGAGCGAAAACAGGTGCTGCGTTTCCACATCGTTGCACTGCAACGCGCTAGCGATCGCCGTCAGGGTTTTCGGCGAGGCTTTGATATCGCGTCCCTGTTCCAGCCATGTATACCAGGTCACGCCAACATCCGCTAACTGCGCGACTTCTTCACGGCGTAAACCCGGCGTGCGGCGATGGCGCATACGTGGCAAACCGAGTCGATTAGGATCGAGGTTTTCCCGGCGCGTGCGCAGAAAGGTGCCGAGTAATTTGCGGTTGTTTTGTTCGGTGGTAACAGGCGCGGATGCCAGGCTCATCAGCAGATCCTTCGACAAGACGGGTAGTATTTATACCATGATAATTAAGAACTGGTACCCGTTTAATGGTTAGGTGATGCTATGCCGTACTGACAGCAAAAACAAGGTAAAACCGATGCAGACATCGCAACTTCAACGCACAGGATTAATGGTCCTGCTTGCCGGGCAACTGCTGCCCATGATTGATTTTTCTATCGTTAACGTAGCGTTAGACGCGATGGCCCACACGCTGCAGGCCACGGCGATTGAGCTGGCGCTGATCGTCGCGGTCTACGGCATTGCCTTTGCCATCTGCCTGGCGATGGGCGGACGGCTCGGGGATAACTACGGCCGCCGTCGCGTGTTCCTTGCCGGAGTAGGGATCTTCGGTATTGCATCTTTATTATGCGGCATCGCCAACAGCGTTGGCCTGTTGATGTTTGCCCGCGCGCTGCAAGGCGTGGGCGCGGCCTTTATCGTGCCGCAAATCCTCGCCACGCTGCACATCACGCTGAAGGGCAGAGCGCATGCGCGCGCCATCGGTTTGTACGGCGGCATTGGCGGGCTGGCCTTTATCATCGGTCAGGTGTTGGGCGGATTCCTCATCAAAGCGGATATCGGCGGCTACGGCTGGCGCAGCGTGTTCCTGATTAACCTGCCAATTTGCCTGTTTGTGCTGATCACCGCGCGCCGCTTTGTGCCGGAGACGCAGAACACACAGCGCGTACCGGTGGATGTTAGCGGAACCTTGCTGCTGGCGGGCGCGATTGGTTGCCTGATGCTGGCACTGGCGCTCGGTCCGCTGCTGCATTGGTCGTGGCCGTGCATCTTGCTGCTGGTGCTGTTCCCGCTGTTTCTGCATCGTCTGCGCCAGAGTTCGCTGCGTCTGGAAGCGGCCAACGGCGCGCCGCTGCTGCCGCCTTCACTGCTGCGTCTGCCGAGCGTGCGTTTTGGCCTGACGTTAGCGGTGCTGTTCTTCTCCTGCTGGAGCGGCTTTATGTTTTCCGTCGCGCTGACGCTGCAGGCCGGTTTAGGGCTGACGGCGTTTCAGTCCGGGAACGCGTTTATCGCGCTTGGCGTAGCCTATTTTATCGGGGCGATGCAATCCACGCGCATCGTCGAGCGTTTAGGTAAGCGCGGCGCCTTACTGATGGGCTGCGGCATTCAAATGGTTGGGTTGCTGGCCCTGATCGCCACGCTGCAACTCGCCTGGCCGCAGGTCGGTATTTTCACCCTGATTCCCGCAACGGTGCTGATTGGCTTTGGTCAGTCGTTTATCGTCAGCACCTTCTACCGCATTGGCATGAGCGGCGTGCCGCATCATCAGGCGGGCGCGGGCAGCGCGGTGCTGTCGACGGTGCAGCAATCGGCGTTAGGTTTAGGCCCGATGCTGCTGGGCGGTGTATTCACGCAGATCTATACGCACGGCAATCATCTGGCGGCAATCACCGGTACGCTCGGCGTTGAGTTGGTGATGATGGCATTGCTGGTGATCTTCACCAGCCTCAATCGCCGTACGTTTCAGCCGGTAACGGCAGAAGGGTAATTCTTATGCGGGGATTTTGGCAGGAGCGATGCAGCTTATTGTAAAACAACCGAAAATCCGCGGGTCGCGCTGAATTTACCTTTGGCTCAGCGGTCTTTTTTCCGGAACATATCGCCGCAGTTAACGGGCTGAACCGCGTGTTCAGCCCGTTTTTATGTGGTGCGGAAGCAAGGCGCTTGAATCAGGCACAGGAAAAACGGCAGGCTCACAACAGATGAAGAAGATGTTAACCGGGTTACTTTTAATGGTAACCACCACTGCCTTTGGTGCAGATGATTTCACCCTAAAGGATATTCACTTTGCTGGGCTTCAGCGCGTCGCACCCGGCGCGGCGTTGCTGCATATGCCGCTGCGTGTTGGCGATCGCGTCAATGATGATGATATTCGCAACAGCATCCGCGCGCTGTTCGCCACCGGCAATTTTGACGATGTGCAGGTGCTGCGTGACGGGGATGCGCTGCTGATCAAAGTCAAAGAGCGCCCGGCGATTGCCAGCATCTCATTCTCTGGTAACAAAGCGATTAAAGAGGATCAGCTCAAGCAAAACCTTGATGCCTCGGGCGTGCGCGTGGGTGAAGCGCTGGACCGCACCACGCTATCGGATATGGAAAAAGGGCTGGAAGATTTCTACTTCAGCGCCGGGAAATATACCGCCAGCGTCAAAGCGGTCGTCACGCCGTTGCCGCGCAACCGTGTCGATCTGAAGTTCATTTTCACCGAAGGCGTGTCGGCGAAAATTCAGCAGATCAACATTGTCGGCAACCACGCTTTTTCCGCTGATGAACTGATCTCGCATTTCCAGCTGCGCGACGATGTGCCGTGGTGGAATTTGATCGCCGATCAGAAATACCAGAAACAGAAACTCTCAGGCGATTTAGAGACGCTACGCAGTTATTATCTCGATCGCGGTTACGCACGCTTTAACCTCGATTCCACACAAGTCAGTTTAACGCCGGATAAAAAGCATATTTACTTCACGATAAATATTCATGAAGGCGATGTTTATCATGTTAGCGGCGTAACGCTGAGCGGAAATATGGCCGGCTATTCCGCCGAAATTGAAAAACTGGCGCACATGCCGGCGGGCAGCTTATACAGCGGGGCAAAAATCAGCCAAAACGAAGAGGCAATTAAAAGCCTGCTCGGTCGTTACGGCTATGCGTTCCCGCAGGTGAATACGCAATCGGAAATAGACGACAGCAATAAAACTGTGCAGCTACACGTGAATGTCGATGCCGGGCGGCGCTTCTCAGTGCGACAGGTGCGTTTCTCGGGCAATGACACCTCTAAAGATGCGGTGCTGCGTCGTGAAATGCGCCAGATGGAAGGCGCATGGCTGGCGAGCAATCAGGTGGAGCAGGGCAAGGCGCGCCTTAATCGTACCGGTTATTTCGAAAGCGTAGATGTTGATACGCAGCGCGTGCCGGGCAGCCCGGATCAGGTGGACGTGGTGTACAAAGTGAAGGAGCGCAATACCGGCACCTTCAACGTTGGACTGGGTTACGGCACCGACAGCGGCATCAGTTATCAGCTTGGCGTCAGCCAGGATAACTGGATGGGCACCGGTAATACCGTGAGTTTCAGCGGCACGAAAAATAGCTATCAAACCTATGTCGAAATCGCCGCTACCGATCCCTATTTCACCGTGGATGGCGTGAGTCTTGGCGGCAAACTGTTCTACAACGATTACAGCGCGGAAGATAACGATCTTTCCGAATACACACTGAAGAGCTTCGGCGCGAGTAGCACGTTAAGCTTCCCAATCGGCGAAAACAGCAGCGTGAACAGCGGGCTGGATTACGTCTATAACCGCGTCAGCAATATGGCACCGCAGGTAGCAATGTGGCGCTATCTGGGTTCGCAGGGCATTCATCCAAAAGTCATCACCAGCGATGACGACGATGACGACGCCACCGTGGCGGACAAATTTACCGCCAACGATTTCTTCTGGAACATAGGCTGGAGCTACAACTCGCTGGATCGCGGCTTCTTCCCTACCTCGGGCGTGAGCGCCGGTTTCAACACCAAAGTGACCATTCCAGGTTCCACCAACAGTTATTACAAAAGCACGTTGACCGCAAACGGCTACGTGCCGCTGAGCAGCGACCATCGCTGGGTGCTAATGGGCCGCAGTAAAGCCGGTTACGCCGACGGCTTAGGCGGCAAAGAAGTGCCGTTCTACGACAACTTCTATGCTGGCGGCTCCAGTTCGGTACGCGGATTCTCTTCCAACACCATCGGACCAAAAGCCGCCTATTACCGCTGCAGCGGCAGCGAAAGCAGTTACGGTGCTTGCCCGGTGGAGAAATCGGATGATGCGGTGGGCGGTAATGCGATGGCGGTGGTGAGCGCGGAGCTGATTGTCCCTACGCCGTTTATCAGCGAGCGCTATGCCGATGCGCTGCGCACTTCATTGTTTGTTGATGCCGGCACCGTGTGGGATACCGGCTGGCAGAATACCGCAGCCACCAAAGCGGCGGGAATTCCTGATTACGGCGATCCCAGCCAGATTCGCGTGTCGAGCGGCGTGGCCTTGCAATGGCAGTCGCCGCTGGGTCCGCTGGTGTTTTCGTATGCATTGCCGATTAAAAAATATGAGGGCGATAAGTCGGAGCAGTTCCAGTTTAATATCGGAAAAACCTGGTAGATGTATTTAATCCGTTAAAGGTTGAGAGGAGTTTTACATTATCTTTAAACGGTGAAGACAGAATAAAATAGCCAGTAGGGTAAAATAGTAGTCGTGAAATGCTTAAGGAATGAGTGTTCGCCAATATCGTTGTTATGCATGTGATTAACTATATTTCGCCACCCAATGTTGGGTGGCTTTTTTTCATTAGAGATGATGAAAGTGTTTACGGGAGCTTAAGCATACTTGCTGCCCGGATTGCAGTCTCAACTGCCGGAAAAATTGTGTTGATTGAACAATGACTAATGTAATCATTTTCAACCACTATCTGATTACCCTGAGGATAATTTGGTGCCCAGGTTTTATAGCCGATCAAGCCGGTATCCTTGAGCTTCCTCTTATTATAAAGTGCCACTAGTGGACGATTTAGCGCGTTAGCAATGTGGACGATGGAAGTATCCGTACTCACTACCGCGTCAGAGATGCGGACAATTTCAACTGCGGTATTTATGGTACTTTCTGACATAATTAAAGCACCATGCGCACTGAATGAACGTACTTTGTTGCTCTGCCCGATTACCACAACTTTTATCTCCGGATTAATCGAGTGAATAAAGTAGATGAGAGAGATGACCTGTTCTTCGGAGAAATCTTTATCCGTGGCGCCAGAGAAAGGATTCACAGAAACGACAATATCGCTATCTGTAATTCGAAGGGCATTCTTGACTCTGTTTTGTTCTTTAACACAGCGCCCGAGTTGATAATGAAATGAGGTTTCGTGGATATCGAACAGTGCCAGCACCCGCTTATGGCGTTCAGTGATATGCTTCTCGGCATCAAGATAAGGGATCGATGCATTATAAATACCCGGAAGATTTTTATTAAAGCCAACATGGTGGCTACGTCTCATCAGCCATGCCAGCTTCAGACGTTCATAATCCTGAACATCGTCAAAATCGATGACAACATCAAATTTCTGAGCGTGTAACAGGTCAAGTGACATCCGATTTTTATATTGAATAATCTGATCAAAATAGTCGCAGTTATGGAGCAGTTGCCCGCATACCGGACCAGTGAGCACTGAGACTCTGTAACCTTTTTCTGCGAGTTTAAATGCAGTCCCAGTCGTCACGACCATGTCACCAATTTTGTCGTCGAGACGAAGAATCAATATATTACGCGCTTTAACAGGTTCAAAAGCATCTCGGGTGCGTATAGTTCGGATAAGGCACAATAACACTGTTTTTTTTATTTTTCTAAGCAGGTTGTTTTTATTTCTATTAATCGTTTTCAGGAACCGCATAACAATACCCGCACATATGAAAAGGCCACATTGAAAAATTTAAAAGATGAAACGATGCGGCAAGGATGATCATTGGATGCCTATGTTACCGTTTTCAGTGATTAAAAAAAATCTTTCTGACAGCTCACGAGAACATCCTATTCAGCGCAATGTACGCACTCCAATACGGAAACTAACGATTGGGCGAATAGGATGCTCATGCGCCCCCTAAACAGCAATGACAATCTTAAGGGCCTTTTCTGGCCTGATCACCCACTTAAAGCGACTCAACCAACCTTAATCCCGTCTCCGCATCAAACAGATGAATCTTCTCGGCGTTGAAGCCGAGCCTAATGCTCTCGCCGCTCACCGCCGTGTGGCGACCGGCAATCTGCATATGCAACGGCTGACCGTGCCATTCGAGATGCAACAATGTGGATTCGCCGGTGATCTCCACCACTTTCACCAACGCTGCGGCGTTGCTGCTGGCTTCAAGCAGATCGTGCGGGCGCACGCCTAGCGTCACGGCTGCGCCAGCACGTTCGCGCGCCGCCGCTTGCCAACGCGCGGGCAACGGCTGCCACAGATCCTGGCACTGCACGCCGGGCACGCCATCGCGGGCGATCAGCTGTGCCGGTAACAGGTTCATCGGCGGTGAGCCGATAAAGCGTGCGACAAAGGTATCCGCCGGACGGTCGTAAATCGCCAGCGGCGCGCCTTGCTGCACGATGCGGCCATCCTTCATCACCACAATTTGATCGGCCAGCGTCATCGCCTCAACCTGATCGTGCGTCACATAAACCATGGTGGTTTTGAAACGCTGATGCAGCGATTTGATCTCGGCGCGTAGCTCCATACGCAGCTGCGCATCGAGGTTCGACAGCGGCTCATCGAACAGGAACACCTTGGGATTTCGCACCATCGCGCGGCCCATCGCCACGCGTTGACGCTGTCCGCCTGACAGTGCACGCGGATAGCGTTGCAGCAGCTTATCGATGCCAAGAATTCCGGCGATGCGCGCAATTTTAGTGTGCTGCTCCTCGCGCTTCACCCTCTTCACCTGCATGTGGAACGCCAGATTCTCCGCCACGGTTAAGTGCGGATAGAGCGCATAGCTCTGAAACACCATGGCGATATCGCGATCGGCTGGATCGCGGTCGTTGATTTGCACTTTATCCATCAGGATCGCGCCATCCGACAAGCTCTCCAACCCGGCCAGCAAGCGCAACAGCGTCGATTTTCCGCAGCCGGATGGGCCAACCAGCACGGTAAAACTGCCGTCAGGAATGGTGAGATCGAGCGGATGCAGCACCGACTGTTTTGCGTAGCGTTTGGCCACTTTTACGAGTTCAACACTGGCCATAATTTAAAACTCCTGGGAAAGTTGTAGTTGATGCCAGTCAGGATAACGACGCGGCAAGGTGCTGATAGCCAGTGACGCCACCGAAATCCCCCATTGCAAAGCCGTGGTGAGATCTTGCTGATGCAGCAGGGCGGTGAGAAATCCGGCGTTGAAACTGTCGCCCGCGCCGATGGTATCCACCACCGTGACCGGACGCGCAGGCTGACTTACTGAGTTATCTGCCTGCCAGCAGCGCGCGCCCTGCGGGCCGCATTTCACCACGCAGCCGCCGCGTCCGCTCAGCTGTTGCGCCAGCATTTGCGCGCTGGCGGGCAAGTCGTCTGACGCCGCCAATCCCAGCGTTTCCACTTCATTGAGCAGCAGCCAGTCGCACAGCGGCAGCCAATGCGTGATCTGCTGACGCACTTCGTTTGTCCAGCCCTGCGGCGGCCAGCCGGTATCGACGGCGGTGACAAAGCCGCGCTGCTGTAACTCGGCGAGCAGCGCAGGATAATCGTCATACAGATGCAGACACAAAAAGGTGCCGCACAGCAGCACGATATCGCCGTCAGACGCGGTAGCCGGCAGTTGATCCAGCACATCCTGCGCGGTGAGTTGCACGATATGGCCGAGATTACTCAGGAAAGAGCGTTCGTGATCCGAATGCGTCACGCCAACGGTAAGCGAGGTTTCGCAGCTGTAGCGCGTCCAGTGCGCAGCGCTGTGCGGAAAATGACTCGCCAGCCAGGCGCTCAGGCCATCATTGCCCTGATTGGCGACCGCGCGATGGCGCACCTGCATCGCTTCCAGCGCCAGCGCGCAGTTGCCCGCCGAGCCGCCAGGACGCAGTTCGCTGTGATTCAGCATCACTTCAGTACCGCGCTGCGGCCAGTTATCCAGCGTTCCCATGATCAAATCGACATTAATGTTGCCTACCACATACAGCGTGGCGGTGAGTTTCTGCTCCATCATCCTTTGCTCCCGCCACTGGCAAGGCCGCTAACCAGCGTCTTCTGCAGCCAGATGGCAATAAACAGCGGTGGCACCGACGCCAGAATGCCAACGGCAGCGATTAAGCCATCATCGGTGGCGCGTCCGGCGGTAAATCCGGCAATGGTGACCGGTAAGGTTTGTGCGGCGATATTGCTGGTAAACAGCAGCGCATAGAAAAATTCGTCCCACGCCAGCAGCCAGCCAAACAGTGCGGCGGCCCCCAACACCGGCTTCGCCAGCGGCAGCGTAATGCGTAACAGCACTTGCCAGACGCGCAGGCCGTCGAGCCGCGCCGCCTGCTCAATATCCTGCGGCAGCGTATCGAACTGGTTTTTCAGCATCCAGGTAAGGAACGGCAGAATCAGCGAGCAGTAAACAATGATCAATCCGGGCCGCGTGTTGAGCAGATCGAACTGCTGCAACAGGAAGTAGAGCGGCAACACGAATGCCACCGGCGGCACCATATAGATGGCAAGTGAGGCAAACAGCCAGCCGTCGCGCCCGCGGTAGCGCGAGAAGCTGAACGCCGCCGGAATGGCCAGCAGTAAGCAGATGATTGTCGCGCCGGTGGCCACTAAAAGGCTGTTGCCGAGTGCATGCAGAAACAGTACGCCCGGCTGGCCCGGCTCCAGCGACAGCAGCTTGCCATAGCGGGTGAAATCCCACTGGCGCGGCAGCCACTCCAGCGGTACGCGGGTGAGATCGCTGGCGGCGCTGACGCTCATTAAAAACAGCCAGCCCATCGGCGCTAACACCGAGAATGCCACCAGCAGCGCGGCGGCGTATTTACCGACATGGCGCAATTTAACCTTCATGAGCGCTTCCTTTGCGGCGCTGCCGCCACAGTAACAACATGTAAAGCGTGATCAGCACCGCGCACAGCAAGGTCATCAACATCGCGTAGGCCGCGCCGCTGCCGGCACGCAGGTAGCTAAACGACTCCTGATACACGTAAAAACTCAGGGTTTTGGTGCTATCGACCGGACCGCCGCGCGTCATTACGTAGATGATGTCGAAAATTTTGAAGGCGTCGATGGTGCGCAGCACCAGCGCCACGCTGAGCGGGCCAACAATCGCCGGGAAGGTGATGGCACGAAAACGCCGCCACGCTGATGCGCCATCCAATCGTGCGGCTTCAAACAGATCGTCGGGGATCGATTGCAACGCCGCCAGCACCAGTAAGGTCACCAGCGGATAGTTTTTCCAGATATCGGCGAACATCACCGCGTTGAGCGCCGAATCCGGCGAACCCAGCCAGCTGCGATAGCCATCAATGATCCCTAACTGCGTCAGCAGGGCGTTGATGCTGCCGTAATCCGGGTTGAAATTCAGACGCCACATCATGGCGTTAACGATGGTCGGCAGCGCCCACGGCAAAATCACCAGCACGCGCAGCACGTTGCGACCGGCGAATTTCTGGTTCAGCAACAGCGCTACCAGCACGCCGATCACGCCTTCAATTGCCACCGACACCACGGTGAAATAGAGCGTGCGCCACAGCGAACTGCGGAAATCCGCATCGGTGATGGCGAACAGGTAATTTTCAAAGCCAATCCAGCCCGGCGCTTCACCGCTGCCGATCAGGGCGGCATCGGTGAAACTCAGCCAGATGGTGCGTAACAGCGGCCATGCGGTGAGCAACAGCATCACCAACAACATGGGTGCCAGCAGCACCCATGCCTGCCGTTGTTCGCGTTGACGCAAACTCAGCATTGTTGCCCCTTAGCGCAGACGCGCCGCACTCTTATCTACCGCTTGCAGCGCGGCATCTGGCGTTGCGCTGCCCACCAGCACCTGCTGCAACTGCTGCTGCAGCGTGTTGGAGAGACGCGAATAGTCAGCCGTTTCCGGACGCGACAGCATCACGTTAAGCGACTTATCCGCCGCCGCGATCAGGCTTTCCTGGTTTTTCAGCACCGCCGGATCCTGATACGAGCTTTTCCAGATCGGCAGACTCAGCGTGGCGTATTGGTTCTGTACCGGCTGTGAAGTCATGTAGCGAATGTATTGCCATGCCTGATCCGCATGCGTGCTGCCTTTAGTGATGCCAAGGCCCATCGAACCGTTTACCGCACCGAATTTGCCCGGCGCATCGCCTGGCGCGGGAACGATGCCCACCTGGCCGGCGACCTTACTTTGTTTAGGATCGTTGGCCATGTTGTACATGTAGGTCCAGTTGAGCGCGAAAGCTGCATCGCCATTGGAGAAGGCTTTACGCACATCCTCTTCCAGATATTCGCGTGAAGCCGGATTGCTCAAGCCTTCATCCAGCGAGCTTTTCATCAGCTTCACCGCTTGCAGCGAGGCCGGGGAGGAGAAATCGAGTTTGTCGTTGTTATAGAACTTGCCACCGAAACCTGATACCAGCGTGGTGTAATCGCACACCAGCGCTTCCGCCTGCGACCAGCTCCACACCAGCGGATATTTCACGATGTTTTTCTGCTTGATGATGCGCGCATCATCCATCACCTGCTGCCAGGTTTGCGGCGGGGTGGTGATACCGGCTTTTTCCAGCATCGCTTTGTTGTAATAGAGATATTTGGTATCGAGGATCCACGGCATGCCGAGGGTTTTGCCTTTGAACTCAACGGTGTTCATTGCGCCGGGGAAAATCTGCCCTTTTTCATCAGCGCTGATGCGGCTGCTGACGTCCTGCAACAGATCGAACTTAGTGAATTCTGCCGGCCAGATGGCATCGAACAGCACCACATCGTAGCCGTTACCGCCCGCGCCACGCGCCGCAACAATTTTGTCATGCAGCGCTTCATACGGCACAAACTCAAGATTAACCTGCACCTCTGGGTGCGTTTTCTGAAACGCCTGCGTCATGGCGCGGATATCATTTTCGCTATACGCCGCCTGCGTCATAAACAATGCATTCAACGTGGTTGCCGCTGCCGCGCTGCCTACGCTGGCTAACAGCACCGCTGCAAAACATCCTTTTATGACTGGGTTGAATCGGATTTTCATGGTGTTTTCCGCCTTGATGCAAAAAGAGGGTGTTTTATTAAATCAATTTGATGGATTTAATAACGCGCACAGGTTGTCAGGTTGCTGCGGCTGACATCGGTTAGCTAAAGCAATTGACGTGCCAGGGCATAAATCTCGTTTGCCGCTGGACACTACTTTGCACAGATTTTTGCCGCTGTCAGGTAAACAGATTGTAAAATGTGTGGCCGATCATAGATATTCATGTGGTTTTAAAAAGGAGGACAGTTGTGAAAAGTGCCGATCAGCTTTTTGCCGAATGCATTGTTTAGGTGCAGTTGCGTTGAGGCTTGCTGCATGAAAGCGCATCTCTTAACGGCGAAATGCCGTTATCAGTAGCTGGTTAGGATGAGATTTTCGGCTGATAATACAGCCAAAAGCGGACGTCAAAATGATGACGGCTTAGATAGTTCTGTCACATCAAACATAACACCGCATCTTGAACCTAAGCACCATCTACTGCTGGCGTTCCCTGGTGAAAAACCAGAGTTCACTGTCCTTCCTCCGAACTTAAAGCAACCTGAGCTTTTCCAGAAGCATTCTGCTTATCCTCAAGTGATCCTACCGTATGCTCTCTTCTAACATAATAGTGCTTCACTGAATTGCCGCAGCCCTTCTTTGCGATTGGAAATTAGAGACAGCTTCGAGCGAAAAGAGGATATTCGCAATTTATCGATAAAAGATGCAGGCTTGTAAAACGTTCGCGCATTTATGGTGTAGAAATAAAGCAGGCTTTTTATATAGTTGGCTGATGAACTTTCAAAAATCAGTAGGTAATCACATGATCTTAAGTGTCAATCACGTTGGTTTTTCAGTTAAAAATATTGAAGACTCATTATTATTCTGGACTCAGATTCTTGGCGGTAAATTATTACGTGAAGGAAAAATGTCTGGGCCTATAATCGATGAGGTTACAGGTGCAAGGGGAGCTGATGTACGAATGGCTTTGCTTGAACTGGCTGATATTCGAATTGAATTACTTCAATACAATAACATTGAGCAGCCAGAAGAACCTTCAGCGCCCTATATCCCAGGCTACGCTCACCTTGCTTTTATGGTTGAGGATCTTGATACGCTCTTAGGCAAAGTATCGGACTACGGTTGGAAGACGCCGGGTAAACCTCAAACAGTGTCGTCAGGACCCATGCAGGGTACCAGAGTAATATATTTACAAAGTCCTGATGGTCAGACGCTTGAATTGATGGAACGCAGCCAATGAGACCCACATATTATTAGCTGTTATCCTTTAATTAAAACCGTGATGTTTGCAAAGCCCTCTTAGTGAAAAGAGCGGACGACGCCAGACCAATGTCCTCTTTGAGCGAGCAGCGGATGTTACTTCACGTTTAGGGCGGGGCTAGGGGTTTAAGATCTGATTGTTCACTTTGCAATGTTGATAAAAATTTCTTTGCTTTTGTGAATAAGTTTCCGCACATATTGATGTGTAGAACTCCTGTCTGTGCTATCGAGTCAGCCTCGCAACTAAAGTGAACAAATCAGCGATGCTGGTAAACCTCGACTAACCGTTAATGGATGTGACTTTAGCCTGACGGCATGATCACAGCTGTCTGGTTAGATGGATTTAGATGATTAATTGATTTGGTTCTATTTTATCCAGATGGTCTGTACAGACTTAAATTCAATCCATCATAAGTATTTTGATGGGTGGTTTAAAAAATAAAGATAAACATTGTTAATAATTTTATTCTTTTCATAACTAACTCTTCTTTCATACTGATTGGTTTCACTGCATTTCTATTTGCGTATTAATAATGACATAGTGGAATATTGTCGTAAATTAGTCACAGAGCTATGATCGGAAAAAGATATATATATTTTATGATTGGATTTAATTTAGATTGATTTATAACCAATTTGGTTAATTTAACTGAATTGATTGCCTCGGGTAGAGATTTATATGTTAGCGGAATTCAAAAGCCCCGAAAACAGTGTGTTTTTTAAGCGTTGTAAGTCAAATTCGATGTTATTTATACAAATATCATGCACTTATAAGTTTAGTGACATGTAAATTCAATGCAGTTAAAGTAAATGCAATGTAAATATCTGGTTGCAAATTGAGCATTTATGGAATGAATCTACGACAAAAATGGATATCAATTATCTCTTTCTTGGCACTAAACCCTTCACTTTTATTACATGTTTGTGAGGGTGGGGCTAGATCCAAATCCACCTCTGGTGAAAGCTGGTTAAAATTAAAGCGCATTAAGAATGTGAATGGCGATAATAATTTAAATAACTTCCCTCATACTCTTATTAGCTTATGCCTAAGGCATAAAGCCTCTAATCATATGTTGTTTTTGAAAGTCAAAAAATCCATAAATTTACAGATTTTTGATAGACTACTTGAAGCATCGATTTGTATTGATGAATTCAATTTACATTCTGGATTGCACATATATGGAAATCATGAAAAATACTACGCGTTGAAAAAACTCTGGCTCAATTCTGGAGAGATGTACCACAACGCATTGATTACCTTGCTAGAAATGCGAGATGTTAAATCCTACCTAAACAGCAGTGACGATATTGGCATTGGTTGTGATTGTCCTCAAGACGTGCTTTTCATTGAGGCCGATTATGAAGAGTATTTTTATCAATTAGTCGGCATCATCGCTGCGCAAAAATTAACAATGCCGCTTTTGATTGAAAAGGTAATGCAAGGAGCACTACGGCTTGGAATAAAAAATAAAAAAAATTCTGATGATTTATGAAAAAATAAAAAATAATATTGATTATTCAGATGGGTGGATTCAAGAAGAACTCATTCCATTATTAGGTAACAAAATAAAAAATAAAAAATAAGAAAGCTGTTATGCTCGGAGCTTCAATTAATTAAATGCGCGAGCTGATTATTATGATGCGCTGCTGAATATTACAAATTAATCATCAAAGGGAAAAGTTTTATCTCAACCTAATGGTTGTTCTTGCCCTAATGGGCTTTAAAAATGGAGTAGTGAAGTGATTAATAAAAAGTTCAGCTTAACGAAAGATCAAATTTCTGATTTTCAAGAGAAAGGTTTCCTTTTGTTAAAAGGTTTTTATTATCCAGAGTTTGTTAGTTATATCAAGTCAACTATTGGTCAGTACATTGATAAACCTACTGATAAGTATCAGACCGGGTTCAGTCGATTAGCTTTTGACATGTACGATGGCGATGAGGTAGTGATTGGTCTGTTGAAAGATCCAGCATTTAAGAAGGCAATGAAAGACCTGACTGGAAGGAATATGTTTTATGCACAAGCATTATCTTTTGAGCTTGAAAAGCTCAAAAATAAAGGCTTTCCATGGCATATCGGTACACAGAGTTTTGGCTACCATCATGCTGAAGATTTTGGATGCACGATCTGGGCTCCTTTAGTTAATATTAATCCAAAAGGGCAACGTGGGGGTATGGCTTACGTACCAAAAAATCGCGTAAACGGTGACTATCTTTACAGTCATATAGATCCCTCCGTGTTCAGTATGCTGCAGCAAAAAATTGACGCGAATGAGAATCCTACTACAGACGATTTCGTTCAGTGGCGTGATGGTCCTCTTAACGATAACGCACAGATGGCTATTCTTAATCACTTTGGAGTAGAGGATGAATTTGAAGTAGGAGATGCGCTTATTTTTGACAAATACGTTATCCATCGAAGCATAATGCTTGGCGAAGGAGAGGTAGATATCCGTGCAGCGTTTGTTATGCGTTTCTTCTGCTCTGAAAGCACATATGATGCCAAACGAGCCAGCGATTTGGAAATCCCAAGAAATTACTTTAAGTATGCAGGTCCAACAAAATTCCACTTGGAAGTAGCTAAGAATGAGGGCGATCGCCTTGTTGACAGCGCTCTATTTGCCGGGCAGGAATACAGAGATCTTTCAATCTAATCGATTAACCGCGGGGGGATGCCCCCCATTTATGCAGGGCAAGTTTATGTCTCAGATTTACCTTTACATCTTAATTGCCAGCTTAACCATAGCGAGCCCGGGACCGGGTGTATTGCTCACGTTAACGAATACACTTAATTACAGTTTACGTAGTGCCTTAGCTGGAATTATTGGTGTGGCAGCAGGTATGGGTGTGATTTCTATTATTGCAGCTAGCAGCTTGGGAATAATTATAACAACTTCTCAGTTTGCGTTGATTGTGGTCAAAATTGTAGGTGCTGCTTATCTTGCCTATCTGGGCGTTAAGCTGTTTCGTTCTACTCCAAAAAAAATGAGTGAATCTGGAAGTGAGAGTATTTTAATTCTTCCATCAAAATCATCAAGGTTTCGTCAGGGTTTTTTTGTTTCTTTGCTTAATCCAAAACCCATCGTGTTTTTCATGGCGCTATTCCCTCAGTTTATAAACGCTGAAAAGCCTTTTATCAGCCAGTTCTGTATTCTTTCTATGATTTTTTGTGTGTTGGTGGTTATTATCCACTTCATATATGGTGCTTCGGCTAGTTCAGTGAAGAAAAAACTGGCCACTGGTAAAGCCTTTTCATATCTAAATAAGACTGGTGGTAGTGTGTTTATGGTTTTTGCTATTGGCCTAATAGTCTCTGTTATTACACCATATTTTCATTGAGTGCTGGTGTTGAATAAAGGTGGCCAAAGTTGTTGTGGCCGCCTTTACTTTCTGAAGACGTATGTTCTTAAGCAGAGAAGGTGACATTTTTATCCTGGCACGAGAAAACATTATCAAAATACACGTTTGTACAGTGGGTAAGGTTCACCGATGCCCAAGACGAAGCAGCGCTCCAGAATATTTACGTTTTAGGCGTTACTGTCAGCGCGGCATAATTATTTTCATAGTTAATGTGTAAGTATCCTGCATGATTTAGGCATTCAATATCAAATACTCATTAGTGCTTTAACTTCCGCTTTTGGCACAGAAGTGCCTTTGGCGAATATATGTCCACTGTGGGCGAAACCCGATATATGCGGGCAAAAGTGCATGATTAATAGCTTACCCACACGGCAGTATGGGTAAGCACGATCCGCGAATCAGTTGAATACCATTCCGCCGTCGATCAGTAGCGATTGGCCGGTCATGTAGTCGGAATCCGGTCCCGCCAGAAATGCGACGCATGCGGCCACATCTTCCGGTTCAGATAGCCGGCCCAAAGTAATACGTTTTGCAAATTCCTGCGTCCCAAAGCCAACCGGTTTACCCGCCGCTTGTGAAATTTGCCTGTCGATCGATTCCCACATGGGGGTTTTAACAATACCCGGACAGAAGGCATTGACCGTAATGCCTTTAGACGCAAGATCTTTAGCCGCTGTCTGCGTCAGCCCGCGAACGGCAAATTTGCTGGAGCTATAAACTGCCAGCTCCGGATTGCCAACATGTCCTGCCTGAGAGCAGGCATTAATGATTTTGCCACCGTGATTTTCCGCGGAAAAAGCGCTAATCGCCGCCTGCATTCCCCAAATCACACCCTTAACGTTGACGTTATAAACCTTATCAACAATCTCCTCGGTGATATCGGTAATCGGTGTTGATGGCGCAATACCGGCGTTGTTCACAATGACGTTGAAATCACCCAGCGCATGGCGCGCTTCTTCAACGGCGTGAAAAACGTTATCGCGTTGGGTGACATCAACCTGCAGCGCGATAGCCTTTCCTCCTGATGTGACAATCTCATCAGCGACATGCTGCGCCGTTTCAAGATTGAAATCCGCGATGGCTACGGAAAAGCCGTCTTTTGCCAGGCGTAAGGCAATGGCTGCGCCAATGCCCTGTCCGGCGCCGGTTACAAATGCGACTCTGTTTTTCATAATCATATCCTTTCAATTAGAGAATTTGACTCAGGTGTAACTGACTCATCAGTAGCGGGTTATCGCTGTAGTCGACCGGAATTGCGACCACAGCGGGGCCGCTGACATCCATTGCTTTGCGCAATGTTGGCTCAAGTTCTGCCGCACTGTTAACGGAGAAGCCGGCTGCGCCAAAGGCTTCGGCATAGGCTTTAAAATCCACCGGACCGAAACTGACGCCTGAAACTCGCTGATACTTTTTCTCTTCCTGCATGGCGACCATGTTGTAGGCGTTATCAACCCAAATGATGTGCAGGATATTGGCCTTCAGCCTGACGGCAGTTTCCAGTTCCATGCTTGATTGCAAAAATCCGCCGTCCCCGGACACCGATACCACCTTGCGTGAAGGATCAACCAGCCAGGCACCAATAGCCCAAGGTAGGGCGACACCCATGGTCTGTTGACCATTAGAGATCATGATTTGGCGCGCACGGAAGCTATACAGATAGCGCGCTATCCAGATATGAAAGCTTCCCATATCAACGGTAAGGCTGATGTCAGAGTTAATGATGTCTTGCATCGCATGCACGATGCGCAGGGGATGCAGCGCAAATTGATTTAAGCTGGCACCTTGCATCGCCAGTAATTGCCGTTGCTGCTGGCGGTCTTCCAGTACAGCGGCCGCAGCGTGACTTAGCGTTAATGGTGAGAGGATACGGGCGGCAATCTTGCATACGGTCTGCGCAATGTCGCCTACCAGTTCTGCATCGGGCTGGTAGCGGTTATCCGTATCAGCCGGTAGCACATCAATATGTACCAGGATGGCTTTGCCGCTGTTCCACATTGCCGGCTCATACTCAACCGGGCTATAACCGATAGTGATGATCAGGTCCGCCTGCTGTAATAGCCGGTCTCCAGCCTGGTTGTTAAATAATCCAACCCGTCCGGCAAACCTTGAGAAGTGCTCCTGTCTGACTGCGCCTGCAGCCTGGTAAGTACTGGTCACGGGGATCTGGCTTTTTGACAGCAGTTCATGGATTGCGGCGCTATTTTCTGGTTGGCTGGCCATCAGGCCCAGCAGGATAACCGGATTTTTTGCCCGGCTGATTTCCTGGCTGACAGCCTCAATTAGGGCATCGGGGGCCGCGCCCAACTTAACGTGTCCACTGTTTTGCAAAGGGCTACCGGAAACCGGCTGATCAACAATATCCTGCGGCAGGCTGATAAAGGCACCTCCACCGCGTCCGTTTTCTGCATAACGAAATGCGTTAGAGACACATTCGGTCAGCGCGGAGGGGGCGGTGACCTCAACAGCATATTTCGTTACCGGACGAAACATCGACACGGTATCCAGGCTCTGGTGAACCTGTTTGGCGCTATCCGATCGTTTCACCGCTCCGCCAATAGCCACCACCGGATCGCCTTCGCTGGTGGCGGTTGCCATGCCGGTAACCAGATTCGAGCAGCCTGGTCCGGAGGTCACAAGTGCAACACCGGCATGTCCCGTAAGTCGGCCTACCGCTGCGGCCATAAAGGCAGCATTTGCCTCATGCCTGACAGGGATGAGTTGAATGGGAGAATCCACCAATGAATCAAACACTTTGTCGATTTTGGCTCCGGGGATGCCAAACACGTGGTTTACGCCTTGTGCTTCAAGCTGCGCGACCACGAGATCGGCGCCGCTGTTCCAGTGGGTGTGGGTTTTTAACGTTTTCATATTGCCCCCTATTGTTAGCTTTCGACGGCGCGAATGGCTTCATCAAGATTGTGCGGCGTGAGCTCTGCCTGAAGAAATTCGGTATCCCGGGGAAGATCAATGACAAGCTTATTAATGGAGCCAAAGGTTAGCGTTCCTTCCTTCAGCACATAATCGAGGATGTGCCCACCGCCTTGCCGGTCATCCGTAATAAAGTGCTCGTGATAACCCGCCACGTTGATTCCCTGCATGTACTGCGGCGTACGGAAGCCAATCAGTTCACCCTGCGTCTCTTTAAATGCGAAGGTTGGCTGATCGCCCAGCACTTCCGGCATCGAGCGATAAGGGCGACATTGGCAGGGAACGGTTCGAGTCCGTACGGCATGAAAGCGACCACTGATACGCATGGCACAGAATTGGTTATCTGAAGTGATTTTGCTGTCGATAACCTGATGAACCTCTTCTCGCGTGGCGGTTTCGGTAAAGCGGTGGCGATTTTCAGGTTTGAAAAAAGTCATCACAGCAAACGGCGTTTGTTGCTCGGGCTGGGCAGGATTGGCGCTGCCATCGGAGCGTAACTGATAGACCTTGCTGTCGAAGGCAATGAGTTCTCCATCCAGTTGGTTGAACGTACCCAGTCCAAAATCGCCTTTCTTTAACAGATCGGACACCGTGGTGGATCCGTCATAAACACCGCTCAGCAGCGCGCTCATCAGTGAAGTCTGATAGATAACCTTTTCTGGTGAATCATCATGGAGTTTAAAGACGGTTTCTTTCAGCTGTTCCTCACATGAACAGGCAGATACAAACTTACACATTTGCCACCTCGCAAACCAATAGTTAAGCCGTGTTAATATCATGGTGGGCTTTTTGGCTTACCGAATCCAATAGCGAAACCTGTTAACTTTGAGACGTTTTTGATATGGAACTTCGCCATCTGCGTTATTTTGTTGCTGTCGCCGAGACGCTACATTTCACTCGTGCTGCAGAAATGCTCGGCATTTCTCAGCCACCGCTGAGCCAGCAAATACAGCGGCTGGAACATGAGATTGGGACACCATTACTGAAACGCCTGACGCGCGGCGTTGAACTCACCGAGGCGGGAAGGGCATTCCTAAATGACGCCACTGAGATTGTGCAGCTGGCCGACCATGCGCTTGAGAAAGCCCGTGGTATGGCGCGGGGTATAAGCGGACAGATGTCGCTCGGGTTTGCAAGTTCTGTCGCTTTCGGGGCACCTGTGTTTGACCTTCTTCAGCGTTTTAGAACGCGTTATCCGGCAATGGAACTCATTGCCAGGGAAGAGAATATGGCTTTGCTGATGCAGGATCTGCGGGATGGGTTGCTTGATGCGGCGTTTATTCGTTTGCCGTGTGAAAGCAGCAAAGCGTTCAATTTGAAAGTCATCGCTACCGAAAGAATGATGATTGCGCTACCTGCGGGCCATGCATATAGCTCCCAAGGCACCATTGCATTAGCACAGCTGGTGAACGAAACATTGATTATGTTTCCGCGCGAAGTCGCTCCCAGCCTGTATGAGCTCATCGTCAGCACCTGTCTGCGCGCGGGGTTCACCACAACACGATTTATTCAGGCTCCCCAAATCACCTCGTCTCTCGGCATGGTCGGAGCAGGTTGTGGCATCGCGTTGGTACCAGAGTCCATGTGCTGTGTGAACAACCCGCATGTTACGTTTTGCGAAATAGAGAATAACTCCCTGTTTACCGATATCGCCTTTGCCTGGCGGCGCAACAATCCCTCCAGGACGGTGATGCATCTACTCAGTTTGATTAGCCAGTGATACGGCTAACTCTGTGACATTGATGCAGTGCCTGACCATCGAAATGAGATACTCAGTCTCTTTTGTGCAAAACGCGTGAGGCCATCGCAGTGCTTGATCTTTATCGAATGACACGGACAACGCAGCTTACTTTTTTTGGTGCGACACCAGTGCAAAGTAAGGATGTTGATCAGCCAGCAACAATAACAATTCATATTCGCCCTGGCTGAGCTGCCCTGGATTCTTCGCAGACTCTTTCGACTGCCAAACACGCAGGCTAAGATCGAAACGCTCAGCGGCACTCTGTTGTGAAAGGCCAGCGGCAAGCCTGAGATCACGGATATTATGCTGTACGGCCACGGGCCGCTCTAAAAGTTGATTTCTCAAAGAAAACTCCTTAAATACGGGATGGAGTGAATTTGGGTGTATCGCTCACCCGCCTCTAAACATCACGTTAACTTGACCTGGATGCAGTGTTTTAATTTTCTCATTTATCAGAGGCTTATTAAGAAGAAATGAAAATAATTATTTTTTAGTTTAATGAAATAGATATTGTTAACACATGTCAGAATAAATCGCTGGCCTCGCCAGGATTACTCTCCTTTTTTATCCCCACCTCAACAGCAGGAATATTCCTCTATTTTATCCAGGATGATTGTTCAATATAGGGAATGTATTGCGCTGGCAAGCGTCACGCCGGGCGTTCCTACATAAAACAAAAAGGATAAAAATAATGAAAAACCGTGAATACATTCAGCGGCGTATTCCCGCAGACCTCAGTCAGGTAGAGATACGCGAGCAGTGGCAAATCACGTTCTGGACTCTAAAGTTAGGCACCACACAAGACCGACTGAGTCAGGCCCTGCGCGAAGTCGGGCCAGATCTGGAGAGCGTGCGCGCGTGGCTTGAGACAACCCCCACTTCTCGCCCAAAACGTTAGTGCCGGTCAACCGTAAACCACCCCCGTGAGGGTGGCGAGCGGACCTTGTGGTAGCGAAGTGCTGCTTATACATGCCCGCGATAACTTGCGGCGCGTCGTAAACCTGCCCAACAAAAGCGTGTGTGCATAAGGTTTTCCCCGGTGTTGTCACTATAAATAAGAATTTTTATCATTTATATATATTGCGTGCTTTATAATAGCGCGCTATTTATGTAGCTTTTTTATTGTGACAGTTAGCTGGAAAAAGTAAAACGTTTGCACGATGAAATAAATGTATCGTCATTAGATAATTATTTCGTTAAAGAAAGTACAAATGGCTGCTTTCCCGACGGGACACTCTTTATGTTCCAGAATAATCATTCAGGCACGCCTTCCCTAAGCGGCAATACACTTCCACTGAGTAGATAAATTGAAATTCCGGTCGTTGCTCTTGGCTAGCCAGATAAAGGAATGAATTTAAAAAGTAACCAATTGATAACCAGCGCGGGAGATCTGTTTTTTTTTGCTACCTTCAAACTATCCATAACACCAGTGGATGAAGGGATATTCAGGCTCAGGTAACACCTGCACATATCGCTGTTACGTTAAGCAACCTCCGCAGGGGCTGCAGCATCATAAATTACATTCACGTGAGCCGAGTTTGTATGAGCAAAAAAAATCATCGCACAGTACCAGGTGTACACCCCTATGATGGCCCGGCAGGCGGCTGGGGAGCACTTAAGGCAACCGCAATAGCTGTTAAAAACCAAATGGATACCTTAAAAGCGCCGCCTACGCTGATGCGCACTAATCAGCCCGATGGGTTTGATTGCCCCGGATGTGCCTGGCCGGATAAGGATCATGGCTCAACCTTCCAGTTCTGTGAAAATGGCGCTAAGGCGGTCACATGGGAAGCGACCACCAAGCGCGTTACGCCGGCATTTCTTGCCGAAAACACTATCACGTCGCTGCTACAGCGTTCCGATTATGAGCTGGAGGGATACGGCAGGTTAACCACGCCGCTGCGCTATGATGCAGCAAGCGACACCTTCATCGAAGTGAGCTGGGAAGAGGCTTTTACGCGTATTGCCAATAAGTTAGCTGCACTGCCGCCAGATGAGGTTGAGTTCTATACCTCCGGTCGCGCATCAAACGAGGCGGCCTATTTGTTTCAGCTTTTTGCCCGGGAGTATGGCACTAACAATTTTCCTGATTGTTCAAATATGTGCCACGAGGCAACCAGCGTAGGTTTGCCTCAGTCGATTGGGATCGGTAAGGGCACCGTATCTCTGGACGATTTCGATAGTGCAGAGCTTATTCTCTCAATGGGTCATAACCCAGGGACCAATCATCCTCGCATGATGGGAACGCTGCACGAGCTGGCGCGCCGTGACGTACCGATTATCGTGTTTAATCCGCTGCGCGAACGCGCGCTTGAGCGTTTTGCCGACCCGCAGAATGTCATGGAGATGGCGACCAACAGCTCAACCGATATCGCGTCAACGTATTATTTGGTCCGTGCCGGTGGCGATTCGGCTGCGCTTAAGGGTATCGCCAAAGCGGTGCTGGCGATTGAGGCTGAAACCGGTACGGCACTGGATCATGCCTTTATCCGCGAGCATACAGAAGGGTTTGAGCGCTTCGCGGCGGACATCGAAGCCACATCCTGGGCATTAATCGAGCAAGACTCTGGCCTGAAACAGGCAGATCTCAGGCGCGTCGCTGAAGCTTACGTCAAATCGAATGCCACTATCCTGACGTATGGTATGGGCATTACACAGCACAACCGCGGTACGGATAATGTGCGCCTGTTGGTCAATCTGCTGCTAATGCGAGGCAATATAGGTAAACCCGGCGCAGGCGTTTGTCCGTTACGAGGCCACTCCAACGTGCAGGGTAACCGTACCGTGGGGATCACTGAGAAACCGTCGTCCGATTTTCTCAATAAGCTGGAAAACGTGTTTGGATTTACACCACCGTCGCATCATGGTCATGATGCGGTGCAGGCGATGAAAGCGATAGTCGATAAGCAGTCGAAGGCGCTCATTTGCCTCGGAGGAAATTTTGCCGTGGCGCTGCCCGATTCAGACGTGACCTTTCCGGCGATGCGTGAACTTGAACTCAGTGTTCACATCGCGACCAAGTTGAACCGTACTCATCTTCTGACCGGGAAAGAGACACTACTGCTGCCGTGCCTTGGCCGTACCGAACTGGATGAGCAGTCTGGCAATCGCCAGTCGGTCACTGTTGAAGATTCCATGTCGATGGTGCACGCCTCTTCCGGAAAGTTGAAGCCAGCGTCGCCGCTGCTGCGTTCTGAACCGGCCATTGTTGCCGGGATGGCCAGCGCGGCTCTGCCGAGAACGCGGGTTAACTGGAATGAGTTGATAGCCGATTACGATCTCATCCGCGACCTGATCGAAAAAACCATACCCGGATTCGATGATTACAATGCCCGTATTCGCCAACCCGGTGGTTTTCAGATGCCACTGCCGCCGCGGGATCGCATCTGGCCGACCCCGAGCGGTAAAGCGATGTTTTCGCTTTATCAAGGCACGCATGAAGACTTGACGGTGCCGGGCGACGACGTGCTACGTCTGATTACGCTTCGCAGTCACGATCAATACAACACGACGATTTACGCCATGGATGATCGCTACCGCGGAGTATTTGGCCGCCGTGACGTCCTGTTTATGTGTGACTTTGATCTGGAACGTCTGGGGCTTGAGCACGGGGATGTTGTGGATCTGGAGTCAGCAGTGCCGGGATACCGTATGCGTCTGGAATCCATGACGGTGATTCGCTATGCCATTTCACAAGGATCGATTGGAGCCTATTATCCGGAGGCTAACGTCCTGATCCCGCTGGATTACATCGACAAGGAGAGCGGTACGCCATCGTATAAATCTGCGCCGGTACGTATCACGCTGCGGTCACGCGACGTTGTCACTCCGCAGGCTGTTGAATCCCATTAAAGTGAAAATAAGGCAGGCTTGCCTGCCTTCTGATTGCCACAACCGTGGCAAAAGAGGCGCCAGTTTGCAATGTCTTGAGGTCTGCTATGAGCGAGGAGCTGAGCCCTCATCGTAAGGACTGCAATTGTTTGCGGGAACGGGGGCACTCCAGAATGTGAACAAGCCGGTATGACATGGAGGGGACAGCAACTTATAAAAGGAGGAATAATTGTTTGACAGTGCAGCCTACCTACTAGTAGATTTATCGAGCGTCTTACATGACTTCTGAATGTCATCCAGTTATTAAAAGCAAAATCTTAATGATTACGCCGGATGAACAGTGAACTAAATTCTGCAATGTTGAGTGTTTTCATGAATAAACCTTTTCTTTCTGTCGGTCATAAAATAGTGCGCCTGGCGATAATAATTGTGATCCCATTACTGGTGATCGCCTTGTTCGTGTGGGCGGGCGGGTGGCTGGATACTGGCAGGCTGACATCGAATAAGCTGATTACTGCCTTAGAAAAACCTAATGGCAATCACCCGGGTTATCGCCGTAATCATGCAAAGGGCGTCTGTATACTGGGGGATTTTTCTGCCAACGGTAACGCCAGCGCCTTGTCACGTGCGGCACTGTTTGCCTCAGGCGTTACGCCTGTGGTGGGCCGTTTAGCTATCGCAGGCGGAAATCCCAATGCGCCTGATTATGCAGTGCCTATACGCAGTATGGCGCTGGCTTTCTATCAGAAAAATGGTGAACAGTGGCGCACAGGCATGAATGCAATGCCTTTTTTTCCGGTACAAAGCGTGCAGGGCTTCTATGACCTGCAAACCGCCACGCTACCAGATGCAAAAACCGGTAAACCTGATCCAGCCAGAATGCAGGCTTTTGTACGACAGCATCCAGAGATCAAACCTTTCTTTGCCTGGGCAAAGCAATATGTTCCCTCTTCCAGCTGGGTCCGCGATCAATTTAACAGTTTGAATGCCTTTAATTTCATTGATAAAGAGGGCCATTCCCACCTGGTGCGCTGGAGTATGGTGCCGCACGCTGATTATCAGGCGATGGATGAAAATGAGAAAAACGACGCCAATTTCTTGCAGCGTGATTTACAGCAGCGGCTAGCGAACGGGCCCCAGAAATGGGATCTGATGGTTACAGTGGCGGGCTCTGGTGATAAAGGCAATGACGCATCGATTGGCTGGCCTGCCGATCGTCAGGTGATCAATGCCGGAACGCTGACAATTAATAAGACAACGGCACAACAGCAGGGCGTTTGTAACGACATTAACTATGACCCGCTGATTTTACCTGAGGGTATTACGGCTTCGGATGACCCGCTTCTTAATGCCCGCTCATCCGCTTACGCTAAATCCTATAATGCACGCACTCATGAACAGGCCGGAGCCCACTGATGAAACATAACAACACTTTTCACCCGGCACTGCGCGTACTTCACTGGGTGATGGCTGCGGCTATTATGGCCATGTTATTTATTGGTGTCGCAATGGTGTCCACGGTTTCATCATTGCACGGCCTGCTGGTTGCGATTCATAAGCCGCTGGGTTTGATGATTTTAATGCTGGTCATTGTGCGGCTTTGGCTGAGATTCAGCACTGCTAAGCCAGCACTTCCAGCCACGCTGCCTGCCTGGCAGAAATTCTTAGCGCATCTGTCTCATTGGGCACTGTATGCCATGATGCTGGCTCAGCCCCTGATCGGTTGGGCGATGCTGTCGGCGGCGGGGTATCCCGTCACACTGGGTCATGTTGTGCTGCCGCCCATTGTTCCGATCAGCAACAACGCTTATGCCATTTTACGTCCGCTTCACAGCCTGGTAGCAATGGCGCTTTTCATCACTGTTATGTTGCATCTTGCCGCAGCTTTGTACCACGCTTTGATTCTGCGCGACGGCGTATTTAGCAGTATGGCGGGTGCCTATAAACGCAAACGCTTGACGCGCGGTGCGCTTGACAATCCGACTGACGCTGAGTAGGTTCGTGGCCGTTTATCGATTTGCAGTTATTTTACCGTTGCTGCTGGAGCAAGCATGAGTACAGAACGTTCACAGAAAGCCGAAGAGATTATGCACCACACCAGAATTCTGCTGACAGCGGGCGGTTATAACAGCTTCAGTTATGCTGATTTAGCCGAGCGGGTGCAGATTCGTAAGTCGAGTATTCACCACCATTTCCCTGGCAAAGCGGATCTGGTTCAGGCAGTCGTGAGTGATTATCGACAGCAGGCACAAGCAGGAATGGCGGCAACCAGCCAGCATTTCTCCGGTGATGCATTAGGTGAAATTAACAGCTACGTGAATTTCTGGGCGACCTGCATACGTGAGAACAATTCTCCTTTCTGCATTTGCGTGATGCTGGCTGTTGAATTAACGATTTTACCTAAAGAAGTGGCTAAGGAAGTCAGTGGGCATTTCAACGATCTCACTAACTGGCTCACTGATGTACTGAGCAGAGGTGAAAAAAATGGCGTTTTTATTCTGCGGGAAAGTGCAGCCACAGAGGCCAAATCGCTAATGGCTACGGTGCATGGTGCAATTATATCTTCGCGTGCCTTTAATAACGCTGATGTATTTCAGCAAATTGTCGAGCCAGTGATTAAAAGATTAACGAAAACCAGCTGAAGTAACTCAGACAATAAAACGTTACTAGCCGAACTCTTCACGTGTTCGGCTACTCGGGCTGAAATAGTTGATGAGCAGCCTTTATGTCGGTTAGATATTTGACTGGAATTCGTGACTATTTCGTGACGTTGAATGAAATATCCGGGTGATAGAAAGAATAACTGCACGTGGCATTGTAGTAATTCAACCTACCTTCTAGTAGGTTTATGGCGCAGTGTTTGTTCGTACCGACGTAAGCATGATTTGGAGGAAGTGATATAGCCAGCGAGGACTTTAATTGAGGCTATTTCAATGTGACTTTACTTTGATGGAGAAATTATTAATGAACACTATCCGTGCTTTGCATTCAATGCCGGGCCTGGCAGCATTAAACATCGAAAGAATGAATTCCCGATCTTCTGTTACCACTGCGTCAGGTTTTCAGCCCTTTTTACAGACTCAGCTCAAACTTTCCGGGAATTCTGGATTGAATGAGCCAGCCGTATTAAAGCAATCGATCAGTATGCCACCTCACCTGGCAGACATCGACTCGCTGGTTGCTCAACTACTCGCTAGCAGGAAGATGTTATTACAGCCATTCAGGTCAGTTTCTTTTTCAGGAAAACAGTATTGTGAACACCTTAGACAACGTAGCGTAACTGGCGGTTTTTGCAGGGAGATAGCTGACGTCATTAAGACGGAATATGTTCCTGAATCCGTTTCTGGTTCGTGTGTGATAATGAACAAAAAACATCCTGAAGTACGCAGGGATTCCTGCAATTATTCACTAAATACCGATTTCAAATATGAATGTCAGCAAACGATCCCGGTTGCTGTGATGGCGCCTTTAACCTACTTTTTTATCGGAGTTTTTCCTGATTTAGTCCAGATCTCTGTGTCAGGTTACATAAAGCAGCCCTTGCGTATACGCAGACTGCGTAGGTTAGACAGAACAGGTTACCGCCAGAATGCTTGCGACCTAAACCTATATCGTTAATCCAAGACTGTATAAAAAATTAAGATTAATTTTTTGACACAGTGTCGTCTTTTTTATCGAACAACCATTTTTATACGCTCTGTTTTTCCTTAAAAGTTGGTTGTTATAAGTTTTACACATTTTCTTAATCCTGCGACTGAATAATTGCCGACTCTAATTCGGCCATCATTCGTCTGGAATATTCTGTGAAGTCCAACCTATTTCGGAGAATCATCATGAAATCCAATTTCGCTACATCTACCTACATTCAAAATCAATGGCTTCAATCTTATTATCACATCCGTGCTGCGGGTTCAATTATCTGGATTGCACTTGCGCTATTCATTGGCAAACATAATCCCACAGTTGGTGGCATTCTGCTTGTTTTGTATCCTACATGGGACGCATTCGCCAATTATCTTGATGCAAGACAGTCAGGGGGCTTAGCACTAAACCCACCCCAAAAATTCAACTTTATTGTTAGTCTGGTGGTCGCAGCAGCTATTATCTGGGCTCTTTCTGTCAGCATGAATACAACCATTAAAGTCTTTGGAATATGGGCGATTTTTTCTGGTGTACTGCAGCTTTCTGCTTCCATCCGTCGCTGGAAAAATTCAAATGGACAATGGGCTATGGTCTTGAGTGGAGCGCAATCTGCGTTGGCGGGTGTGTTTATGTTTAAACAGGCGAGTAGTAATGCTGCTCTGGATGTCACCACGGTTGCACCCTACGCCGCTTTTGGTGTTCTCTATTTCCTGATTTCAGCCATCACGCTGACCATTAAGAATGGGCGTAAAGACAAAGCTGCCTGCTGAGTGTTCAGAAAAATGGTGCGACTGTTAGTATTTAATGGGCGGCTTAGGGCGAACTTGATAACCCGGCATGTAGGATAATCCATCTGGTCGACATTTTGATTATTATCAATTCGTCGTAAGTTAGCCCATGTCTTTGCTCAGATGAGTGTTCGTGAGGAAACGCACAAACATACCTGAAGCGCTTTTGCACGCTGGTTTCACCAGGATGCCCCGCCACGTCAGGCTATTCCTGTTGTGAAGCCAGCATACTATCTGCGATATCCAGCAATGCGCGCAAGCGATCCATATGACGAAGATCCTGATGGTAGCCGACCCAGATGTCTCTTGAAGGCGGAATGTCAGGCATTTCAATACGCTGCAGCCCGGTGGTGGCATCACCCAAAGGCCGTGGCAGCACGGCTACGCCCATCCCCCGCAGACACATCTGCGCCTGAACCGCACGGCTTGTGCTTTTAAAGGCAGGTTTTGACTGCGGGAAATGATCAAGAAGCCATGAGACGTCAGGAAAGTGTGACTGCCCAGTATTCATCAGGATCAGCCCCACCGAAGAGGGGGCTGTGAGCAGTGCCTGTGCATTCTGTGGCGTGCCATAAAGTGCGTAGGGCACACGCATCAAACGGCGCTGAACAATATTCGGATCGGTAAAAGGTACGATGCGAAACGCGATGTCGGCATCACGGCGCGACAGATCGAGCAGGCGGTAACCTGCAATAATTTCCGGCACAATCGCCGGATGACGACGTGTCAATTCACTCAGCACGGGGGCCAGCACATAGTTAGTGAACCATTCTGCTGATGATATTCTCAGTATTCCTTCAAGGCGATCGTGATTGCCTGCCAGACGACGTTCCATGGCAAGCGCGGAATTTTCCATCGCTTCTGCTAGCTTCATGATCCCGTCTCCGGCATCTGTCAGCACCAATCCCTCCGTTGTCCGGCGAAACAGCGCCTGCTGCGCTTCATCCTCAAGCGCCTTGATACGGCGTCCTACTGTAGGATGACTTACGCCCAGACTCAGGGCTGCTTTCCCGAAAGAGCCGTTACGCATGACCGCAAGCAATACCTGAACATCCCCCCAATCCATGCTTCGATTCCACCGTTCAAAAATGAACATCCAATATACAAAAGTGTCAGTTCTCAAACAACTTTGCAGGCATCACCATGGCTTCTTTAATTCGTCGCCTCAGGTGACACGAACAGGAAGCTGAGATTATGCATAAATTAAAAGACAAAGTTGCTCTGGTTACCGGAGGTTCAAAAGGTATCGGAGCAGGTATAGCCCGTCAGCTGGCAGCTGATGGCGCCAGGGTTATCGTCAATTACGTCTCAGATAGAGACGCTGCTGAAAAGGTTGTTGTCGATATTAAAGCCACCAAGGGTGAGGCTGTGGCAGTCGCAGCGGATGTCACCAGTCAGACTGAGGTCGAGGCACTAATTAATACCAGCATTGCTCTTTTCGGGCGGCTCGACATCGTGGTGAACAACGCCGGTGTTTACCAGTTCGCCAAAATTGAAGAGAGCACTGAAGCGCTGTACCGCAGGCAATTTGATATCAATGTGCTTGGACCCTTGTTAGTAAGCGCCGCGGCCGCACCGCACCTGGGTCACGGCAGCAGCATCATCAATATCAGTTCATTCGTCACCCGAGTCTTTATTGCTGAAAGTGCCATCTACAGCGGTGCTAAGGGGGCGATTGATGCCATTACCGGTGTGCTTTCACTTGAGCTCGGTCCCCGGGGAATTCGCGTGAATGCGGTCAATCCGGGCCTGATCGAAACGGAAGGAAGCCATAGCGCAGGCGCAATAGGCTCGGACTTCCAAACCTGGAATGAAGAGCAAACGCCGCTTGGCCGTGTAGGTCAGGTGGAGGACGTCGCCCCAATCGTCTCATTTCTCGCCTCCGATGAGGCCAGATGGATCACTGGGGAGATTATTTTGGCTTCCGGCGGCATGCGCTGATCGGAGCGGTGTTGCGCTTCCCGGAGGCGGCCTCACCTTCACTGATTGGTCAACTGCGCATTCTGCGATGACCACACATCCCTAACAGGGACCGTACCGTTCCATAAGGAGTGATCTATGTCGGCACATAGCATCCTGCAAGCCGAGCCACGCCGTTGGGCTATGTTTGTCATTTTATTGGTAGGTGCATTTTTGCCGCCGCTCGATTTTTTTATCGTTAATGTGGCACTGCCTGCTATTCATAATGAATTGAGCACATCTTCCTCAGCGGAACAGCTGGTCATTTCATCGTACGCCGCTGTGTATGCCGTGACATTAATCACCGGAGGTCGCTTGGGCGATATTTATGGTCGGGGAAAAATGTTCTTTCTTGGGCTGATAGGTTTTACCGCGGCATCATTGCTGTGTGGTTTTGCCTGGTCATCCTGGATACTGATTGCTGGACGCATATTACAGGGCGCCACGGCCGCCATTATGGCTCCTCAGGCGCTCGCCGCCGTGCAGGCCATTTTCCCCGAAGCGGAGCGACCCTTAGCGCTCAGTATATATGGAGCCGTGTTTGGTCTGGCCTCCGTTATTGGACAGGTTCTGGGCGGCATTCTGATATCAGCCGATCTCTTCCACCTTGGATGGCGGACAATTTTTCTCGTTAATCTGCCTGTGACGCTGCTGGTGATTCTCTTTGGCCTGCCACTGCTGCAAGAAAAACGGCCGCGAGCAGCTCAGCGACTTGACCCCGTTGGCACACTGCTGGCCACATTAACGCTGAGTACACTGATTGTGCCGCTAATAGAAGGGCGTGAGGCGGGGTGGCCCTGGTGGACGTGGCTGTTATTTTTTGCTTTCCCGCTGCTGGCCTCACTGTTATGGCGATATGAGCACCACCTCAGTCGCAAAGGGGGATCGCCACTGCTCAACCCGAGCGTATTACGTGCGCCAGGGCTGGGACAGGGACTTATGATTGTTTTATTGTTTTATTCAATCGGCGCGTTCTTTCTTCTGTTTTCTGTCTATCTGCAGAGTGCCTTACATTTAAATGCCTTGGTTTCAGGCACGCTTTTTCTACCCTTTGGTGTCGGCTTTCTCATTGGTCCGTTACTGACTCCGTACCTGAGGCAGTATGCCGGGAATTACCTTAGCGCCATCGGAATGGGATGTGAAACCGCAGGTTTGGCAGGTATGGCAGGATTGATCGCTACGACGATGCCCGGTCACTCTCCCGCGATGCTGCCGCTCGCCATGCTGCTTTTCCTGACTGGGCTGGGGCAAGGGCTGGCGATGCCAACTCTGGTGCGGATGGTGACAGGCCGGGTCGCGCCACAGTTTTCAGGTATGATTGCTGGCGTAACCAGCTCGACATTACAAATTAGCACAGCGCTAAGTGTCGCGGTTATCGGCGGCATTTTTTACAGCATGCTGGGGAACGGTAACAGCGTCGCAATCATTACCCATGCTTTTATCGTCGCGCTTCTGACGATGGCTATCTGTCTGGCTATAGGGGCAGGGTTAAGTATCAGGCTAATTCGGCGCTCCTTTGATCGCTCCATGACTGCGGATGGCTTATCTCAAAGATAACGCGACAGTTCTCAGCTGACGGTAAGCGCCATATAATTAGGCAGCAAGCTGAGAAATTTTTTTATTTTTAGTTTCCTGACAGGCTGTTCAGTTTCTGCAGTTAATATGCACAACGATAATTCTTCGTTTTGCACGTACTTCAGGCAGATTATTTATTTTATCGTATCAGGGATTCATTCGGTATTCATGAATGAATCGTGACATAAGAGTCGTCCGCTACTGGCACAATAAGGATATGCGCGCATGGCAATATCTTCTATGCTCAATGAGCAATGGGTGGATAGGTTGAACATCCTGAGCGCTGAGAGCATTTAATGTTGTAAATGCTGACATTTATTAACTCATCAACTTGTGATGAAATTATGAAAAAATCTATCGTCCCTGAGGAATTTCAACACTATTTCGATGATTGGCACTTTTCCCCCGTTATCGAAGCAGATGGCACAGTATATCTTTCCGGTGTTACCGCAGCACGAAGAGATAAACCTATAAGTAAGCATCCTGAAGAACAATTTCATGATGCCTTTTATAAGCTTGGCGTTTATTTAAATGCCGCTGGTTTAAACTATGAACACATACTTGAGATGACCACTTTTCACATTGACCTCAAAAAACATATCGACGTTTTTTCCAGAGTAAAAGATGAGTATGTAAAGGCGCCATATCCAGCTTGGTCAGCTATAGGCGTGTCAGAGTTCATTCCTGAAAATGCCCTTGTGGAAATGCGGATTGTAGCCAAAAGATAGTTTTAGGCGTGGGCCCTAAAATAATAGTTGTGTCGGTTTCTGGCATTAAGCGGACCGGTATGTCAGGTCCGCTATGAGCTGTGAGTTCAACGGGTCGATGCAACGCTATCCTTAATCAAGGGGGGGGGCGTTGCCATGAAACGAAGAACTCGGATTAACTACACGCCAGAGCAGAAGACGATTATCTGGGACAGATATAAGCAAGGTGATTCCCTGCATGATATCGCCAGAATGTTCGACAGATATCATTCTTCTATTATGCCCACTATCCACCAGACTGGTGGATACCGCCCCCCTGTCCGAAAGCGGCATCCGTTAGCGCTTTCACTTGATGAAAGAGAGGAAATATCCAGAGCGCTGGTAGCAAAAATCAGCATCAGGGCGATCGCAAACAAACTATCGAGAGCCCCCCCAACGATTAGCCGGGAGATAAAGAGGCACGGTGGTGCAAATCAATACCGTGCATCAAAAGCGGATACTGCTGCGTGGGAAAATGCTCTGAGACCAAAACCTTGCAAGCTAATTGAAAGACCCACACTGTGTAAAATCATCGCAGAGAAGATGCATCAGGACTGGTCGCCGGAACAAATCGCCGGTTGGCTGAAACGCTGTTATCCGGATAATCAGGAAATGCATGTGTCACGCGAAACGATATATAAAACGCTTTTTATACAAACCCGGGGTGCATTAAAAAAAGAACTGCAGCAATGCCTCAGAAGCGGAAGAGTCGTGCGTAGATCCAGAACATCATCGCTTAAAGGGAAAGGATTAGGGTCAATCCGGGATACGATCTCTATCAGCGAAAGACCGCCTGAAGCCGCTGACAGAGCCATACCCGGTCACTGGGAAGGTGACCTGATCCAGGGCTCTAAAAACTCCTATATCGTCACCCTCGTAGAACGTCATTCCCGTTTTGTTATGCTGGCCAGGATCAGGGACAACAAGACCATAACGGTTATATCTGCACTCATCAAACAAGCCCGGGAATTACCTGCTGAGCTTTATAAAACATTAACATGGGACCGGGGCGCTGAAATGACCAGCCACACCCGGTTTACTGTAGCCACAGATATCCAGGTTTACTTCTGCGATCCTCAATCTCCCTGGCAACGCGGCTCCAATGAAAATACAAACAGATTGCTCAGGCAGTATTTTCCAAAAGGAACTGACTTATCGGTTCACAGCCAGCAAAGACTAGACAGTGTTGCCAGGCAGCTCAACGAGAGGCCAAGAAAAACGCTAGACTATGAATCACCCGCAGAGCGTTTTAACCAATGTGTTGCATCTATCAGTTGAACTCACAGCACAAAGCCGACATTCATACTGCACGATCCACTTTAACCGCGAAGCGGGTCACGTGTTAACAGCTCGGAGAGCGATGAGAAGAAAGCAAAGTATGATGACTCAATACTCACCTATAATTGCCCGACTGAAGACGGAGCGGTGAATATTGCCCAGGCATTTTCAGTCGCGCTCACGCGTATGGCATGAGCATCAGATGTCGCTGGATAATACCTGCTCGATAAAAAGCACGAAGCGAAACGCCGTGTCGAGGTCGGCGATGTTTAATGCGGGGCACTAAAGATCCTGAACTCATCAGCCGATAAAGAGAGATCAGCTTTTGCAGCCCTAAGATGCCTGATAACAGGCTCTGGCAGTGCTGCGATGGAAAGCATGACGTTATCATTATCAGGCACTTTTTCAGCACCTGATGGGTTTTAGCAGCAGAAATAAATGTGTTCAGCATCATCGGCAAACAACGGAATCACCAGCATGAATATCGCGATCAAACCCACACTTTCTGCCGTTTGGTCGACGGATGCACGGGGCATTTGCATTGCCAGCCAGGAAAGCCCTGAAGGCTTATTGCCCCTACTTAAAGGCATAACGCTTTGTGAGTGGCTTAGCCTTGCGCTGGTAGAGGAAGATGCAAAAATCGCGATGCAGCTGACAGCGGCATTAGAGTTTAAGACGCCATTTAATATAGAGGTGCCGATCAAGTGTCTGGATGGAACGATGCGCCATGTGATTGTTTCAGGTCTGCCGGCATGCCAACCAGGTGATTCTCATACACAGTTTAGCGGCTTCGTTTTAGATGTTACCGGACAGCGCAAAGCCCTTCAGGACGCGCTGCGCACGGCGACAGAATATCGTTTGTTGATTGAAAACAGTACTGATCTGATCGCCCACTGTGATGCGGATGGTCGGTACGTTTCGATCTCTCCTTCGTATAGCGAAATGATAGGCTGGTCAGCCGATGAAATGGTGGGCCAGTTGGTGGTGGACTTCCTGCATATCGAAGATCAAAAGCCTGCTGCCGCAGTTCTGGCAAATATCTTCAACGGTGCTGAGTTACCAGACGTCGTCGAGGTGCGCAAGCGACATCGTAACGGTCACTACATTACACTTGGCACTAAGGCCTGCGGCGTTAGCGATCCCTCTACAGGTAAAAATATCGGAGCAGTGCTGGTTTCGCGTGACATCACCCGGGATAAAGAAAAGATGTTGATGCTTGAGCTGCTAGCGACCCGCGACACCTTAACCGGACTGCCAAACCGAGCCTGGATCAACGACAAAGTGCAATCCATGCTTACGCACGTAGAAGATCCTGCGTATACGACTGTCCTGTTTATCGATCTGAATGGATTCAAAGCAGTTAACGATTCGATGGGGCACGCAATAGGGGATATGTTGCTGCAGCAGGTAAGCGAACGGCTACAAAGTTGCATGCGCCAGGGCGACTCGTTAGCACGCCAGGGAGGAGACGAGTTTGTCGTGGCAGCAAAGTGCAGTAGTCATGATGCTGCAGCCGCTATTGCACTGCGCCTCATAGACGGCCTGAAGGGTCCTTTTGCTATCAATGGCGTAGAAGTAAAGATCGGCGCATCGATTGGCATCAGCCTGGCACGATTTGGGACAAAAACGGTAAATACGTTATTTGAAAATGCCGATACAGCGATGTATCAGGCTAAAGCACGACGTGATGGGTCATATCAATTTTTCCAACCTGATACGCTGCCAATGTGAGATTAAGCCAGCCCGTTTCACATGCTCTCTCCGGCGCTCAACTTCTTTTCCATTTAGCATGTTCTTCAAGTATGTGATGAAGTTGGCCAGAGGAGGGCATGCCGGTCGCCGTTACCACGGTGAGGGCAAATAGGCCAGACTTTCAGTATGATTATGGCATTTACTGGTATTACAGGAAGCTGTCGTTTCCTTTTCAATCCAATCTGAGTAATGGTAAGAGCGCAACATAAGTTAAATTTTTCTTGAAGTCAGCGTGTTTTTAAAACACGCTTCTTTTTTAAAATAATGTAACTAAAAAAATCTAAAATATTTCCCCTAGAATAAAGGTTAATTTAAATTTAGTTATTTACGGAGTTAAATTAAACCAAAGCATTTAAAAATGCCAAATTTAACTTAAGTAATCCGTGATAACTCAAGTAGTTCTTATATTTTCCGTGCGTGATAAATTTGAGTGAAGCCCTTATAGATTTTTCGCCCAGGCAGGGTTAATTTCACTGTCTATAATTCCTCTTCTTCGGCAAAGCATCTTGAACTTTAAGAGAATTATAAATGAAAATATCTACACGTCTGGCTGCGGGTTTCAGTCTGCTCATTATTCTTTTCGTATTGTGCACGGGGATTGCTCTGAACGCATTATGGCAGGCGCGGGATGGGATGGAAGATACGGTCAATAACAAGATGAAGCGCTTTACGCTGGTTCAGGATATGCGAGGAATTGCTCGAGATATGGCCATTGCCGTGCGCAACCTGGCTTTACTGAGCGATCCCGTAGAAATGCAGCCTGAATGGCAAAGATTAATCTCGCAGCAGAAAAATTATATCGAGAAGCGCCGTGAGCTGGTGGATAGCATGAGGATCAATGTTTCCTCTCACGGGAAGGAGGCTCTTGAAAAAGTCGTTGCCTCTGAGAGCGCCGCGATGGAGACGTTAATGATCGCAGGTCAAATGGGACTCGATAACCGTCAGCAAGAAGCAACGGTTTACCTCATGAAAACTGCGCGACCGGCGCAACAGGCATTAATGGGATCGCTGGATGCGCTAACGAACATCGAAATGACACTCAGCAAGGATACGATGGCTGAGAATAGTGCATCCACGACACGTACAGCGTTTATTTTATTAATAATGGCGGCGCTCTCGGTGATTATTTCTGTGGTGACCGGTTATTTAATCGTACGTGTACTGATGCGTCAGCTAGGCGGCGAGCCCGCCCAGGCACAGGCACTGGCGGCAGCCATCGCCGCGGGGAATCTGACAACCTCAATAACCTTGCGCCGTAACGATAAGCACAGCCTACTGGCATCGTTAGATCGTATGCAGGAGAGTCTACGTGGACTGGTATCACAAATTAAAGACTCGGCTGGATCCGTTGCTTTAGCCGCTGATGAGATATCAAAAGGCAACACTGAACTTTCATCGCGTACTGAACAGCAGGCCGCTGCGCTTCAGGAAACGGCCGCGAGTATGGAGCAACTCACGGCAACGGTGAAAAGTAATACTGCAGGTGCACAGCAGACGGCACAAGTTGCACGTGGGACAGCAGAGCTGGCGCGAGCTGGCGAGGCGGATGTGCAGAAAATGTCGGATACGATGAACGAGATTTCTCTCAGCGCGACAAAAGTGAGGGATATTACTTCCGTCATTGAAAGCATTGCCTTCCAGACCAATATTCTTGCACTCAATGCCGCCGTTGAAGCTGCTCGCGCCGGTGAAGAAGGAAGGGGATTTGCCGTGGTTGCCGGTGAAGTCAGAACGTTAGCACAACGAAGTGCGACTGCTGCACGGGATATCAAACAACTCATTGAGCAGGCCGTAGGGCAGGTGGAAAGTGGTGTGAACGTGGCGACTGGAACCGGGCAGAGCATCATGAAAATCGTCAGCATGGTAGGTGAACTCGCGGATGCGATGGACGAGATATCTCTGGCTTCTTCCGAACAAATGCAGGGAATTTCACAGGTCAGCATTGCCGTCAGCCAAATGGATGGCGTAACACAGAACAATGCTGCATTGGTTGAAGAGTCCTCCTCTGCGTCGCAAGAGCTTTCTGCTCAGGCACATGCTTTACGAGGCATGGTTGAAGCGTTCCAGGTTTAATATTTTCATTTACATGGGGGCTCTTATTTAATCTGGGCCCCGCATTGTTTGATTTCTTTCGTTCGACTCCGTGTAAAAACAGCCTCAGGCATGCTTACTCTGTGGCTCTTCCTGTTAAGGATGGGTCGCTGAGATGGCGCTAAATACCTCGTCAGTGACGATGGCCGGGTATTACCGCAATATGAACTGCTCAGTTAACAATAAACACGATGCCAACAATGTCCGCTCCTGCCAAAGTGGACGCTGTGCATGACAGCGTCCCCTATGAGCGAAAAGTGGGTCTTCGCGTTTAAAGCAGGGTTTATTAACATTGTCGATGGATGGCAATACAATCAATTCAGGATTGTCTGGGCTTAGCATTCAGCCTTTATTTACCCTTTTCAGCAAGCCGCTAAGCTTTTGCACAGCCGATGTGATAATCACAAAAAATACGGGCACAAAGAAGATGGCCAGCAGCGTACCGCTAAGCATCCCGCCGAACACGCCTGTGCCAATCGCATTCTGGGTGCTCTTACTGGCACCGTTTGCCATCATCAGGGGAACCACACCAAGAGTAAAAGCCAGTGACGTCATGATAATTGGCCGCAGGCGTAGTCGGGCTGCTTGCTTGGTTGCCTCAAGCAGCGGTTCACCCTGCGCATAAAGTTGTCGCGCAAACTCTACAATGAGGATGGCGTTTTTGGTTGAAAGTCCGATTAGTGTGATCATACCGACCTTGAAAAAAACATCGTTAGACATACCTGCGAGAAATACTGCCAGTAGAGCGCCAGCCATACCCAGCGGAACGACAAGTATTACTGAAAGCGGTACTGACCAGCTCTCATACAGCGCGGCAAGCACCAGGAAAACAACAAGAACGGATAAGGCGATCAGCAGCGGCATTTGAGCCGCTGAGCTACGTTCCTGCAGCGAGGTGCCAGTCCACTCGGCGTAATAGCCTGCTGGAAGAGAAGCGGCAAGTCGGTCCATTTCAGCCATCGCTGCCCCGCTGGAGTAGCCAGCAGCGGCGCTGCCAGTGATTTTAATCGCCGGATAGCCCTGATAACGACTGAGCTGCTGCGGCGACTGGGTCCAGTCCGTCGAGATAAAGGCCGACAGCGGCACCATCTCACCCGAGGCATTCCTGACGTAAAGCTTAAGTAAATCTGCCAGTTGCATACGGTAACGGGAGTCCGCCTGCACAATAACCTGTTGTACTCGCCCGTTATCTACGTAGTCATTGACGTAGTTTGAGCCAATCGCGACTGACAGCATCTGATTAATGTCGTCAAAGCTGACGCCCATTGCCTGCGCTTTTTCTCTGTCTACCTCAAGAGTGGCACTTACACCCGCAGGTAAACCCTCAATGTAGACATCACTGACCACGCCACTGTTATTGGCTTTCTCCGTTAGCTCTGAGGCTGTCTGCAACAATGCTGCAAAACCGCGGCCGGCACGATCTTCGAGGTAGAGATCAAAACCCGATGAAGTCCCCATATCAGAAATCGCGGGCGGCATCAGGCTCATTACCGTGGCGGCGGGATCGTCATTCATCTTCGTCTGGACAAATTTTGCTTCACCATCAGCGGTTGCGCCTTGCCGTTCGCCCCATTCTTTCAGGGTGGTAAAGGCCATCGCGGTGTTCGGACCGGATCCGGAAAAACCAAAGCCAAAGATGGAGATATTACTGGCAATGCCGGGCCTTTCCATGATCGTTTTTTCAAGCCGATCAACCACATGACGGGTTCTTTCTTGTGTGGCATCTGACGGCAACTGGATCGACGTCATAAAGTAGCCCTGATCGTCTTCAGGGATAAAGGATGAAGGCAGCGCCAGATAGGCAGCAAAAATCACCGCACTCAGCATGGCATAAATCAGCATGACGCGGCCGCCACGGCGTAGCGTGGCGTGCAATGCCCGCTCATAGCTTGTCGTTAGGGCACTGAAGCGGCGGTTAAACACGCCTGCAAAGCCTTTCTTTTCTACGCCGTGCTGCGCAATCGGCTTCAGCAGGGAAGCACACAGTGCAGGGGTCATCGTCAGCGCAAGAAAAGCCGAGACCAAAATGGAAACAGCCATCGAAAGTGTGAACTGCCGATAGATGACGCCAACCGAGCCGGTGGCGAATCCCATGGGAATAAATACGGCGGTAAGCACCAGCGTAATACCGATAATCGCTGGCGTAATCTCGCGCATTGACTTACGTGTTGCTTCTTTTGGCGACAGGCCTTTTTCAGCCATCAGGCGCTCAACGCTCTCCACTACCACAATCGCATCGTCAACAATGATGCCGATAGCCAGCACCATGCCAAACATGGTCAGCACATTAATGGAAAACCCGCTCATCAGCATTACAGTAAAAGTGCCGAGCAGCGCCACCGGCGCGACAATTGCCGGAATAAAGGTATAGCGCAGATTCTGCAGAAATAGCAGCATCACCAGGAATACCAGCACCATGGCTTCAATAAAAGTGTGGATGACTTTCTCAATCGACAGCTTCACAAACGGCGCGGTATCAAACGGCACCGAGAACGCCATGCCCTGCGGCAGCACCGTTGAGAGTTCATTTAGCCGAGAACGCACGCCCTCTGCCGTGCTGACGGCATTGGCACCCGGCATCAGCTGGATCGCTGCGGCAGTAGCCGGATGGCCGTTTTCACGAATCGCGTACGCGTAGCTCTGCAGACCCTGTTCCACGCGCGCCACGTCAGCCAGCCGGACGCGCGAACCGTTACTTAGCGCCTTAAGCGTAATGTTGCGGAACTCTTCCTCAGAACTGAGCTGCCCGCGTACGTTAAGCGGGTAGGTCACCGCTTGTCCGGGCTGCGCCGGTTCATCGCCGATTCTGCCCGGCGAGACCTGGGCGTTCTGCTGGCTCAGCGCGGTGGTAACGTCGCTGACCGAGAGCTTATAGTTAAATAGTTTGACCGGGTCCAGCCATACGCGCATTGCTTTCTCAGCGCCGAACAGCTGTACTTTGCCAACGCCTGGCACGCGACGTAGTTCCTCAGAAACGTTACGCGCAAAATAGTCGCTTAGGTCCTGTTCGCTGAATCGACCCGAGGGCGAGCGCAACCCGACGATCATCAGAAATCCCGCGTTGGCCGCCTCCACGTTCAGACCGTTCTGACGTACGGTCTGAGGCAGCCGGGATTCAACCACCTTGATTTTGTTCTGCACATCAACCTGAGCGAGCTTGATGTCCGTTCCGGGGTTAAAGGTCACTGTAATGCTGGCAGTGCCTGACGTATCACTTGAAGACTCGAAGTAGAGGATGTCGTCAACGCTGGAGATTTCTCTCTCGATCAACGAGATGACCGACTCATTCATCGTTTCTGGCGTGGCGCCGGGATAGGTCACCGTAATGCTGACGCTCGGAGGAGCCACAGCGGGGTACTGCGCCACGGGCAACTGCGGAATGGCAATTATGCCTGCCAGTACAATAAACAGGGCGATAACCCATGCAAAAACAGGCCTTTCAATAAAAAATTGCGGCATCGGAATATCCGGGAATAAGCAGTAAAATTTGCAGTGTGCGTTAGGATCAGATTTGTTCCGTATGGACGCGGCGGCCGATATCACTCAGCTGGGAGTATTTCTCCAGCAGTTGAGGGCCATTATCCAGGCTGGTAGCGAACATCCACATATAGGTCATGACCGAATAAATGTGCCCGGCACTGATCCCCGTTGTCTGCGTCATCCAGATAATGGTCAGACTAAATAGCATGGCGACAAGCACGCCGATTGACAGATATCCCATTGCTTCGCGATCGGAGAGGCGTATGCGTAATCTGGCGAGCGTGGAGTAATGTCGCTGTAAAGATAACGATGTCGCCCTGCTAACAAAATCAACCTCTTTTTCCAGCCGATTATTGAGTTTGTTATAGAGCACTTCATTTTTACGGGCAAAACCAGGCAGGAAACAGGCCAGTAAAGCCAGGATGACCAAACAGGCAATACCCGCCCAGAATTCGATAATCAGCAACATTACTGCGGCACCCATCATCGAAAACAGCGAAGTGATGAGCATAGGAAAGTGCAGTTCAAAAAAATCAACAAACTCTCTCGACAACACAACCCGTGCTGCAACGGTTGAATGATTAAAGTTATTTTTACGTTGAGTCTTAATCACGGATACCGCCAGGGCCGCATAAATCCTGGCAAAAGTGCGGGTATCAACGCTTCTGCGCGCTGCACCCAGACACCAGATAAATAAGATCAATACGCCATAGAGCATCGCATTTATCGTCTGCCCGGACATGATGGCGTTAATGGAGACGCCAGCCAGAATCGGATACAACAGATAAGTGAAGTTTTCGGCAACGACCAATAAAAAAGTAAAGAAAAGCTTTTTGCGGTAGCGGTTAGCCAGTGATTTCAGCGTGCCGGAGGCGCTTGTGGTCGGGGAGATAGCCTTTATATTTTCAGTGTTCATGAGTGGTACTTCTGTTAAAATAGAGCAAGTGCTCAATAATGGTATATGTTATTTGAGCAACCGCTCAAAGTCAACTGAGGTAAGAGATGAACGCTAAATCTGAGCTAATGAAAGAGAAAATTCTTAATGCGGTTATTGAGTTATTTACAGAGAAGGGTATTGATAAGGTTAAAACGCGAGATGTAACAGAGTATCTGGGCCTATCACGAAGCCATATTTACCATTATTTTAAAGACTGGCAGTCGCTGAGTCTCGCGGCAGTAACAAGTTTTATCAATGCAGAAATTAAGGAATTTCGTTTCATCATTCAGCCTTTATCCGCCAGGCAAAAATTGCAGGAATTTATTAACGGGATGATTACCGATGCCCCCGACCCGACCCGTAAATTATATGGTTCCTTATGGTTACTCTCTACTCATGACGAAGCTTACGCGAGTCTGATGCAAACCTTTCTGGATGAGTGGCATGAGGTGCTGGCAAACATTATACAGACAGGCATGGACGAGCAGTCGTTCCGAATTGTTGATGTGCACCGCGTAGCGCGCCAGTTGGATGCAATGCTGTTTGGTTATAGTGAGCAGATTTTAACCCTGCCATCTAAAGGCTTAGTAGAGCAGGCGAAGGAAGATATCGACGATTTTATCCATAGAAACATACTGACATGCTGATAAAACATTAATTTAGCGTGACGGCCCTGAACTGCAAGGGTGGAGCGGTCAAGACTTAGGGGCGGCAGAAGCGTTTTGCTTCAACTCTGTCTCCTGCAAGCCCCCCGGATGAATATGTTTAAATTATGAAGTGGGCTATAAAACGGGAAAAAGCTCTACTAGCAACATCCACTGCTGGGGCTAACCAAATACAAATGCAGAGCCATGCCCGTTCATCATTTATTTCAGACGACAACTCATTCATTCGTAACAGGCGCGGTTTTCGCATCGTTGTTAACCGGCCTGGTAGCCGTGGCAGGTTGGCTTTTTATCAAATAACCGTTGGGATGGTCACCAAGAGTTAAAATTATCGACATCCCTGCCTCAACCATTCACCTGCCCGAAAGGGTTGTAAAATGTGTGTGCGATCAGAGATATTGATGCGGCTATTCGCAGCGCAGGTGACGAAAGGGAAGGGAGCAAGGTGAAAACGTCGGGAACCAATCTGGAACACGCACGGGCGCACAATCGCCGCGTGATCATTGAAGCCATTCGCCTGCACGGCGAATTGACCCGCGCCGAGCTGGCTCGTCTCACCGCCCTGACGCCGCAAACCGTGTCGAATATTGTGGCGGAGCTGGAGCAGGCCGAACTGCTCACCAGCCGAGCGCCGCGCAAACAAGGACGCGGGCAACCGGCAATTCCGGTGACGCTTAATCCCGCCAGCGCCTTTTCGATCGGCATCCATCTTGATCACCAAACGCTGCTGATTGTGCTGGTGGATCTCACCGGCGAAATTCATTTTCGCCGCCTGATTCTGGTACAAAAGCCCCAGCCGGATGCCACATTAGCGCGCATCGCCGACGTGCTCAGCGAAATTAAAACGCAGCTGGGCGATCGCTGGCAGAAAGTGCTGGGCATTGGCGTGGTGATGCCCGGTCCGTTTGGTGTTGAGGGCATCTCGTCAATGGGGCCGACCACGCTGCACGGCTGGGAACAGGTGAATATCGAAGCCAAACTCGCCGCGATGAGCGGCGTGCCGGTGACGTTGGAAAACGATGCCACGGTGGCAGCAATTGGTGAGCGCTTTCATGGCGTCGCGCGTCAGCTCAATTCGTTTGTCTATCTCTACATCGGCACCGGTTTGGGCGCTGGCATCATCATGGATGGGCACGTCTATAGCGGCCATGCGCATAACGCCGGCGAAGTCGGGCATGTGGTGGTGGAGCCGGGCGGACGCGAATGTTACTGCGGCAACCACGGCTGTTTAGAACGCTATGTTTCACTGCAGGCGGCGTACGAGTTTTGCGGGCTCGATCCGATGACCGCTTTGCCGGAAGATTTGCTGGAAGTCGATCCGGCGCTGTTCGATAAATGGATCGATAGCGTGTTAACGCCGCTGCGTCAGGCGATTAACCTGCTGGAATGCATCTTCGATGCCGAAAGCGTGATAATCGGCGGCATGATGCCTGCGGTGCTGCTGGATAAAATCATGCGTCGACTGCCGCCGCTCTATCAGTCAGTGCGCGGTCGCTACCTCACCGGAACACGCGTAAAGATCGGTATGACCGGCAGCGATACCGCCGCGCTGGGTGCCGCCGCGCTGCCGATTTTCGACGAGTTCAATCCACAGTTTAACGTGTTGATGAAGTAGCGGCCTAATCATGCCGCTACCTTCACTGCCGTTTTCCGCTTCTCCTTCATCTTCCAGCAAAGCCACAGCGCAATGAACCACACCGGCGAAGCGGCTAGCGCGGCGAGCGTGTCGGAATCAAATATCATGATCACTACCGAAAACAGGAAGAACATCAGCGTCGCCCACGCCATCATCCTGCCGCCGGGCATCTTAAATTTGGATTTTTGATGCAGATCCGGACGCTGCCGGCGGTACACCAGATAAGAGACCAGAATCATACCCCAGCAATAGATCACCAGAATGGCGGCCAGCGTCGAAACGATGGTGAACAGTGTTGTCACATTCGGCACCAGGAACAGCAGCAAGGTGCCGCTCAGCATGCAGAAGCAGGAGAACAGCAGGCTGCGCAGCGGGATACGCGTGGTGCGTGAAAGAATACGAAACTGCCAGTGCGCATGCTTCTCGATCGATAAGCCGTATAACATGCGGGTGCTGGAGTAGACGCCGCTATTGGCGGAAGACATCGCCGAGGTGAGTGCGACGAAATTAATGATCGCTGCCGCCGCAGGCAAGCCGGCTTTGGCAAACAGCGTCACGAACGGGCTGGTATCCGGCGATACCCCTTGCCAGGACGTCACCGCGATGATCACCATCATCGAGAGCAAGTAGAAAATCACAATCCGCAGCGGCAGAGAGTTGATCGCGCGCGGCAAAATTTTCTCGGGATCGCGCGTTTCTGCCGTCATGGTGCCGAGCAGCTCAATGCCGGTGTAAGAGAAAATCGCGATCTGAAAACCAGCCAGAAAACCGGTGATGCCATGCGGCATGAACACCGCAGGATCGGTGAGGTTGTGCACCGAGGCTTTAACGCCATCCGGCGAGGTCCAGCCGGTAAATACCATCCATCCGCCGGTGATGATCAGCGCGATGATGGTGATCACTTTGATCAGCGCAAACCAGAATTCAGCTTCACCAAAAGCCTTCACCGACAACATGTTAAACAGACACAAAATACCGAGGGTAAATAACGCGGGTATCCACGCCGACATTTCCGGGAACCAATACTGCATATACGCGCCGCATACCACCACATCGGCGATGCAGGTTACCACCCAACTTAGCCAGTACGACCAACCGAGAAAGAAGCTGGCTTTGGGGCCGAGATAATCACTGACAAAATCGGCAAACGAGCGATAGTCGAGCCGACTAAGCAGCACTTCCCCCATTGCCCGCATCACCATATAGCTAAAAAAACCCACCAATAGGTAGATGATTAATATCGAGGTTCCGGCTACCGCAATATTGCGTCCCGCGCCCATAAACAGCCCGGTACCGATCGATCCGCCCAGCGCGATCATCTGAATATGGCGTTCGCTCAGCCCTCGCTGCAGTTTTTGCGGGGCGTCGTGAGCCCGAGCAGGCTGAATCTGCCCTTGTGTAGGTTTGTTAGACACAATGATTCCTTCAGTCTGGCGAAAAGACGCATGACGATGCCTGCCCGCAAGCATCAATGGCAAATATGGGTTGAACCTTAAAGAGGCACGTTTAAATAGATGAAAGAAAAACGAAATTAATAAAACGCTAATTCATGATGGAGGTTTCCAGCTGGGTTTTACTCATCGTGGTGGCGAGTGTTAACAAAGTCAATGCGGAAAAATAACAGTTTATTCACTTTTTGATGACCATCAAAGAACTGAAAAATAGGGATAAAATCAAAATTTATGCAATTAAGTGCATAATTAATGCATGGATATGCGCCGTATGTGGCTCTTTTTTAATGCTTAGTTATTCATTTATTCAGGCATTTTTGTGTCGAAAAAGTTAAACCCCTCTTATTTGGCCTGACCCGCTTGTCTGAAAAGGTGTTAAATTACTTTCCGTCTAGTGCAATGCATTACCTTTCCACGTCTTTTCAATATAAATAACTCTGAACCTACAGGCTTCTCATGGAAAAGTTATCTTACGCTTCTGAAAGCAGTACATCTCCCTGGACTACCTACCTGAGCCAAATTGACCGTGTTGCGCCTCATCTTGGTGAATTGTCTCGCTGGATAGAAACCCTGCGTCACCCCAAAAGAGCACTGATTGTCGACATCCCGGTGCAGATGGATGACGGCTCGATTCGCCACTTCGAAGGCTATCGCGTACAGCACAATCTCTCACGCGGGCCGGGCAAAGGGGGCGTGCGTTACCATCCTGCTGTCGATTTGAATGAAGTGATGGCGCTATCCGCCTGGATGACCATCAAGTGTGCGGCGGTTAACCTGCCTTATGGCGGCGCCAAAGGCGGCATCCGTGTCGATCCGCACTCGCTGTCTGAAGGTGAACTGGAGCGATTAACCCGCCGCTACACCAGTGAAATCGGCCTGATTATTGGCCCGCAGAAAGATATTCCCGCACCCGATGTCGGCACCAATGGCAAAGTGATGGCGTGGATGATGGATACCTACTCCATGAATCACGGCACCACCATTACCGGTGTGGTCACCGGTAAACCGATCCATCTTGGCGGCTCGTTAGGGCGTGAGAAAGCGACGGGGCGTGGCGTATTTATTACCGGTCGGGAAGTGGCACAACGCTCCAATATCACCATTGAAGGCGCACGCGTGGCGCTGCAGGGCTTTGGTAATGTCGGTAGCGAAGCCGCGCGTCTGTTCGCCGAAGCCGGTGCGCGTGTGGTGGTGATTCAGGATCACACCGCAACCTTACTCAACGAAGGCGGTATTGACTTAGCCGCGTTGACTGCATGGCAGATCGAACATAAACAGATTGCTGGCTTCCCTGGCGCGCGAGAGATCGACAGAGAGCAGTTCTGGACCACCGCCATGGATATTCTGATCCCGGCGGCGCTGGAAGGACAAATTACCCGCGAGCGCGCAGAAGTTATTAGTGCCAAACTGGTACTGGAAGGGGCAAACGGCCCAACTTATCCGGATGCAGATGATATGCTCGCGAGTCGCGGCGTGCAGGTGGTGCCAGACGTAATCTGTAACGCTGGCGGGGTAACGGTGAGTTACTTCGAATGGGTGCAGGATATGGCGAGTTTCTTCTGGAGCGAAGATGAGATTAACCAGCGTATGGACCGCATCATGACCGAAGCCATGGTTCACGTTTGGGACAAGGCCGCCGAAAAGCGCTGCTCGCTGCGCACTGCCGCTTATATCGTTGCCTGCGAACGTATTTTACTGGCACGTAAAGATCGCGGTATTTATCCGGGCTAATTAATTATATTTTAAGTTTATTTAAATTAAAGGATAAACGCCTTCGTAGTGGGCAGAGGGCGTTTATCTTCGCTATTAAGCGAGGTTTACGCCGCGTAAACCTGACCAGCACCTTGCGGCGGATTGAGTAATCATCACCGAAGGATCCTCACTGAACTCGCTCACCAAAGTGACCACCCGGTCGGTTAAACTCCTTATATTCTCGCTGCCTACATAAACGTATTCATTGGTGGGTAACACATAAGTGTAGCCTTTCTCGCACACCAAGCTACGCGCGAAACCATTCTCAAGCATCGCATAGAGCAATTCAATTTGCGCGCCAGCGGTGGGTTCTTTCAATTCGATACGGATAGTATAACTGAGCATGATATTATCTCCGGTGGCTTAATTTAAGTTTACTTAAGTTTAATTGACCAGAAATGAATTTCATTTTTTTAAGATAAATCTTAGCGGGAATTTATAAGTGATGACCGCCGTTAACAGTAAATGTTGGCCCTATTAAGCGCAGCGACAAAAGGGGGCTAAATAATAGTTATTAAATTACTCTTTTATTACGTTCGGCTTAAATAAGTTTATTTTTAATTAAAGACAGCCGACTCCACGCAGACTATAATTATTTTATGGCTCATTTTGAGCTGATTACTAAAAAATGTACAAATAGTATCCGCAACGGGCGATTTTAAAGATTTTTATTAATTAGTATTTATCTCTGCCCATGAGGAGTAGCGGATGAACTTAAGCATCACGGATTTTTATGTCTTTAGTCAGGCAGATACAGAAGGGTGCTGCAATCTGCACCGCGATAGTTGCCGCCTGGCTCCTGCCTATGATAATCGTGTGTTCATGGGATCGTTTTATTCTCCTGACCATGCCTGGCAATATTTCCATACGCATTATCCCGACTGCCGAGCGGTATTTTGCCTGTTGTGTATGAAACAATAATGCGGGAAACATTCTGCACGGATCGATAGGTAATCACAGATTGTCGCAGGGTCGCCATTCATGGCGACCTGCTTCCATGTGCGCATTAATACGCACCCTAAAAAGCGCTTACTCCATTACCCAATGCCCCTCACTCACCTCACGGTAACGTCGCGCTTCGGGCACAAATCCCAATGCACGCACCGGGCTTTTCAGCTCGCTGATGTCAATCTGGCGCTTCACATGACGTCGCGCCGGATCGGGCACCGGCACCGACGACAGTAATTTGCGCGTGTAATCATGCTGCGGATTTTCAAATATTGCCGCGCGCGGGCCGATCTCGACGATTTCACCCAGCAGCATCACCGCCACGCGATGACTGATGCGCTCAACCACCGCCATATCGTGGGAAATAAACAGATACGACAAGCCGAGGCCTTGTTGCAGGTCGAGCAGCAGATTGATGATTTGCGCTTTCACCGTGACATCCAGCGCCGATACCGATTCATCGGCGATGATTATTTTCGGATCGAGCATCAGCGCGCGAGCGATGCAGATACGCTGGCGCTGGCCGCCGGAAAATTCGTGCGGATAGCGTTTCATCATGTCAGCGGATAACCCGACACGCTCCATCAGCGAGGCGGCTTTCGTGCGCGCCTCGGTTTTGCTGCCTAAACGATGTTGCAGAAAAGGCTCGGTAAGCGCTTCCAGCACCGACATGCGCGGATTGAGGCTGGCAAATGGATCCTGAAAAATCATCTGCATGGCGCGGCGCAAAGTGCGCAGCTCATGAACAGAAAGATTCAGTACGTCGTAACCATCAAAGGCCACTTCACCCGCGTCGGGTGTGACGAGGCGCGTCAGTGAACGTCCGGTGGTGGATTTTCCACAGCCCGATTCACCAACCAGCGACAAGGTTTCGCCCGGCATTAGATCAAACGAGATGTTCTCCACCGCATGTACCGCGCCGGTTTTGCGGCTGAATACGCCTTCGTGGATGCTGAAGCGGGTGCTGAGATTTTTCACCGACAGCAGCGGCTGCTGCGATGTCGATACAGGGTTGGTCTCAGATGCGTCGCGCGGGTCAAAGGAAAACTTACGCGGCCCAGCAATGCCGCGCATTGCACCAAGCTGCGGCACGGTCGCAATCAGCGTGCGGGTGTAATCGGCAGCGGGCGCGGAAAAAATCGCGGCGGTGGTGCCGGTTTCCATCACATCGCCTTGATACATCACCAGCGTGCGATCCGACACTTCTGCCACCACGCCCATATCGTGGGTGATAAACAGCACCGCCGTGCCTTCCTCTTCCTGCAACGTCTTGATCAGGTCAAGAATCTGCCCCTGAATGGTGACGTCCAGCGCGGTGGTCGGTTCATCGGCAATCAGCAGTTTTGGCCGCAGCGCCAGCGCCATCGCAATCATCACGCGCTGGCGCATGCCGCCGGAAAAGTGGTGCGGATAATCATTGAAGCGTTTCGCCGCGTTGGGAATACGCACTTTCTCCAGCAGCCGAATGGTCTCTTCACGCGCGACGCGTTTACTGATTTTGCGGTGATTGATCAGCGCCTCAGCAATTTGATTGCCGATGGTGAACGACGGATTCAGGCTGGTCATCGGCTCCTGAAAAATCATCGCCACCGCATTGCCGCGAATGTCACGCATGGCGGATTCGCTCAGCGTCAGCAGATCGACGCCGTTCAGCAGCACTTTGCCGCTGACGCGCGCGTGGCGCATGTTGAGTAAGCGCATGATCGCCATCGAGGTGACGCTTTTCCCCGAACCGGATTCACCGACAATCGCCAGCGTTTCACCGGCATTAACGGTGAGCGACAGGTTCTTTACCACCTCGCGCCAGTGATCCTCAACGCGAAAGGCGACGGTCAGATTTTCGATGCGCAGCACCGGTTCGACTGCTGAAGCGGGCGCGTTCATTTCGCTGCCATAAAGCGTGCCGATAAGTGGCTAACCGGCAGATAAGTGAAATCGGTATCGAACGGATAGGCGGGCTGCAATTTGCGCTGGCGAGTTAAGCGTTCCACATATTGATCGACTACGCCTTCCGACAGCGCCATCAGGTTGGGATTGGCCAGCGGGGCCAGCTCCGGCGACAAATAACCGGACTTCACTACCACGATTTTAGCCGCTGCAGGATTGAGGCCGAGCAGGGCGAAATCCGCCAGGTTGTGATAGGGACGGCGACGGTCGGCGACCACCAGCGTGATGCCGTCGGTTTGCAGCAGCGCCTGTTTCGCCAGCGAACGCGCATCATCGCTGAGATGTTTCACCACAAATTCGGCCTGCACTTTGCCGCCGGCCGGATCGAGTGATGCGCCGACATTCAGCGTTAAGCTTGCGCCAACGCCAGCAGCAAAGGCCGCGTCAGTGGCCGGTTTATCGGTGATACCAGCCACGATCACCTGCTGCGCACCCTGGCGAATCAGTTCCGCCAACACATCCGCGCGATCGCCGACGCCACCGCCGGTGGGATTATCCCCAGAATCAGCCAGAATCACCGGCGCAGTTTCGCTGGCGATGGCCATGCTGACGCACTCTTCAATGCTGCCGGTGACGCAGCCAAAACTGAATTCATCGCGCGCCTGCCAGTAAGCCAGCGCCAGTTTAGCCGCCTGTTCCGCCAGCACATCGGCATCGGTGCCGGTCATGATCGCGGCGGCGGTAGCGCGCGGTTCATCGGCCCAGACGTAACCGACCATCAGCGACGCATCCCAGATGTGCTCCAGCTGGTTTATCGCGGGCAAACGCGCATACAAACTTTTCGCCGGTTCATCTTCGGTGCTGGTGCGTTCACCGGGTAACACCACCGGAATCGGCGCCCACACCACGCCGGGTTTGACGCCGGTTTGCAGGCTTTTCACCAGCATCGATACCGAGCGGCGCATGGTCTCTTCCACATCAATGTGCGGCGCAGTGCGATAGGTCGAGAACATGTCAATGGCATCGATGATGCGTTGCGTAACGTTGCCGTGCAGATCGTAGCTGACGGTGATCGGGCACTCCGCGCCGACCAGCTCGCGCGTGGCGCTGATCCAGTCGCCTTCGGCATCTTCCATGCCTTCAACATAAACCGCACCGTGCATCGCGAGATAAACGCCATCCACCGGCAAATGTGCCGCGAGGCGCGTCAGGAAATCCTGCTTAAAATCGTCGTAGGTGACGCGCGCCACCGGACCACCAGCGATGGCGCGCGCGTGGAAGGTCGGCAGAAACTCGGCATCATAATCCTGCAAAAAGGCGAAATAAGGATTGGTGGTCAGTTCATCCCCGCGCACGATGCGGAAGTCGTCGGCATAATTCAGCACCGGATTATAAGTACTGCACTCAGTATGAATGCCACCAAAAGCAATGCGCATAGCAGCCTCCGCTAGTCGGGTAAGTGAATGATAAAACGATACGCCGCCACACTGGCTGCGGCTCTGGCCCAGCTCTCTTCGTTGATCACCATGCTGGCGATCGGTGTTTTGCCGATAATCGACGGCAGCACATGGCTGTCGATGGCCTGCATCACCACGGTTTTCAGTAAGCCATCAAACGCATTGGGCTGATGCGCAATCACAATCAACTCGGGATCGTTCATCTGGATAATATTGGCGATGGATAAGCCCAGCGCATGACCGGCCTGATGCAAAATGGCAATCGCCGCGCTGTTACCTTTCACCGCCAGCGCTTCCAGTTCGGTAATCGATTCACTCTCCAGCGCTTTATCACGCACGCTTTCGCGGATGGCGGTTAACGAGGCCAGCGTATCGAGGCAGCCGCGTTTGCCGCAGCGGCAGGGACGTCCGCCGGGCTCGATGGTGCAGTGGGCGATTTCACCGGCAGCGCCGTGTGCGCCCCGATGTAGTTGGCCCTGAAAGAAGTGCGCCGACCCAATGCCGTCACCGTGCGAGATCAGGGTGAAGTTGCGCGCCTTTTTTGCCACGCCGAAAATCTTCTCGCTTACCGCCAGCGCTTTGGCATCGTTTTCTAACGACACTTCCAGCCCGGTTTGCTGTTTCAGCAGTTCCGCCAGCGGCACGTTCTTCCAGCCCAGCAGCGCCGACTGCACGCAAATCGCCTGATGCTCATCGACAAAGCCGGAAAGCGTCACGCCCAGGCCAATCAGCTGATCCTGCGTAATTGATTTCTGCGCAATCAGGTCCGGGATCGCCGCTGCAATGGTTTTGGCCAGCTGCGGCGGATCGAGATTCAACGGCATCTGGGTGGCGGCCAGCGTGCGGCCGTGCATATCAATCAGCACCAATACCACGCGTTCGTCCAGCAGCGAGGCACCGAGAAAATAGGCGCTGTCGGCACGCATTTTTAATAACACCGATGGGCGACCCTGGCCGCTGGATTCCGGAATACTCTCTTCCAGCAATCCGGCCTGCAGCATCTCTTTCACCAGCGTGCTAATTGCGGCTTTGCTTAATTTCATTTTTTCCGCAAGCACGGTGCGGCTCATGCCATGCGACGCAATAAGCAAGCGCAGAATTTGTTGCTGGTGGGCATTGAGCATTAAGGTTCTCACAGCGTTAGCACTATGCGCTGACAATAATAAGGACAGAAAACAAATACAACGCTATTTAGTTAAATTTCTGAATGCAGATCTGATTATAAGTAAATTATATGAACCAACCTATTGGCTTTTGTTTGGTGAGTGTGGCTTATATAGCGTGGATATTTCACCGATAGTTTCAATGATTCATTGAGGGCCTTCATGGAAAGCAAAAATAAGCATTTCAAGGTACTGACGCTGGCTGGCTGTTTACTGGCGTCGATGGCGAGCGCCTCCGTTTTTGCCAGCCAGCTGGTGATCATGCAGAACGAACCACCGCGCAGCATGGATCCTGGCAACCAAACCGCGACCTTTACCGGCACGGTGCTGGACCCAATGTACGAAGGCCTGACGCGTCTCGGTGATGACGGCAAAATCATTCCGGCATTGGCATTATCCTGGACATCCGATGACAGCGGACTTAACTGGACCTTTACCCTGCGACCCAATGTGAAATTCCACGACGGCACGCCCTTTAATGCCGATGCGGTAGTGGAAAACTTCCAGCGTCATTTGAATACGCAGCGCGGTTTAGCGGGTAGTGGGAAAATTCGCACCTTTATTCAGGACGTGAAGAAAAAAGACGATCTTACCGTCACGTTTCAGCTGAAAAAAATCAATCCGGCTTTTTTAACTGTTTTAGCCTCCGGCCCAGGATTAATGGTGAGCCCAAAAGCGGACAAGGCGGGCAGTATTAACAATAAAGCCGACGGCACCGGGCCTTATAAACTGGTGCAGTACAAATCCGGTGAATATGTACTTGAACAAAAGAATCCCGACTATTGGGGAAAATCTTCCGGGCCGGATGAAATTAAATGGACGTGGAGCAGCGAGCCTTCGGTGATGAATATGGCGCTGCAATCGGGTCAGGTTGATATTATTAACCCGGTGCCGCCGCAGTTTGCCGGCATGTTGAAAAACAACGCCAACGTAAATCTTAAACAGTCGCCGGGCGCGGCGGTGTTCTGGGTCGATCTCAATACCCAAAGCAAAGCGCTGAGCGATGTGCGCGTGCGTCAGGCGCTGAATTTCGCCACCGACCAGCAGGCGCTGGTGAAAGCCATCATGTTTGGTTATGCGCAACCGGCAAACTCCGCGTTGGCACCGGTCGATCCCAACTACGACAAAAGCTTGCATGACTATCCCTACGATCTGCAAAAAGCCAAAGATTTGCTGAAAGCGGCGGGCTACGCCGACGGTTTCCCGATGTCGATTGCGGTGCAGGCGCCGGATGCGCGTACCGCACAAGTGCTGCAGGGCATGTGGGGCAAAATCGGCGTGAAACTTAACGTGCGCCAGATGGAGAGCGGCGTGTGGACCAAAGCGGCATTTGCTGATGGCAAAGAGAAAGCCGCGCAGGGCACCGATGCGGTGCTGGCGTCCTGGTCTTCCGGTTTATATGGCTCGGATCTGCAGCTCCGTCCGCTGTATCACACCAGCAGCTTTGCGCCGGGCGGGGCCAATCTGGGCTTCTTCAGCGACAAGCAAACCGATGATCTGATCGATACCGCCGCATCCACACTCGACGATGCCAAACGCAAAGATCTCTATTTCCAGGCGCAAAAACAGATCAGCGGATTAGCGCCGCAGGTGCTGCTGTTCTATCAGGACGATCTCTATGCCGCACGTAAAAATATCAGCGGCGTGGTTATGCAGCCGGGCGGACAAATCGTCGTGCGCGACGCAGTGAAGCAATAACCTCATGGCTGATGTGATATGAAAGCGTATGTCGCAAAAAAGGTGCTTTCGCTGCCGTTAATCATTTTCGGCGTGTCGATTATCGTGTTTATCGCCATCCGCGCGCTGCCGGGCGATCCGGCGCGGCTGATGGCGGGACCGGAAGCGCCGCAGGAAGCGGTGGACAGTATGCGCGTGCGGCTGGGGCTCGATCAGCCGCTGCCGCTGCAATACGTCAGGTTCGCGGCGGAAGCGCTGCACGGCAACCTTGGCTTGTCGTTGCAGTCGCAGCGTCCGGTGATGACGGAGATCAGCGAGCGTTTGCCGTACACCTTATCGCTGGCGGCGCTGGCGTATCTGCTGGCGATTGCGATAGGTGTTCCGGCGGGCATGACTGGCGCCATTTATCGCCAGCGGATTCCGGATCAAATCGTGATGGTGTTGACCATTGCCGGTGCGTCGATTGCCAACTTCTGGCTGGCGCTACTGGCGATGAATTACTTCGCGGTCGAGTTGGGCTGGTTACCGCTGCTGGGCGCCGATTCGTGGAAAAACTACATCATGCCCACGGTTACGCTGGCAATCCTGCCGATGGCGATGATCGCCCGCATGACGCGTTCCAGCATGCTGGATGTGCTGAGTCAGGATTACATCCGTACCGCCAAAGCCAAGGGATTATCCTCCGCCAGCATTAACTGGAAGCATGCGCTGCGAAATGCACTGATCCCGATTGTCACCATTGTGGCGCTCAACTTCGGCAGCTTGATTGGCGGCGCGGTGGTCACTGAATCGGTGTTCAATTGGCCGGGCATTGGCCGCTTGCTGGTGGATTCGGTGCGCTACCGCGATTATCCGGTGATTCAGGGCGTGACGCTGGTGGCCGTGACTGGCGTGGTGCTGATGAATCTGGTGGGCGAAATCCTGATTGGCTTGCTCAATCCAAAAATAAGGTTCGACTGATGAACAGCATTGATACTTCCGTGCTGCCGCCGCGTTCGCGCAGCCGACACCTGATCAGCACTTTACTGGCAAATCCGTCCATTGCCATCGGCGGTGCGTTAGTGCTGCTGGTGGTGCTCGCTGCTGCGCTGGCTCCGCTGATTACCCATTGGGATCCGGTGGAGCAGGATCTGCTCAACACCTTGCAAGCGCCATCGGCCGCGCACTGGTTTGGCACCGACGATTATGGCCGCGATATTTTTTCGCGCGTGATTTACGGCGCGCGTATCACGCTGTTTGAAGTGAGCCTCAGCGTCGCGATCTCCATGGTGATCGGTATTCCGCTCGGCATCATTTCCGGCTTAGCGGGACGCAAGATGGATGCGCTGATCATGTGGGTAATGGATATCATCTTCGCCTTTCCCGGCATCGTGCTGGCGATTTTGATCGTTAGCGTGCTCGGCGAAGGACTGACCAATATGCTGATCGCCATTTCACTGTTTTCGATTCCGGTGTATGCGCGTCTGAGCCGCAACCTGACGCTGGGGCTGAAAAACATGGAGTACATCGAAGCGGCGCATATGCTCGGGGTGCGCTATCCGCGCATCATTACGCACTACATTCTGCGCAACTCAATTGGACCGCTGATTGTGCAATCCACACTGACGGCGGGCGCGGTGGTGCTGTCCGCCGCCAGTTTGTCCTTCCTCGGTTTAGGCGTGCAGCCACCGATGCCGGAGTGGGGCACCATGATGAGCGATGGGCGCAACTTCCTCGGCCTGAATATTTATGTGTCACTCTTCCCCGGATTGGCGATTTTGATTACCGTGCTGGGCTTCAATGTGCTGGGCGACGGTTTGCGTGATGTGATGGATAAACGTTTATGAGAAGACAATCTGCGGTGATTTGCCTCGATCTGGGCGGCTCTTTTATCAAGCTAGGCGTGATGAATGCGCAGGATCAATTAATCCTGCTCGATCAGCACAAAATTCCGGCTAGCAGCTGGGACGATTTTACCGCGCTGGTGAGTCGCATGTTAGCCCAGCATCACCTGCAGTTTACCGCCAGCAGTGCAGTAGCGATCTCCACCGCAGGCATTGTGGCACCCGACTCTGGCGAGATATTTGCCAGCAATATTCCCGCGTTTCACCAGCGCAGTTTGGCGAACGAGCTGGGCGCGCTGCTGCAACGCCAGGTGATTGTGCATAACGATGCCGACTGCTTCACGCTGGCGGAAGCGCTGGCGGGCGCGGGAAAAGGTCACAAAGTGGTGTTTGGCGCGATTCTGGGTTCGGGCGTTGGCGGCGGATTGGTGGCAGATGGCCGCATCATTACCGGGCAAAACGGATTGACCGGCGAATGGGGACATGGGCCGATCACGTTAACCGAAGTGGAGATTGATGGCGTCACGCGGCGACTGCCGCGAAAGGCGTGTCCATGCGGGCAAAAGGGCTGTCTTGACAGCTACGGCGGTGCGCGGGGGCTGGAAAATCTGCATCAGACGTTGCATGACCGCACGGCGAGCAGCATTGAGATCATCGAATGCTGGCAGCAGCAGGATGCGCTGGCGCAGCAAACCGTTCAGGCATGGCTGCAAATTGTCGGTCAGCCGCTGGCATACACCATCAATATCACCGGCGCGTCGCGCGTGGCGGTGGGCGGCGGATTGGCGTCGGTGGCTCCGCTGATCGCGGCGTTAGATGAGGTGGTGCAGGGTTACGTATTACGCCGCACCGCACATCGTCTGGTGGTGCCAGGTGAGTTCGCGCATCACGGCGGCATGATGGGCGCAGCGCTGTTGGCGCTGCAGAATACGCATACTCCTTAGCGGCGCGATTTATCGCGCAATGAATTGCGCCGCTACGGAAGCGGGATTTTGCGCTATCATAAGCCGCTCACTCTGCTCAGTCCTGACGATGATTGTTTCAGGCAATCACGATCCTGACTGAGTTCTTCACTTGCGGTTCGGAAAACTCATGTCATCAGTACAACCCCAACTTACTCAGCTGCCGGATGAGGCATCGCTGCCGCGTCAGAGCGTGCTAAAAGCTTTGTTCGCGCTCGGCACCGGCGGCTTTGCCATTGGTACCGGCGAATTCGTCATCATGGGACTGCTGCCCGATGCAGCCAAAGGTCTCAACGTATCGATCCCCTCGGCCGGGCATCTCATCAGTATCTACGCGCTGGGCGTGGTGATTGGTGCGCCGCTGCTGGCGGTGCTGGGCGCGCGCGCCTCACGTCGTAATTTCCTGATGACGCTGATGGGCCTGTTTGCCGCCGGCAACCTGCTGAGCGCCATAGCGCCGGGATACTACTCGATGCTGCTGGCGCGTTTCCTCGCCGGTTTCCCACATGGCACCTTCTTCGGCGTGGCGGCGCTGGTCGCAGCCGGTTTGGTTGAACGGCGCAAACGCGCGCAAGCGGTCTCGATGGTGCTGTTCGGCCTGACCATCGCCAACTTACTCGGCGTGCCCGCCGTCACCGCTATCGGCCAATGGTTTGGTTGGCGCGATGCCTTCGCCATTGTCGGCGGTCTGGCGCTGGTGACCTTGCTGCTGATCTGGCTGTGGGTGCCAAACGTAGCGGGCGACAAAAATGCCAGCCCGCTGCGCGAATTGTCGGCGCTGACGCGCAAACAGGTACTGCTGACGCTGGCGATTGGCGCGGTGGGCAGCGGCGGTTTGTTTTCGGTGTTTAGCTACGTGAAGCCGACCATGACCGAACTGGCGCAGATGCCGGTGAGCTGGATCCCGGCGGTGCTGGCGTTGTTTGGTTTAGGCATGATCATCGGTAACATCGCTGGCGGTCGTCTGGCCGATCGCGGCATTGAAAAGACCATCCGCATTTTGCTGATCTGGTCATTTTTGGTGCTCAGCGCCTTCGTGTTTGCCGCGCATTATGCGCTGGCAGGTGCCATCAACGTCATGCTGGTGGGCACCATGGTAGCGCTGGCGGCGGTGTTGCAGATCCGTTTGATGGATGTTGCCGGTGATGCGCAAACCATGGCGGCGGCAATGAACCATTCGGCGTTTAACCTCGCTAACGCGCTCGGTGCATGGCTGGGCGGCGTGACCATTTCCGCTGGTCTGGGATGGCAATCCACCGGTTGGGTAGGCGCGATTCTGGCGGTGTTGGGTCTGCTGATCCATGCGGTGGCGATGCGCGATGCGCGCCGTAAATCGATTACCTTTGCACACGAAAGTCATTAACACCCTACCTACCGTAGCGGCGCGATATATTACGTATTGCCGGGATGGGCACATTGCCGCCCTTGATATGCGCATTAGATCGCGCCGCAACGGGGACTTAATTTTTACGCCAACTTCTGCTGCAAAAATGTCATAAACACCCGATTGATCTCACTGCGCTGACGGTGCTGCGGATAGAGCGCATTGAGATGGAGCGAGGTCGGCTGCCACTCTTCCAGCACCTTCACCAGCTCACCGCTCGCCAGCGCTGGCGCCACAATAAACTCTGGCAGCATAATCAGACCCAATCCGGCCACTGCTGCGTCGCGCAGCATTTCCCCGTTATTACTCACCATCGGCCCATGCACGCTAATCACTTTGCGCTGGTCGCCGTTAAACAGTTCCCAGCCGGTCTGGCTTTCGCGCCCGTAGCGCAGACACAAATGCTCGCTCAGCTCCTCCGGCGTTCGCGGTGCGCCTGCGCCCTGCAGGTAGGACGGGCTGCCGCAGATCACGCGGCGGAACTCGCCCAGTCGCCTGGCGATCAAACTCGAATCTGGCAGCGTACCGATGCGAATCGCCATATCAAATCCTTCACCCACCATATCGACATGCCGATCCGCCAGTTCAACCTGAAACTGCAAACCCGGATGCTGGCTGAGAAACTCGGCAATAAACGGCGACAAATGGCTGATACCAAACGACATCGGCACGCTCAGGCGGAAGCTGCCCTGCAGCACCTGACGACGCCCCGATACCGCTAGCTCGGCTTCCTGCACATCATCCAGAATGCGCTGCGCGTGCTGCGCAAACAGCTGGCCGTTATCGGTTACCGACAACTTACGCGTGTTGCGATTCAGCAGCCGCGCGCCAAGCGACTCCTCCAGCGCGGCGATGCGGCGGCTGACATACTGCTTCGACAGCATCAGCTGTTCGGCGGCAGCGGTGAAGTTGCCGGCTTTGATGACGGCTACATAAATACGGAGATCTTCAATCTGCATATTGTCCACTTATCGGTGACAGTCATTGTCATTTTGACGCATTGTTAGGCAAATCAGTTTACGTATACTTGTTTGCAACGGGAAGGGCAATCGCCCCCCAACAGCAAATTTGAGGAGCAGACCATGATTGAACAACGCCTGTCAGAACAACGCGGAGTGGGTGACCACGGTTGGTTGAATTCGCATCATACGTTCTCGTTTGCCAGTTACTGGGATCCAAAACAAACCGGCTTCTCAGACTTGCTGGTGATCAATGATGACCGCGTTGCACCGGGTCGCGGTTTTGGTGCGCATCCGCACAACAACATGGAGATTATCTCCTACGTGCTGGAAGGCGCGCTGGAGCATAAAGATTCCATGGGCACCGGTTCGGTGATTGTGCCGGGTGATGTGCAGCTAATGAGCGCCGGCAGCGGCGTCACGCACAGCGAGTTTAACCACTCGAAAACGGACAACGTGCACTTCCTGCAGATCTGGATTGTGCCTGGCGAACGTAATTCGCCTCCCGGTTATCAGCAGATTTCAGTGGCGGAACGTGACAAACGCGGTCAGCTGCGCCTGATTATTTCGCCGGCAGGGGATAACGGTTCACTCAGCGTGCGTCAGGATATTCGCGTTTATGCCGGACTGTTCGACGGTGTCGAGCAGCAAACCTTCGCGTTGGATGCCGATCGTTACGCCTATATTCACGTGGCTCGCGGCAGCATCGAAGTGAACGGCGTGAAGTTCAAAGAGGGCGACGGTGCACGCGTTCGCAACGAAAGCGCGCTGCAGTTTGCTAACGGTGATGATGCGGAAGTGCTGGTGTTTGATTTGCGTCCGCTGGAAGTGAATCATCCACAGCGTTAATGACGAATAGCTGATACTTTATTCGTAAGACTATTTTACGAGATGATTAGCACTATTCTGAAAATGAGCCGTTGAAGGTCATCATAAATAAAAAGGGAGCGCCTGAAGAGGTGCTCCCTTTTTAATGCATCAATCAATCGACAAATTATGGATCGCTAACACCGCGCGTGCCGCTTCTTTGCCTTTCTTAATGAAATGCTCGGTATAGAAGTTTTCAATCACATCAACCGGCTGGAAATTATGTGGCGTCAATGAAACGGAGAACACCGGTACGTTGGTGGTCAGCTGCACATTCATCAAGCCATCAACCACCGCAGCGGCAACGAAATCATGGCGATAGATACCGCCGTCAACCACCAGCGCAGCGCAGACAATCGCATCGTATTTGCCGGTTTCGGCCAGACGCTTAGCCAGCAGCGGCATTTCAAATGCGCCAGGCACTTCCAGCACTTTTAATTCCGCTTCTACGGATTGATCGGCTAATTCTTTTTCAAAACCCACCAGGGCATTATGGACAATTTCTTTGTGCCAGCCGGCTTTAATAAATGCAATTTTAATATTGTTCATGGTTATTCCGACATCACCTGTAATCTGTTCTTGCGCATAAAATAATGTGTTTGTATACCATATGTTACGTTTGTGATCCACAAAGCCTAAGTAGCGATAAATGCCGTGATGCTAAATGCCACGTAAAGCATCCGGTTATTCCGCGCTTGACGGCGACCATCGGCTGCAATACAAATAGACGCGTCGGGGGAGTCTCACCAAAGAGACTGAGAGGCTAATAGCGCACTGCGCGGTTTAGCGACCCTTTGAACCTGACCCAGTTGATACTGGCGTAGGAAGACTGACAGTCTTTATCATTGGGCTGTCTGGCGCTCAAACCAGCTCGATGGATGCGCCATTTCCCTTCTCCTGTATCTGCGGGTCTCAGCTAACACTGAGAGGCCGATGTGAATTCCCCCTGTTTGAACATCCTGGAGCCGGCGCTGTGAGCCGCTGGAGCGTGCTTGGCTGCGGCGTGGCGGGCCTATGCGTAGCCACTTTGCTGGCGGAACGCGGTGAAGACGTTGAGGTGATTGGCGATGACGCGCGCCGCCCGGCATCGTGGTTTGCTGGCGGCATGCTGGCGCCCTGGTGTGAAGCCGAAAGCGCGCCGCGCGATGTTATCACTCTTGGGCAACACGCCGCCGCGTGGTGGCAACAGCGCGTCAGCAGCGTCGAGCATCAGGGCACGTTGGTGGTTGCGCCGCCGCGCGATAGCCAGGAACTCAACCGTTTCGCCCGCATGACCGAGCAGCATCAATGGGTCGACCCCGCCGACATTGAACCGGCGCTGGAAGGGCGCTTTGCGCGCGGTCTGTTTTTCGCCGGTGAAGCGCATCTCGATCCGCGTCTGGCGTTGCAGGAGATGCGTGACGCGCTGATCGCGCGCGGCGTGTCATTCAGCAATCACGCGCCGAGCGGCCAAATTATCGATTGTCGCGGCATCCACGCCGCGCCGCAACTGCCGCGTCTGCGTGCGGTGCGCGGCGAAATGCTGATTTTACACAGCGATGAAGTACAGTTTTCCCGCCCGATTCGTCTGCTGCATCCGCGTTTTCCCTGCTATCTGGTGCCGCGTCGCGGCGGCCATTTTATGCTCGGCGCCACCATGATCGAGAGCGACGATGCCAGCGCCATCAGCGCGCGCGCCATGATGGAGTTACTCAGCGCCGCCTATGCCATCCATCCCGCGTTAGCCGAAGCGCGCGTGATTGAGAGCGGCAGCGGGCTGCGTCCGGCCTATCCGACGAATCTGCCGGAAATCGACTATCACAATCACACCTTTTATCTCAACGGCATGTATCGCCACGGTTTTCTGCTGGCGCCAATGCTGGCAGAGCAGCTAATGCAACGCATTTCTGGGGAGCTCAACAATGAATATTCAGCTTAACGGCCGCCTCATCAACACCCAGGCAACAAGCCTGAGCGAATTGCTGATCGAGCAGCAAATTGATGTGGCCTGCGTCGCCACCGCCTACAACGGTGCGTTTGTGCCAAAAAGTCAGTACGACACGCAGCGGCTGGATGAAGGTTGCCAGCTCGAAGTGCTGTCACCGATGCAGGGAGGTTAAGCGATGTTTTACGATTTTGAACCGCAATCACGCTTCCTGCTCGGCACCGCTGGCTATCCTTCGCCCGCTATTTTGCAGCAGGCGATTGCCGCCTCCGGCACCGACATCATCACCGTCAGTTTGCGGCGCGAAGGTGCGGCTGGCGCAGCATTCCGCGAACTGCTAACCGGCCTTAACCTCCGCGTGTTACCGAATACCGCCGGTTGTCACACGGTAAAAGAGGCCGTCACCACCGCGCACATGGCGCGCGAACTGTTCAACACCGCATGGATCAAACTGGAAGTGATTGGTCACGCTGACACGCTGCAACCCGATCCTTTCGCGCTGGTGGAAGCCGCGCGCATCCTCAGCGCAGAGGGTTTTCAGGTATTTCCGTACACCACCGAAGATCTGATCGTTGGCGAAAAACTGTTGGCAGCAGGTTGCGAACTGTTGATGCCGTGGGGCGCGCCGATTGGTTCCGGCCAGGGTTTGCGTAACATCGACGGCCTGCGCGCCATGCGTGCGTGGTTCAGCGACATCCCGCTGATCATTGATGCGGGCATTGGCGCGCCGTCGCAGGCGGCGCAGGCGATGGAGATGGGCTTCGATGGCATTCTGCTCAACACCGCCGTCGCCAAAGCCGGCGATCCAATCGGCATGGCCCACGCCTTCCGGCTGGCGATTGAGGCCGGACAAGCCGCGCGCGCTGCCGGACTGATGGAGAAGCGCGATATGGCCGCCGCGTCCACGCCGATCTTCGGCCTGGCAAATCTTACTTGAGGCAGGCAAACATGCAACGTTATCAACGCCAGATGATGCTGGCGGAAATCGGCGAAGCAGGGCAGCAGAAGCTGCTTAACGCGCGCGTGCTGGTGGCGGGCGCGGGCGGATTGGGCGCCACGCTCCTGCCGCAGCTGGTGGGCGCGGGCGTCGGCCATATTCGGCTGTATGACGACGATGTGGTGGCGCTGCATAACCTGCATCGCCAAACGCTGTTTACGCAGCAGGATATCGACCAGCCCAAAGTGCTGCGCGCGCAGCACGCCTTGCAGCAGCGCAATCCGCAGGTGCAAATCGAGGCGCTGCAACAGTCGCTGAGCGCCAGTAATCTGCAGCAGGCGCTGGCGGGATGCAATCTGGTGATCGACGCCGCCGATAACTTTGCCGTCACCTACCAACTTTCCGATGCTTGCATGCAGGCGGGCATGCCGCTGATCAGCGCCTCGGTGCTGGGCCGGCAAGGTTACGTCGGCGGATTCTGTGGCGGCGCGCCGAGCTATCGCGCGCTGTTCCCGCGCTTGCCGTCATCGGCAGCGAACTGCAACACCGCAGGCGTGATGGGCCCGGCGGTGGCAACGCTTGGCGCGATGCAGGCGCAGATGGTGCTCAGCGTACTGCTGGAATTACAGCCTTCACCGCTCGGTTGTCTGGTGAACTGCGATTTTGTGAACTGGCACTTCCGCCAGTTCCGCTTTGATGATGCTGACGAGCCGGAACATGCGGTGCCGTTTATCGATCCGCAACAGTTGGCCGCCGATGACTGCATTGTCGAACTGCGCAGCTATGAAGAAGCGCCGGTCAGCGTGGCGGATGGCGTTGAGCGCATCTTGCCGCAGGCGATCGCCGCGTGGCAGCCCCCCGCCCAACAGCGCATCGTGCTGGTGTGCGCCAGCGGCATCCGCGCCGCGCAGGCCGCTAACGCGCTGGCGCAGCGCGGATTTCATCAGCTGGCGATTCTGGCGGCCAATCGCCCATGAATCAGGACATTCTGTTCAACGATGTGAGCTTTAGCTGGGGCGATAAACCGCTGTGTCAGCGGCTGAATCTGCACCTGCGCGGTGGCAAAACCACGGTAATGCTGGGACGCAGCGGCATCGGCAAAAGTACGCTGCTGCGGCTGGTGGCCGGTTTACTTCAGCCGCAGCAGGGCACGGTGCAGGGCTTAACCGGCAACGTGGCGTGGATGGGCCAGCAGGATCTGCTGTATCCGTGGCTGACGGTGCTCGACAACGTGATGCTGTCGGCGCGGCTCAGCGGCGACAAGCCGGATCGCCCACGTGCGCTAGCGCTGCTCGAGCAGGTAAAACTCAGCGACGTGGCGCATGCACCCCCGCATCAACTCTCCGGCGGCATGCGGCAACGCGTGGCGCTGGCACGCACGCTTTATGCGCAGCGCGACGTGGTGCTGATGGATGAACCCTTCGCCACGCTGGATGTGATGACCAAACTCAGTTTGCAAACGCTGACCGCCGGATTACTGCGGGGCAAAACTGTGCTGCTGGTGACGCACGATCCGCTGGAAGCGTGCCGCATGGCCGATGACATTCTGCTGCTGCAAGGCCAGCCGCTGGCTATCGAAAGCTGGCCGGTTCCCGGCGGTGACGCGCCGCGTCCGTTTGATCATCCCGACGTCCTGCAGGCGCAGGCGCAACTCTTCTCCCGACTGAATACCCATGAAAACAGTGTTTAGCGCGATCTACCTGATCGTGGTGCTGCTGTGCGGCTGGTTACTGGCGCGTCACAGCGGCGTGCCGAGTTTCCTGCTGCCCGCGCCACAGGCGGTGCTGGAGGCGCTGTGGCTGCATCGTCAACTGCTGTGGCATCACGCGCTCTATACGCTGGCGGAAATTGTGCTGGCGCTGTTGCTGGGCGTCGGCGCGGGCGTGACGCTGGCGGTGCTGATGGCCGCCAGTACGCTGCTGCGTCGCGTGCTGTTTCCGCTGGTCACCGCCAGCCAGGCAATCCCGGTGTTTGCCCTCGCGCCGCTGCTGGTGCTGTGGCTCGGCTTTGGCATCGCCTCAAAAGTGGTGGTGGCGGCTTTGATCCTTTTCTTCCCGCTGTGCTTGTCACTGTTTGATGGGCTGTGCCGTACGCCGGTCGGTTGGCTGGAGCTGGCGCAAACCTCCACGTCGTCGCGTTTCCGCATCTTCTGGCGCGTGCGCTGGCCTGCCGCGTTACCGCAGTTTTTCTCCGGCCTGCAGATGGCGGTGGTGTTGGCCCCGATTGGCGTGGTGATTGGTGAATGGGTCGGCGCCAGCGAAGGGCTCGGCTATCTGATGATGCAATCCAACGCGCGACTGGAAACCGCCACCAGCTTCGCGGCGCTGCTGCTGTTACTGATTCTGGCGCTGCTGCTTTCGGGCAGCGTGGCGTTGATGCGCAAGAAAATCCTCTGGCAATCTACATAAGGAAATACCGTGAAAACCCTACGAATGGCATTGACCGCGTTGCTGCTGCTGGCGACCGCTAACGTGCAGGCGGCGGAGAAAGTTCGCCTGCTGCTTGACTGGTTTATCAACCCCAATCACGCGGCGATTTTTGCTGCCCAGCACAGCGGCGCGTTTAAGAAAGAGGGGCTGGATGTCGAGATGATCGCGCCCGCCGATTCGGCGTCCGTGCCGCTGCTGCTGGCGGCGGGCAAAGTCGATCTCGCCGTCAGCTACCAGCCGCAGCTCTACACGCTGGTGGATAAAGAGGTGCCGGTGATTCGCGTCGGCACGTTGATTAATCAGCCGCTGAATACGCTGACCACGGTGTCAGACGATATTCACTCGCTGAAGGATTTCGCTGGCAAAACCATCGGCTACGCGGTGCCGGGCACCGAAGACGTGGCGATCCGCAATATGCTAAAAGCGCAGGGCGTTGATGCCGACTCGGTGAAGCTTATCAACCTGAATATGGATGGCACCTCCGCGTTGCTAACGCACAAGATTGATGGCGCGATGACCATCTTTCGCAACTATGAGCTGCTGGATCTGAAAGACAAAGGCGCGAAGCCAACGATGTTCAAGCCGGAAGATTACGGCGTGCCTGCTTATGATGAGTTGATCATCCTGGCAAACCAGAAAACTGCCGCGCAGGACAAACGCATTCCGGCGTTTTTACGTGGCCTGGATGCCGGCGTGGCGTGGCTACGCGCGCATCCGCAGGAAGCATGGCAGGCGTTTATCGAAAAATATCCCGAGCTGAATACGCCGCTCAATCACGAGGCGTGGCAGGCCACGCTGCCATATTTCGCCGCGCACAGTGCGGCGTTTGATCGGACGCGCTATCAGGCGTTTGGTGAATATATGCAAGCTAATGGCGTGATTAAGGCTGTGGCGCCGATGGCGCGTTATTCGTTGTAAGTTGGTGCGGTTTGCTCCTCACCCCAGCCCTCTCCCGCGCGCGGGAAAAGGAGCCGGCCGCGCCCACCTAACCATTCTCTCCACCTAATTATTCCCTCTCCCGCTTGCGGGAGAGGGGAAACCACGCACAATTTCCCTTGCACCCGCACTTATTTTTGATAATGATATTTATTCTCAACTATCAAGTGATGGACAACCTGATGCGTTTCCCCGCTCTTTCTCTGCTGCTTAGCCTGTTTTTCATCTGCACCCATGTACAAGCCGACGCCGCCTGGCCGCGCACTATCGCCACACCGAAAGGCCCCTTCACGCTGCAACAGCCGCCGCAGCGCATTGTCTCGACCAGCGTTACGCTGAGTGGCACTTTGCTGGCAATTAACGCGCCGCTGGTTGGCTCCGGCGCCACCAGTCGCAATAGCAGCGTATCGGATGCGCAGGGCTTTTTTACGCAATGGAGCGCGGTGGCCAAAGCGCGTCAGGTTAAACCGCTTTATATCTCACAGCCGAATGCCGAAGCGATTGCCGCCGAAGCGCCGGATTTGATCGTGATTGCCGCCACCGGCGGCGATTCGGCGCTGCGCCTTTACGATCAGCTGCAAACCATCGCGCCGGTGTTAGTGATCGACTACGGCGATAAGAGCTGGCAGGCATTGACCTTGCAGCTGGGCGAGATTACCGGCCATGAAGCTGATGCCAATAAGGTGATCGCAGCATTCGACCAACGAGTCGAAGCAGTGCGTCACAAGATTACGCTGCCGCCGCAGCCGACCTCTGCGCTGGTCTATTACGAAGATGGACGCGGAATGAACTTGTGGACGCCAGCATCGGCGCAGGGCGCGCTATTACAGGATTTGGGCTTTACGCTGGCCGCGCCGCCCGCCAGTTTTCAGGGCAGCACCAGCATGGGTAAGCGCAATGACATTATTCAGCTGAATGGCGAAAACATGGCCGATGGCATCACCGGCAACACGCTACTGCTGTTCGCCGCTGATGAGAAAACCGTGCCGCAGGTGGCGAAGAATCCATTCCTCGCCCATCTGCCGGCGGTACAGCAGCACGACATCTTTGCCGTAGGTAACGATACTTTTCGTCTCGATTACTACAGCGCCAGCAATATGCTCAGCAGCATCGAGCGGCAGTTTACCCGTTAAGCATCTGCGGTGGCGGGTTGCGGAGCGTCCGGTTGTTCACCCAGGCGCGCCGTGCGCAGGCCGCGCGCCGCCAGCGACAACAGCACCAGCAATCCCGCCGCCAGTCCACCAAACCATAGCACGCTGCTCAGCGGTGCCAGCACGCGTGCCAGCGCCCCCAAACCCAATGCCCCAACCGAATCGCCGGTCACATCCTGCGCGGTGCCGAGGCTGTTGACGCGTCCCAGTAGCGCATCCGGCGTGTGGTGCTGCGTCAGCATAAACTGCAATAGCGAGGCGATGGCGTTGCTGTAGCCGTAACACACCAGCGCCAGCAGCGCGGGCAGCAGATGGCTGTAAAGACCGAGCGAGGCGATGCAGGCAAATGCCAGCAGCGCACAGCCCATCAGCACCCATCCCGGACGTGTTAACTGCCGCACCCAGCCGCTGGTAAAAGCACCGATCATCGCACCCAGCGGTACCGCCGAGTACATCAATCCTAATGCGGATGCATCGGCGTGATAGGTCAGCGCCAGCGCCGGGAACAGAATACGCACCGCGCCAACCATGCTGAGCAGCAAGCCAACCAGCACCACCGCGCCCACCACTTTATGCTGGCAGACAAACTGCATGCCGCTCGCCAGCGCGCGCAGCGGATGCTCCGGCTCCTGTTGTTCGGGCTTCATCGACGGTAAACGCACCAGCGGAATCAGCGTTGCTAGCGTACCAATCGCGGCGACCGCAAACGCCCACCCGACACCCGCCGCAACGATGATCATGCCGCCGAGCGCGGGCGACAAAATCGCGCCGAGGCGCACCGTTAGCATGCTGAGCGCACCGGCTTCCGCCAGATGTTCACGTCCGACGATTAGCGGGATCACCGCCATCAGCGCGGTCATGCCAAGCGCGCCAAAGAAGCCATCCCAGAAAGCGAGGAAGTAGAGCGCCAGCAACGAAGGTGCTGGGCTGAAGGCGTTGAGGCTGAGCAGCACAAAACCGATGCCACAGGTGCCGCGCGCGAACAGGATTAGTTTGCGGCGATCGTAGCGATCGGCCAGCACGCCGCCGAGCAGCAGGCCGACGAACATGCCGATGCCATCGAGCATTACCGCCACGCCAACCTGCAACGTGGAGCCGGTCATCGCCTGAATTTGCACCGGCACGCCAACCGCCAGCATGCCAAGGGCGAATACCGAGAGCATGCGCGCGCAGAATATCGCGCGGAACGATGCATTGTTTTTAAGCAAACTGAAATCTAGGAATATCGAGGGCTTAGCCATAAATCTCCAACGGTGAATCACATTTGCATCACCCGTAGCGGCGCAACTTATTGCGCGTTTTTTGTCAAAACGCGATGAATCGCGCCGCTACGGTATGTGCCTTAATTAACGCCGAGCTAACAAACGGTTTATCAACGGTCCCAGCACCTGCAACGAATCTGCTGAAAGAATATCGGCGTGTTCGCAATCCAGCGGGAAGATCGTCAATTCATCAACGAACGGTGCCCAACTGGCGCGCACATCCATCTCCGGCGGCAGCGTTTTCTCGGCCATAAACAGCGTGGCGTGGCCGGCATAGCGCGGCGTTCGCGCTTCAGCCAGGCGTGCGACGGCGTCTTTGTAGTTCGCGACGATGGTGCTAAACATCGCCGCCTTCTCTTCACGCAGTAGCGGATCGCGCTCATCTTCGGTCGCAGCTATAAACTCGGCTTGCTCACGCGCCACTTCCTGTTCCGCTTCATCGGCATCCGGCGTGCGCCAGTCCTGACCTTCTGCCGGATAGGTATCCAGCAGGCCGAGGAATGCCACCGTTTCACCCTGCGCCTGCAAACGTGACGCAATGCCTTGCGCCAGCGTGCCGCCGAGTGAATAGCCGAGCAGGAAATACGGACCGCTCGGCTGCTGCTGGCGAATCGCCTGCAGATGGCGTTCGCACATCGCCTCCACGCTGTGACAGGCAGCAATCACGCCGTTTGGCCGCGGCGATTGCAGGCCGACAATCGGGAAGTCGCCGTCGAGATAGTGCAGCAGGGCGCTGTACTGCCAGGCGAAGCCGGATGCCGGATGGATGCAGAACAGCGTCGGGCCGTGACCGGCGCGCAGCGGCAGCAGTTCGCCGTTGCCACCGCTTTCACTGTTGGCACCGCCGTCAAGCAGCGCCGCCAGCTTATCCACGCTGCGCGCGGCGATGATCTGCCCGACGCTGAGCGGCGGCACCTCACGACGACGCAGTTCCGCCGCCAGACGCATCGCCAGCAGCGAATGCCCACCGAGCGCGAAGAAGTCGTCATCGGCAAACACGCTGTCGCAACCAAGCAGCTGCTGGAACAGATCCGCCAGCAAACGCTCGTTGGCGCTGTGCGGCAGGCGGCCGCTGCGCGCGCTGAGCTGCGGCACCGGCAGCGCTTTACGATCCAGCTTGCCGTTGGCGCTGAGCGGCAGATGGTCGAGCAGCAGATAGCTGACCGGCTGCATATGCGCCGGCAGACGTTCGCCGAGCTGCTGCTTCACCGCGTCGATATCCAGCGCCACGCCCGTTTCGGCCACCAGCCAGCCGAGCAGCTGACGGTTATCGACGCCCGGCGTGGCGTGCTGCGTCAGCGCGCGCGCCGCCACCACCGCCTGCGCCACGCCCGGCAGCGCCACTAGCGCCTGTTCGATTTCGCCCGGCTCGATACGTTGTCCACGCATTTTTAGCTGATCGTCGCTGCGGCCGAGATACTCCACCGCGCCGTCGGCGCGCCAGCTGGCGATATCGCCGGTGCGATACATGCGCTCGCCTTCGGCAAACGGCGCGGCGACAAAGCGCTGTGACGTAAGGTCGGCGCGATGCAAATAGCCATCGGCCAACTGCACGCCGCTGAGATAGAGATCGCCCGGCACGCCAACCGGTACCGGTCGCAGCAGGCTATCGAGAATATGCAGCTGCGTGTTCCACACCGGACGGCCAATCGGCACGCCCGGTCCGTTGAGGCCATCCAGCGCGCTGCCGCTGGCCGGTTGCCAGGTGACATCGACGGCGGCTTCGGTTGGGCCATACAGATTGTGCAGCGGCGCGGCGATCATCTCCTGATAGCTGCGCGCCAGGTCGCACGCCAGCGCTTCACCGCTGCAGAATACGCGGCGCAGCGTTGGGCAAGCTTGCTCGGTTTGCGCGGCGAGATGGCCGACAAAGGCCGCTAACATCGAGGGCACGAAGTGCAGGGTGGTCACGCGATAATCGTCGATCAGCTGCCACAGCGCCTGCGGATCGCGGTGCGCTTCCGGCGGCGCCATCATCAGCTGCGCACCGGTCATCAGCGGCCAGAAAAACTCCCACACCGATACATCAAAGCTGCACGGCGTCTTCTGCAACACTACATCGTCGGCGCGCAGCGGATAGCTGGCCTGCATCCAGCGCAGGCGGTTGACGATGGCGCGCTGATTCACCACCACGCCTTTTGGTTTACCGGTCGAGCCCGAGGTGTAAAGCACGTAAGCCGGGCGACTGGCGTCCGCCTGCGGCAAAGGATGGCGCGGCTGAATGTGTTCACCGGCTAAACCATCAAACATCATCAGCGTGCCAAACGTGGCAAAGCGGGTTTCCAGCGCGGATTCGGTGATCAGCACCCACGGCCGCGCATCTTCCACCATGTAAGCCAGACGCTCATCGGGATAACCGATATCCAGCGGCAAGTACGCCGCGCCCGCCTGCAGGATGGCAGTGAGTGCAATGCTGAGACGCACCGAGCGCGGCAGCGCCACGGCGACGATATCGCCTGGCATCACGCCCGCTTCAATCAGGCGATCCGCCAGCAGCGCGGCCTGACGCTGCATTTCGCCGTAGCTCAGACGGTGGTCGACATCCATTAGCGCCAGCGCGTCGGGCGTGCGCGCCGCCTGCTGGGCAATCGCCTGTTGCAGGGTTTCATTTTCCAGCTGCACGCCGGTGTTATTCACCCAGGCGAGCAGCGATTGCTCGGCCAGCGTTTGCAACTTCCACTGCGTCAGCGGCAGATCCGGCGTGCTGACCAGCTGTTGCAACAGCAATAACAGCCGCTCGGCCAGACGTTCCGGCTCGCTAACGCAGTCGCGATACTCCATCAGCAGCGTCAGCTGTTCGCCCGGCAGCACCAGCAGCGTCAGCGGATAGTGCGTGTAACCGCGATTATGGATCGCTTCGCAGCGTACCGCGGCTTTGGCATCCAGCAGCGTTTGGTTGTCAGGATAGTTCTCCACCACCAGCAAGGTATCGAACAGCGTACCGGCGCCGACCAACTGCTGAATCTCGGCGAGGCCGAGGCAATCCTGCTCAATCAGCTGGATTTGCTGCGCCTGATGATCGGCGAGCTGCGCTAGTAACGGACGTTGATGATCGAAACGCACGCGCACCGGCAGCGTGTTGCTGAACAGGCCAACGTGCTGATCGATGCCGTCAATATGACCAAAACGGCCAGAAACCGGCGCACCAAACACCACGTCTTGCTGGCCGCTGGCGACCGACAGTAGCAAGCCCCACAATCCCTGCATCACGGTGTTCAGGGTTAAGCCGCGCGCCCGGCACAGGGCATGGAGTTCCCGCTCCAGCGTGGCATCCAGCGTAATGCGCTTTTCGTTGACCGCGCTATCGGCGGCCTGCGGATAAAGCAGCGTCGGACGCACGTCTTTCAGGCAAGCTTGCCACTGCTGACGCGCTTCATGGCTGTCGCGCTGGCTGAGCTGACGCACGATGTCGGCGTAGCTGCTGCTGTGCGCGGGCAAGATTTGCTGGCGCAGCGCGCTGAGCAGATCGTTGAGGATCACCGGCGTTGACCAACCATCCACCACCAAGTGATGCGCGTTGAGCAGCAGCGTCCAGCGCGCGCCATCGCGATGGGCGATCAGCGTGGCGTGCAGCATGATTGGCTGGCTAAACAGATCCTGCGCCAGCGCCTGATGTTCCAACGCCTGAATGTCCTCTTCCTCGCCCAACTGAAGCAGCGTCAGCGGCCAGTGCAATTCGCCTTCCGGTATCAGCTGCAGCGGTTGCAGGCTGAGTTCGGCGTCGAAGCGCGCCGCCAGCTGCGGATGACGCTGTAACACCGCGTCGAGCGCGGTTTGTACCGCTGCGGCACTGATGTCGCCGCTCAGCGTCAGGCGGGTTAATGAGTTATAGCTGCCTTGCTGCGCGGTGGTTTGCGCGTGGAACAGCAAACCTTTTTGCAGCGGTAACAACGGCAGCGCATGGCTAAACGCACCGTGACGCGCATGCAGCTGTTGCAGCAGCGCGTCATCAACGCCTTCCAGCGCCACCTCGGCGGCCACCAGCGTGTGGGCGGCGTGCTGCGGTTGCTGTTGGGCCAGCGCGATCAGCGCCTGCGCGGTAGCCGCCATTGCCTGATGTAAATCGGCAATCGCTTCGGCGTTGAGCACGCCGTCCGCCCAGCTCCAGTTCAGCGCCAGCTGCGCCGCATGTGGCTGCTCCTCAACGAAGACATTGAGTTCCAACGCGTGCTGCAGCGGCAGCGCGTCATCCTGTAATACCGCGAAAGTGTCACGGAACTGTTGCGCGGTGCGCTGTGGCGTCCAGTCACCGCTGCGCGGTGTAAAGCGCCCGAGGTAGTTAAACAGCACCTGCGGCGCGTGTTGTGCCGCCAGTTTTTCCAGCGTCACGCCGCGATGTGCATCGAGCCAGCGCAGCTGCCCGTAGCCAATGCCGCGATCCGGCACCGCACGCAGTACCGCTTTCACCGCGCGTACGCACTCATTGAGCGGCGCATGTGGATTTTCTGGCAACGGCAGCAGTAAAGGGTATTCTGCCGTCAGCCAGCCGACGGTGCGCGCCAGATCCTGCTGCGCATGTAGTTCGGCACGGCCATGCGATTCCAGCGTGACGCGCTGCTGTGCGCTGCCGTTGAGCTGGCGCAGAGCGAGGGTCAACAAGGTCAGCAGCAGCTCTTCGCTGGTGGCGCGATAGTACTGCGGCAGCGTGTTGAGCAGCGCGTGCGTGGTTGAGGCATCCAGCAGCGTGCGTTGATGCTGTTGGCGATCGCCGGACTGAATCGCCCGTTGACCGACAAGCGGCAGCGGCTCGGCCAGCATCTGCTGCCAGAACGGTAACTCGCTGGCGCGCGCCGCAAGGTTCGCCAGCAGCGCGGCAGACCAGTCGTGCAGCGAGGTTTCCTCGGCGGGGATCACCAGCGGCGTGTTATTGAGCAGCGCGTCACCGGCCTGTTGCAGTTCTTCCAGCAATACGCGCCACGAGACGCCATCGACAATCAGGTGATGCAGCGTTAACACCAGCCCACAGCTGGCGCCATCTTGCTGCAGCAGCGTGGCGTGCAGCAGCGCGCCTTTAGCCGGGTCGAGCGCCTCAGCATCTTCGCTAAACGCCCGTTCCGCTGCGCGGTCGCGGTCCTGCACCTCCAGCGCACGCACGCGGGCAGGGCGGGTCGTCAGCGCTTCGCCGACAATCAGCTGATCGCCGCGCGTAAAGGCGTTGAGCGCCGGATGCGCCTGCGCCAGCTGATCGATCAGCTGTTCTACCTGTGCGAGCTGCAACTGCGGCGGCACCGACAGCAGCACGCCGTGAGCAAAGCGCGCATTGATGCCCGCCTGGGCGTTGAACCAGTGCAGAATTGGCAAGCCGCCAATCGCGCCCTGTTGCGCGACGCGCGTGCCGGTGTGGTGTTGTGCCAGCGGCTGCAAACCCCGCGCCATGCGGGCGGCGGTACGTTCGGCAAAGATTTCGCGTGGACGCAAGAGATAGCCAGCGCGACGGGCGGCGGTGCTGAGCCCCATTGCTGAGATGCTGTCGCCGCCGAGCGCGAAGAAATCATCTTCCGCTCCAACGCTCTCCAGCCCCAGCAGACTGGCAATCGCGTGGCAAATCAGCTGCTCCTGCGGCGTGCTGGCGGCGCGACTTTGACTTTGCTGCGCCTGTTGCGGCTTCGGCAACGCCTGACGATCAATCTTGCCGTTAACGTTGAGCGGCAATTCGTCCATCACCATCAGCACCGCAGGCATCATGTAATCCGGCAGCTGCGTGGCCAGTTGCGCCAGCAAACGGGCGTTGAGATCGGCATCGGCGCGCAGCGCATCATCCTGCACCGAGCAGTAACCAATCAGGCGATGCGTGGCGCCCATTACTTCGGCGATCACCACAGCGGTACTGACTTCCGGCAGCGCCACCAGCGCATTTTCCACTTCACCGAGTTCGACGCGGAAACCGCGCACTTTAATCTGGTGATCGGTACGGCCAATAAACGCCAGCTGTCCATCCTGACGCCAGCGCATCAGGTCGCCGCTGCGGTACATCACATCGCCGTCGCGGAAGGGATTAGCGACAAAGCGTCCGCTGGTGAGATCGGGACGACGCAGATAACCGCGCGCGATGCCGGTTCCGGCGATATACAGCTCGCCAGCAGAACCAATTGGCACCTGACGCAACTGGTTATCCAGCAAATAGACTTCGCTGTTGCCCACCGGACGACCAATCACCGGCTGCGGTGACGCCATGACGCTGGCACCGAGCGTATCGATGGTGTATTCCGATGGGCCGTAATAGTTGTGGATCTCCATCTGCTGCTGTTGCTGCATCAGCTTCCACAGCGTTGGCGTGGCCGCTTCACCGCCAATCATCACGAAAGAGGGACGATGGTTATCGGCTTCCAGCAGGCCGCTGTCGATCATCTGCGAGAAGAATGACGGCGTGATATCCAGTAAATCGACCGGCACCGCGTTCATCTGCTGAATCAGGCCCCAGGCATCGCGGCGCAGCTCTTCGTCGAAGATATTCAGCTCGCAGCCCATCAGCATACAGAACAGCGGTTCCCATGAGGAATCGAACGAGAAGGAAGCGGTGTGACCAGCGCGCATGCGGCGCGGGCTGCTGGCGCTGAAGCGCGCAATCGCCGGGCCAAACAGATGCTCGCGGTGCGACAGGAACAGATTGAGCAAACCTTGATGAGTGCTCATCACGCCTTTCGGGCGGCCGGTCGATCCTGAGGTGTAGATCATGTAGGCCAGATCGTCGCCGCACAGTTGGGTATCGGGTCGTGCGGTGGAAAGGGTGCTCAACGCAATCTGATCGATCAGCAGATGCGTTAACTCCGGCATTTGCGCCAGCGTGCTGGAGTGCGTCAGCAGCAGCTTCGGCTGCGCGTCATCGCACATCAGCGCCAGGCGTTCGCGCGGATAGTCGAGATCGAGTGGCATATAGGCCGCGCCGCTCGCCAGCACGCCGAACATCGCTACCAGTGAATCCACCGAACGCGGAATGCCAATCGCCACCACATCGTCAGCCTGCAGGCCGCGCGCGATCAACAGATGCGCCAGTTGCATCGCGCGATCGGCTAACTGGCGATAGCTCAGGCTGCGCGCGCCGCACACCACCGCGGTTTGCTCGCCGTAGTGCTCAGCGGCTTGCAGCAGGATATCGACGATGGTGTGAGTGGCGACGGGCGGCACGATGGTTGGTCCGGTCGACCAGCGTTGCAGATCGATCAGTTCCTGGGGCGCCAGCAGTGACAGCGCGCCGATTTGCGTGTTGGCATCCGCCGCAAATTGCGTGAGCACGTGGCTGATGCGCTCGGCGTGACGTTGTAGCGTTTTTGCCTCGTAGCGGCGCGGGTTTGCCACCAGCGTCAGCTGCAATGCGCCAGCGCGGAAGCCGACTTCAAACTCGAGATCGTCGACCGGGCCCATCGCCAGCGTGTGCGTTGGAGCTGCATGGCCATCGAACTGCAGATCGTCGTGGTAAACCTTGACGTTAATCACCGGACCATACAGCGCCTGGCTGCTGCCGACCAGACCAAGATCGCGGCGCAGCTGTTCCGCTTCATAACGCTGATGACGGCGCGCTTTGCGGATTTCGCCTTGCACCTGCTGCACCAGCATCGGCAAGGTCATCTCATCGCTGATGCTGAAAATCAGCGGCAACACGTTGACCACCGGGCCGAGGGCAGAAATCGCCGCCGAACCCATGCGGCGCATAAACGGGAAGCCAATCGACAAACGTTGGCAATTACTGAAGCGCGCCAGATAGGCCACCAACAGCGCGCTGACGATATCGCCTTCGCTGCTGTCGGCGAGTGGATGCTGCTGACGCAGCGTGGTCAGTTGCGGCAGCGTTACCTGACAGCTGATCGGGCGATCGCCGGGATCGCTGACGTTTTCACTGGCAAGCGTCAGGGTTTCCGGCAAATCCGCCGCGTAACTTTGCCAGTGGCTGGCGGAGCGGGCAAAAGCTGGCGAATCCTGCCACTGCTGAATCTCGTCAATCACCGTGGTGAACGGGGTAAACGGCGAGGGCGCGGGCGCTTCGCCGGCGCAAAGGGCGGCGTAGATCGCTGCGACGCGTTGAGTTAACGCTTCAAAGCTGAAGCCATCCACCAGCAAATGGTGATAGCGCTGATACCACAGCCAGCTGCCGTCGCCGATGCGCATCAGCGCGTGACGATAGAGCGGTTTGTCGCCGTCGGCGGGCAGATCGGCAGCGAGATCGGCCTGCATCAGTTTCTGAGCATGGCTGCTGGCATCGCCGCGCTGGCTGAAATCATGCCATTCCGGCGCGACCGGCGCTTGTGCACCAAACCACTGCGCCGGATTGCCATGTTCGTCCAGGCCGAAGCGTGCCTGCACGGTATCGGCTTCCGCCATCGCCTGCTGAATGGCGCTGTCCAGCGCCGCGCGATTGATGTCGCCGTGCAGCACGCTGTAGTGCGCCACGGTAAATTGATTGCGCTGCTGCGCAATGCTGTCAGCGATCCAGATGCCGGGCTGCGCCGCGACGAGTGGATAGGCTGGAGAATAGTTGTTTAGCGATGCCAAAGGACAATTCCTGTCGAGAAAAACAATTTAAAAAAGAGAAAGTTAAAAAAATTTAATGCGCGGTAGACGACGTCTGTTGCGTCGCTGGCCGCATGTCGTGCCAGTTTGCTTCGATAAACTCAATGGCGGCGCTGCGCGTCAGCGGTCCCGCCACGTTGTGCCAACCTGCCGGAACCGGGGCAAAAGCCGGCCACAGGCTGTATTGCTGGCGCGCGTTAAGCAGCACAAAAAAATCGAGCGCGTCGTTATCAAACGGATTCTGTTGTTCAGACATGGTGGTTACCTTCAGAGGTTGATGTAGGGGAGAGAAAATCGGCCAGCAGCCAGCGGCAGCCGTCGATCAAACCGCCACGCCAGCACAACGCATCGTGCCCTCCGGCGAAGCGGCGAAAATGTAATTCATGGCCAGCGGCCTGCAGCGCCGGAACGATCTGCTGGTTGACGTACACCATGTCCGCCTCGCGATCGCCCACTTCCTGGAAAATCTTCAGCTTGCCCGGCGGTAAATCGCCCTGTTGCAGCTGCTCCAGTAGCAAGCCGGGTGCGTGCTGCTCGCGGTTGGCGTAGTCGCGGATGTATTGCCGATGCGGCCACCAGAAGGAGCCGGATTGCGTGAGAATGCGGCCAAAACGCTGCGGCCAGTGCAAACCGGCATAGAGCGCGGCGAGTCCGCCATAGCTTTGCCCGGCCACCAGCGTGCGGTCGGCGTCGCTGCTGAACGCCGCGTGCTGGCGTGCCAGCGGTAACAGTTCCTGCTGCACCGCCTGCCAGAAAGTTTCATTGCACGGCAGTTCGGCTTCGCGGTGCTGGCTGTCGATAACATCGATAAATAGCCAGCAGGCGGGCGGCAGGGCGCCATCGGCGGTGACCTGATCCAGCGCGCTGAAAATCGGTTGACCGTACACCCAGTTTTGTCCATCGAGCAGGATTGCCAGCGGACGCTGTTCGGGATGAGCGGCTGTTCCGGTGTTATAAAGCCAGACATTGCGCGTGACGTTGAGCAACGCGCTGTGCCACTGCAGGGTTTGCAGCGTATCCGGCCAGGTTTCCGCCATGCCGGCATCCAGCGCGCGCCAGGCCGATTGATCCGGCGCATCCGGCATGTGCGCGTTGCTCAGCGCAAAACGGCGGCTGCTGAGAAACGGCGGCGTGGGATTGAATTTGTCGGGGATCGCCAGCGGCATCAGCGAGATCCACCACTTACGCTGCAGCGCGCGGCATTCGGCATCATCGCCACAAAACAGCGGCGGTAACTGCTGCGCGGTGGCGGGGATCAGGCTGTAACTGCCGCGCCAGTCAGATTCAATGGCGGTCGACCAATGCCAGACGTTGCTGTCGCCGACGCGCACCAGACTTTCTGGCGCTTCGCTGTGGTGATCGGTGACGCCGTTAATATCGACATAAACCCGTTCAGTGGAAGAACGTGCGGAATGCCCTTCGGGATCGCGCCAGAAGAAGTGCATGGTCGTTTGACCGCTTTCGTCACGCTCCACCAGCGGCGTACCTACCGCATACAGCCGCTGCCACCAGCTTTCGCTTCCTATTTCGGCCTGCTGCAACCATTGCGCGACTGTTCCGGCGGGCAACCACGTCTGCGTCGTATTTTCTGCGCTTGTTTGAAACATCCTGCAACCCATCTCCACATTTTGTTCACTGTCTTTACTTAATCAAAGCTAATGCAAATGCTATTGATAACGATTTACATTTGCAATATGATTTTTCGTGCCTGATAAACCTTCGTAATTTCAGTGGATTATTTTGTGAAGGACGTCACGCGGGGAGATTAGGACCGTCAATTACGCAAGAGATTAATATTTCAATCCGTTACGGCCATTGTCGTTAGGCGAGGGCGACTGAACGGATTATTTCATTTACAAGGCAGTTTGAAATAGAGATGGCAACTATGTCCGTTAACGCTAAAAATTCAGCAATACCTGCTGTGGCACGGCAGTTCAGATTCAATCCTCTGTACCTTTCTCTGGCCTCAATTCTGTTGGTGACACCAGCCGCCTTCAGCGTGGCTGCCGAAGAGACCCTTACCGTCAACGCCGACACGCGTGAAAGCGTGACTTCGCCGCTGCAGGGCTACGTGGCGAAAGAGAGCGCGGCAGGCACCAAAACCGCGACGCCGCTGCGCAAAACCCCGCAATCCATTTCGGTAATTACCCGCGAGCAGATGGACGATCAGGCTGCGGCTTCCGTTGCGGACGCGCTGAGCTACAGCAGCGGCGTGTTGACCAACTATCGCGGTAACTCCAACCGTAATGATGAGATCATCGCGCGCGGTTTCCGCTATGCGCCGAAATTCCTCGATGGCCTGAGCTACGGTTTATCCGGCCAGGCGGGCGCAGCGGGGCAGATCGATCCCTGGTTGCTGGAGCGCGTAGAGATGATCCACGGCCCAGCTTCTGTGCTGTACGGCCAGGTGAATCCGGGCGGTATCGTGGCCATGACCAGCAAGCGCCCGACCGCGCAGAGCATTCACAAAGTGCAGCTCAGCACCGGCAACCAGCATTTGGGTGAAGCGGCGTTTGATTTTGGCGGCAAGCTGAATGATGACAACACGCTGTTTTACCGCCTGAACGGTATTGCCAGCACCAAACATGAGTTCGTTAAGGACAATAAGCAGCAGCGCATGGCGATTGCGCCAGCGATAACCTGGCTGCCAAACGCGGACACCAGCTTTACGCTGCTGACGATGTATCAGAACGAGCCGAAAGCGGGATACCGTAACTTCCTGCCGGCCAGCGGTACGTTGAAAGAGAGCAGCGCGGGGTTTATCCCTTACGATTTCAACGTCAGCGATCCGAGCTTCAACGAAGCCAAGCGCGAACAGACTTCGATCGGCTATATCTTCGAGCACAATTTAAGCGATAACATCAGCTTCACGCAGAATCTGCGCTACAGCAACATGGACGAATCGTACAAATATCTGGTGTATACCTTTGATGCCGATAACGATCACTCCATCAATCGTCGTCCACAGCATGACAAGATCAAGTCGAAAGAGTTGGGTCTTGATAACCAGCTGAAAGCCACCTTTGAAACCGGCAACATCGCGCACACCGTGCTCGGCGGGCTCGATTACAAGTGGAGCGACGTCGATAACAAACTGTGGCGCGACAGCGGCGATCAGTACATCCTCGACTGGGCGAATCCGACGCGCATCAGCATCAACGAGAGCGATTTGACACTCACTACCAGCACGCGCAAGAAGCTCGATCAGGTGGGTGTTTATCTGCAGGATCAGCTGGAGTGGAATCAGTGGAACCTGCTGCTCTCCGGACGTCACGACTGGAGCGAAGTGCGCACGCAGGATCGCACCGACGACAGCCAAACCCAGCAGAATGACAACAAGTTCACTGGCCGCGCGGGTCTGCTTTATGCATTCGATAACGGCATTTCACCGTACGTCAGCTACAGCACCTCGTTCGAGCCAAACCTCAACAGCGGCGCGCCAGGCACCGATCCTTTTAAACCGACCACCGGCGAACAGACCGAAGTGGGCGTGAAGTATCAGCCGGTAGGTTGGGATGCGGTGTTTACCGTGTCAGCGTTTGATATCACGCAGAAAAATATCACTGCTTATAACAGCGTGACCGGTTATAACGAGCAGATTGGTAAAGTGCGTTCGAAAGGCATCGAAACCGAAGCGCATGCGCAGATTACGCCAGAGATCAAACTGTTAGCGGCCTATACCTACACCGATGCGGTGACCAAAGAGAGCAGCATCACGCAGCGCATCGGCCATTCACCGTCGAGCATTCCGCGTCATGCGGCGTCGGCGTGGGGCAGCTATACCTTCCTTGATGGCGTGCTGAGCGGCTTAACGCTGGGCAGCGGCGTACGTTATACCGGCACCGCGCCAGCGGATGAAATTGGCGTCGACAAAGTACCGCACTACACGTTGTATGATGCGATGGCGAAGTATGAGCTGGGCGAAGCGGCGAACTCGCTGCGTGGCACCACGCTGCAGCTCAACGTCAATAATCTCGCGGATAAGCACTACGTGGCGTCATGCAGTAATGAAAGCGCCTGCTTCTACGGCAGCGGTCGCACCATTGTGGCTTCCGTCAGCTACAGCTGGTAATTCCCTCCGGCGGCCTGCGTGGCCGCCGTTTCGTTTCGCATTCCGTGCGACGCGCTTTTCAGCCAGGTATTTATTAAGCGGTTTTCGGAAAATACTGTATTTGTGTGACTGTCATCACTCTGCAAGGCACGTTAAAATACGCGCTTCTCATTTAGCAGGGGTTTTTCGTCACGATGTTATCGCGCTTCACTTTAGCCACTTTGATGGCAACAATCATGCTCACCGGCTGCGCCCGCCTTGCCGCCGTTACTGGTACATCTCATGACAGCACTGCGACTGCGGATGCGTCCGCCGCTCAGCCTGCAACCGGCGCGCCAATCGACAATAATGATTCGCCTTCTCCATTCGAGACCGGCCCAACGGTGATTAATGTTTCGCACCTGGTGACGCGTACCGATGACGGTTCTTCTGTCTATGTGACGGTAGATGGTCAGGATGCGGGGTTGCTGAAGAAGGGTGAAAAACGAGAAATTCGTGTTGCGCCAGGTAAACACCAGATTGGTGGTTACGTGCAGACGCTGTTTGGTTTTGGCAAAGTGACCATCGCATCCGTGGATGTCACCACCGATCCGAACAGCCCGAAAAACGTGGTCTATTCTGTAACGCGCCAGAAGCCCGCGTTCAGCGAAACCGACGCCACGCCGCCGAATAATTCCTGATGTATGGGTGCGCACAAATGCGCACCAGTATGGTTTTTTCAGGTCGCCATTGATGGCGACCTGCCCACATCAACTCCGGCTAAACACCAGCTTCAATCCCGCAACTGTGAAGCAGCAAGCCAGCAGCGCATCCAGCCCACGACGGATGCGGCGGTAGAAAGCCGTCATCACCGCAGTGGAAAACAGCAGCGCGTAACCGCCAAACACCAGCACACAAATTGCCGCGCAGCCTGCAACAATCATCGGCAAGGTTGATGCCGCCGCACCCGGTTTTAACGCCACCGACATGATCGCTACCCACGTCAAAATCGCTTTAGGATTGCCGACGTGCATCAAAATGCCCTGACGAAACATTCTGCCGAAGCGCGCTTTTTCGCTGACCGGTGCGAATTCACTGGCATCTGGCCGACGCAGCGCCGATTTCCCCGCCTTGAACGCCAGCCACAGCAGATACAGTCCGCCGCCAATCTTCAGCACAATCAGCAGTTGCGCAAAGGTGGCCAGCACGGTGAGAACCCCGCAAGCCGCCAGAAGCGCCCACATCATTGAACCGCCAATCACGCCGCTCGCTAATGCCAGTGCCGCGCCGCGTCCCTGTTTCATCGCCGTGCCCATAATCGCCATATTGCTCGGGCCGGGACTGGCGGTAGCGACGAAATAGGTGGTGTAGATCAGAATCATTTCATGTGACAGCGCCATAGGTTCCTCTGCGATGGCGGAAGTGAACCAATGTTATATCGCCAGAAGCTGCATTCTTCCAGAATGGTTTAACTATTCATCCTTGCTGCACCCTTACTTCCCGTGCAACTCCTTCCGCAACAGCACCAACTCGCCTGCCAAATCGCGGCACAGCATCGCCGTCATCAGATGATCCTGCGCATGCACCAAAATCAGCGTGACCGGCACTTTGCCGCTGCCTTCATCGGCACCAATTAACGCGGTCTGGATTTTATGCGCGGCTTTCGCGGCCTCGTCGGATGCCGCTAAAGCCTCGTCCGCCGCTTGCCAGTCAGCTTTACGCGCTTGCTGGATCGCCATCATGGCTTGCGATCGCGCCTCACCGGCATTAATCAGCAACTCCATCATCGTTTGTTCAAAATCCATATCCGCCTCACTTATTGGTATGCCAAATTGGTAATAAAGATGCTACCGGAATACCAAAAAGGAGTTCCGCGAGCATGATCACAGAAATTAACGGCGAATATCGCCATTTTGGTATGCCACGAACCATCAAGCTGATGCATAACACCTAAAACCGCTGAGGGTTGACCAATGTCTCTACAGGAACGTCTTATCGATTCACTGGGTAGCTTTGCCACGCGCTTCAACAGCTACCGCTACATCATGGCGATCAAAGCCTCGTTTATTACGCTGATGCCGGTGATCATCGTCGGCGCGTTTTCGGTGCTGATTTCCAACATGGTGCTGGACCCGAAAAATGGCCTCGCCAGTTTCTCTGCGCTGTCGTTTCTCGCCGATCTGAAACCGATCACCAGCAGCATTAACTACGCCACGCTGAGCTTTCTGAATATCGGCGCGGTGTTTCTGATTGGTATCGAACTGGGCCGCATTAACGGCATTAAAACGCTGTTTCCCGGCCTGCTGGCGATCATCTGCTTCATCTCGGTGACGCCCACCACGCTGCAAATGCTGGTGGATGGCCAGATGCACGTGGTAACCGATGTGCTGGCGAAACAGTTCTCCGATACCAAAAGTCTGTTCCTCGGCATGTTTATCGCCATTCTGTCGGTGGAGATTTACTGCCGGCTGGAGCAGGTTGAACAGCTGAAAATCAAAATGCCGGATACCGTGCCGCCGAACGTTGCCGCGTCATTTTCTGCGCTGATTCCGTCGATCATCACCGTCACGCTGGTCGCCACCTTTGGCTTTATCTTCCATCAGATCACCGGCATGTACCTGTACGACGCGGTGTACAAAGTGGTGCAGCAGCCGCTGGAATCGGTGGTGCAGAGCTTGTGGGGCATTCTGCTGCTGATGTTTGTTGCCCAGCTGTTCTGGGTGATTGGTATTCACGGCAACCAGATGGTGAAACCGATTCGAGAGCCGCTGCTGCTGGGGGCGATTCTGGTCAACATGAACGCCTTCGAGCAGGGTAAGGAAGCGCCAAACATCATCACCATGCCGTTCTGGGACGTGTATATGAGCATCGGCGGTTCCGGTCTGACTATCGGACTGTTAACCGCCGTGATGATCGCCACCAAACGCAAAGAGATGCGTGAAATCGCCAAACTGTCGTTTGGACCTGGCTTATTCAACATCAATGAGCCGGTGATTTTTGGTATGCCGATCATGCTTAACCCCATTCTCGCCATTCCCTTCATCATCACGCCGCTGGTCACCGGTTCGATTGGCTATTTCGCCACGGTGATGGGCTTTGCCGGTAAAGCGGTGGTGATGGTTCCCTGGACTACGCCGCCGATCATCAATGCGTGGCTTTCTACCGCCGGTTCGATGGGCGCGGTGGTGACGCAAATCATCTGCATCGTAGTTTCGGTGTTGATTTATCTGCCTTTTGTCAAAGTGGCTGCGCGTCGCGCTGAAGCGGCGGAAGCGAAAAATCTGCAGGCCGAACTGGCACAAAATTAAGGAGGATCTATGAGTAAGCACACTATTGCGCTGCCGCAGGGTTTTATTCTCGGCGCGGCGGCATCGGCCTGGCAAACCGAAGGCTGGAGCGGCAAAAAAGCCGGGCAGGATTCGTATCTGGATGCCTGGTATCAGCAGGATCGCCACGTCTGGCATAACGGCTATGGACCGGCGGTAGCAACGGATTTCATCAACCGCTTCCGCGAAGACGTGGCGCTGATGAAAGCGGCGGGGCTGACGCATTATCGCACCTCAATCAACTGGTCGCGTTTTCTCACCGACTATGAAAACGCGGTGGTTGATGAGGAGTATGCGGCCTATTACGACCAGTTGATTGATGAGATGCAGCGTCAGGGTATTGAACTGATGTTGTGTCTCGAACATTACGAACTGCCGCTACAGTTGCTGGAAGAGTACGGCGGCTGGCAATCAAAACATGTGGTTGAGCTTTTTACTCGCTATGCCGAGAAGGTGTTTGCCCGCTACGCCGGAAAAGTGACGCGCTGGTTTGTTTTCAATGAGCCGATTGTGGTGCAGACGCGCGTCTATCTTGATGCGCTGCGCTGGCCGTATGAACAGAACACCCATAAGTGGATGCAGTGGAATCATCATAAAAATCTCGCCACGGCGAAGGTGGTTAAGCTGTTCCGCCAGCAGGGTTATGCCGGCACGGTGGGCACCATTCTCAATCCGGAAGTGACCTATCCGCGCTCTTCGGCGGCGCACGATGTTAAAGCCGCAAAAATCTACGATCTGTTTTACAACCGGGTGTTTCTTGATCCGGCGATCAAAGGCGTCTATCCAGCGGAACTGCTGCAACTGCTGGATAAACATGAGGTGCAGTGGGATGTCACCGAGGAAGAGCTGGCGATCATCGCCGCCAACACCGTCGATGAAGTGGGGCTGAATCTTTACTATCCGCATCGTGTTAAAGCGCCATCACGCGGCTGGCATCCGGAGACGCCGTTCCATCCCGCTTTTTACTACGAACATTTTGAGCTGCCGGGCCGCCGCATGAACAGTTCGCGCGGCTGGGAGATTCAGCCACGCATTGTTTTCGACATGGCGCAGCGCATGAAACAGGAGTACGGCAATTTGCCGTGGTTTGTGGCCGAGAGCGGCATGGGCATCGAGAACGAAGCGCAGTTTAAGGATGCGCAGGGCGAAATTCAGGACGACTACCGCATCAACTTTATTGCTGAACATCTCTACCAGGCGGTGCGTGCGCGTGAAGCGGGCAGCAACTGTCAGGGCTACATGCTGTGGGCGTTCACCGACAACGTTTCACCAATGAACGCCTTCAAAAACCGCTACGGACTGATCGAGATCGACCTCGACAACCAGCGGCAGCGGCGGATGAAGAAATCCGCGCACTGGTTCCGTCAGTTGCGTGACACCCAGCAATTGACCCTCAACATTGACGATGAAGCCAAATAAGGACCACCAATGAAACGCATTATTCTGGCCTGCGCGGCAGGCATGTCGACTTCGATGTTAGTCACCCGCATTGAGAAAGAGGCGGTAGCACGCGGTCTTGAGTATCAGATCTACGCTATTCCGGAACAAAACCTGCGTGAAGAGTTACAAAACTACGGTCAGGACGTGGTGGTGGTGCTGCTGGGACCGCAGGTGCGCTTTAAGCTGGAGGAGAATAAAAAGCTGACCGACAGCTATCAACTGCCGATTGCGGTGATCGATACCGTGGCTTACGGCACGTTGAATGGTGCAAAGGTACTCGATCAGGCACTGGCTTTGGTACACTAGCGCCCAGATAGCAGTCAGGCTCCGGCTCGCACAGGACGCGGCCGGGCCGAATGCACCATGATGCAAAAGGGTGAGAGCGTGGAAAAAGCCGAAGCGCCACAAGAGAAAAAGCAGTATCAGGAAATTGGTCAGCATCTGCGTCAGCAAATCCTTGATGGTCATTATCCGGTTGGATCACGACTGCCGCCAGAGCGGCAGTTGGCCGAAACCTGGGGCGTGAGCCGCACCATTGTGCGTGAAGCGTTGCTAATGCTGGAGCTGGAAGGCACGGTGGATATCCGTCAAAGTTCTGGCGTTTACGTGATGCGCATTCCTTCGGAAAGCGAGGATGCGGAAGAGGCCTTTTTCCGCAGCGATGTCGGCCCGTTCGAGATGTTGCAGGCGCGTCAGCTGCTGGAGAGCAACATCGCGGCCTTCGCCGCCAAAATGGCCACCAAAGCCGATATTGAAAACCTGCGCCGCACGCTGGAGCAAGAGCAGCGCGCCATCGCACTCAACGACAGCAGCCAGGATAACGACAAGTTATTTCATCTGCTACTGGCAGGCGCGACGCAAAATCAGATGCTGCTCGATACCGTTACCAGCGTCTGGCGTCATCACGAAGCCAGCCCGCTCTGGCAGCAACTGCGTCCGCAGTATGAAACCCGCGCCTATCGCCTGAAGTGGCTGGGCGATCATCAAACGATTCTGGCCGCGCTGCGCCGCCGTGATGTCATGGGTTCCTGGCAGGCGATGTGGCAGCACCTGGAAAACGTCAAGAATACGCTACTGGAGTTATCCGATGCCGATGCGCCAGACTTTGATGGCTATCTGTTCGAATCGGTGCCGATTTTCCAGGGTAAGTTGATGTGATGAGGTCGCCATTCATGGAGTGACCCCGGGACCCGCTGTCGTAGGGTGCGCATTCATGCGCACCTGCATACCTATGCATTTTAATGCTTGAGTGACTGCGAGGTATAAAATCAAACTATCAAATCAACGTGTTCGCCGCCCGGCATTTTTACACCCAGTGTTAGTTCGCCGCCCAGCGCTTCAACGTAGCGTTTCAGTGTAGAGATTTTCAGCTCAGCACCGCGCGACTCCATCGCTGCCACAGAGGATTGTGCAATATTCATAGCTTCCGCTTGCTGGCGCTGGGTGCGCTGTAACTGTTCGCGTAACTTATACAGCTGACTTTCCAGTCGCATCTGCGTAACACGCTCATCAACCTTTTGCTGCTGTTCCGGCGTCAGCGTCGCCAGCATCTCTTTTAACGTTTTCATGGTGACTCTTCTTGAGTGAGTTCAGATGAAGTTGGTATTCATGCTCAGCAAGATTGAGCATCTCTTTGTAGAATCGTTTTTTGTTCTTTCCTGCTTTGTTTCCCGCACAGAGCACAATGGCTTTGCGATGCGGATCGAAGACAAAGAAGCCACGAATCGGGCGCCCATTGCTTTGAACACGCAGTTCTTTCATATTGGAAATCTTTGAAAAATAGAGCGTGTCAACATACGGACGACCCAAGTGCGGGCCTTCCTGGGACAGTAATTTCAATGCAGCGAGCATATCAATGCGCAGCGCTTCATCTTGCATTGTGAGCCATTGCCAAAATCGATCCGTAGCTTCAACATTCCACACGGTATTCGTCCTTGATAGGTTACAGTCTATTTTATAGGCTGCAGTCTATCAAGAAATAATGCGTGATAATTGCTTTGTATAGAGATTATTGCGGTTCCTGAATCCAGCGCGCAAAGTTCATTGACCAGCTTGGGCGATAAATCGCGACGCTACTCATGCTGGGTGAGCTTCGCGGTTAACGCACGCAGCGGCGTACGCAGCACCTCATGCAGCGCGCGAATCGCGGGGGAAAACTGTTTGCGATGCGGGCAGATAAGGTGCAGCGGCGTGCTTTCGCCCGGCATCTCCGGCATTACGCGCTCCAGCCTGCCGGACAGCACATCGTCACAGACATCAATCCACGATTTATAAGCGATGCCCATACCGGCGATGGCCCAGCGGCGCGCCACTTCGGCATCATCACACAGCATGCGGCTTTTCACCGTGATCTGGCGGCGCATGCCTTCCTGCGGAAAGGTCCATTTGTCGTAAACGTGGCCGCCCATCATAAACAGCAGGCCATGATGCTGCTGGGCGATCTCCTCCAGCTGTTGCGGGCGACCGTGACGATCAAGGTAATCCGGCGACGCCACCATCACGCGGCGATTGTCCTCCGCCAGCGGCAACGCCACGTAGCTGCTGTCTTCCAGCTTGCCGTAGCGAATGGCGATATCCACCGGATCGCGGAACACATCGCTGATCTGGTCGGAAAAGGAGAGCCGCACCGCCAGCGCCGGATGCGCGCGGCAAAAGTCAGTGATCAACGGCAGCAAAATATTGCGACCAATATCCGACGGCAGCGCGATTTTTAGCTCGCCGCTCAGCGCATCTTCATCGCTCTGCAAGCTGTCGGCACCGGCATGCATCAGCGCCAGCATCTCCTGCGCAAAGGGCAGATACTTTTCTCCTTCGGCGGTTAAGCGCAGGCTGCGGGTAGAACGGGCGAACAAGCGGCGATCCAATTCCCGCTCCAGCCGCTGAATTGCCGCGCTGACCTGTCCGGGCAGTAAATTCACCTCGCGCGCCGCGCGTGAAAAGCTGCCGAGTGCGGCTGAACGCACAAACAGAGTGACATCTTCCAGTCGGATCATCTTCTTATTCATCGTGGTAGTCAGCAGGGATTTTCACTCTAAGAGTGAAAGTGTTCACCTGCAACTGGCATTTTTCATTGCGCTGCGGACCGCTATGCTGAATTTACTTCACCAAACCTGCTGATGAATAAGGATCTGCCTGATGAAAGCCATTGTTTATAGCCAAAACGGTTTACCGATTTCCAATGAAAATGCGCTGTATGAGCTTGAGGTTGATAAGCCAGCGCCGGGCGCGCGCGATCTGCTGGTAAAAATTCACGCCATTGCGGTGAACCCGGTGGACACCAAAGTACGCGCCGGTGCGCCAACCGATCAGCCGCGCATTCTCGGTTGGGATGCGGTAGGCGTGGTGGAAGCAGTGGGCGCAGACGTCACGCTGTTCCAGCCGGGCGACGAGGTGTTTTATGCTGGTGATATCACGCGCGCTGGCAGCTATGCCGAATATGGGCTGGTGGATGAACGCCTCGCCGGGCACAAACCGCGTTCACTGAATGACGCCGATGCCGCCGCGCTGCCGCTGACCTCGCTGACTGCGTGGGAACTGCTGTTTGATCGTCTTGAGGTACAAGCCGATGACAACGCCGCGCTGCTGATTATTGGCGCAGGTGGCGGCGTCGGTTCCATATTGACGCAACTCGCCAGCAAGCTAACCAAATTGACGGTGATCGGCACCGCTTCCCGCCCGGAAACGGCGGATTGGGTGCGTTCACTCGGTGCGCACCATGTGATTGATCATTCTCAACCGCTGGGCGAACAGCTGGCGGCGATTGGACATAAAGAGGTGCGCTATGTCGCCTCGCTGACGCATACCGACAGCTATTACGATCAGCTGATTGATGCGCTCGCGCCGCAGGGCAAGCTGGCGTTGATCGACGATCCCGAGACACTGGATGCGGTGCCGCTGAAGCGCAAAGCGATTTCACTGCACTGGGAATTGATGTTTACGCGCTCGCTGTTCCATACCGCCGATATGCAGCGCCAACATGAGATTCTGCAGCGCGTGAGCCAGCTGATTGATGACCAAACGCTGCAAACCACCGCCGGCGAACATCACGGCATTATTAATGCCGCCAATTTGCGCAAGGCGCATGCGCTGATCGAAAGCGGTCGTGCACGCGGTAAGATCGTATTGAGCGGGTTTTAACCAAATTAACGCAATAAATCATGCAAACCACGCGCAATAAATTGCGCCGCTACGGATATCCGCAAGCTTCTGTAGCGGCGCGATTTATCGCGCTACAAAGAAAAAGGAATAGGCCATGACACTCAATGATGCAGTCGCTCGTCGTCACACTGTAAAAGCCTTTGAACAAGGTAAAAGCCTGCCGCAGGATGAAATCGAAACCCTGCTGAACGTGCTGCGCAACAGCCCGTCATCCGTGAACTCCCAGCCTTGGCATTTTGTGGTGGCGTCTACCGAAGCGGGTCGCGAGCAAATCGCCGCATCCACTGATGGCGCCTTTGCCTATAACAGCCCGAAAGTGCGCAATGCCTCGCACGTTATCGCGCTGTGCATGCGCACCGATCTGGATGAAGCGCATTTGCAGAACGTGCTCGATCAGGAAGATGCTGATGGCCGTTACGCCAGGCCGGAAAGCAAAGCGAACAATGACGTGGTGCGTCGCAGCTATGTCGATATGCATCGCTATGAATCACGCGATGTGCCGCAGTGGATGGAAAAGCAGGTTTATCTGGCGCTGGGTGGATTGTTGCTGGGCGCAGCGATGTTGGGCATTGATGCCACACCGATGGAAGGTTTTGACCAGCGTGCGCTGGATCAGGCGCTGGGCCTGCGTGAAAAAGGCTTTACCAGCGTGGTGCTGGTGTCGCTGGGCTATCGCAGCGATGCGGATTTCAACGCCGCGCTGCCGAAATCACGTTTGCCGCGTGACGAGATTTTTACCTTTATTTAATCAATTCCGTTGCTGCAAATTCGCACACTTTCGTAGCGGCGCGATTTATCGCGCAATGAATTGCGCCGCTACAATGTGTGCTCTCGGTATTAGCGGTTTTCATATCTTGACCGACGAGCATTAAGTAAAACTTAATGGGGCATAAATAAAAGCTAACTTATTAACTATTATAAGTATTTGCTCTACTCAAAATCCGTAATTTCTGTAGTGACAACCTGTCCACCATGTTATTAACTCTGCATCCCTTTGTGAACATTTCTGCCTGCCGGAGTTAATAATGAAGAAGAATCTCTCTTTCGCCTTACTGCTTTCGCTGAGTGCTTTCAGCCACGCTTCATTTGCCCAGCAAACCTTGCGCTTCGGCGTTGATCCGACGTTCCCGCCGTTTGAATCCAAAGCCAGCGACGGTTCTTTGCAGGGCTTTGATATCGACCTCGGCAACGCGATCTGCGCCCAGGCCAAAGTGACGTGCCAATGGGTGCAGATTGGTTTTGATGGCAGCATTCCGGCGCTGCAGGCGAGAAAGTTTGATGCGATTCTTTCGGCGATGTCGATGACGGAGAAACGCCGCGAGCAGGTCGCCTTCAGCGACATGCTTTACGTCACGCCGAGCGCATTGCTCACACCCGCGAAAGCGCCGCTAACGGGAGACATTAACGCGCTGCGCGGCAAAAGAATCGGCGTCGCGCAGGGCACCATTCAGGAAACCTACGCCAAAGCGCAGTGGGCAACCAAGGGCGTGAGTGTGGTTTCTTACCCTAATCAGATGGAGATCTATCCTGACTTGGTGGCGGGACGGCTCGACGCCAGCCTGGCCAATGCGGTTTCGGCAGAACAAGGTTTTCTTAACACGCCAGCCGGCAAAGACTACGTCATCAGCGCCACGCTGGTGGATAAAGAGGTATTGGGCAATGGCGTGGGCATTGGATTGCGTAAAGACGATGCGGCCAATCTGAAGTTGATCAACAACGCGCTGGCCGAACTGCACAGCAACGGCACTTACGATCAACTGGCGAAGAAGTACTTCAAATTCAAGGTCTATCCGTAAAATTCATATGCACGCAAGGTCGCCATTGATGACGACCTTGCCCACCAACCGCACCCACACTCACTCAAAAATCATGACGAACTTACCGCACTACCCAACTCAACGCGCCCGCTTTCTCGCCGCCGTCAAACGGCAAAACGGCGCATTAACGTCCTACGCGCATCCGTTACCCGGTCCGCAGGGTGAGGAACTTTTCACTGATGTCGCGGTAATCGGCGATGTCAACGCATCACGGCTGATGCTGGTGATCTCCGGCACGCACGGCGTAGAAGGCTATTACGGCTCCGATTGCCAGATCGCCTGGCTGGATACCTTCAACCTCACGGCGCTGCCGGCGGATACTGCTATCGTGATGCTGCATCTGCTCAATCCGTGGGGCGCGGCGCATTTACGCCGCGTCAATGAAGACAACATCGACCTCAATCGCAACTTTATCGATTTTTCACAGCCCACACCTGCCAATCCCGATTACGCCGCGTGGCATGGCATTTATCACGGCGACCGCGCCAGCGCCGATAAGCGGTTAGCTGACGCGCTAAACAGCGCCGGTTGGCCGGCGATAAAACGCGTGGTGGAAGCGGGGCAATATGGCGCGGCGGACGGTTTCTTCTTCGGCGGCCAACAGCCAGGCTGGTCGTACCGCACGCTGCAAACCATCATCGCCGATCACTTGTCGCACGCCAAAACCATCATCAGCTTCGATCTGCACACCGGCGCGGGCGCGTGGGGACATCCGATGCTGCTGTCGATTGCCGAGCAACGTTTTGCCGCACATGACTGGGGCAAGGAGATTTATGGAGAATGGTTAACGCTGCTATTCACCGGCGCAGGGCGCGACAGCGAAACCGGCGTGACCGCGACGGCTACCGGCTATGTGTCGCAATTTCTGCTGACGTCGCTACCGGAAACGCAGATTTTGCCGCTGGTGGTGGAGTGCGGCACCTATCCTGGCGCCGCGTGCGTGACGATCACTGGCTGCATCTGCAAGGCGATCCAGCCAGTGAAAGCGGGCGGGCGATTAAGCAGGAACTGGTGGAAGGATTCTGGCCCGCCGACGCTGACTGGCGCGCGCTGGTGGCTTTTCGCACCCAGCAGATTTTTGTGCGTGGCTGGCGGGCGCTAATCGATTTATAAGCGTCCGTAAAACGTCATGCGGGCGGTTTCCGACAGGGCAATGCCTGGCTCGGTGTTATACGCCAGCACCGCCAGCATGCGGGTGATATCGCCTTCGGTTGGCGTAACGCGATGCAGCGAATTGCGGCCACGGAACAGCACCAAATCCCCGGCATCAATCGCCAGCGCTTCCACCGGCTGGCGCTGATCCAGCACCGCCGCCACACCGTCGAAATTCATCTCACCGGCATCGGCATCGCGCAGATCTTTCACATACTGGAACACGGCGCCGGCGCGCGGTTTCTGCACCAGCAGCGTGATGGCGAACGACGAGTTATCAAAGTGCCAGCCCAGTTCCTGGCCGTCGGGCGCGTAGTGCAGATTGATCGACGAAAGCGGATCGGCATACGGATAGAGCGCCTCTTCACCCAGCACATCGCACAGGAAGCTTTTGAACAGTTCATCGTTGTAGAGCTGGCGCAGCGGCGAGTCGGCGGCAATCACATCATCGGTGATGCAGCCTTTGGTGCTAATGACATCGCGATTACGCGGATGATCGGCGCTGAAAGCCTCATCTTTTTTCATCAGATAAACGTTATGTTTGCTGGCGGTGTGATACGCCAGATGGCGCTGCGCATCGCCTTCGGCAATGATGGCCTGCAGCGCAGCAGGCTGCAGGAACTGACGCAAAACTAAAGCGCCGTGCTGATTAAGTTGCTCACGGCAGGTGCGACGCCAGTCGGCATCGGCCAGCGGATGCAGATCGAAACGAATCAAGGCAGACATAGTTTTACTTCTCATGTGTTACAGGTGTGTAAAGACTGTAACTCGCTGATATGTTAATACGTAACGATAAAAATTTAACACCTTGCTAAGGAAACCTTAATGCCCGCGCCATCACCGCGTTTGCCCAAAATCAGCGTCATTCAATCCTTCAAAGTGGCGGCGGAACTGGGCAGCCTGGCGAAAGCGGCTGCGCAGCTGGCGTTAACGCCCGCCGCCGTGAGCCAGCAAATTCGCCAGCTGGAAGAGCAGTTGGGCAGCACGCTGTTTGTGCGCACACAAAGCGGCGTGATGCTGACGGAGATGGGCAAAGAGTATCTGCGTTATGTCACTGAGGCGTTCGACATTCTGCACCTCGGCCAGCAAAACCTGCGCCATGCGGCGTCGGCACCGCGATTAACGCTTTATTCGCTGCCGGCGCTGGCCTCAAAATGGCTGCTGCCGAACATCGCGCAGTGGCGCGCGCACTGTCCGGAAATCGATTTATCGCTGCACGGCACCCATACGCAGGTAGATTTTAACGCCACGCCGGCCGATTTTGTCATCTGTTTCGGCGAAGATCGCTATCCGCAGCTGGACAAGCAGCTGCTGTTTCTCGATGAGGTGTTGCCGGTGGCGAGCCCAGCGCTACTGCATCGTTTTGCCGGTCAGAAGGTGTTGCAGCACGCGCCGCTGATTCACCTCGACTGGGGCAATGAAGGGCGTTTCTTACCTGACTGGCGCAGCTGGTTTCAGGCCAAAGGCATTGACGATGCGCCACCGCAGCCGTCGTTCAGTTTCAATCTTACCTCGCTGGCGATTGATGCCGCCGTGGCAGGCGCGGGCTTGCTGCTCGGTCAGCGGCGTTTGATTGCCAACGAACTGGCGCGCGGCGAGTTGGTGGTTGTCGATCCGCTTAGCTTGCCGCTCAGCAAACACTATTTCCTCGCCTGGCCGCAGCGCTCGCTCAGCCAGCCGGGCAGCGCTGCGCTAATCCACTGGCTCACGCAGCTGGCGGGATAATATACCCATTCGTAGCATCGCCCTTTATGGCGACCTGGAAAAGAAAGGGAGTTCATCAATGACCGCAGATCTCAACTTCTGGCTCACCGCGCTGGTGGTGGGCACCACCATTTTGCTATGGGCCAGCGCGCGTTTGCCGGAATACGTTACCGCTTTGCTGTTTTTCACGGCGGCGATGTTGCTAAAGTTGGCTCCTGCCAGCAGCATATTCAGCGGTTTTGCCTCGTCGGCGTTTTGGCTGGTGCTCAGCGGATTTGTGCTGGGCGCGGCGATCCGCAAAGTTGGTCTGGCGCAGCGCTGGGCGAACTGGCTGGTGGTGCCGCTTAGCCAAAGCTGGCCGCGTATGATTGCGGGCACCGTGCTGCTGACTTATCTGCTGGCGTTTGTTATGCCCTCAAATATGGGACGCATCGCGCTGCTGATGCCGGTGGTGCTGGCGATGGGCGAACGCGCAGGAATCAAAGCGGGCAGCTGCGGCAGTATTGGCCTGGCGCTGGCAGTGGGATTTGGCACCTTCCAGCTCTCCGCCAGTATTTTGCCCGCCAATGTGCCGAATCTGGTGCTGAGCGGCGCGGCGGAAAGCGCGTATCAGCTACATCTGCAATGGTTGCCGTGGTGGTTGCTGCATATGCCGGTGGTGGGCATCGCTAAAGGCTTGTTGTTGATAGGTTGCCTGCTGTTTCTGTTTCGCGCGCAGCCCAAAGCGGTGCAGAAGCGCGACAGCTTAACCGCACTTAGCCGCAGCGAGTGGCGCTTGATTGGCCTGCTGGCGATCACCTTGCTGCTGTGGATGACCGACAGCGTACACGGCTTACCGGCTGCGTGGGTGGGATTGGCGGCGGCCTGTATCTGTTTATTGCCGCACGTAGGTTTTATCTCCAGCGAGGACTTTGCCAGCGGGGTAAATTTCCGCACCTGCATCTACATTGCCGGGATTCTTGGCGTCGCCACGCTGGTAGTGGATTCAGGCCTGGGACGGATGATCGCCAATACTCTGCTTAACGTGTTGCCGCTGCACGAACACCCATCCTTCAGCAATTTCGCGGTGCTCAATGCGTTGGTGTCACTACTGAATTTTGTGCTCACCGCCAACGGCGTACCGGCGATGGTGACGCCGATGGCGCAAGAACTGGCGAACGCGTCTGGCTTTCCGCTACTCACCGTGATCATGTTGCAGGTGTTTGCCTACGCTACGCCGCTGCTGCCGTATCAGGCATCGCCGGTGGTGGTGGCGATGGGACTCGGCAACGTTCCGGCGAAGGCCGGTTTACAGCTGTGCGCACTGATTTTTCTGCTTAGCGCGGTGTTGCTGTTACCGCTGGATTATCTGTGGTTTCGGCTGCTAGGCTATGCCTGATGTCTTTGCCAGAGATTGCCTATGCCAGCCAATAATGATTGGGTTGATTTTCGTCGTGATGATGAGACCGGAATTGAAAGCGTCAACGCGCACTTTCGCGGACACGCTTATGATCCGCACGATCACGACGAACTGCTGGTGGGCGTGACGCAACAAGGTTTACAACGTTTTAACTGCCATCGTTCACTGCACACCAGCACGCCGGGCCGGGCGATTTTGATCGAGCCGGGCGCGGTCCACGATGGCCATGCGCCGGACGCCGAGGGTTTCACTTACGTGATGCTCTATCTGCCGCAAAGCTGGGTGGCGGAGATGATGCAGCGTCGCGGGTTGGGTGATGTGTCGAATATCGAAGGCGCTTTCCGCCACACGTTAACTGACGATGCGCTGTTAGCCAGCGCCATTCAGCAAGCCTGGTTTGCCGTGCATCAGGGCGAAGGGCGGTTGGCCCGCGATCAAAGCCTCGATCATTTGCTCACCCTGCTGTCACGCCATCTGGATACCAAACCCAGCCTGCAGCACAGCGAAGCGATGCGTCAGATGCAGCTGCTGCGCGACTATCTGCACGATTTTATGGCGCAGGATATTGGTCTGGATGAGCTGTCGCGCCTTTCCGGCATTGATCGATTTCGCCTCACGCGCCAGTTCAAACAGGCGTTCGGCCAATCGCCGCATGCCTATCTGGTGCGTTTGCGTTTGCGCAGCGCGCGCGCGTTGCTGGCGCAGGGCATTGAGCCGGTGCAGGTGGCGGCGCAGGTTGGATTTGCCGATCAAAGTCATTTGGGCCGTTGGTTTCAGCGCGCCTATCGCATGACGCCCGCCGCTTATCAACGTCAGTGCACAAACGTTCTATACGCTTCCCCGCCTGCTCTTAGATGATGAGGTTTTCGTTGTCATTGGAGAGTTGTTGCAGATGTTTGATACCAAAATCGCCCTGATCGTACGTGATGATTTAGCCACCTGGCAGCGCCTGAATGTGGTGGCGTTCCTCGCTACCGGCGTGGCGTCCGCCGCCCCCGAGATGATGGGCGAACCCTATGTTGATGCCAAAGCGCGACAGTACGGCAACATGGCGGGCCAGCCGATGCTGGTGTTTGCCGGGGATTTGGCCGGTTTGCAGCGTGCGCACCGTCAGGGACTGGAGCGCGAGTTAACCATTATTCCTTACGTGGAAGCGATGTTTTCCACCGGTCACGATGCGGCGAACCGCGAAGTGTTTATGACGGAGGATGCTGATCATTTGAATCTGGTCGGCATTGCGCTGCGCGGCCCGAAGAAGGCGGTGGATAAGGCGATTAAGGGATTGGCGTTGCACGGGTAAAGCACGTTTTCCCTCACACTAACCCTCTCCCGCGGGCGGGAGAGGGCCAGGGTGAGGGCAATACTAAACAAACTTATCCGCCGCGCTCAGCAACAAATCTTCCCGCCCACGCAGCGCCAGCAGCTCCAGCCCAATCGGCAAACCTGCGGCGCTGAATCCCGCTGGAATGCTGATCGCCGGTGCGCCGGTCACCGCTGAAATCAGCGCGTTGCTGCCATCCTGCATCTCACCGTGCTTAACCGGCGCACGGCGCACCACCGGATAAGCCAACAGATTGATCTGCTGCGCGGCGAAAAATTCAGCCAGCTGCAAATACAGATCGCGCTGACGCTGCTGCACCCGCCGGTAACCTTCACTCTCAACGCCCCGATGCTGGGCCCGCGTGGTAAACACCGTTTCCAGCTGAGGATGATAGCGCCCGGACGCCACCACTTCCGCCAGCGTGCGGACCTGCGCCTGCGATTTATCCGCCAGATACGCCGCCAGCGCAGCGGCAAATTCGTAGCCGATGATATTGGCGTCGGCGGCCAACGTCTCCAGCTGCGGATAACTCACCTCACGCGGCGCGAAATCCGCCAGCGCCGCGCGAACCGCCTGATTAATCTCGTCTTCATCGGCTGCAAACCCTTCCAGCCAGATGCCGATGCGCAGCGGCTCATCGCTCTCCGCAAACTGTTGTCCGCTAAGAATTTCAGACGCTAAACGTAAATCCGCCGCCGACCGCGCCAGCGGGCCGGGAATATCCTGAGTTGGCGACAGCGGCACAATGCCGTCGGTGCTGATTGCACCGCGCGTCATGCGCAGGCCAAAAAGATGGTTAAACGCCGCCGGAATGCGCACCGATCCGGCGGTATCGCTGCCGATCGCCAGCGGCACGTAACCGGCTGCGACCGCCACGGCGGAACCGCTGCTCGATCCGCCCGGCGAGCGGCCTTCAACCCACGCATTATGGGTAAATCCGCTTAACGACGACGCGCCGGTAATGCCCGCCGCCAGCTCATGCATGGCGGTTTTGCCGATCAGAATCGCGCCTGCCTTTCTCAGTCGGGTAACCAGCGGCGCATCGTCGCTGGCAATAACCTCACGCAGCAGCACCGAACCGGCGCTGGTTGGCCAGCCCTGCACTTCGATATTGTCTTTAATCAGCACCGGAATACCTTCCAGCGGTCCCGCCGCCTCGCCGCGCTGACGACGCGCATCGCTGGCGTCCGCTGCCGCTAAGGCTTGTTCGGCAAACAGCCAGGTGATGGCGTTGTAGCGCGGTTGATCCACCTCGCCAATGCGCTGCAGCGCGAAGGTAGCTAACTGGCGAGCGCTCACCGTGCACTGCGTCAGCGCCTGCTGTAACTCGTTAATCGAAGCGGTGAGATATTCAGCGTATTGCATCAGGTTAAACCTCCAGCGGAATCCATTGCCCGTCGCGCGTGACGCGTCCGCACGAGCTGCCATTAAAGTGCGTGCTGAACCAGATTGCCTGATGTTGTGCGCACCAGTCCACCACCCGTTGCCGTGAAGTGACCGCCAGCGCTTTATCCTCGCAAAACAGTGAGTTCCAGTACGGATACTGAAACTGAATGGCATTATGCATCACGTCGCCGGCAAAGATCGCCGATTCACCGGCGCTTTCCAGCACAATCGATGCATGATCAACGCTGTGACCGGGCGTGGAGAGATAGCGCAGCACGCCAGCAAACAAAGGTGAATCCTGCACGTTGATAGTCTCAAGCTGGCCGCTCCCGATCAGCGGCAGAATACTGTCGCGATAGAGCTCCTGCGCCGCCGGATTCTGTTGACAGTGCGCCAGTTCCCGCGCCGAGCAGATATAGCGCGCATTCGGGAACATCGGCAGCCATTCGCCATCACGCTGATGCGTATTCCAGCCAACGTGATCGGTATGAATGTGCGTCATCAGCACCAGCGTCACTTCCGCCGGATCAACGCCCGCCTGCGCGAGGTTTGCGGCATACGGCGTGTTCAGCTGGTGAAATAATGGCTTGTTATCGCGATTGCGGCCGTTGCCGGTGGCGGTATCGATAATGATGGTGTGCTCACCGGTGCGCACCACCCAGCTATGAATCGACATTTCGGCGGGCTGCTCAGCTAATTCGTCACTCATTTCCGCGCGATGTGGCGTAAACAGCACGCCCAGCGGGAAGGCGGCGGTTTGTTCGCTCACTTTGGTAATCAGGCAATCGCCGACGCGAATCGTCATGAGGTGCTCCTAAATTTTTTGATGGCAGCGAAGAAGCCTCACTATACTGGCGGCACGATCATTATTTAAATCGATTAGAATCATGCAAAGCATCAACGAAAATGATTTTTCGCGCATCGACCTGAATTTGCTGGTGGTGTTGCTGGTGATGTACGAGGTGCGCAGTGTCACGCAAGCGGCAAATCGGCTCTATCTCGGACAACCGGCAGTGAGCGCGGCGTTAAAACGTCTGCGCGAGATGTTTGACGATCCGCTATTTGTGCGTGCTGGATCGGCAGCTGCAGCAACAAGGTGTGGCGCGGCGCGTGCGCTATGTGACGCCAAATTTCTCCGCGTTGCCGATGCTGCTTAAGCGTTTGCCGCTGTTCGCTACGGTGCCGCAGGGTTTGGTGCCATCCTGGTGCGATTTGTATGACCTGAGCGCCGCGCCAGTGCCGGTCAATATGCCGGATTATGAAGTGTCGCTGCTGTGGCATAACGCGCGTAGCGAAGATGCCGCCAGCCGCTGGCTGCGGGAGAGGCTGCGCGGGCTGATAAAGAGTAAGCCGCTTTGATGAGGTCGCCATAAATGGCGACCTGCACGTTTACCACGGCACCACACGCCCTAAATAATCCAGATAATGAATTCCGCGTCGCCCAGCGTGGCTTTCCATCGTGTTCAGCAAGTTCGGAATGCTCTCCTCAATGGTCAAACGCGCTTCCGGGCCGCCCATATCGGTGCGCACCCAGCCGGGTGCCATCAACAATAACGTGCGCTCGCCGCCGCTACGTACGGCGAAGCTGCGCATAAACATATTTAGCGCCGCTTTGCTGCCGCGATACACCTCGTAATTACCGTTGGTGTTGTTGGTCAAACTGCCCTGGCCAGATGACATCACCGCAATAGTGCCGCTGGGCGTAACGCGATCTTTAAAGGTTTCAATCACCCGCAACGGGCTTAGCGCGTTAGTCACCATCACGCGGGTGAACTCTTCGGTGGAAACATCGGCGATGGTTTCGCGGTCATCATTTTTCACCCCTGCGTTGACGAACAGCATATCGAACTGCCAATCCGCCAGCCGCGTATGCAGCGCTGCGACCTGTTCCGGTTCATTGATATCCACGCTTTCCACCGTCAACTTTGCGGGGAAGCGATCGGCCAGTTGTTGTAAATTTCCTGTCGAGTTTTCACGTCCGGTGGCGACCACCTGATAACCGCGCTGCAGCATGGTTTCCGCCAGTGCCAAACCCAGGCCACGCGATGCGCCAATCAGTAATATCTTCATGTTGTTCTCCTCGGTGTTTGCGATAAGAAGAGTGTAGCGCCGGGCGAGGGCAGGCGGAACGCGCAGCACTCGCAGTATTAACCTGCACCAAACGCCTTGTCTCACTGCGCTGAATCGGCGAGGATAGACCGCATGAATGATGCCGACCTGAATCTGTTAATTGCTTTGGATGCGCTGCTGATTGAAGGCAGCGTGATTGGCGCTGCGCGTCGCTTGGGCTTAAGCGAATCGGCGATGAGCCGCACGCTGGGACGCTTACGTGCCACCACCGGCGATGCGCTGTTAGTGCGCGCCGGACGCAACATGGTGCTGACACCTTATGCCGAAGCGATCCGCGAGCGCACGCATCACACGGTACGCGAGGCGCGTGCGGTGTTAAGCCCAACGGCGCAGTCGCTGGATCTGCATCAGCTAGACCGCTGCTTCACCCTGCGCACCAATGAAGGGTTCGTCGAAGCCTTTGGCAGCGCGCTCATCGCTGCCGTGGCGCACCAGGCGCCGCACGCGTGGCTCAGTTTTGTGCCCAAGCCGGAGAAAAGCGCGCGCGATTTGCGCGAAGGCAACATCGATCTGGAGATTGGCGTGCTGGGCAATATGGGCCCGGAGATTCGCCTGCAGGCGCTGTTCCGCGATAGCTTCGTTGGCGTGGTGCGCGCCGGGCATCCGCTCACGCAGCAGCGGGATATCACCCAGTTCGCCGCTTTTGGTCATATCGTGGCGTCACGGCGCGGTGAGCTTGGCGGGCCGATTCACGATGCGCTAAAGCAGGCAGGATTAACCCGCAAGGTGGCGGCGGTGGTAGCGGCATTCTCCAGCGCGGTGGCGCTGGCGCAGGAATCGGATCACATCGCTTTGGTGCCGCGTTCGCTGTTTCTGCATCATCCGTTGATCAAAAACAGCACCCGCTTAGCGATGTTTGAACTGCCGTTCGCCACGCCAGAAATGACAGTGTCACAACTGTGGCATCCGAGACTGGAAAATGACGCGGCGCATCGTTGGTTACGCGGCGTGGTAAAAAAGGTTTGTCAACCGCCGCGCACCGAACCACGCCACACTACATCGGCCTGATACAGCAGGCTGTCGTGCTGCTGTTCAACTTGCGGCGTGAAGCCGGTTTCCTCCTGCTCGGTTTGTATCAACCACTTCACCGCATCCTGTGCAAACTGCTCAACCGGTTGGGAAAACGTGGTGAGATTGTAGGATGACCAGCCGGCCTGCGCGATGTTGTCGTAACCGATCAAACAGAGATCTTCCGGCACGCGCAGCGCAAAGCGGTGGCGCGCTTCATCCATAAAGCCGCAGGCCACCAAATCGGTGACGCAAAACACGCCGTCCGGTCGCTGATGACGCGTTAGCAAGCGGTGCGCCAGAATCTGCCCACTCTCGTACGAGGTGGTACCAAAACGTTCGATGGTCACGGTTAATCCCGCCCGTTCGGCCGCCAGCACAAAGGCGTCTTCGCGCTTTTTCAGGCTCGGCGTGCCCGCCAGCGAATTGGCAAATGCCAGATGCTGACAACCGGCGCGCTGAAACGCCATTACCGCCGTTTGCGCGGCGCTTTCGGCATCGAGATTGATGCTAAGCGAGCCCGGCAACGCTTCATCGCGGTTGATCAAAATGATGCGCTGGCCGTGTTTATAGCATTGGCGCGTGATGGTGCGATCCGGCATGCCGGAGAGAATGATTGAGGCATCTGCGCGGAAATTAATCGCCTGCTGCAGCGCCGCCGAAACGCTGTTATCTGAGCGGTCGGTGTTGATCAGCATCGCCACTTTGCCTGCTTCCTGCAAAAACTGCGTCAGCCAGCGTACCAGACTGGCGCGATAGGGCGTGGCGATTTCCGAGACGATCAGGCAGACAATGCTGCTGCGATTGCGCACCAGACCGCGCGCCAGATGATTGACGTGATACCCCAACTCTTCCGCCGCCTTCATCACCCGTTCTCGCGTTGCCGGTGACACGCTGGCGCCCGGCGTAAACGCGCGCGACACCGCTGAGCGCGATACGCCCGCGCGTTCAGCGACATCCTGCGCGCTCACCACCGCTTTCTCATGCTGCATGTTCAACACCTCTTCACAATCTGGCTGAAACTGAGTCTGCCTCAGATTGCAAAGCTGTGCAAACCGCTTTAGATCTCATTTGTTGCATTTTTGTGACATCGCCTAACAATTGCGCAGCGTGGTGTTTGACAGGACATTTCTTGTTCATTACTACTTTGCACACACGTGCAAGAAAAGGTGCCAATGAAGCACCAACCCTACAATCCAGGAGAACACTATGCGAGTCACCTCAATGGCCATCGCGCTATCCCTCTGTTGCACTGCCATACCTTTTGCCGCCTCGGCGGCGGGCAATCTGAACATGGTCTGCTCCGCCGATGTGGTGGTGTGCGAGCACATGACCAACATCTTCAGCAAGGCACATCCGGATATCAAAGTCAGCATGGTGCGCCTCTCGGCGGGCGAAGCTTATGCGCGCCTGCGCAGCGAAGCACGCAATCCGCGCACTGATATCTGGTGGGCCGGCACCGGCGATCCGCATATGCAGGCGGCGGAAGAGGGGCTGACGCAGCCGTACAAATCGCCGCTGCTCGATCAGCAGCAGGATTGGGCGCAGAAGCAGGCGGAAAACTCCCATTACCGCACGGTGGGCATATACGCCGGCGCGCTCGGTTGGGGTTACAACACCAAATTACTGGCGTCGAAAAAGCTGAAAGAGCCGAAATGCTGGGCCGATCTGCTGGACCCAAGCTTCAAAGGAGAAATTCAGATCGCCAACCCGAACTCGTCGGGCACGGCCTACAACACGCTGGCGACGCTGGTGCAGATCATGGGTGAAGATCAGGCCTTTGATTACCTGAAAAAACTCAACGCCAATATTTCACAGTACACCAAATCCGGCTCGGCGCCGGTGAAATCGGCGGCGCGTGGCGAAACCACCGTTGGCATTGTGTTTATGCATGATGCGGTGGCGATGGAAGTCGACGGTTTCCCGATCAAGACCGTCGCGCCCTGTGAAGGCACCGGCTATGAGATTGGCTCAATGTCGATTGTTAAAGGGGCGCGCAATCTCGCGAACGCCAAAGTCTGGTACGACTGGGCGCTGAGCGCCGAAGCGCAATCGCATATGAAAGAGGCCAAATCCTTCCAGCTGCCGTCGAACCGCAACGCGGAGATTTCAGAGTACGCGCCGCGCTTTGAGAACATCAAATTGATCGATTACGACTTCAAGACCTACGGCGATTCAGCCAAACGTAAAGCGTTACTGGGACGTTGGGATAAAGAGATTGGTGCCAGCGCGCAGTAACAGAATTTGCGCACACCGTAGCGGCGCAATTTATTGCGCGTTGTTCGTCGGTGCATGCGGTTCGAATGTTGAAAAGCAAAGACGCGCGAGAAATCGCGCCGCTACGCATACGTGCACGCAATGACGTTTTGGGGGATTGGATGAATGCAAATAATCGTCGTCTGACAGGCGCGCTGCTCATCGGCGCAGTGGCGTTACTGCTGCTGCCGTGGTTCAGCCTGGAAGCCGGTTTCTTCAGCCGCGGCTGGTTAACCAGCCTGTGGAGCGATAGCGCCAACGCGCCTGCGTTGTGGCAAGTGGGCGAACATCCGTGGCTCATCATCGCCATCGCGCTGTTTGTGCTGTGCGCTGGCTGCGGCCTCCTGCCAGGCGCGGCACGCAGCCGTTTGCTGCTGCTGTTCAGCGCACTTGGCGTGCTGTTCCTCATCATCGAAGGTCACGCCATTGGCTACAGCGGCTGGAGCTGGCTGTGGCTGGAAAACCGCTTCGGCGCACTTGCCTCGGGCCAGCCGGCGATGGGCGCAGGTGCGCTGCTGTTACTGACCACTTTCCTGCTGCTGTTCTCCTTTGCGCTGGCCGAACGCGGCGTGATGAAAGGTGATGCCTTTGTGGTGGCGTCGCTGGTGCTGCTCACCGCGCTGGTGAGCATCTTTGTGCTCTACCCGGTGCTGAGCATGTTTGTGGTGTCGGTGCAGGACGTAGACGGCAGCTTCAAACCGGATGGCTTGATCAGCAACATTCAGGATCCGTCGATCTGGAGCTTGTCCTGTTTGTCGGGCGGCACCTGCGGCACCGCATGGCGCACGTTGTGGCTGGCGCTGATGACTGCCGCCGGATCAACGCTGCTCGGTTTGGCGTTTGCCTTAGCCGCCACGCGCACGCCGCTGCCGTGTAAGAAAGCGCTGCGCATGCTGACCATTCTGCCGATCATCACGCCGCCGTTTGTCATTGGTCTGGCGCTGATCCTGCTGTTTGGTCGCTCCGGCGTGGTAACCGAACATCTGGCGGCGCTGTTTGGCATCGAACCGGGCCGCTGGCTGTATGGCTTAACCGGCATCTGGATCGCGCAGGTGCTGTCATTTACGCCGATCGCATTTTTGGTGCTGATTGGCGTGGTGGAAGGTGTTAGTCCGTCGCTGGAAGAGGCATCACAGACGCTGCGTGCCAATCGCTGGCGCACCTTTACGCGCGTTTCGCTGCCGCTGATGGCGCCGGGTTTAGCCAACGCTTTCCTGATTAGCTTTATTGAAAGCATGGCCGATTTCGGTAATCCGATGGTGCTTGGCGGCAGTCACGGCGTGCTCTCCACGGAGATCTTCTTCTCGGTAGTTGGCGCGCAGAACGATCCAAGTCGTGCGGCGGTGCTGGCGATGATTCTGCTGTGCTTCACGCTGACGGCCTTTGTGCTGCAGCGCTGGTGGCTTGGCGGTAAAAACTTCGCCACCGTCACCGGCAAAGGCGACGGCGGCAAACATGTGCAGCTGCCGCGCGTGCTGCGCTTTGGCGTGTACGGCATGGTGATTCCCTGGGGCCTGTTCACGCTGGTGATCTACGGCATGATTGTGGTCGGCGGCTTTGTGCAGTCGTGGGGATTGAATGATGCGCTGACCATCGAGCATTACGTGCGTGCCTTCGGCGTCAGCTTCAGCGACGGGCATCTGCTGTGGAGCGGCGTGGCGTGGAACTCGTTCTGGACCACGCTGGAGATCGCGCTGATTGCCGCGCCGCTGACGGCGATTGTCGGCCTGCTCACCGCATGGCTAATTGTGCGACAGAAGTTTGCCGGTCGTCAGACCTTCGAGTTCCTGCTGATGCTGAGCTTCGCCATTCCCGGCACGGTGATCGGCGTGAGTTATGTGATGGCCTATAACCTGCCGCCGCTGGAGATCACCGGTACCGCGATGATCCTTGTAGCCTGCTTTGTGTTCCGCAACATGCCGGTCGGCGTGCGCGGCGGCATCGCGGCGATGAGCCAGCTGGATAAAAGTCTGGATGAAGCGTCATTAACGCTCGGGGCCAACAGCTTCCGCACGCTGCGCAAAGTGGTACTGCCGCTGCTTAAACCCGCCATCAGCGCCGCGCTGGTCTACGCCTTCGTGCGTGCCATTACCTCAATCAGTGCGGTGATCTTCCTCGTGAGCGCGCAATACAACATGGCAACCTCTTACATCGTCGGGCTGGTGGAAAACGGCGAATACGGTGTGGCGATTGCTTACTCAACCGTCTTGATTGTGGTGATGCTGCTGATCATCGGCATGTTCCAGTGGCTGGTGGGCGAACGGCGTCTGCGCCGCGTGGCCCGTCCGGTCGATATTGCGGTGCCGCCCGCAACAACCTCATTAACGCAGGAGAGAGCCGTATGACACGCGTAACCGCTGGATCTGTGGTGTTTGAACACGTCTCGAAACGCTTTGCCGGATTTGATGCCATTCCCGATCTCTCGCTGACGGTGGAGCCCGGCACGCTGGTAACGCTGCTGGGTCCATCCGGCTGCGGCAAAACCACCACGCTGCGCCTGCTGGCCGGGCTCGAGCATCCCAGCGCCGGGCGCATTTTGATTGGCGGCAAAGATGTCACCAACTTGCCCGCCAACGAGCGCGACGTGGCGATGGTGTTTCAGTCTTACGCACTGTTCCCGCACATGAGCGCGCTCGACAACATCATGTATGGCTTGCAGTCGTCGGGCATGAATAAGCGTGAAGCGCAGGACCGCGCGCGCGAAGGGTTGAAGCTGGTGGGCCTCGAACATCAGGGCCAGCGATTGCCATCTGAGCTCTCCGGCGGGCAGCAACAGCGCATTGCCGTGGCGCGCGCTCTGGTGCTGGAGCCGCAGGTGCTGCTGCTGGATGAACCGCTCTCGAATCTCGATGAGCGTTTGCGTCGCCGGGTGCGCACCGATATCCGCGATCTGCAACAGCGACTCGGCTTCACCGCGGTGTACGTCACGCACGATCAGGAAGAGGCGCTGGCGGTCTCCGATAAGATTATTGTCATGAAAGAGGGGGATATTGCACAGCAGGGCGCGCCGGAAAGTCTTTATCACGCGCCGAACTCGGTGTTTATCGCCGACTTTATGGGCGAAGCTAACATTCTGCCATGCGAAGTGGAGCAGCTTGATGGCAGCGAAGCGCTGGTGCGACTCGGCAGCCAGCGCTATCGCGTGCGCGGCAACGGCCTGAAAACCGGCGCAGCACAGCTGTCGGTGCGACCGCAATTCATCACTCTGCGCGGAGAAGGCGCAGGTGCACTGCGCGGCGAAGTGACGCACAGCACGTGGCTCGGCGACCATATCGAATATGAAGTCGCCACCGAATTGGGTTCACTGTTTATTGTCGATGCCGAGATGGAGCAGCAGTTGCCGCTGGCCTCAAACGTCGCGATTGATTTTAAACCTCAGGGTTTGGCCCTGATTGCCGGTTAATGTAAGGATGGATGATGAGTGAATTAGACAATGACCCGCTGTTATCGCGCCTGATTCTGGCGGAGAAGGTGGCACGCGCCGGCGGCGCGAAGGCGCTGGAGTATTTCCATCAGCGTGAAACCTTGGTGGTGGAGACCAAATACGATTTGCAGGATGTGGTGTCGCGCGCTGACCGCGAAGTGGAGCAGATGATCGACCAGCAAATTCGCGCGCAGTTTGCCGACGACGGTTTCCTCGGCGAAGAGTACGGATTGCAGGAAGGTTCATCGGGTTATACGTGGGTGGTCGATCCGATCGACGGCACCAGCCCGTTCCTTAACGGCATGCCGAACTGGTGCGTGTCCGTGGCGGTGCTGCATGACGGCGTGCCGGTGATTGGCGTGATTTTCGCGCCCACTTATCAGGAGTGTTACGTGGCGGCGATGGGTCAGGGTGCCACGCTCAACGGCAAGCGCTTGCAGGTGGATGCGTCGCGCACGCTGCAAAACCACGTCACCGGTTTTGGTGCCAACAGCCACGTCAGCCCGGATGAAGTAGGAAAAATCCTCGCATCGCTGCTGGCGGCGGGTGGGAATTTTATCCGCATTGGGTCCGGCGCATTGATGCTGGCGTGGGTCGCGGCTGGGCGCGTGGTCGGTTATTACGAACCCTATATGCATGCGTGGGATTGCCTGGCCGGTTATTGCCTGGTGAAGGAAGCGGGCGGCTGGTATCACCCGTTCAATACCGAAGGTGAACGATTGTTGAAAGGCGCACAGGTATTGGCGGTTGCGCCAGGTGCGGAAGCGGATTTGAAGCGGATTGCCGGATTGTGATGTTGGTTGCGGTCGCCATTAAATGGCGACCTTCTATCAAACCAGAATAAATTCCCGGTAACCCGACCAAATCACATAGATGGCGAAATAAACAAAAATCAACGCCGAAGCAAGATAGGAATACTTCAATAAACGCTGCCCCAGCAGCTTGCCGCCCATGCTCCCCACCAGGCACAGCACGCAGGTCCACACCACGCCCGCGATAAAGAAGCCGCCAAGAAACGATGAGGTTGCCGCCGCGCTGCCGTGTCCCATGCGGGAAATCAACGCACCGCCGACGCTGGCAAACCACAAAATCGCGGTCGGCGATGACATCGCCAGCATTACGCCACGACTGAACTCGCGCAGCAGCGATCGATAGGGCTGTTGTTCGGTTTCCGGCAGTGCAGCCTGCTTTTGCAACGCCGCATACAGCATTTTTCCGGCAAACCACAGCAGCATCACACCGCCGCCAATCCACAATATCCAGCGCACGGCGGTGAATTGCAGCACTATCGCCATGCCCGCCAGCGCCAGCACCGCATAGACTAAGTCACCAATGCAGGTGCCAATCCCCAACCAAAAACCGTGAAAATAGCCGCGCTGCATCGCCAGCGTGATCATGGCGATATTGGCGAGACCAATATCAAGGCATAACGACAAACTCAGCAGAAAACCATTTGAAAACTGCAGCATAGCAACGTCAGCATCCCTGGCATGTTAATAGGGCTGTATTAAAGCATGCAGGAAAACGCAGTAATAATAAGAATTACGCATTTGTGCTATTCCGGCTGCCACGTTTGGAGGTAATCGTGCTCTACCGGCGGATAAATCCCCGATAATGTGAACACGATCACGCCTGTTCGCCGCGAATCAAAGCAATCCCACTATAGTCGTTATGCGGCCTGCAGCATTGGCCGCAATCACAATAAAAAATCCAACTCTGCGAACGATTTTTATAAAGAACATTCCGATTATGGTGGGTACCACAATGAAAAATCACAATAAAACGGTGTCTGGCGGTATGGCGTCACGTCTAAGCGTGGCATTATCGCTAGCTGTTTTCACATTAGCGGGAAGTGCAATGGCAACTGCAGCGGAACATCACAACCAAACGGCTTTAGTGGGCACATGGACCAGCATCCCGGATGCGCCGTTAGTGCAAAATCCAGGTCATCCCAGCGAAGGTTTATACCGTTTGAAGGTCAATAGCGACGGCACGCTGACGCCGCTCGATTTCATCAAAATGAAAAGCCCATCGTGGATTGTGAAATCGCACGATGGACGTTTTGCCTATACCACTAACGAAGAAAACGCCGGTGCCGTCACTGCGCTGGCGATTGATCACGGCGGCGAAGTGCGCGTGATTAACGCGGTGGATAGCCACGGCCAGCAGCCGACGCATGCCACCATTAGCCCGGACGGGAAATTCCTGTTTGTCGCCAACTACTCGGTGGCTAAAGGCGGTGCCAGCGTGGCGGTATTCCCGATTCATCACGACGGTTCGCTCGGCGAGCAGGTACAGAATTTCCCGTTCGCCAGCGGCAGCGGGGCAGTGAAAGATCGTCAGGATAGCGGGCATGCGCACTCCACCACCTTCACTCATGATGGCAAATACCTTTACGCTGCAGATCTCGGCGGCGATAAACTGCACGCTTATGCCTATCACGCCGGCAATGCTCAGCCGCTGCAAGCGGATACCTCGCGCGATGTCGCCTTCCCGGCCGGTTCTGGCCCGCGCCACATGGTGTTTTCACCAGATGGTAAACACGCCTATGTCATAACCGAAATGGCCGGTGAAGTGGTGGTGTTTGCGGTTAAGGACGATCGTCTGCAGCAGCAATCTAGCGTCAAACTGAATACGGAAAACAGCAGCGCCGAGTATCGCAGCGGCGGCGGCATTATCCTCAGCCCGAACGGCAAGTTTGTGATTGCGGCTAATCGCGGATCGGATAACAGCTTAGTGGTGTTCCGCATTGAGCAGGATGGTTCACTGGGATCGCCGGTGCGCTATAAAGCGGATGGCATTGAACCGCGCGCTTTCGCCTTTGATGCCAGCGGCAAATACCTTTATGTGGCGAACGTGTTTACCAATAACATCACCCTGTTCCATTTCGATGAACAGAGCGGTGTGCTGAAAGCCGCGGGTGAAGTGGCGAAGATTGCCACGCCGACGGATATTAAGTTTTTTAACTGAGTTTTATTGAGGTCGCCATGAAGGGCGACCTCGCACCTAATTGGTGCTAATTGCCATTTAACAGTGCGCACGTTGTCGTAGCGGCGCGATTTATCGCGCAATGAATCGCGCCGCTATGTGAATGTGCAGAGCCTAATTAATTTGGCCCACTTCTTGCTTCATACAAAATAACGCCCCAACGATGTGGCAACCCTCTTGTCAATGCAGACAGCGCCGTCTGTAGATCGCTTTTATTCTCTCCGGCCTCCCGGAAACACTCCTGTTTGATCCTTCTCTTTTCAAGAGGTTGCTATGGCTATTAGTCGTCGTTCATTTATCCAGGGTTCAGCCGTTTCGGCATTAGGCTTGGCTGCAGGCGTTGCGCCTCAATTCTCTTTCGCCGCCGACAGCAAAGACGCCATCAAAATCGCCAGTATTCTCGACTTATCCGGCGGGCTCGATATTTACGGTAAGCCGATGTCGAACGCCATTAATCTGGCGGCAGAAGAGATCAACGCGGCGGGTGGTTTATTAGGTCGACCGTTGCAGGTGATTAATTACGATGCGCAATCCAATATGCAGCTTTATGCGCAATATGCGCAGCAGGCGGCGCTGAAAGATAAAGTGGCGGTGGTGCATGGCGGTATTACCTCGGCCTCGCGTGAGGTTATTCGTCCGGTATTGGATCGTTTCCGTTCACTCTATTTTTATCCGGCGCAATATGAAGGCGGCGTGTGCGATCGCAATTACTTCTCATCCGGTTCTACGCCGGCACAAACCGTGGAAAAGCTGGTGCCTTACGCGGTGAAGAAGTGGGGCAAAAAAGTCTACGTGCTGGCGGCGGATTATAACTACGGCCAAATCGTCTCGGCGTGGGTGAAAAAGTCGGTGCACGATAATGGCGGTGAAGTGGTAACGGTTGAATTCTTCCCGCTGGATGTTACCGATTTTGGTGCGGCGATCTCTAAAATCCAGAGCGCCAAACCCGACATGGTGTGGTCAGCGCTGGTCGGTGGCGCGCACATCTCCTTCTATCGCCAGTGGCATGCGGCTGGTATGAGCGGCAAGATCCCGATTGCCTCCACGGTGTTTGGCGGCGGCAATGAACATATCATTCTGTCGCCGGAAGAGAGCAACGGCATTCTGGTTGCCGCCAACTATATGCAGGAAATCCCTTCGCCGGAAAACAAAGCTTTCGTTGAGCGATTCCATGCGCGCTACGGCGCCAATACGCCCTACATCAGCGACCTGGCGATGGGCGCTTATCAGGGCATGTTGATCTGGGCGGAAGGGGTGCGCAAAGCGGGCGATATCGATCGCATGAAGGTGATCGAGGCGCTGGAGTCCGGCGTCACGCTGACCTCGCCGAGCGGCAAGCTGAGCGTCGATCCGGCGACGCATCACTGTTCGCTGGATGTGCATATCGCCGAAGTGGAAAACCATCAGATGAAAATTCTGCAAACCTTCACCGATCAAGCGCCGGTGGATACCGCGATGGTGTGCGATCTGAAGAAAAACCCGCGCGATACCAAACAGTATCAAATTGAGCTGTGACAGGAGCCGCTATGGATCTGTTCATTATCTACGCCATTGAAGTGCTCAATGCCATCGCCGTGCTGGTGATCATGAGCGTCGGGCTGGCGGTGGTGTTCGGCATGATGAAAATCGTCAATATGGCGCACGGCGAATTCATGATGCTGGGCGGCTACAGCGCCATTCTCGCCACCAATCAGTGGGGCGTGCCGATCTGGATCTCGATGCTGGTGATTGCGCCGCTCACTGTGGGGGTGTTTGGCGCGGTAATCGAGCGCGTAATTATCCGTCATCTGTACGGGCGGATGATCGACACCATGCTGGCGACATGGGGGCTGAGTCTGGCACTGATTGGTGCCGCCACCATGCTGTTCGGCAACACCACGCTGGGCATCAGTTCACCGCTGCCCAGCGTCAGCATCGGCAGCTACAGCACCAGCGGTTATTCGCTGTTCATGATTGTGTTTGCGATCGGCTTGCTCGGCGCGCTGTGGTTGCTATTGCGCTTCACCACTTTAGGTTTGTGCGCGCGCGCCACCATGCAGAATGCGCGCATGGCGGCGGCGCTCGGCAGCAATCCGGGCAAAATCTACAGCCTGACGTTTGGCCTGGGCGCAGCGCTGTCGGGTTTAGGCGGCGCGCTGTTAGCGCCGATTACCGGCGTGATCCCGACTATTGGCGTCAGCTTTATCGCCAAAGCCTTTATCACGGTGATTGGCGGTGGTAGCGCCATCATCGCCGGAACGCTCTCCGCCTCGACGCTATTCGGCACCATTTCGCAGCTGGTGACGTACTTCTCCACGCCGGTTTTTGGTGCCGTCGCGCTATTGCTGAGCGCCATTGTGCTGCTGCGCTTGCTGCCGCAGGGCATCACAGGACGCTTCTTCAGGAGATCGCTGTAATGAAACTGTTCTCGGAAAAGATCCAGATTATCGTCATCTCACTGGCGATGGTGCTGGTGGCGCTGTGGCTGTCAGGCGCGATTGAGCTCTACACCTTGCTGTCGCTGACGGTGTTTCTGGTGATGGGTTTGTTGTCGCTCAGCCTGGCGTTCATCTGGGGTTACGGCGGCATCCTGTGCTTTGGTCAGGCGGCATTTTTCGGTTTAGGGGCCTACACCTATGCGATTTGCGCTATCAACTGGGGCGATTCGACCTGGGCGGTGGTGATGGCGGTGCTGCTGCCCACGTTGTTCTCGCTGTTGCTCGGCTATGTGATTTTTTATGGCGGCGTCAGCGATGTCTATCTCGGCGCCATCACGCTGGCGGTGAGTCTGGTGCTGTTTAACTGGGTCAACTCCACCTCCGGCAGCGAATACCACATCGGCGAGGCGTTGCTGGGCGGCTTTAACGGCATTCCTTCGGTGCCGACGCTTAACCTGCCGTTCCAGCCGGAGGCGATTTTATCGCCCGAGGCGATCTTTATGGTCACCGCCGGATGTCTGGCGCTGTGCTACGCCTTGCTGAAGTTCGTGCTGCTGAGCCGTTTTGGCAAAACCGTGGTGGCAATTCGTGAGAACGAGCAGCGCGCCGGATTGCTCGGCTACAACGTGCCGGCGCATAAATTGGCAACCTTCGCCATCGGCGCGGCCATTGCCGGACTGGCGGGCTGTTTGTACGTCAACTGGGGCGCCTTTGTTAGTCCCGGCGTTTTTAGCATCAGCCAGTCGGCGCAGATCATCATCTGGGTGATTGTCGGTGGCCGCGGCACGCTGCTGGGTCCGGTGATCAGCTGCGTGCTGTTGCAGTGGATGGTGACGCGGTTGGGCGCGCAGCAAACCGTGGATGTCAATTTAGTGCTCGGCGTGATTCTGGCGGTGTTTGTGTTGCTGATTCCGGGCGGCATTCTGCCAAGGTTGCAGCGTCTGTGGCGGCGCAAGCGTCCCGCCGCGCCCGCCAGCCGCGCGCAGGTCAGTGAGGTGAAACCATGACGGCCAACGTGTTACTGGAAACCCGCAAAATGGGCGTCAGTTTTGGCGGCGTGCATGCGGTGAAAGAGGTGGATTTCACCCTACGTGAAGGTGAGTTGCGCTGCCTGATCGGCCCTAACGGCGCAGGCAAAAGCACTTTCTTCAAGATGCTGAGCGGCCAGGTCACGCCGACGCGCGGCGAGTGCCGCTATCGCGAACAGGTGATCTCCGGCAAACGGCCATGGGAAATCGCGCGTTTGGGGATTGGCATTAAAACTCAGGTGCCGAGCGTGTTCGAAGGCTTAAGCGTGCGGGAAAACCTGTGGCAGGCGGCAGCGAATAAGCTGGCGAAAGCGGCGCTGCCGGCGGCCATAGAACAGGTGCTGGAGGATATCGGTCTGGTCGATCTGCAACATGCGGTGCTCTCGGAACTGGCGCATGGTCAGCGGCAGTGGGTGGAGCTGGGGATGATCCTGATCTCCAAACCGCAGCTGGTGCTGCTGGATGAACCGGCGGCGGGTATGACGCATCAGGAAGTGCGCAAAACCGCGCAGCTGATCAAGGCGATTAATCAGCAGAGCACGGTGGTGGTGGTGGAGCATGACATGGAGTTCATCAGCATGATTGCGCAGCAGGTGACGGTGTTTAACCAGGGCGCGGTGCTGGCGGAAGGCAGCTTCCGCGAGGTGACGCAAAATCCGCGGGTGAAAGAGGCGTATCTCGGCAATCTGGAGATTAAACATGCTTGAAATTAAAGAGATGGTCTCGGGTTACAACAAGATTCCGGTGCTGAACTTATCCGAGCTGTTTGTCGGCGCGAAGTCGTTTACCGGCGTGCTGGGCCGCAACGGCATGGGCAAAACCACGCTGCTGCGCACCATTATGGGCGAACTGCCGGCCTGGCAAGGCCAGATCGCGTTGAACGGCATCGATATTACCCGTTATCAGGCGCACCAGCGGGCGGTGGCGGGCATCGGTTTTGTACCGCAAGGGCGACAGATTTTCCCGCAGCTGACGGTGGAGGAAAATCTGCGCATGGGCTGCGTGAAACATTTTTCCCGCGCCGGAGAGATTATCGAGCAGATGCTGGCGTATTTTCCGCGCCTGAAACGCCTGCTGGCGCAGCCCGGCGGTGCGCTATCAGGCGGCGAGCAGCAGCTATTGGCGCTGGCGCGCTGCCTGTGCGGCCAGCCGCAGCTGGTGCTGCTGGATGAGCCAACGGAAGGGATTCAACCGAATATCTGCGAGGAGATTATCGAGACATTGCGGCGGCTGCGCCATGAGATGGATATTTCAATCATTCTGGTGGAGCAGGATATTGAGTTTCTTTACGCTCTTTCTGACCAGATTCATGTGATTGAAAAGGGGCAGATTGTGCAGAAGATCGATCCGAAAACCCAGTCGAGCGCCAGCGTGGCGGAGCCGTTTTTGGGGTTTCATGTTTGAGCATCATTTAAAAGGTGCGCATGAATGCGCACCCTACAAAACCGTTCCTCATCCTTGTCCGCCCTGACACAGCACCCGGCAGCATCAGCACAGCGTTAACCCATCCGCTCGCTTACTGTGAGCTTTCCTCATTCGGGATGCGCATAGGGTGAACCATGACTGAACAATCATTACTGGCAACGCTTTCTGGTGTCCGGCTGCATATTTTCCATCCTGATTCACAGAGCGTGCGCGCGTTTTGCGTCTCGCTGACGCAGCTGGGCTGTCACGCGCAGCACAGCTGGCCGCCTGCCGCGTCACTCTCCACGGATACGCAGCTGCTGCTGGTGGCGATCGATATGCATCAGCAGCCACTGTTAACCTCGCTGTTTATCAGCGCGCGCGAAAGGGATATTCCCATCATCGCGATGGCGGATAGCCACAACGCGCGGCTGTTTCCGCTACTGCTGCAACTCCAGCCGAATGCCATCGCTGCGCGTGAACTCAATCCGTTTGCCTTGATTGTGCAAATGATTGGCACGCTAAAGACCGTGCGTCACCAGCAGCGGTTGCGTGCGGTACAGCAGGCGCGTCAAGCGCGTAGTGAGCGACTGGCGCAGGCCAAAAGCGTGCTGATGCAAACCTTCGGGCTGGATGAATCGGGGGCGTACCGCTTGATGCGCAGTGAAGCGATGAACACGCGCAGCAGCATGGAATACACCGCCGAGCGCGTGATCACCACGCTACAAAAGTAGCGGCGCGTCCGGCTGCCGTAACAGGCTGCTGGGCGTATAACCAAAGGTTTTGCGGAACGCCAGGCTGAAGTGCGACATATCGCTAAAGCCGTGATCCAACGCCACTTGGGTGATATTGCGCGCTTTGCCTTCGGCGAGAATGCGATGACACGCCTGTAAACGCTCCTGCCAGAGAAAGTTCATCGGCGTGGTGCCGTGCGCGGCAAACACCCGGCTGATGGTGCGCGGCGAGACATGATGCGCATTGGCGATCTGCGCCACCGACAACTCTGGCTCCTGCAGGTTGTGACGCAGAAAACTCACCACGCGTGAGTAGAGATCCGGCTTCAGCGCCTCTTCGCTGTGCTGCAAATTGACGCTCACCGAAATCATATTCAGCAGCGTGTTAGCAAACTGCTCGGCCAGAAACGGGTTCTCGCGGTCGGGATTAAACACGAACGCTTCCTGCAGCAGCAGCTTGAGCGATGCCATGCCGGGGCGCGTGAGATCCAGCGTTTTGCCTGCCAGTTTGGCGGTGGCAGGCGCTTCCTTCTCCATGATGTGACGTGGCAGATGCACGATATTGATCGCCACCTTTTCCATCGCAAAATCAAACGGCGTGGCAGCATCGTAAATCACCACATCGCCGGCGCTGACGCGTGATTGATGGCCATTCTGCCGCAGCGTGCCGCTGCCGGCGCAGACATAGCCCAGATAGAAATCGTGATTAGGATGGCGGCGGATGCATTCTGCTGTGCGTTGCCACATCAGCGCGGTATGCGATACGTGATTGGCAATATCCATGTGACCGAGCGTCGAATAGGCAAAGCTGCCGGAAAAAGTGCCTGAATGCATCTGTCGCGCTTGGGCGTTGATCAGACGCGAGCACACCGCATCACGCCAGGCATCGAAGCGATGACGGTTATCGAGATCGTCGGTGGTGAAAAGCTCTTTCATATCAGCATCCCCTAAACATGGCGAAAAAGGGCGGAAGTCAGGAAGTTGAAGCAAGTTTCAGGCCATGAGCGGGTGAAATGACCGCCCCGAAGCTATCGGGGCGGCAAACAACGCAGATTTATAACGCAGGATGCTGATTATGCCAGTCGGTGACCTGCTGGAAGGCCCACGCGCCCTGAATCATGGTGGTTTCGGCGAAATGTGCTGCCACCAACTGGAAGCCAATCGGCGCGCCGCCTGCGGTTTTGCCGCACGGCAGGGTGATGGTGGGATGACCGCTGGCATCGAATGCACTGGTATAGCGCAGCACGCCGTTAAACAGTGCCTGATCGGTACCAAAACGGGTCATGGTGTCCCAGGTCAATCCGGCATACGCGGTAGCCGGTGCCAGAATCAGATCAACCTGAGTAAAGAGCGCGGAGATATCGCCGCGCAGCGCCGCACGGCTGAGCAGCAAACGTTGATACTCCAGCGCGGTAACGCTGTGACCGAGATCGAGCAGACCAGCCAGGCCCGGACCGTAGTGATCTTTCTGCGCCGGATAAGTGTCTTCATGCGCCAGCGCAGTTTCCACGGCGCAGAGTGCGCTCCACTCGGCGGCGGCTTTTTCGGTATCGGGCAAGGTGATATCTACCAGCGTCGCGCCGAGCGAACTCAAGGTGGCGATCGCCGATTGCAGCGCAGCGCGCGTCTCCTCGTCGACTTTCTCCAGCGCCCAGCTTTTATCTACGCCGATGCGCATCTTGCTAATGCCGCGCGTCATCAGCGCCAGATAATCGGGCACCGGCTCGCTGCTGGAGGTGGAATCTTTATCATCGCGACCGGCAATCGCCTGCAACATGGCGGCGGCATCGGCGGCGTTACGTGCCATCGGGCCGATATGATCCAGTGATGCCGCCAGTTCACAGGCGCCGTGACGCGTGACGCGGCCCCACGTCGGTTTAATGCCGGTCAGGCCGTTGGCGTTGGAGGGAAAACGAATCGATCCGCCGGTATCGGTGCCAATTGAGCCGAAGCATAACCCTGCGGCGGTGGCGACGCCGGATCCGCTGGAGGAGACGCCGGTCCACAGCGCGCTGCCCCACGGATTATTCGGCCGGGTGATGTCGGGATGGTGATCGGCGAAGGCGCTTTCGGTTTGCGTCAGCTTGCCGAGAATCACCGCACCCGCCGCGCGGAAGCGCTCCACCACGGTGGAGTCTTCTGAAGGGTAACGATCTTTGTGGATGATCATGCCGTGGCTGGTGGGCGCGTCTTTGGTCCAGATCAGATCTTTCAGTGCGATTGGCACGCCGTGCAGTGGACCGCGCATTTTGCCTTGGGCTATTTCAGCATCGGCTTCAGCCGCCTGTTGCAGTGCACTGTCGCGCATCACGTAGAAGTAGCTGTGTAAGTCGCGATCGAGCGTATCAATGCGCGTCAGCAGGGTTTGCGTGACGTCTACCGAAGAGATTTCGCCCGACTGAATCAAGCGGCCAATTTCCAGCAAGCTTTTGTAATGCAGGTTATTCATCGTGACCTTACCTCGTGAGTGAGAGATGTGTTGATGAATAACCTAAGTCACTGCGCAAAGTACGGCTGTGTTTAGGCGGACAGATGTTATGTCAGAACTGCCAATACATTTCCCTCACCCCAGCCCTCTTCTGCAGGCGGGAGAGAGAGCAGACGGTGCACAATCGGTTCCCTCACCCGTTTATGGGAGAGGGTTAGGTGAGGGCAAAAACCATTAAAGCCGCTGAACATTTCGCCGATAACTCTCAGGAATAGTACACAACGAGGATTATTTTCATGCTAAATGGGATTGGCAGCAGCGTACTGAGAAATTTAATCGCATCGAATGCGGTGGTGACGCCGGCGGGGAACAACAAATCCGCGCAAAACGCCCTGACGGCGGAAGCGTCGACCAAAGTCACCTTCAGCGAGGCGAGTGATGCCATCGCCGCGATCTACAAAATCGAGCCCGCGCAGGTCAAGAGTTCCGTCGATGTCACCAGCAGCTTGCAAGCGCAGCTCAACGGTGCCGCGCACGCCAGCGGCGTCGGCATGAACGGTCTCGGCAGCACCTTATTGAGTAATCTGGCCAGCCATCGCGGCGACGTAACCTTAAGCGTGCCAGCGACGCAAGCGCTGAACGGCGCGCAGAGCAGCAGCCAAAGTGCGCTGGCGCTGACCATCACTACCCAATCTGGTGTGCAGGTGAGTTTGCAGATGACGCGTCAACAGGGCGGCCTGGTAGTGGAGCTGAAAACCAGCGGCGGCCAGCTTAACAACGTTGAAGCGGCGGCGATGGGTCAGCTATCCGCCGGTTTGCAGAAGGCGCTGGATGGCCTGGATGGCAGCACCACCAAACTCGATATCCGCGATCTGATGAACTTCGACACTTCAGTGTTGAAAAGCGTCGATTTGAAGACCGATCTGCGTAATGGCAATAACGTCACGCAGTCGCTGAACTTGCATGCCGACGATCAGGCGCGCTGGCTCGGCTTCCACAACGGCGATGTCAGCATCAAACTCGATACCGATGTTTCGAAACTGACGCAGGCGGGCAGCGCGGCACAGCAGGCAGCGGCGCTGGATCAGTGGAGCAGCAAATTTGATCAGGCCGCTTCGCGCGGTCACGGCGATAGCGACATGTTGACGCTGTTTAAAGCCAGCTTCCGCGCGCTCAATACCACCGAAGGCAAAGCGGCTGAAAGCATCAACACGCAGCGTGTGAAGTCGATTGATGCCAATGCGGCGAAGAACGGCGCAATCAGTGGACTGGCGGACTTCTCGGCGAGCTATCAGCAGACGCCGGTTTCCGGTAATCCGTATAAGCCGGAAGAGCAAGACACCTTCTCCCTGAACGTGGCGCAAAAAACCGCTACGCAAACGCATGGTGATACCCAGGATTTGACCCAGCAAACGCTGTTTAAACTCAAGGCCAGCTTCCACACCGCGCTGGATTCTGTCTCAGCGGCGAAGCTGACCGAACAGAAGTCGTCGCAAAACTATAAGTATCATTTGATCGATGATGAAGAGCGCAGCCAGACCTCGGTGACGCAGAATAAGAAAGGGGATTTGACCGCGAATTATGCGCAGCAGCTAACGCAAAATGAGACGGTGAAAACCTATCAGTTGGCGAAGTTGATCGATAGCGTGCAGATTCCGCATAGTGTGAAGAGCGAATCCACCCGCAGTTTCGCTGCCGCGCAGTTTGATGCGCAATTAAATAATTAATATTTCGCGCCGCTTTTAAATTCCGCTACATTATTTGCGGAATTAAACTTTTCTTAGCGTTATTTGATCTTAAGAATTACTCGCCGCTTTTTTATACTTGCTAATTGCCTGCAGCGCCGCCGCTAGCCTATTGTTGTGCTTCAATAAATCCATAGCTTAATAATGGCAACGCATTGCCGGATATAGCATAACCGCGCTATTTACTTGCTTTAACCCCGCTGATTATCATCGCTTTCAATTCGTTATTCATTCCACGGCCTACTGAGTTTTTCAGTGCAGGCTTACACTTCGCTGTGTAGTAAAAGTGAAATCAGCTATGACGCAAAACAGTGACGAGATTATTAACCGCGCAGCGGTATTAAACAGCGATGAAGAAGCCATCGCCGCCGCACGCCATCTGGCCGGGCAGGCGAAAGGCGGCGCAGTCGAGCGCGACCAGCAGCGCATTTACCCCATCGCGCTGCTCAACCAGTTCACCGCGTTGGGACTTGGCAGCATCAGCGTGCCGCGTGAATTGGGTGGTGCGGGTTTGTCGTACCAGACCATGGCCGAAGTGTTTCGTCTGATCTCCGCCAGCGATCCGTCGCTGGGGCAAATGCCGCAAAACCACTTTGGTCTGATCCAGTTCATCCTTGGCGAAGGTTCTGCCGCGCAACAGCAGCGGCTGCTGAGCGCGGTGGTGCAGGGCAAACGTCTGGGTAACGGCGGACCGGAGAAAAACACCAAACATACGCGAGACGTACAGGCGCAGCTAGTGACAACGTCACACAGCGTGCAGCTCACCGGCGAGAAGTTTTACTCTACCGGCGCGCTGTTCGCCGACATTCTGGTCACCACGGCGATGCACGATCAGCAGCCGAAAATGGCCTTTATTCCGCTGCCGACGGCGGGCGTGGAAATTGTGGATGACTGGTCCGGTATTGGCCAGCGCACTACCGCTAGCGGTACGGTGAAGTTGCATCAGGTTGTGGTTGATCCCGCGTTATTGATGTCGTTGCCTCCCGCTGAAAAGCCGACGCTGCGCGGCGCAGTTTCCCAGTTGATTCAGGCGGCGATTGATGCGGGCATTGCGCAAGGTGCGCTGGATGAGGCGCTGGAGTTTGTGCGCAGCAGCTCGCGACCCTGGGTGGATGCCAATGTCAGCCGCAATGCCGACGATCCCTACATCCTCGCCGATGTGGGTCGCATCAGCACCGAACTGAGCGCCGCCAATGCGCTGCTGGCTCGTGCTGCCCGGATACTCGATAGCATCGATCAACAGGCGCTGACGGCTGAAAACTGCGCACGCGCATCGATTGCGGTAGCGGAAGCCAAAGTGCTGACCACCGAAGTGGCGCTGCGTGCCAGTGAGAAGCTGCTGGAATGGGGCGGCAGTCGCGGCACCTTGCTGCGCCACGGTCTCGATCGTCACTGGCGCAATGCGCGTACCCACACGTTGCACGATCCGGTGCGCTGGAAAACTCATGCCATCGGCAACTATTACCTCAATGATGCGCTGCCTGCGCGTCATGCGTGGATTTAAGGAGCAACCATGACGCAGGTATCGCCTAAACAGCGCGCGACGCGCATTGAGAATGCCCAGCAGGCGTTGCAGGTCGCGCAAGAGCTGGCGGAGCGTTTTCGTGCCGGTTCTGCCCAGCGCGACCGCGAACGTGAACTGCCGCACACCGAGTTACAGCAGCTTTTTCAATCCGGGCTCGGCGCCATCACCGTACCGCGTGACTTTGGCGGCATTGAGATTTCAACTGCCGAACTGGCAGAGATTTTCGTGCTTTTGAGCGCCGCCGACGGTTCGATTGGTCAGGTGCCGCAGAACCATTTTTACGCGCTGGAAGTGCTGCGCATCAACGGCAGCGAGGCGCAGAAACAGCGGCTCTATGCCGAAGTGCTGGCAGGCGTGCATCACGGCAACGCGCTGGCGGAATTCAGTTCGCCCGCCGCGCATCAGCGTTCTACGGCAGTTTCGCAGCAGGCGGAAGGATTGCGCCTCAACGGCAATAAGTTTTACTGCACCGGCGCGCTGTATGCCGATCGCATTCCGACGCTGGCGATAGCCGATGATGGCAAGGAGCAGCTGGTGTTTGTGCCGCGTCATCAGCACGGTGTCAACGTGATTGATGACTGGAGCGGCTTCGGTCAGCGCACCACCGGCAGCGGCAGCGTGCAATTCCGCGACGTAGCGATTGCGCCGGAAGATGTGGTGCCGTTCCAGACGGCGTTTGAGCGTCCGAGCACCGTTGGGCCCTTTGCGCAGATTATGCATGCGGCTATCGATCAGGGCATTGCACGGGCGGCGTTTGACGACATGCTCGATTTCCTGCGTCAGCGCGCGCGGCCGTGGCCGGACAGCGGCGTCGACCGTGCGAGCGACGATCCGCTGACGCTTGATCGCACCGGTCGTCTGGCCGCACGTTTGAGCGCCGGCGATGCGTTGCTGGCGATTGCGGGTGATGCGGTTGACGTGGCGCAGCGCGATCCCAGCGCCGAAAACGTGGCGCTGGCGTCGGTAGACGTCGCCAAAGCGCGCGCCTGGACCACGGACGTGTCGCTGGAGGCCAGCAACCTGCTGTTTGAACTTGGCGGATCGCGATCCAGCCTGCGCGAGCACAACTTTGACCGCCACTGGCGCAATGCGCGTACCCACACCTTGCACGATCCGGTGCGCTGGAAATATCCGGCCATCGGCAACTACCTGCTGAATGGCGTGTTGCCGCCGCGTCGGGGGACAATATGAGTCAAAAACAGATTCTGCTTAACGCCTTCAATATGAACTGCGTTGGGCACATTCATCACGGTATGTGGACGCATCCACAGGATCGTTCAGTGGATTTCAACTCGCTGGATTACTGGCTGGATCTGGCGCGTTTGCTGGAGCGCGGGCTGTTTGATGGGCTGTTTATCGCCGATATTCTCGGCGTATATGACGTCTATCAGCAAGGCATTGGTCTGACCGCCAAAGAGTCGATTCAGCTGCCGGTGAACGATCCGCTGATGCTGATTTCCGGCATGGCCAGCGTTACGCAGCATCTGGGTTTTGGCGTCACCGCCAATCTGAGTTATGAAGCGCCGTATCCGTTCGCGCGCCGCCTTTCCACGCTCGATCACCTGACCAAAGGGCGCCTCGGCTGGAACATCGTCACCGGTTATCTTGATAGCGCCGCGCGTGCCATGGGCCAGCAACAGCTGCTGGCGCACGATCGCCGCTACGATCAGGCCGATGAGTTTCTCGATGTCACCTACAAGCTGTGGGAAGGCAGCTGGCAGGATGATGCACTGGTGCAGGATAAAGCCAATCGTCGCTACGCCGATGCCAATAAAATCCGCCAAATCAATCATCAGGGCGAGTTCTATCAGGTGCAGGGTTATCACCTGAGCAGCCCGTCGCCGCAGCGCACGCCGCTGCTGTTCCAGGCTGGTTCCTCGGCGCGCGGCGTACAGTTCGCCGGACGTCACGCCGAGTGCAGCTTTGTGAATGCTGCGTCACTAGCAGCGATGCGCGAGCAATCGACGCGCTTGCGCCTGGCGGCGGTGGAGGCCGGACGCCATCCTGACGATCTGCGCATTTTTATGGGCGTCAGCGTGATTGTCGCGCCTACCGAACGTGAAGCGCAGGAGAAGCATCAAAGCTACCTCGCCTACGCCAGCCCGGAAGCCGGCATCGCGCACTTCTCCAGCTCGATTGGCCTCGATCTGGCGGCATTCGAACTCGATGAGCCAATTCAGACCGGCGACACGCGCGCCATAGAATCGGTGAGCAAAGCCTTCAGCGGCTGGACGCGGCGTCGTTTGCTGGAGCAGCACGCGATGGGCAGCCGCTATCCGCTGATCGTCGGCAATCCGAGCCAGGTCGCGGATGCGCTGATTAAGTGGATCGATGAAGGCGATATCGACGGCTTTAACCTGACGCGCATCCTTAATCCGCAGAGCTACCGCGATTTTATCGATCTGGTGGTGCCGGAATTACAGCAGCGCGGCCGCTTCAAGACCGCGTATCAGCCCGGTTCGTTACGGCAGAAAATTTTTCAACAGCAGGACCGCTTGCCCGATCGCCATCCGGCGGCGCGCTGGCGCGACGGCGTTAACCTTCGTTAATTTAACCTCAGGGATCTGATATGAACATTGCACGTCATTTTGCGCTGGCTGCCAGCGTCGCACTGCTGGCGTTTAGCGCCGTCGCCGCCGAAAACTACAGCGGGCCGCTGAAAGTCGGTACTACAGCAGCCTTTGCGCCGCCGCTGGAAACCGCGGTGGCTGAGGCGAAAAAACAGGGTTTGAACGTTGAGCTGGTGGAGTTCACCGACTGGACCGCGCCGAACGTAAGCGTGGAAAATGGCGATATCGATGTGAACCTGTTCCAGCACAAACCGTTCCTGGAAAACGCCAATCAGCAGGGCGGATTCCATCTGGTGCCGTACGCGCCGGCGATCATCAATAACATCGGGCTCTATTCGAAGAAACATACCGCGATTGACCAGATTCCCGATGGCGGCACGGTGGCGATTGCCAACGATCCGATTAACGGCGCGCGCGGCCTGCTGCTGCTGCAAAAAGCCAGGCTGATTAGCTTAAAACCGGGCGCGGGCCTCAAATCTACCGTGGATGACATTGTCAGTAATCCAAAGCATCTGAAGATTATCGAAGTGGAAGCGGTGCAGCTGTCGCGTTCGCTGGATGAAGTCGATTTAGCGCAGGGTTATCCGCACTATCTGCGCCTGTCGAAGACCATCGATCCGAACAACGCGCTGCTGTTCGATGGCCTGGAACATCCGGAATACGTAATTCAGTTCGTGATCCGCGACGGTCATCAGAACGATCCGCGCCTGGCGAAGTTCGTTGATATCTACCAGCATTCGCCGGTGGTGCGCGCCAAGCTGGATGACTTTTACGGCAAGCTGTATCAGCCGGGCTGGAGCCAGTAAGCATGGTGAGCCTGACGCTACCCGGCGAGCGCGATGCGTTGCTGTCACCGACGGCCGAGACGGCAGGGAAAATCCACGTGCAGATTCGTGGCTTGAGTAAACGCTATCCCGGCCAAGCCCAGGATGCGCTGAAAGAGGTCGATCTGCAGGTTAAGCGCGGCGAGATTTTCGGCATCATTGGCCGTAGCGGGGCCGGTAAATCGACGCTGATCCGCTGCCTTAATCGGCTGGAAAAGCCTACTCGCGGTCAGGTGGTGATTGACGGGATTGACCTCGGTACGCTGAGCGATCGTCAGCTGGTGGATTGGCGACGCGGTACCGGCATGATTTTCCAGCACTTCAATTTGCTGTCGGCGAAAACGGTACGGGAAAACATCGAGCTGCCGATGAAAGTGGCGGGCGTGCCTGCGGCGGAGCGGCGGCGCAAAGTGGATGAACTGCTGGCGCTGGTGGGCCTTGAGCAGCGCCAGCACGCCTGGCCCGCGCAATTGTCCGGCGGGCAGAAGCAGCGCGTAGGCATTGCGCGCGCGCTGGTGCACGATCCGGAATTGCTGCTGTGTGATGAAGCCACCTCGGCACTCGATCCGGAAACCACGCGCTCGATACTGGCGCTGCTGAAGAAGATCAATCAACAGCGTCACATCACCATTGTGCTGATTACCCATGAAATGGACGTGGTGCACGATCTCTGCCATCAGGTGGCGGTGATCGATCAGGGCGAAATCATTGAGCGCGGGCCGGTGTGGCAGGTGTATAGCGATCCGCAGCAAGAGACTACGCGGCAGCTGCTCAATCCGCAGTTCAGCGCGCTGCCGGAAGCGATTCAACCGCTGCTGACGCCGACGCGCGAGCGTGGCGATTCACGTCTGCTGGTGCGGTTGCGCTACACCGGACAGGGCGCACAGCCGGATTTGGCGGCGCTAAGCGCACGAGTTGGCGGGGAACTGACGTTAATTTATGGCGCGGTGGAGTGGGTGGACAGCAAACCGACCGGGCAAATGTTGCTGCTGCTTGATGCGCAGCATGACGCTGATGCCGCGCGGACGCTTTTAACCCCGATTGCGGATCAACTGGAGATACCGGGTTATGTCACTGGCTATTGATCGTTTATGGGTTGGGCTGCTGGATACGCTGCTGATGGTGGGCGTGTCGTCGCTGCTGGCGCTGGCGCTGGGTTTGCCGATGGCGGTGATTCTGGTGGTAACCGGACGCGGCGATCTGTTTCCCAGTCCGCTGCTGAATCGCGTGCTGGGCTGGGTGGTGAACCTGTTCCGCTCGATCCCGTTTTTGATTCTGATGGTGGCGCTGATTCCTTTTACCCGCTGGATCGTCGGCACCACCTACGGCGTGTGGGCGGCGGTGGTGCCGCTGACGCTGGCGGCGACGCCGTTCTTTGCGCGTATCGCCGAAGTGAGCCTGCGCGAAGTGGATAAAGGGCTGACCGAAGCGGCGCAGGCGATGGGTTTTCATCGCTGGCATATTATCTGGCATGTGCTGCTACCCGAAGCGCGGCCCGGCATTGTGAGCGGGTTTACCATTACGCTGGTGACGATGATTAACGCCTCGGCGATGGCCGGCGCGATTGGTGCGGGCGGCTTGGGCGATTTGGCGTATCGTTATGGTTATCAGCGTTTTGATATGCAGGTGATGCTGACGGTGATTGTGGTGCTGGTGGCATTGGTGACGGTGCTGCAGTTCTTTGGCGACAGGTTGTCGCGCCGGTTGAATCACCGTTGATATCAAGAAAAGCGCAATAAATTGCGCCGCTACGCCAGGTGTTCAGAGGGATAGCGGCGCAATTCATCGCGCGCTTTTGATCTTATGTTTCTATCTGATCTGCAATCCCTCTAACGCCGCCAGCAACGCATCCACTTTGGGTAACAGCTGCTTGCGGCGCGGCCAAATCAGGGTTAAGGCCAAGCCATCCGGCTGCTGCTCGGGCAGAATAATCTCCAGCTCGCCGCGCGCCAGCGGCTCCCGCACCAGCCACGATGGCATCTGCGCTACGCCTAATCCGGCACACAGCGCCTGCATCTGCGCATCCACATCACCCAGCGCCATGCGGTGCGGCAGGTTACGCCAGTGCGGATAGCCATCTTCAGTGGTGAACAGCCACGGCTTGGTGCTGCCATCGACGCGTTCATACATGATCGCCTGATGCTGCAACAATTCGGCTTCGCTGCTGGGCCGACCCACGCGCGCCAGATAATCGGGTGATGCGCAAAACACCATGCGTTCGCGGCCCATCTGGCGACAGCCCAGCGAGGCGGGCAGATCCGGCGATCCACCAATGCGCACCGCAACATCAATCCCTTCATCAAACAGATCGATAAAGCGATCGGAAAAAGTCAGATTGAGCTCCACATCCGGATGCTGGTGGCAAAACGGAATCAGCAGCGGCATCACGCCGAGGCGTCCATAGGTGTTCGGCACCGCTAATCGCAAGCGCCCGGAAGGAATGGTGCGCTGCGCCGCCAGCACCGCTTCGGCTTCTGCCAGCTCCTCCATGATGCGTAAACAGGTTTGGTAATAGGCGTTTCCGGCGTCGGTGAGTTTCAGGCTGCGGGTGGTACGCTCCAGCAGGCGCGAACCCAGGCGGGTTTCCAGCCGCGTCACGCTTTTGCTCACCGCCGAACCCGTGAGATGCAGGCGCTCAGCGGCGGCGGCAAAGCTGCCGCCCTCGACGCTGGCAACAAAAGGAACGATATCTTTCAGGCGCTGATCGTGCATGGATTCGTGAACTCAGGTTATGAATGCCGTGAATTAATGCCAATGATAGGAATTAAATTCTCTATTAAACTCATCATTACTGAAACCGAGGAGAATTGAAATGCAAAAGCAGGCATTGATTGTAGGCATCAGCGGTGTGATTGGACGTGCGCTGGCGGAAAAATTGCAGCGCGAAGGTTGGCAGGTCAGCGGTTTATCGCGCGGACGTGGCGCAGTGCCGGAAGGTTGCCGCAGCCTGACCGCCGATCTGACGGATGCAGACGCAGTGCGTGCTGCGCTGGCAGAAGAGCAGCCGGATGCGCTGTTCTTCAGCGTCTGGTCGCGCCAGGAAAATGAGAAAGAGAATATCCGCGTCAATGGCGGTATGGTGCGTAACGTCATCGAAGCGCTGGGCGAGCGTCTGAAGGGATCGCATGTGGCGCTGGTGACCGGCCTGAAGCATTACCTCGGCCCGTTCGAAGCCTACGGTAAAGGCGCAGTGCCGGTGACGCCATTCCGCGAAGAGCAGGGACGCCAGCCGGTCGATAACTTCTATTACGCGCAGGAAGACGAAGTGTTTGCCGGTGCGGAGAAATATGGCTATCGCTGGAGCGTACATCGTCCGCACTCGATTGTGGGCTTTGCGCTGGGTAACGCGATGAATATGGGCCAGACGCTGGCGGTGTATGCCACGCTGTGCCGCGAGCAAGGTTTGCCGTTTATCTTCCCGGGTTCGCCAGAGCAGTGGAACGGTGTGTCCGACGTAACCGATGCGGGTTTGCTGGCGGAACAGCTGCTGTGGGCCGCAACTGCGGCAGAAGCGGCCAATCAGGACTTCAACGCGGTGAACGGCGATGTGTTCCGCTGGAACTGGTTGTGGCCACGTCTGGCGGCTTACTTTGGTGTGGAAGCGGCGGAGTATCCGGCGCAGATGATGCCACTGGAAGGACGCATGCAGGATGCGGCTGAAACGTGGCGCGAGGTGGCGGCACGTTATCAATTGCGTGAAGCGGACATCACTAAACTGGCATCCTGGTGGCATACCGACGCGGATTTGGGACGCCCGATGGAAGCGTTCACCGATATGAGCAAGAGCCGCAAAGCGGGCTTCACCGGTTATCGTTCAACGCTGGATGCATTTACGCAGTTATTTGATCGACTGAAAGCGGAGAAAGTGATTCCGCAGTAAATTTTGATTGAAAAGGGCGGCTCATAGGGGCCGCTTTTGCATAATTAAAATATAGCGACTCACTATCCGCTTTATTGTCAGGCAACCGGATAGACAATTTAATTTATTGAAAATAATGCCCCAGCATAAGCCAGGTTTTTAAGCTTATACTGAGGCAAAATGGAAACTTACTTTTTCTTATAAACGATGGCGGTACCATGTATTTTGTTATTGGTATTCGCGGAGGTTACGACAAAGATATCGCCGCCTTTTTCTTCAGCCAATTTAGACAGTTCCTCTCTGGCGCTGGCGGGATCCGTTTCGCCTGAGGTGGAAATGTTCCCTACCTCTACATATTGATCTTTTACCTTTTCAAACTCAACTTTGCTCATCAGGTCTGCGGCGAGTGAGCTGAAAGATACCGAGCTTGCTAATAATACGAAAATTAACTTTTTCATACGTATCCTTGAATGAGGTAATTGATGGGAATGGAATTATATTGCTATTATTCTATAGTTTAGAAATAGCGTATTTACAATGTGAGTGAGCTGATTTTTAATCTTTTTCGCGGAAATATCACACCAACGAATTAACTTAACCATTGCACTCTTTCACTCGACTCACTTCAACGTCACCCAACGTTTCCCCACCAGCACCGTCATCGCCACAATCGTCGCTATCGCCGCCAGATGCATGACAAAATCCAGCGGATGCAGATGCACCGGATGGCAAAATGCCAGCAGCGTGACCGCCATGCAGGAGACGCCCAAACCGGCCATTGCCAGGCTGCGCACCGGATGCAATGCGCGGGTGCGGCGTAGGCTGGCGATCATCAGCACCATCATTGGCGTGCTGACCACTAGCAGAAAGGTAAAGCAGCGTGCGCTGTCATTGTCATGTTCGATTGGCACTTCACCGGGAATCTGGCTGATGCTCATGCCGAGCCACAGCAGGCCAATCGGCAGCAGCGCTTTCCAGCTGATACTGCGGCGTCCGGCGATGCTCATGTTGAAGGCGCTGCGGATTGCCAGCGTGCCGAGTACAAAGGCCAGCACCAGCTGCAGGATGGCCTGCAGTGCGCCCGGCTGCGCCCAGTCTGTGACACTGCGCTGCACCAGGAAGCTGGCGGCAATGCCGCATGGCAATGCCAGCAGTAGCCAGGTGATAACGCGCCAGCTAGTGGAGCGCGGCGGTTTAACCGGTCGCATCTCGCGCCCGAGTTTTTCAATTAACAGGTCATGATCGGTCATGATTGGCTCCAAAGCGGCGCAGATTGGTCAGCGCGCGATGCAGCAGCGATTTCACCGCGGCCACACTCAGATTGTTATGCGCGGCCGCTTCCGTCAGGCTCATTTCGCGCAGATGCACATGTTCGACAATTTCGCGCTGACGCGAAGGGAGCTGACGCAGATATCCGGCCAACTCTTCCTGCGAGTCCTGCTGCGGTGCGTCTGGCGCACTGACGGCTTCCGGCACGATATCGTTGTTAACTTCCCACTGCTGATGGCGGCCACGTCGCCGCAGCGCATCAATCGCGCGCGCCGAGATAATCGCCATCAGCCAGGGTAAAAAAGGGTAGGCAGGATCATAGGTGTGACGCACCCGATGCACCGTTAGCAGCACATCCTGAATCACATCTTCTACCAGTGCATCATCGGCGATCTGTTTGCGTGTTTGCGAACGAATCACCGGCACCAGCGCTTTCAGCAGTCGGGTATAGGCGAGCTGATCGCCCGCCTGCGCCTGTTCCATTAGCGCGGGCCAACCTTCACGCGCGCTATCGCTTGTTTGCATAATCCGCCTTGTTGTTCTTACGCCTTCTTGCTCGCCTGGTTCAGTGCGTTCACCACAATACTCGGTGTCAGCACCTGCGGCAGCACTTTGGGCGGTCCGCCGTCGGCAGGATAGACCAGATACATCGGTAATCCGCCCTGACCAAACTCACTCATGGTGTCATCCACGTCCGGGTTAAATTTAGTGGAATCTGCCACCATGTACAGCGTGCCGGTTTTAGCGATGGCCTCTTTAACCGCCTGGGTTGAGAGCGAGGTTTTCTCGTTCACCTGACAGGTGATGCACCAGGATGCGGTGAAATCGACAAAGATCGCTTTCCCGTGACCGCGCTGCGCTTCAACCGCCTGCGGCGTCCATTTGGCTTTGGTCACTTCCGCCGTCAACTGATCGCCCGCCAGGCCTGCGCCGGGTTTGATCAGCGTTGGCAACGGGGCGATCACCGCGATAATCAGCAGCGCAGTAACGGCAAACAGCACCTTATGACTTTTACCGGCAAAGTGGCGATGTTGCGCCATGCCGTACAACCAGCCGGCGAAGGCGACCACCACGGAAGCGGCCAGCAAGGTGGCCAGCGCCGCGCTTCCCGCTTGCTGCGCCAGCACCCACACCAGCCAGGCATACGCGCCAAACATCGGGAACGCCAGACCGCGTTTCAATACATCCATCCATGCGCCGGGACGCGGCAGGAATTTCGCCAGCGCCGGGAACAGTGAAACTAGCGTGAACGGTGCGGCGAAGCCGATGGCCAGCGCAAAGAAGATCACTAAGGCGACGGCAGGCGGCTGCACCAACGCATAACCAATGGCGCTCGCCATAAAGGGTGCGGCGCACGGCGTGGCGACGACGATCGCCAGCGCACCGGTCAACGCCGAACGCGTAAAGGCACCGCGACCAACATCAACCGAGCCGACGCGCTGCACGGATAAGCCCACTTCAAACACGCCGAGCAAATTGAGCGCGGCGGCGAGGATCACCAGCGACAGCAAGGCGATCACCAACGGCGATTGCAGCTGGAAACCCCAGCCAACCGCCGCACCACCAGCGCGTGCCGCCAGCAGGATGCCCGCCAGCGCCATCATGGTCACCACAACGCCGAGTAAAAAGCCCAAGCCTTCGCGACGCGCGCTGGCGGCGTTATCGGTATGGCGCAACAGGCCGAGCGCTTTCAGCGAGATCACCGGAAACACGCAGGGCATTAAGTTCAGAATGATGCCGCCGATGAAGGCGGCCAGCATGGCGGTTAACATCGCTGGCCTCTTTACTTAATGAGTTTGTGGGTGAGAAGCGTCGTACTGCTTAACGGCGGCAAGCGCTTTCTCGATATGTGTGTCCGGATTTCTGTCAGTGTAACTCAGCAGAATATCGCCATCGGGCGCGATCACGTAAGAGGTGCGATCGGACAGGATTTTGCCTTTCATCTGCATGGTGGTTTGATACTGCGCCGCCACTTTTGCACCCGGATCGGCGGCGACGGTGAATTTATCGCGGCACTCGAGTTTAGAGAAATCGCTGACCTGATCGGTATTGCCCGCGGTCACGCCAATTACCGTGGCACCCATTTTGCTGAAGCTGTCTGTGGCTTCAGCAAAATCGTGCGCTTCAATGGTACAACCCGCGCTAAATGCCGCCGGGAAGAAATAGAGCACCACCGGACCTTTTTGCAGCGCCTTTTCCAGCGAGAAGGTCAACGGCTTACCGGCCAACGCGCCCTGCAGTTCGAAGTTCGGCGCTTTCGCGCCCACCGGCAATGCGGCACTGGCGTTAACGGCCGAAAGACCCAGCGCTGCGGTCATGGTCAGGGTACAAACGAGGGATTTGATGCGTTTCATTTTCTGCTCCTGCGATGTATGGGAGTTCCGATTTGGATATCTCATTAGTTCAGTTCGCTGGGGCAGGGAGGAAAGTTTCGGTGCTGGGAAAAATAATTTAAAAAGGTGCAGTAATGCATTTGCATTGCACAATGCAAATGCATTACTGTGGGGCATCTTGGCGGATAGGCGGCTTTATAAGCGATGTTGCTTTGTGAGCGGCTGAGGAGAAAGAAGTGTTCAAATTTGATCTAGTGGATGTATCACTCCGTGCAGAGTCGAGGCTGACAGAACGGAGTCAAACAACTATTCCAGCGGCAATTCGCGATGCTCTACAGCTTAAACCGGGTGAAATTATCGAATATTCCCTGTTGTCTGGCGGCAAGGTCATCATGTCTAAGCAAAATGACGAGCAGGATGATCCCGCCGTACAGCATTTTCTGACTTTTCTCGAACGAGATATGGTGAGTAATCCCCAGCATATTCACTCAGTTCCTGTCGAATTGTGGTCAGGTCTGGAAAATTTGGTCGCTGGAATTGATGTTGATTTAGATGCTCCGCTCACGGATGACTAAACTGCGGGAGAAAGGGTGTGGATTACATGGAAATCAACGGATGGAAATTTTATTTCCACGCTTGTTTTAGTGCTCAGGTAACGTCTTTAGCGCAGGAAGTGTTGCAGCTTAGAGTTGAAAAACCGCATGAATACCATAAAAAGAAACAGACGAAATTGCTGGCAGCAATTTATAAGGTCGTTACAGAAGTTATTGCGCGAGATCCGCTGAATCCTCAGTTTCGACAAGGGGGAACTTTAGGGGATGAAAATCGATATTGGTTTCGCGCGAAATTTTTGCAGCAGTTTCGATTGTTTTTCCGCTGTAGCGAACAGAGTAAAACCATCATTCTTGGCTGGGTGAATGATTTTGGCACATTACGCGCTTACGAAAGTAAGACTGATGCGTACAAAACATTTAAGAGGATGTTGGATGCCGGACATCCACCGAGTGATTGGGAACAGCTACTGCGTGAATCGACAGGCGAATCGGGTTTTCTTTTCCAGGCACCATTCTCATAATTTATCCCTTTAAGGAAATAAATTTGCTTAACTCCAGGTCGCCATGAATGGCGACTCTACACTGTAGGTTGGATCCCCTGACAAAACAAACTCAACGTGTGCTGGACAATGATTTCACGCGAGTACGCGGGATCGCTGGCAAAGCGGGTGAAAGGCACCAGCACTAAACTCAGAATCGAAGTCATCAGCAGTTGTGGCTCCAGATGGGGGTTGAGTAATCCTTGCTGCTGCCAGCCTTCAATCAGTTTTTTCACTTCATCACGTTCACCGTGACCAAAGCGCTTTTTGATGTGCTGACCTAAACCGCCTTCACCTTGCATCACTTCCTGCATCCACAGCGGCGCGAACCAGTTGTGTGTGGTGACGATGTCCGCCACTTCACGGATAAAGGCGCTGAAGGTGGTGACAGGATCGCGCGGGTCATCCATAAAGTGCGCCACCAGGCGCTGGCGTAACGGCAAAAAACGCTCCTCAACCACAATATCCAGCAGCGATTCGCGCGACTGAAAATAGTAATTCAGCATCGCTGGACTCACGCCCGCTTTGCGCGCAATCGCGTTGAGCGAGGTTTCGCCGATGCCGTTTTCGGCATACAGCGCTAAGGTGATGTCGAGCAGATGTTCGCGCTGCTGCACGTTGATCGCGCCGCCGCGTGGACGGCCAGGACGGCGGGGTTTGACTGCGTTGGCCATATCGTCAGCAGGGACTTTTCGTGCGGTCATCTTTATTCGCTCACTTGATTCATGCCAGACTGCAGGCAATATTAATTGTGTATTTAATTAATTTCAATTGGTGTCTGTTATGAAACCCCAAACACTCGCGCCGCAGTCGGGCAGCGGGCAGGAGAATCCTCCTTCTGTCCGCTTACTGATGAGCGCTTTATTACTGGTGATGCTGCTGGCGGCGCTGGATCAAACCATCGTCTCCACCGCGTTGCCGACTATCGTCGGCGAACTGGGTGGGCTCGATCGCCTGTCGTGGATCGTCACCGCTTATATGCTGGCTTCGACGATTGTGGTGCCGCTGTACGGCAAATTCGGCGACCTGTTTGGTCGCAAATCGGTGCTGCAGATCTCGGTGATTCTATTCCTGATCGGCTCGGCGCTGTGCGGTCTGGCGCAAAATATGGAGCAGCTGATTTTCACTCGTGCGCTGCAAGGCTTAGGCGGCGGTGGTTTGATGGTGGTGAGCATGGCGGCGGTCGCCGATGTGATTCCACCGCAAGAGCGCGGTAAATATCAGGGCCTGTTTGGCGGCGTTTTCGGTCTGGCAACGGTGATTGGGCCGCTATTGGGCGGTTTTATCGTGCAGCACGCTTCATGGCGCTGGATTTTCTACATCAATTTGCCGCTTGGTTTATTTGCGCTGGTGATCATCAACGCGGTGTTTAAGACCGACAACAAACGCAAGCCGCATGAGATTGACTATCCTGGCGCGGTGTTTCTCAGCCTGGCGTTGGTGGGTATTACGCTGTTTACCAGCGAAGGTGGCGCGTTACGTGAATGGTCCGACCCGCTGCTGTGGTGCATTCTGGCGTTTGGTGTAATTGGTGTGCTCGGTTTTATTTATGAGGAGCGCCGCGCCTGGGAACCGATTATTCCGCTGTCGCTGTTTCGCAATCGCAGCTTCTCGCTCGCCAGTTTGATGGCGTTTATCGTTGGCATGTCGCTGTTTGGCAGCGTGACGTTTTTACCGCTCTATCTGCAGGTGGTGAAGGGCTCGAAGCCGACCGAAGCCGGTTTACAGCTGCTGCCGCTGATGGGCGGATTGCTGATCACTTCCATCGTCAGCGGACGCATTATTAGCCGTACCGGCAAATATCGCCTGTTCCCGATTGGCGGTACCTTGCTGGCGACTATCGGCATGGCGCTGCTGACCACGCTGACCATTGATGCGCCGCTGTGGCATATCTACCTGTTTGCCTGCGTGTTGGGGATGGGAATGGGCATGGTGATGCAGGTGCTGGTGCTGGCGGTACAGAACACCGTAACGCCCGATCGCATCGGTGTCGCTACCTCGTCGGTCACGTTGTTCCGCTCGGTTGGCGGTTCGATTGGCGTGGCGCTGTTTGGCGCGGTGTTTCGTCAGGTGCTGAAATCGGGTTTGACCACGCTGGTGGAGCAGGGCAAAGCATTGCCGCGTACGCTCGATCCTGATGCGGTGCACCGTTTGCCGCATGATGTCCAGCAAGCCTATTTGCAGGTGTTTGGCGATGCGGTGCATTCAGCCTTTCAAATGGCGGCGGGTGTGATGCTGCTGGCCTTTGTGCTGTCGCTGTTTCTGCCAGAATCACCGCTGCGCAAGAAAGACGCAGCGGCGTAACGCGGTTAAACCGCCGCGCGTTGCTGCAAGGTTTTTACCGCTTGTGCAGCGTCGCGGCCCAGTTCCGCTAAATCCACTCCGGCCATCACATCATCCTGCACCAGCAGTTTTCCGGCACAAATCAGCGCCTTTAAACTGGCGCGTCCGCCGCTGGCCACCGGGCCAATGGCGGGATCGTGCAAGCCAAAATAGCGCGGGTCGTCGAGCCGATAGATGGCGATATCGGCGGCCATGCCAGGTGCAAGGCGGCCGGTGTTTAAGCCCAAAACCTGCGCGCCACCGGATGTGCCCCAGCGCACCACATCTTCAATGCGGGCGGCGTCGCCACCGCCTTCAAAGGTTCCACCGGCATAACGCGGCTGCGCCAGCATGCCTTTGCGTGCGCGCTGGAGCTGCCAGGCGGCGTGGGCTTCGCTTTGCATATCCGCCGCTTCATTTGAGGCCGCGCCATCAACGCCAATTGAGATCTTCACGCCTGCGTGTTCCATTGCCACCAAATCGGCAATGCCGCTGCCGAGGCGCGCGTTACTTTGCGGGCAGTGCGCGATACCGCTGCCCGCCGCGCCCAGCATGGCGATCTCTTCCGGCAGCAGTTTCACCAGATGCGCAAACCACACGTCATCGCCAATCCAGTCGTGTTCGGCGCAAAACTGCAGCGGCGTCATACCGAACTTCGCGCGTGCGGCATCGAGATAATCAACGGTTTCCGACAGATGGCTGTGCAGGCGAATATCGAGCTGACGCGCCAGGCGCGCGCTCTCGCGCAGCTCCTGCTGCGTGGTGGAGTGCAGCGTGGTGGTCGGTGCCATCACGATGCGGCGCATCGCGCTATTCTGCGGTTGGTGATAGCGCGCCACCAGACGATCAACATCGGCCATCATGCTGTCAAAGCTTTCCGGGCGCAGTGCGGTGGGCAAGTCGCTCTCTAAGCCACGGCTTTGCGTCGCACCGCCGCGACACAGCACGAAGCGCACGCCTAGCTTGTCGGCTTCATCGAACAGGATTTCTGCGCCATCAAACGGCATATCAGGCCAGTAAAGATAGTGATGGTCAGCGATGGTGGTGCAGCCGGAACGCACCAGCTCGACCAGACCCACCCGCGCGGCGATGCGAAATGTCTGTTCGTCGAAGGCACCACGAAAGCGATACGGCGTCGCCGCCAGCCAGCCGCCCAGACTTAGATTCAGACCTTGGGGTTCGCCTTTCAGCAGCGATTGAAACAGATGATGATGCGTATTAACCCAGCCGGGATAAACCACGCAATCGCGGGCGTCGATCACGGTTTCATCGGCGACAGCATCGAGTTCACCCATCTCCACAATCAGGCCATCGCGCAGTCGAATATCGCGCGCGCTGCTACGCGGTTGCTGTTTATCGCCGGTCAGGATCGCGGCGCAGTGTTGAATTAGCAGTTGGCTCATGAGCACCTCACTCCACTTTCGCCGCGACAAACTGCGTGCTAAACGCGCTCTGCCAGTCGGTGGACGCTTTGAGTAAACCGGCGTTGACCATAAAGTCACGCGTTGCCTGCCAGCGTTTATCCGTCATCACGCCTAAACCTTGCTGCGCGGCATCGCCGCCGTCAATCAGGTGCAGCGCTTTCATTTGCGATACGCCAAAGGCGAGAACCGCGTCAGTCATCTGCGGGTTCTCCTTTTTGATCAGCACATTACCGGCAGCCGGATTGGCAAGGTAGGATTTCCAGCCTTCCATTGATGCCGCCACAAAACGCTTGAGGACATCCGGCTCTTTTTGCAGCAAATCGTCGCGCGTCACCAGAATGCCGCCGTATGCCGGATAGCCATAATCGGCAAACAGATAGAATTTGCTGTCCGGCTGCACCTCTTTAATTTGCTGCACTTCGGAGGTGGCATAAGCCTGCTGCGCGGTGTTTTTGTCGGCGAGAAACGGTTGCATGTTGAAGGTGTAAGGGCGCGCCTGACCATCCTGCAGCTGATATTTGCCTTTCAGCCACGGCCACCAGCTGGCTTGTCCGCTGGCCGATACCAGCACGGTTTTACCTTTCAGCTGATCCAGCGACTTCACATCGCCGTGGGTAACAATGCCTTGCGGATCAAACTGAAACGGCGCGGCGATGGCTTTCAGTGGGAAGTTGCGCTCAACGCCCCGCAGCACTTGCAGGTCATAGCTGACGATGACATCAGCACGATTCGCCAGCAGCAGCGTCATGTTATTCAGCTGTGGCCCGCCGGAACGCACCTCAACATCCAGCCCATATTTTTTATAAATGCCGGTGGCGAGCGCCTGGTAATAACCGCCTTGTTCAGCCTGCGCGACCCAAGTGGTTTGCAATACCAGTTTGTCGGCGGCGTGCGACAGTGCAGAGCTGCTCAGCAGAGCAGCGAATAAGGAGAAACGGAAACGCGACATTGTCATATAACCCCCAATAAACGTTGAGTTTGTTGTCGTCATCAGGGGCGTAGCGGCGCATGGCGTGCTCACGATGCGTATGCGCATCGTCCCCTGACGAGGTACAGCTAATGCTGTAGAGCAATGTCCTGCGTGCATCTGTTGTCACGCTGACCGCTTATACTCAGTGGGGATTTAGCAAAGCGCATGCCATTCGTGCAACCCACTGAAAGTAATATAGTTGATATTGATGGTGCCGGGCTTTTGCTTCATCGATCGCTCATTAATGAGGCAAATCAGCGTGTTTTGCACCGCCATTGTGCAGACCGGATGCGGCAGATTCCCTAACGTATTGATTTTAAGCGGCACAGCGTGCTGGCACAGCCTTTGCTTAGCTGAAACTGAGTAGAAGCTGTCAACCGTGGTTTCACCCGGTGGGTCATTGCTCGATCGCCTGCGGTATTCAGCAGGCGCGGGGATGACTGCCACGCTGCGGGCGGGTCATCCGTTATCGCTCAATAACGAGGTGCACCAATGGAAAAGACCACTTATGACATGCATGAACTGGCGAAAGAATCGCGTATGGGCGCGCGCGGCGTAGAAGCTGTACGTGATGTGCGCATCATCGATCTCTCCGATTTCGACCAACGTAAAGCGGAAATAGCCGATCAGCTGTGGCAAGCCGCCACCGAGATTGGTTTTTTCCAGGTTTCCGGCCATGGTATTCCACTCGACGACATCAATGCGGCTTTTGCTAACGCAGAGCGCTTTTTCTCGCTGCCGCAAAGTGACAAAGCGCGTCATCCACTCAGCCGCAATGCCGGCTGGGAATACCGCGCGCAAATCCGTCCATCTACCGGTAAACCGGACCAAAAAGAGTCGTATCAGGTGACGCGTCCGCGCATGGCAGGCTTGTGGCCGGATGAGGCCACCTTGCCGGGTTTCCAGCATGATGTACTGAAGTTCGAGCGTCAGTGCTGGGAAGTCGGCATGCGCTTGCTCTCCTGTTTTGCCCTGAAGTTGGGATTCCCCGACGATTTCTTTGCCAAAGCGCATGAGCCTTCGCGCGAAACCTACCAAAGCACGCTGCGGATGCTGCACTACTTTGCCATTAGCGGCGAGCCAGATGGTCCATGGCGCGCCGGGGCGCACACCGATTTCGATTGTCTGACCTTGCTGTTCCAGCGTGATGGGCAGGGTGGTTTGCAGGTGTGTCCGGGCAAAGAGATGGAAGAGCAAATCTGGACGCCGATCCCGCCGCTGGAAGGCTTAATTACCTGTAATATCGGCGATATGTTGATGCGCTGGAGTGATGACAAGTTACCGTCGAACTTCCATCGCGTCAGCAATCCGCTGCCGGGTGAATCGGTGCCGGCACGCTACAGCCTGGCGTTTTTCTGCCAGGCGAATGAAGATGTGATTATTGAAGGACCGGAGAAAAAATACCCGCCTATTTCCGCGAAGGATTATCTGGCGCAGCGTATTAGCGCCAATTTCTCCGGCAAGTATTAAACTTACAGCTGTAAGCCGAAATTGTTGTCGTTCTGTGCAGGAGCGCAAATATTCTCCTGCACAGAAAAAGCCCAGCGTGGAAAATAGATTTTTAACTCAAATACAAGATGTTACCGCTGCGTAAACTTAGGTAAAATCAACCGAAAAATAAAAGATTTCACTGCACGCCTATTTATTTCTGCAACTTTTTTACGGTATAAATCTCAGACCACTGTCTCCCTCAGCGAAATCACCAACACATGATCAATTCTGCCGCCAGCAAAGTTATCGCCTGCCTGTTTGTTTTCACTCTGGCAGGTTGTTCTTCGAAGTCTTCGCATGCGCCTGCTGAGGAAAGCGTTGATACCTCGGCAGACAACGGCAAACAGCCCGATTTAATCCCGGTGATTGCCGCGCTGCACGATCAAATGCATTCGTGGGAAGGGACCAAATATCAGTGGGGCGGCACACAATTAACCGGCGTCGATTGCTCGGGATTTGTCTGGCGCACGCTGAAAGATCGTTTCAATATTCCGATGGATCGCGTCACCACCAAAGAGTTAATTGCCATGGGCAAACCGGTGGATCAGGCGCATTTGCAACCCGGTGATTTAGTGTTCTTCCGCATTAAGCGTGAGCTGCACGTCGGCTTTTATGACACCGATCATCAGTTCCTGCACGCATCGGTGAGTCAGGGCGTGATGCGCTCTTCGCTAAATAATCCGTACTGGAAATCGGTTTATTTAGAGGCGCGCCGCTTGCCGAAAGAACAGAATTCGCAGATTAGTTTCAATTATAAAAACAAGGTTTGATGAGAGGCGCGCAAAAATGCGCACCTTTAGCCTTTATTTAAAATTGATACGAAACGCTCATCGAAACACTGCGCGGTGCGCCATAAACGTAGCTGTTCATGTAGCTGTAATATTCGCGGTCAAACAGGTTATCGACGTTCGCCTGCACCGCCACCTGCTTAGTCACCTGATAGCGCGCAAACAGCGAAGCCAGCGGAATGCTGCCCTGATAAACACGCACGCTATCGCCGCTGGCATTGGTGGCATCTTCAAACACGCGGTTCTGCCAGTTGATGCCGCCGCCAACCGTGAGATCCGGCAACATCGGCAGCTGATAACGGGTAAACAGCTTAAAGGAAGTTTGCGGCTGATAGCTGTTGAAACGTCCCTCTTTATCCCGCGCCACGTAGCGTGTGGCGCCGAACGTCAGCTGCAGATTATCCGTTAGCGCACCATTTAGCTCAAACTCCGCACCTTTGCTGACCGCACCTTTGGCGGGCGCATAAGCCTGTTCGTTGCCGCTCAGATAGACGCCATTAATCGCCTGCCCCACGTTGTCCTGCTCAATACGGAATACCGCCACCGTCGCGGTTAATCGACCATCATACCAGGCGGACTTCAGGCCGGTTTCATAGCTTTTACCGGTAACCGGCGACAGGTATTTACCGTTGATGTCGCGATCGGTTTGCGGCAGGAAGATCGAGGTATAGCTGCCGTACGCCGACCAGGCATCGTTGATGTCGTACACCAAACCAGCGTAAGGCGTGGTGTTATTGTTCGTCATATCACCGCTGCTGCCGTTGGTGCTCCACTGCGTATAACGCGCCCCAATAATCAGCGACAGCGGATCGGCCAGCGAGAAGCGCGCGGCGGTATAAGCCGATTTCTGGCGAATGATATCGTCGGCATTCTGATACCAACCTTGCCACTGCGGCTCGGCAATGTTGCCGTTCCAGCTGTTATTGAAAATGCCCATATCGTTTGAGGCGATGTTGTAGTTTTCCAGATCGGTAACGCCATCCTGGCTGTAAGTGGCGTTGTGCTGGCGGCTGTAGCTCACGCCCGCCATTAACTGATGCTGACGACCTAACAGCTCAAACGGACCGCTGGCGTAGCCGTCGAACGAATCCATCTGACGTTTACCGCGATCCATGCTGCCATAGCCGGTGGTGCCTTCGCCGCTGTCCTGATCGGCGCTGCCCATCACATACAGCAGTTTATCGTTGAAGGTGTTCTCGGCGTGCGTGCCGTTGACGTGGATGTTCCAGCCGTTATCGAAGTTATGATCGATGTCGGCGAATATTTTGCGCGAATTAGTGTTGTAGCGCGCCCAGTTGGCGGCGGAGTTGAGGCTGCGATCGTAATGCGTGGTGGCGTTGTTGCTGTAGAACATCGGCAAGCCGCCCCACGTTGGATTGCCGGTGTTAGCATCTTCGTAGTCGTAGCCCAGCGACAGCGTGGTGTGCTCAGTGATGTCGGCATCAATCACGCCGTAGAGGAATTTTTTGGTTTTGTGGTAGCGATCGAGCCAGCTGTCTTCATCGCTGTAACCGGTTACCACGCGGCCGCGCAGGCTGCCATCCTGGTTTAGCGGTGCTGAGAGATCCGCAACATAACGCTGTTTGTTCCAGCTACCGTAGCTGGCGCTGACCGTACCGGTAAAGGTTTTACTGTCGGCGTGTTTACGTACCATGTTGATCGAGGCTGACGGGCTGCCCGCGCCGGTCATCAATCCGGTGGCGCCGCGTACGATCTCAATACGATCGTAAATGGCGGTATCAGAAGCGGCATCACCGTAGTTCCAGTTGTCATTAACTGATGTTGGGATGCCATCGAACGAGAAGTTGGTGACTTTAAAGCCGCGCGAATAGTATTCCGAGCATTCACTGTCGATCAGATTGGTCGAGATGCCGGTGGCGTTGGTCAGCACATCGTTCACCGATTGCAGGTTCTGATCCTGCATGCGCTGTTGCGTTACCACGCTCATTGACTGCGGTACATCGCGTGGCGTCAGCAACAGCTTAGTGCCCGCTCGCGTGGTTTTTACCGCGTAATCCTGCTTTTCATTGTTATCGCTGTCGCCTCTTGCGGATGCATCGACCACCAAATCCTGCTGCGAATCGCTTGCTGCCTGCGCCAGGCTTGGCGTAAGTAGGGCATGAATCGTCACCGCCAGCAGTGAGACGTTAAAGGTTTTCCTGATGCCAGACATAAAGTTTCCTGTTGAAACGCGTGTTATAGGAAGCTGTTTTGCTTCGTTTTTTATCGTTTACGTCGTAACTCATTCGCCCAAATGGGCAGAAGAGCAGGTACGCAAACCGCCACTGCGTATTTATTGAGAAAGCCAATGATAATCATTTGCTTTAAAGAATCTGCGGAAGGTTGCAACTGTAATTGTAATAATGTGTAAGTAAGTTATGAATCAACGATTTACGGGTGAAAATAACCTGTTAATTGCTCACGTTTTCCTATTTTTTCAGGCGATATTTGGAGGTTTTTAGTAAAGAAAGGTGTGCGGCATGCTGGAATCGATCTACGGCAACGTAAGGAAGATCGTCGAGAAAGTTGCTAAGTTCATGCTAATGCGTATGATTCTCATTCTTCTTGAGTTTTCCGTATGCGTACACGCGTAACGGAGCCGTTCATCCATTGATGGAGTTGAGCATGAAATCGTTATTTAGCCCGCGCAAAGCCGCCGTAGCGGCAGCGATCGTCGCTGCATTCAGCCTGACCGCTTGCCAGGCTCCGGCGAAAAAAGCCGAAGCGCCAGCCGCCGTTGCCAAGCCAGTTGATACTTCTTTGACCCAGCGCACGCTGGGCGATGGCCTGTATGAAATGGCGTATTCCCCTGCTGCGAAAGCGTTATACGTTGCCAGCGCGCAGAGCTTTAAAGACGTTAACGGTGGTGTAATTTATCGTCTCGACCCAACCACACTGGAAACCAAAGGCGTTACGCATACCGATTTGAAAAACTTTGGTACGGCGATCGATGAAGCGGGCAACGTGTTCTACACCACCAACTCGCTGGATGGCGCTATCTCTAAAGTGGATGCGCAGAGCGGCAAAGTGCTGGAACGTTTAGTCTTCCCAGGTAAGAAAGATAAAGAAGGTTATCCGGCGGGCGCGCGTGAAGTGCTGTGGCACGGCAACGAGCTGTATGTCGGTCGCGTAGCCGATCCGGGTTACATCTCGGTGGTTGATGAGAAAACCTTCAAGCTGAAAGCCACCATAAAGAATGCAGGCAAATGGGTAACCGGCATCATCTATTCCCCGCTGACTGAGCGCATTTACGCGACCAACGGCGCGGGCGAGATTCTGGTGATCAATCCACGCACCCACAAAATTGAGAAGCGCTGGACCGCCGGCGACGGTAAAGAGTATCTGTTCCTGAACATGGCGGAAGATCCGGCTACCGGCCGCCTGTTCGTAACCGATGACTCAAAAGGCAAAGCCACGCTGGTGTTTGATGAGCGCACTGGGAAAGTGATCAAGCTTATTGAAGGTGATGCGCTGGCGATTAAATTCAACGCTAAGCGTAATGAAATCTACATCAGCCAGCGCGAATCGAAGAAAGTGCTGCAGCTGGATGCCACCACTTACGCGGTGAAAAACAGCTGGTCGTTTGATAACAATCCAAACAGCCTGCTGATTGGCCCGGACAACAACACGCTGTATGTCACGTTGAAAGCGGAGTTCAACAAAGACTCCTCAACCAAAGGCCAGGATCAGATTGCGCGCATCGCGCTGAAATAATCCCCGACCTGTAGCGATAATCCATGCCCTCGTAAGAGGGCATTTTTGTTTCTGATGGCTTATAACAGTGCAGGTGAGGCTGTTTTCCTCTGTTAATAATGAATAAGGCGCTGGCTATGTTTAAAGGTTTGAGTGCGTTTCCCCTGACCCCGCTTAATGCTTCGGGTATCGACGAGCACGCTTTTCTCACTCTCCTCGTGCGGCTCACTGAAGCAAAAGTGGATTCGCTTGGCGTGCTGGGATCCACCGGTAGCTACGCCTATTTCACGCGCGAACAGCGCAAGCGCATCACGACGCTGGCGGTGCAACATGCGGAGGGGATTCCGGTTATGGTCAGCATTGGCGCGGTGAGCACCGATGAAGTGCTACGACTTGCCGAGGATGCGCAACAGGCCGGTGCCAGCGCATTGCTGCTGCCTGCGGTTTCCTATCAGAAGCTTAACGATGACGAGGTGTTTGGCCTGTATCAGGATGTCACGCGCTACGTTTCGCTGCCGGTGTGTATTTATGACAATCCAGGCACCAGCCACTTTGTGTTCTCCGATGCGCTGCATGCGCGTATTGCCACGCTGCCGTATATCGCCTCGATAAAAATTCCCGGCGTGCCTGCCGATATCACCGCTGCTACGCAACGGGTCAGCGCTTTGCGCGCTCAATTGCCAGAAGACGTCACTATTGGTGTCAGCGGTGATGCCTTTGCCGCAGTGGGCCTAAACGCCGGTTGTGAAGTGTGGTATTCCGTGTGCGGCGGACTGTTCCCGCGCACCGCTAAAGCGCTAACGGATGCTGCGATGGCAGGGGATTTTGCATCGGTGGCTGAACAGTCGCAGCGGCTGGAACCGCTTTGGGCGCTGTTTACCCAACATGGCGGCAGTATCCGCGTTATCTCTGCAGCGGCCAGCGCGCTGGGCCTTGTAGAGAACGATTGCCTGCCGCGCCCGTTACGTTCGCTGTCGGCGGCGGATGTGGCAGAAGTCAAAAGGGTCATCACGGAGCTCGAGCTGGCGTAGTGATAATGAGTTGATTAACTGTGATCGCACTAATAGTTAATCTGATAATAGTTTCAATGGTTATCATTGTTTCCATCGAAGGCGCATAGCCTTCAAATCAAACAATCAAAGGAATACGACCATGAAAACTATCAAAACTCTGACTATTGCCGCTGCTGCCGCTCTTTCACTGATGTCTGCTGCCAGCTTCGCACAGACCGTTTCAGCAACCTCGCTGACTCTGGATGGTGCTGAAGCGAAAATCGCTGCGCAGGCAAAACAGAACGGTGAGCAGTACAAAATTTTAGAAGCGAGCAACGGCAACGTCGTACACATGACTGCAGAACTTTACAAATAACGGATGGTTGCATACGGATGTGCCAGAACAGGTCGCCTACGGGCGGCCTTTTTTGTCGATATAACGCAGAAACTGCATAGTTACGTAAGTTATCGTGATCGCACTAATGGTTAATATTGAAACGATAACCTGAGTTATTATTGTTCTCATCGAAGGCACACAGCCTTCTCGTTAAACCACTAAGGATTATGACCATGAAAACTATCAAAACACTGTCTATCGCCGCTGTTGCTGCTCTTTCAATGATTTCTGCTGCTAGCTTTGCACAAAGTATATCTGTTGAGTCTTCTACTCTGGATGGCGCAGAAGCGAAAATTGCAGCACAGGCACAGGAGCAGGGCGCTCAATACAAAATTACTGAAGCCAACACTAACAACCGCGTACACATGACTGCCGAGTTATACAAATAAGTTAATTGCACAAGCAGTTGTGTTAAGGCCGCCTCCAGGCGGCTTTGTTGTATCTGAATGTCCGTAAATGGCCTGCGCATGTCCCGCCGCACGTCCAGGCTGTGTGTATCATCAACGCAGTCCTCCCCCACACGGATATCGCATGAAAACCTACATCAGCAAAAAATTCTCTCCCGCCAAAGCCTGGGATGCGTTAGACATCGCCAACTTCGCCGGCACCAGCGTGCGTCTGCACTGGACCAATCAACCTTACAAGTGGCACATCAATGATGGCGAGGAAGTGTTTGCGGTGCTGGATGGTGCGATAGAGATGCATTACCGCGAAGCAGGCGAGCTGAAGAAAGTGCTGCTGAATAGCGGCGACATTTTTTACGCCAGCATCGGCACCGAGCATGTTGCGCACCCGCAAGGCGAAGCGCGCGTATTAGTGATCGAAAAAGAAGATTCGGTTTAACGCCTGCTACTGACTCACCCAAACACGCTAACGTATCAAGTGTGTTAGCGTGTTTGAGATTCACAATCGTGCGAAAAGTAACCGCCTGCGCGCATCGGGCGCGGTGTGGTGCGAGGCGAGTTTTATCCACAGGTTAACGGCGACTCTACGCACGGGGATTGTGGATAACCTTAGGCGAGGTGCCTAATGGGCACCTCAAAAATTAATTGATGGCATTCACAAAGCGGCGCGTTATCTGCTGTGGACGCGTAATCGCGCCGCCGACCACCACCGCATGCGCGCCCAGCGCCAGACAATGCGCCGCCATTTCCGGCGTTTCAACATTCCCCTCGGCAATCACCGGCACCTTTACCGCAGCCAATACGTCACGCAGGAAGCGGCAATCATCGGCGGCCAAATAGCAGCCTTGCGTTTCTGCGGTGTAGCCGTGCAGGGTGGTGCCGACACAATCGAAACCTAATTGTGCCGCCTGACGCGCTTCTTCCACCGTGGCGATGTCCGCCATCAGCAACAGTTGCGGATAGCGTTGGCGAATCGCTGCCACCAACGCCGGCAGCTGCAAATCGCCGGGACGTGTGTGTAACGTGGCATCCAGCGCAATCATCGCCGGATTCGCCACCATCAACTCATCCACTTCCCGCAGCGTCGCGGTGATATACACATCGCTTCCGGGATAGTCGCGCTTAATAATGGCGATAATCGGCAAATCCACGGTTTGCATAATCTGCTGCACGTCGATCAGGCTGTTGGCGCGAATCGCCGCCGCACCGCCTTCCATCGCCGCTAACGCCATGCGCGACATAATAAACGGGCTGTGTAACGGCTCATCTTCCAGAGCCTGACACGAGACCACCAGTTTTCCCTGAATCTGGGCCAGCATCGGTGCTTTCATAGCGCGAGTAACTCCTCTACTTCATTTTTGATAATGGTGACGTGCGCGCCATAAATCACCTGCACGCCTTTGCCACGTTGGATCACGGCGCGTGCGCCGGTAGCTTTCAATGCGTTTTCATCGAGTTTGCTGCTGTCGATGAGCGTGATGCGCAGACGGGTGGCGCAGCAATCCAGTTCGGCGATGTTCTGCTTGCCGCCTAAAGCCGCGATCACCTGCAGTGGACGCTCTCCGGCGACCATAGGCACAGTTTCAACGCTGGCGTCTTCGCGCCCCGGCGTTTTGAAATTGAAGCGGGTGATCAGCAAGCGAAAAGTAAAGTAATAGAGCAGGAACCACGGCACGCCAACCAGCGGGACATACCACCAATGGGTTTTCGCTTCGCCCTGCAATACGCCGAACAGAATGAAATCAATCAGGCCGCCCGAGAAGGTTTGGCCGATGGTGATGTGCAGGATGTGGGCGATCATAAACGCCAGCCCATCAAACAGCGCGTGGATGACATACAGCATCGGCGCGACAAACAGGAACGAGAACTCAATCGGTTCGGTGATGCCGGTAAGGAAAGAAGTCAGCGCCGCCGACAGCAGCAATCCGGCCACGCGTTGACGGTTTTCCGGCTTAGCGGTGTGGTACATCGCCAGACACGCGCCGATCAGGCCAAACATCATGGTGATGAAGCGCCCGGACATAAAGCGCGCGGTGCCAATGTAGAATTGTTGCGTGTGGGGATCGGCAAGCTGGGCGAAGAAGATGCGCTGCGTGCCTTCCACCAGATGTCCGTTGATCACTTCGCTGCCACCGAGTGCGGTGGTCCAGAACGGCAGATAGAAGATGTGATGCAGGCCGAACGGGCCGAGCATGCGCAGCACGAAGCCGTAAATAAAGGTGCCGAAATAACCGGTGGCATCCACCAATCCGCCCATGCCAAAAATCAGCTTCTGGAAATGCGGCCAGACGATGGTCATCGCCGCGCCCACCACAATGGCGACCAAGGAGCTGATAATCGGCACGAAGCGCGAGCCACCAAAGAAGCCAAGGAACTGCGGCAGGGCGATTTTGTTGTAGCGATTATGCAGCATGGCCGTCACCAGCCCGATCACCACGCCACCAAATACGCCGGTTTCCAGCGTCTGAATGCCGAGCGCCATGCCTTGTCCCACCGCGCTAAGGTTGCCCTGCGCCAGCACGCCGGTCAGCGTCAGCAGCGCATTGATGGTGGCGTTCATTACAAGATAAGCCAGCAGCGAGGCCAATCCTGCGGTGCCCTTGTCGCTTTTGGCCAATCCTACCGCTACGCCAACCGCAAATAGCACCGCGAGGTTGGCGAACACCACCGATCCGGCGCTCGCCATGATGGTGAACATGCCTTGCAGCCAGGCGACATCGAGGAATGGATAGGCTTTGACGGTGTTGGGATTGGAAAGTGCGCCGCCAATGCCCAGCAGCAAACCGGCCGCCGGTAGCACGGCGATCGGTAACATGAACGACTTACCAAACCGCTGGGCTTTTTCAAACCAACCCCCTGAAGAGGCACCGCTGAACAGTGATGACATAAATTTTTATCCCTGAAGTGATTTTGTGGTGAAAATTATTATCACAATCTCATTCATAAGATGAAAATTTCCATCATTATTGTGATAGCTTTCACTTATGCCCTAATCTGCTGCACACTGTGCGCCATAATGTCGTGAAGAAGAGGCCGCCATGACGGACAACGAAAACATCTTGCTGCACCTGCGCCAGGGCTTGCCGGGCTACAGTCCGACGCTGCAAAAGCTGGGCGATTTCATCCTCACCGACCCGCAGAAAGTGCTGTATCTCACCATCACTGAACTGGCGCGTGAGACCGACACCAGCGAAGCGAGCGTCACGCGGCTGTGTCGTCATCTCGGCTGTAAAGGCTATACCGAATTCAAAATGGCGCTGGCGCTGGATGTGCAACACAATCAGCCCGCGGCCGTTGCTAGCGGTGACAGCATCGACATGCTAGTGGAGGAAACGGTGCAGGCGCTGCGCGATACCGGGAAATTCATTAACCGCGAGGTGCTTCAGAACGCTGTGGAAGCGCTGCATCAGGCTAATACCATCCAGATCTACGGCGTGGCGGCCAGCGCGATTACCGGTGAGTATTTGCACTATCGCCTGTTGCGCTTAGGTAAATCGGCGCAGCTGTTTGGTGATATGCATCGTGCGGCGATGAATGCCTCGACGCTCAGAGAGGGCGATTTGGTGATCGCCATCTCCGCTTCCGGCTCGACTAAAGATGTAATGCATGTGGTCAAGGTGGCGAAGAAGCAAAACGCGCGCGTGCTGATGCTGAGCAACACGCTGCGCAGCCCGATGGGCAGCTTAGCCGATATGCTGTTAGTGGCTGCGCGGCCGGAAGGCCCGTTCAACGCTGGCGCGCTGAGCGGTAAAGTGGGTGCAATGATGTTGGTGGAAGTGTTGATTAACGAGTTGATGACGCATGATGCCCGGTATCAGGCGGCCAGCCAGCAGACAGCAACGGCGACCTTGCCGATGTTGATGTAAAACGGCAAATCCATAGCGGCGCGATTTATTGCGCGTTTTTACACAAGTAAAAAGGTCAAAAGAGCGCGATAAATCGCGCCGCTACGGAACAGTGCTAATAGATTAAAGCGGTATTTCAGTTATTCGCTTGCCAATGCCGCCACCGGATCCATGCGTGCGGCTTTGCGCGCGGGCAGGTAACCAAAAATCATGCCGATGATGGTGGAGCAGGCAAAGGCCGCACCCGCTGACTGCCATGAGAAGATCGCCGTAATCATGCCGCCCGCCAGCAGGCTGATAATCGGACCAATCACCAGCGCCAGCGCGACGCCGAGCGATCCGCCCACCAGACAGACTAAAACTGCTTCGATCATAAACTGCTGCATGATGTCGCCGCGCCGTGCGCCCACCGCCATGCGCACGCCGATTTCATGGGTGCGCTCCGTTACCGACACCAGCATGATATTCATCACGCCGATGCTGCCAATCATCAGTGCAATTGAGGCGACCAGCAGTATCAACAGCGTTAACGTCGCGGCGGCATCTTCAATCGCTTTGCGGTATTTATCGCGGTTGAACACCAGGAAATCTTTGCTGCCGTGACGCGCGGTTAGCAGTTGCGTCAGCGATTCCACCGCCGGGCCGCTCACCACATCGTCCTTCAGCTTAATGCTGATGCTGGTTAGCGCGGTTTGCCCGCTGATGCGATACATCACGGTGCTCCACGGCAGCCACACGCTGAGGCGATTGGGCGACATGCCATCGTTATTATCCGCCACGCCAATCACGCGCACCGGCACCGAACCGAGCACGATCATCTTGCCAATTGGGCTTTCCCCGTGTTCGCCAAACAGTTTGTTGCGCGTGTTGGTATCGATAATGATCTCCTGACGCGCGTGGCGTTCATCGCTGAAGTTGCTGCCTTCCAGCAATTTAATGCCCTGAATCTGGAAATACGCTTTGCCGACGCCGTACACCGAGGTTTTGGACGCGTTAGAGAGATAGCGAATCGGCTGATTGGCGATCATTTCCGGGCTGACCGCCGCGACAAACTGCTGACGCCCAATCACGTCGGCATCGGCCATCACCAGCGTCAGCACCGGATGCGCTTCATCCTCGACAAAATCACCACCGGCATAAATTGACACCACATTGGTGCCGAGCCCGGAAATACTCTCCAGCGTTTTTTGCCGCGCGCCCTGGCCGAGCGCCACCACCGTGACCACCGCCGCGATGCCAAAAATAATCCCGGTCATGGTCAGCGCGGTGCGCAGCCGATGCGCGTTCATGGCATTCAGCGCCATGCGCAATGATTCGCGAAAGCGATCGAGCAAGCCGCGCAGCTTGCTCTGGCTTTTAGGCGCGGCGGGGATATATTGCGCGCGGGTTGCATCCTGTTTGCGGCCGCTGTCGGCAAAAATCTCGCCGTCCTGAATCTCAATAATGCGATCGGCGTGCTGCGCCACTTTCATGTCGTGCGTGACGATGATCACCGTGTGACCTTCGCGATTGAGATCGTGTAGGATGCGCAGCACCTCTTCGCCGGAATGCGAATCCAGCGCGCCGGTCGGTTCATCGGCAAGAATAATTTCGGCACCGTTAATCAGCGCGCGCGCGATACTGACGCGCTGCTGCTGGCCGCCGGATAGCTCGCCCGGTTTGTGATGTTCGCGGCCCTGTAAACCTAAACGTGCCAGCAGATCCGCCGCGCGCTGCAGCCTTGCTTTGCCCTGCAGATTGGCGTAGATCGATGGAATCTCGACGTTGCTCAAGGCGCTGAGATCCGGCATCAGATGATAACGTTGGAAGATAAAGCCGATATGCTCGCGACGGACTTTCGCCAGCGCATCCGGCGACAGCGTGGCGGTGTTTTGGCCACTAATGAAATAGTCGCCGCTATCCGGCGCATCCAGGCAGCCAAGAATATTCAGCAGCGTCGATTTACCCGAACCGGACGGCCCGATAATCGCCACCAGCTCGCCGCTAGCAATGCTCAGGTTAATGTCTTTCAGCACATGCAGAGATTGCGAACCGTTAACATAGCTGCGCTGGATGTTTTTCAGTTCGATGATATTCACATCAACACCTCGTCAGCGCCCGCCGTCTGCGTAGCAAGGATCACTTTCTCGCCGACTTTTAAACCGCTCAGCACCTGAATATCAACGCTGTCAGTGATGCCAGTGGTGATGATGCGTTTGACCGGCTGGTTATCCTGATCGGGGATTTCCACGTAGGTTTTGCCATCCGCGTCTTTCTTCGTCGCCTGCACCGGCACCAGCAAAGCGTCTTTGGCGGAATCACGCAGCAGGTTGACCTGCGCCGTCATGGAGATGCGCAGCGCGTTGTCGGGGTTTGGCACATCCAGCAGCGCGTTGTAATAGACTGCGGCGTTGGTGCTGCTGGCTGGCGTGCTTTCGCTGTTGCCCATCAGCGCGTCATCTTTCATCACCGATTCCGGCGCCAGTTCGAGGCTGCGCAGCGTGGCGTTGTAGCGCTTGTCTGGATTGGAGAAGGTGGTGAACCACGCTTGCTGGCCTGGCTGCACGTTGTTGATGTCGGCTTCGGAGATCTGCACTTTAATCGTCATGGTGCCGAGCTGCGCCAGCTTGGCGATGGTTGGCGCGGTTTGTACCGCGTTCACCGTTTGACCTTGCTTAGTGACGATGGCGATGACCGTGCCGTCCATTGGCGCCATGATGCGGGTATAACCGAGATCGAGCTGCTTCTTATCCACCTCAATCTGCGCCTGAATCACGCGCGCTTTTTGCGCGGTTAGCTCGGCGCGTGCACTGCGCCACTCTTGTTCGGCGGTATCAAAATCCTGACGCGAGATCGCATTGGTTTTAATCATCTGCTGCAAGCGCTGATATTGCGCTTGCTGTCGCACCAGCGCGGCTTCGCGGGTTTCCAAATCGGCCTGCGCCACGCTCAGCGCCGCCTGCGCGTTACGCAAATCGCTGCGCTGCGGTTGATCGTCAATTTCGGCGATTAGCTGGCCTTTGCTGACGCTATCGCCAGATTTGATATAGAGCTTTTTCACCTGACCAGAAACCTGCGCACCGACGTTGACGCGTTCAACCGCATCCATTTTGCCGGTGGCAGCAATCACGTTTTCGATATTTCCCTGACGCACTTCGGCGGTGACCACCGCGTTAGGTTTATGGCGTGAACCGGCGAAATGCCAGATCAACAGCAGGAGAATGACGGCAGCGAGCGTAGCGAATAGCCACTTTTTTGAGATATTGAGCATAAGCGTCCCTTATATGAAGCGAGAATCATAATCACTTAAGGGAACAAACTGGAGAAAATTCGCCGGATTTATCTGGGTAATGCGCGCTGGTTGAAAAATGATTAAAGTTTTCCGAATAGAAAGGGCGGCTGGGTTGTTTACAGCGTATCTGAGTCACTGATTGGGCGTAGGGTCGCCATTTATGACGTAATGTTTGTCAGTTAAGCCACGAAACCTCTCATCACCCAGAGCACATATTGTAGCGGCGCAATTTATTGCGCGATAAATCGCGCCGCTACGGAAGGTGCGGTGATTTGATACGACGCTTAACTGAGCGGCATTACGTCATTTATGGCGACCGGTTCACTACCGATTTACAGATCGAGCTGGGTTTTCAGCTTCGCGATCTCCTCACGCCACTGCGCTTGCAACGCGGGTTTCTGATGCTTCGGCTTACGCGCCAGATCCTCATCCAGTTTGCTTTCCACCTCTAATAACGCCAGCAGCAAAGCATCTTCATCCAACGCGTTTTCCGTCGCCGCAGGTGCAACAACCTCAGACATGGATATCACCTGTTCAGCACGCAGGCGCTCGGTCACCGCGTCAAAATCGTGCCACTGGCTGAGTTGCTGGTCCTCTATCAGCCAGAAACGATTGCAGCTGTTGGCGATTAACTGACGATCGTGCGACACCAGCAACACCGCGCCCTCGAACTGATTCAGCGCCTCCGCCAGCTCCTCTTTCCCTACCATATCCAGATGGTTAGTGGGTTCATCGAGCAGCAGCAGTGAATAGCGCGCCAGCGTCAGCCCCACAAAGAGTAAACGCGAGCGCTCGCCGCCGCTCAGTGATCCAATCAGCTGCTGGTGACGCAGATACGGAAAACCCGCAGCGATCAACGCCATCTTGCGCTGCTCATCGCTGAGCGGCGCAAAATGCGCCAGCGCATCACTTAGCGTTTCCGCATCGTGCAATTGATGCAGACTTTGATCGTAATAACCGAGGCGCGCGCGGGGATGAAAAAGCGTGCTATCTGCTTGTTGAAATTCACGCCACAAATGGCGCAGCAGCGACGATTTACCGCAACCGTTGCGGCCAACGATCGCTACGCGATCGCCACTTTTCACCTGCAGCGTTGGTAGTGAAAACAGTGCAGGTGCGTCATCGGCTGGCCGAATCGACATCTGCGGCAATGCCAGCACGCGATCGGCGTCCAGCGCTTCACCTTGCAGCTGCAGCCGCCATAGCGATCCTTCGCTCAGCGTGGTTTGTGCTTCTTTCAACCAATTGGCGCGTTTCTCCATCTGCTGCGCTTTGCGCGACAAACCTTCGTTATCGTAAGTGCGGCCCCAGATCGCCAGACGTTTGGCGCTTTTTTCGACGCGTTCGATCTCTTTCTGCTCGGCCTGATAACGCTGCGTGTCAGCCTCATCCTGCTCGATCAGCGCCTGACGCGCCGCGCTGCAGGGCAGACGGAAGAATAGCAGACCGCGATCGCGCAGAATCCAGCTGCAGTTAGTCACCCGATCGAGCAGGGTGCTGTCATGGGAAACCAGCACGAAGCTGCCGCTCCAGCCGTTGAGGAAATTCTCCAGCCACAATAGCGTCGGCAAATCGAGGTGGTTGCTGGGTTCATCGAGCAGCAGCAGATCCGGTTGCAGGATCAGCGCACGCGCCAGCAGCAGGCGCATATGCTGACCGCCACTTAGCGTTGCGGCAGTTTGCGTTTGTTGCTCAGCGGTGAAACCCAGGCTGCCCAGCAGCGCTTCGGCGCGCCAGCGATCGGCTTGTTCCGGCAAGCGCGCCATCACGCCATCCAGCAGTGACGCGTTGTGCAGTTCTGTTGGCAGATGCTGCTCGATGCGCGCCAGTAAACAGTGATTAGCCGGCGTAACGCTGCCGTGGCTGGCTTCCAGTTCACCACTGAGAATTTTCAATAAGGTGCTTTTACCGGTGCCGTTATCACCCAGCAAACCGATGCGATCGCCTTTTTTCAGGCTGAAATGGATATCGTGAAATAGCGTGCCGAAGGCGTTATCGAAACCGACAGCGTGGGCGGACAGTAAAGTGCTCATGTGCTTACTCATAAGTTGCAGGCGCAAAAAGGCCCGACGTCAGAAATCGCTGACGACAACCCGGTAAGCCGGAGGAAGGGATTAGATTTTCAGTTAACTTCGCTCAGGACGGATTATCGCAGCACGAGTGCGGAAATGCCTGAACGCGGCCAATTACTGTAGAAGTGTGAGTAAATAAACAATTCACACAGTGGCATAGTAATCCTCCTTAGTTATCAGTGGGTGAATAAGTGAGCTGATGATAGTAAGGGAAATGTCTGTTTTCCAGTGAAAAGTACCGGGAGTGTGGCACAGATCGCTATGACCTATCGGGCGCGCGGGACAAATCGACCTCTTATTAGCTGAAGACTTTCTTACATATAGGACGCAGCGGCTACCGTTGTTAATTTGAATTAAGAACATTGAGCGAAGAAATGATTCTATTCAGCTTATTGCTTAGATGCGTTTTTTGCTTTTTATGAGTGCCGAACTGCCCTAAATGTAAAGGAAATTCAGTGCTTGTCAGTTTTTGTCCCGAAAATTCGTAATTAACGCCACGAAAAATCCTAAAATATCCTTATTAAGGCTAGGTTTAGCTGGACTGCGTTATCTTTTTAAATAATTGATTGTAAAGTGATATTTATGTTTTGCAGATATATTTGCTATTTTAAAGTGAATTTTAGCTAAATATATTTTTGTGAATTTTTTGTTTTATAACGCGATAGATAGAAACAAAAAATAAACATCCAGGGTTTTAAACTTATAAAATAACAATATATGAATTTTTATGCTGATTTTTATGTAATAAGTGGTTTTTTGCTTTAATAAATTAGTCCCATTGTCACATTTTCTCCATTTTAATAACATTTCATTGCATCAGATGAACACCAAAACCTTTCGAATGGAGAAGGCGCCGACATGGAAATGGGAACGATAAACTTCTAAGGAGTCTTTGTGCCTTGTGTCTCTGACGAGCTTCTGTATGGATACACGATTTTCAATCATCTTGAGTATCGGCTTTTAACAAGAACGCTTATCAATACCAAGAATGGACGTATTAAAAGATTCGGTAAGACGAAAGCGAGACTGTTCGAATATCTCCTTGCGGGGATGGATAACGACATTGTCTTCGATAATGACATCATCGTACACGTTTTTGAAGATTATGGACTGCGGTGCTCGAAATCCTATTTATTGTCCATGATGAAGAAAATCCAGCACGCGTTTAATAGCGTGGGATTTGAACGATACCCTTTTATAAGAATGTATGGGAAAGCGTACAAAATCGACTGCGATTCTTTAGAACGCATATATGTTTTCAGACCTTCTTCACAATGACGATGATAAATTTATAAGGAATAAATTTTGACAGCGCTATTGGTTTTTTCACGAAATTTTGCCATAGAGCAGGCAGTTACTTCATTAACCTTAGCCAATGGAAAAGTATTTTATTTCGATAGCCGGTTGGAATTTTTAGTAAGTGCGACCGTCCTGAGTAAGTCCTACATTCTTATCGATACAATAGGAGAAAGTAGCGAAAACATTCGGTGGATCTATTATCGGCTTGAGGAAAGGGGATTATTATCGCTAACCTATTTTATTGCACCAGAAGAAAATGCAGATAACGTTTTCTTAAAATCATTCCGACTTGTCACCTCGCTTAAAGATCTTAAGCAATTGTGCGAGCGCGCCTCTAAATTCCGGGCGGCGGAAAGTTCATGCGTATTAAAAGACGTGTTGTATCAGAGGCTATCGACGCGACTGTCGAATGAACATTTGAACTTTCTCCTGAAGGTTTATGATAAATCAACGCGCCAGTATCGAATTAGAAATAAATGCGAAGTTAATAAGAATTACTATTTGCGAAATCGTCTGGCGTTAGGCAGCGGTCTGGAGATGAAGCAGCTTATTTTACTTTTATCATCGCAGAGCCCGAGGTGCTCATAGATAAATAACGCCCAATTAATGCCTTGAATAAAAACTTTAATTTAGCGGCACTGTTCCGCCCTTACTGCGCAAAAGTTTCTTTTGCGCAGGTACCTTTAATCCTGAGGATAAATAGCTATGCAAATGAAGTTAAGTAATCTATTTCGAAATTTAGTTGCGGCCGCAGCCGTTTCTGGAATAACTTTTTCCGCCAGCGCAGCAGATGGAAAAATCAACTTTACTGGCACCATTCTGGATTCTGCCTGTACGATCGATACTAATACGGCTAATCAGACCGTCAACCTCGGCAAAATACCGAAAAGCTCGTTTAACGCGGCCGGAGCCGTTGCTGCCGCAACCCGCTTTAGCATTGTGTTGAACAATTGCCCTGCTGCGGTTACCTCTGCTTCCATTAAGTTTGATGGTAATGCGGATAGCTCCGACACCAATATTCTTGCGCTGAACAGCGGTCAAACGGCGAAAGGCGTTGGTATCGCGTTTTATGAGGAGGATGGCATCACTGCGATTCCGCTTGCTACACAATCTAAGAGCATCACTCTTGACACCAGCGCAGGCGAAGAGCCCTCCAACAGCAATAAAATGACCTTCGTAGCGAAATATAAGGCGACCCAGGCCGCCGTTGTTGCGGGAACAGCAAACGCAACGTCAGATTTTACCATTACCTACCAGTAATACGCCGGGCGTACCTGAGGTGCGCCCTATTGCCTATTGCTGAAATGTCGGAAATTTATAATGAATCAACTAATTCGAACGATATTATTATCAGGCGCCTGCATAATCTCTTTAACGTGTCAGGCCAGCATAACCGTCGGGGGAACGCGATTAATTTATAATGCATCTGAAAACGAAGCCTCACTCCCTGTGAGTAACACTCAGGATGGTGTTCCCTATTTAATTCAGTCATGGGTTGAGTTAAGTGAAAATTCAGAGGGGCAGGTTCCTTTTATCGTCACGCCGCCGCTTTTTCGTCTTGATGCTGGCCATGAAAATACGCTGCGGATCATTTATACCGGCGAAAAGAAGCTACCTGAAAATCGCGAATCAGTTTTTTGGCTTAACGTTAAGTCTATCCCTTCAATGACCCGGTCAGATGAGAATCGGTTGCTCATTGCCGTTAAGACGCGCATGAAGCTTTTCTACCGGCCAGCATTACTGGCGTCAGAATTAGCAGGTGAGGCATGGGAGAAATTAAAGTTTGAGCCACGTGGTGAACACCTGCTGATTATCAATCCTACGCCGTTCTACGTTTCTCTTTATTCATTAAAGGTTGGTGATAAGTCTATTTCTCAGCCACCAATGATATCACCTTTTAGTTCTGAAACGGTGGCCGGCATTGGAAAGCAGGTTACCTGGAAAGCCATAAATGACTTTGGTGGAGTAACGACAGAAAAACGCCAAGTGCTGAAGTGAAGAATATTAACAATACGCTAAGTTACTCGCGCAGGTAAGCAAGGTGAATACTGTTTCTTTTTCTCAAAATGCAATTTTCTATGGATCGGGGTCTAACTGCGTATGTCGACTCTCGACGATAGCATTTTTATTGTCGGGCATTTTTCCCGCAGCCGCAGACGATGTTTATTTCATGGCCGATGCACTTGAAAAAACACACTCAACATCCCAGGACATTGATCTGAGCCGCTTCGAGCGGGGAGAGCAGTTACCCGGCACCTATAGGGTGGAAATATGGCTTAATGAAAATTATATCCGGACGGAAAATGTCTCTTTTGTCCCTGTGAAAGGGTTTGGGCTGGCGCCCGAGCTTAATCGTAGAGTGCTGGAATCATTTGGTGTCAGGGTTAAGGCATTTCCTGAATTAGCCATGCTGCCGGCTGAAGTTATTATTACTGATCCCGGTGCATTTATACCGGATGCCACCACCCGGCTGGATTTTGACAAGCAGAGACTGGATATCTCAATCCCTCAATCTGCGCTTAATACGCGGGCGCGCGGCACTGTTGACCCTTCGCTCTGGGATCAAGGCATTTCTGCACTGCTGGTAAATTACAGTATCAATGGCTCGCGCAACTGGAGCCGATACGGTGAGACGCAGGAGCAGTTTTACACCAACCTGCAAAGCGGTATTAACGTGGGGCCATGGCGCCTGCGTAACTACAGCACCGCGACGAAGAACAACGGAAAGCAGTCGTTTTCGTCGCTGAATACCACCCTGAGCCGCGACGTCCAGTTTTTGAGAGGGCAGTTTCAGGTGGGTGAAACCAGCACGCCAGGTGACGTGTTTGACAGCGTGATGTTTCGCGGCACGCAGATTTTTTCCGATGACACCATGCTGCCGGAGAGCATGCGCGGTTTCGCCCCCATCATTCGAGGGATCGCTCGCACCAACGCCACGGTTACAGTGAAGCAAAACGGTTACACGGTTTATCAAACCTACGTGGCGCCCGGCAGCTTTGAAATTCGCGATCTCTATCCCACATCGGCGAGCGGCGATCTGGAAATTGTCGTCACCGAAGCCGACGGCAGCGTCCAGCATTTCGTGCAGCCTTTCTCAGCGGTTCCCGTCATGCTGCGGGAAGGGCGCATAAAGTATGCGCTGAGCGTAGGTGAATACCGAACCACGAAGCATGGCGCGCTAACGCCTTCATTCGGCCTGGGCACGCTCGCCTATGGCCTCAACAATAATCTCACGTTGTACGGCGGCGTCCTGGGGGCAAGCAACTATGCGTCAGGTGTATTCGGTACCGGCCTTAGCTTTGGCGATATAGGTTCGCTCTCGGCAGACATCACCGCTGCCGAGAGCCAACTCGTTGATGAGAAAAACCGGCGCAGCCGGGGACAGTCGTATCGTGTGCAATATTCAAAAACGGTGGCCGCGACCGATACCACCGTGACGCTCGCCAGCTATCGCTACTCCACGGAAGGGTTTTATACCTTTCAGGAGGTGAATGAATTCAGCAGCCAGCGCTACAACAAGCGAAGCCGACTGCAGCTCAACCTTAGTCAGTCGCTGCAAAGTTGGGGAAATTTTTATATTGCGGCTTACCAGCAGGACTATTGGAGTAAACGGGGCTATGAACGCAACGTCAGTACCGGCTTTAACACCAGTATCAGCGATATCAATTATTCACTTGGCTACACCTATAGCGAAACGCCAGGCAAAGACCGTAAGGACCAGATTATAGCCTTTAGCCTGCAGGTTCCTCTGAGCAAATGGCTATCGCAAAGCTGGGCCAGCTACAGCGTGAATATGCAAAAAAACGGTCCTGAAACGCACCAGGTGGGGCTGAGCGGCACCGCGCTCGACGATAATAACCTGAGCTACATGGTCCAGCAGGGCTATACCTCGTCGGGCGGTGAATCGAGAAGCTCACTGAGTGGAACCTACAAGGGCGGCCACGGCACCGTGAGCGCGGGCTACAACCAAAGCCGACAGAACAGTCAGCTTAATTTCGGCCTACAGGGGGGGATTATCGGCCATGAGCATGGCGTGACGTTCTCTCAGCCGTTAGGAGATACCGTAGTGCTACTGGAGGCACAGGGCGCATCCGGCGTGAGGGTGCGCAATAACCCCGGCGTTAAAACGGACTCGCGCGGATACGCCGTGGTGCCTTACGCCAGTGCCTATCAGGAAAACCGTATTGCATTAGACACCGGTTCGCTGGGGGCAGACGTGGATGTGGCCGAGTCGGTGGTCAACGTTGTGCCTACGCGCGGCGCGGTGGTGCGCGCTACGTTCAATACGCGAACGGGGCGGCGCGCCCTAATAACGCTGATGTATCAGAATTCGCCTGTGCCATTTGGCGCGACGGCAAAGCTCAACGAAAGCGATGCGATGAGCATTGTGGGGAGTGATGGTGAGGTTTATATGAGCGGCCTGAATGACGGTGACGGCATTACGGTACAGTGGGGAGCGAAAACCTGCCGCGCCAAAATAACCCTAAACGCGTTACCGGGTAAAATCCACCGTACTACTGCAGTATGTCGCTAAATTTCTCATTGCCTTGATTCGCATTATTAACTTGCGAGAGAAGGCCTGCGCCTTGCTTAAATGAAGGAACATAAGATGTCCACCGTATTTAAAATTTCGATAGCTGCGATGGTTAGCGCTATCTCACTGAATGCCTTTGCGCTGTGTTCTGCAAATGACGTAGCGGTCAACTTTGATAACAATATTATCGTTCAGCGAGATGCGCCCGTCGGGACGGTATTAGCCACGATAACCACGAGTAATGCCATGCAATGTGACCCTGAGGGGCAGGTCATTGGATATGATGGCTCGTGGTTTATTCAGCTATCGGGGACGAATGCGGATTATGGCGCCTCGCCGCTGGCCAACGTACGGGCAACGGAGGTCCAGGGCATTGGCATCCGGTGGAAAAACTTTTCCAGCACCACCGGAACCAGCGAATTTGTCACCAGATTGAACCTCAATAACGCGAGCTGGAGGCGAGGGATCCTTCAGAATGGCGTATCAACCTTCACGGATACCTTTGAGCTGATCAAAACGAGTACCACCCCGGCGACGGGCTCAATACCCGCGCTGACGCTAAATATGGAATACAGTACGCCGGTCAGTAATAACATTACTCGCCTGCCGCTTTATAAATATATATTTTCGCCAATCAATATCAGCACCGCATCCTGTCAGATTGGGGATAGTAATTTGAATATTAATATGGGAATTGCGCTGATGCCGAAGTTTACTGGCGTGGGCAGCATCCAAAATCCGGTAACGTTTTCCATACCGCTTATTTGTAGCGAACAGACCGCAGTAAATGTGACGCTGGATAACGTCAGCCCGCTTGCCGATCCTGCCAACGGAGTCTTGGGATTAAACAGTAGCTCGACAGCAAAAGGTTTGGGCATTCAGCTGAAGTACAACGATGTGCCCGTTCAGTTCGGCAAGCTTATTAAATACGGCACGACGACCTCGCCAGGAGAGGTCGTCAATATTCCCTTCAAGGCCGCGTATTACATGACCTCAACCAATGCACGCTCAGGATCGTTGAGCGCCACGGCGTCTTTTACCATGACCTATCACTAACCAAAATTGTTTATAATGGCGCGCTTATGACGTAACCAAGAGAAATTTTAGTCACGAGATAGATAAAATTCGCTATCTCTTCATATAGCGCAAAAGCTTATAGCGACTCAATAAATGTGACAAACATCATTAGCGCTGATGCTGTGCGCTACGGTTATTAACTGGAAACAGATTAGCCCACTATTTCTTCGCTATTTACTCGGTTGATACCCTATCCACATCGCTATTATCCTCTGAAATAAAAATTATAGATTTCGGCGTGATGCGTCACGTGACCTCAGGGACAATCATGTTTCGTATAGCCGGCTTGACTACGACGGCTGCCGCTTTACTTAGCTCACCTGATGCCCGAGCGCAACTGTCACATACCTGACTGGATGCTAATACCGAGTAGAAGGACGGTACCCGATTAGATAAGCCTTTTATTTTATTCGGTCTTCACACCCATATATATCGTATTGAGTCGCTTTCTAAATAATATTGGATCGTGTTCCAGACATATTCGCGCTAACGAATTTTTAGCGCGCTCTGATACGATTTTTCTATCGCTGATAATTTGCAATATATAGGTTTTAAGCTGAGATATGATGGCACTTCTCAGAGAGGTTTTGTCACTTACTGATGCCACCGTCAGCTCCAACATCGGATTCAGGGGGCAGCGAATCAGCCAGCCGGCATTTTCCGGATTGATTTCCGGCAAGGCTCTGACATTCGTCGTTATTACCGGGCAGCCGCAGGCCTGCATTTCCAGAACGGAAAAGCCGTATGTCTCCTGCCATGTGGGCAGCAGCCCGACATCAGAGGTCTTAATCAACGCCAGTACCGCGTCGTTGGTCAGCGACGTATAGTGCTGGAATAGAGGGCATTCACGAAGTGTATCCTCCACGCTTCTTCTAAATGCGTCATCATCCTGGAACGCCTGGTGAGCCACGTTATGCGTTTTGCCAGGATCACCAACCAGATTTACGCGTACGTCGTTCACACTTATCAGGTTTTCCCTTAATAACTGGCTAAAGGCTAGCACAACTTCTGCCCCTCCTTTGCGATAGAACTCCTTGCCCACGAAGGTAAAATTCAGCGGACCTCTTTCAACCAGAGCATTTTTTTCCTGCAGTACCGGCTGCGGGGGATGCAGTACGTGCAGTTTGGGCCCGATGATAGCCTGCTCCCTGGGAAAATGTTCCAGCAGCCGCAGTTGGATCTGTCGTGTGGCTTCTGAGATAGCGATGATACCTTTGCAGCGCGGAGAGCAGACGTACCGGAGTTCCCGCGCCAGCTCGGGGTTGGCAAATTTGGGTATTCCCTCTACGGGAAGAACACGGGGCAGTTCGGTTTCAAAGGTCGCTACCCAGTCGCCTGGTCCCGAAGAAACTTCGTTAAAAAGGTGGATAATGTCCGCATCACCTGAAGACATCAGGGGCAGCGGTCGAAAAATAAAGAGTTTATTTTTATGCAATAAGCGCCGCCTTATAACGTTGATCCAGGTCCAGATATTTCTGGGACGGTAATCCAGATAGCGATTTCCAGGGTCTGTAATGATGTTTCTCTTTTCCGGGTAGCCGTTTCCACCGACGATAATCTTCATTCTTCCCCCTGCTGGCGAGTGCAAAAAATTAACAGAATTAATTTAAATGTCCTCGTTATTGAGAGGATAAAAGAGTATTTGGGTTATGTAAGGCTATGGTTTTTCAGATAAGCTCTGAATTCATCTTGATTATTCAGACTGTTGATACCAGAGCAAAATCTGCTTTTTGCAACGCTTCCCGACATTTCTAATTATGCACGGCCAAACAGCAAAAATACGTGTATTTGCTGGTGTTTAATCGATTTCCAGAAAACGTCGGGAGGGGGAGTGCCAATGTTGATTAAAGTTTCAGGTTGCTAAGAAGCCTTTATTTACTTCAGGCTTAATTAACAGCGGGCGAATGAGAGAGATGATGATATTGACAGGTATACATATTTTCCATTGAAAACCTTTTAAATTCTCAATGTATCAATAACCGCGCGCAAAGCGGGTGACACATTGCGGTGCGGATAATAGAGAAATGACGCTTCCAGAGTAACCGTTGCCGTTTTGCTGAGCCTGTGGGGAATGCTTGCGACAGCCGCGCCAACCGGATGGTGGACATGGCTCGCGCGGACGCTACCCGAAGATGCAGAGGCAGGTGGTGGTCTGATGGTTGCTGTCATCCAACTCTCCATTGCGCTTGGATCAACCGTTGGGGGTTTGATTTTCGACAGTCTGGGTTGGCAAAGTGCTTTCGGCTTGAGTGGTTTATTACTTCTTGGTGCGGTAGTCATGACGTTTCACACATCACGTCTAACATGAATCGCAGGCGCTTTAATCATAGAATAAGGCGCAGAGGCCGCTGATTAAAGCACCGTCTTAAATGCCGAACTGATTCTGCTCTGAGGATTGATACATGACCACCTTTCATCAACTTAATGCCATCAGCTTGCAAGGCCAGCCCATCTCTATGGCCGATTACGCCGGGAAGCTGGTTCTGGTGGTGAATACCGCTAGCCATTGTGGATTTACTCCTCAATATGCAGGCCTTGAAGCGCTCTACAAGAAGTACGCGGACAATGGGCTGATGATATTGGGTTTCCCCTGCAATCAGTTTGGCAAGCAGGAACCTGGCGGAGCCGATGATATCGCGCAGACCTGCCTCATCAACTACGGTGTGAGCTTCCCGATGTTCGAGAAAGTCGAAGTTAACGGCGCCGCAACGCACCCCGTATTTCGCTACCTGAAAGCCGAATTACCCGGTGTGTTGGGCGGGCGGATCAAATGGAACTTCACAAAGTTTCTGATCGGACGCGACGGCAAACCGATCAAGCGATTTGCACCGATCACCAAACCAGAAAAAATGGAAGCGACGATCCTTACTGCGCTGGAAAACTAATATGCATTCCGCCATGCTTGATCCAAATTGTGCGAGCTATCACAATTAATACAATTTCTTTTGGTTTGCCGCGCGGGTTTACTCGTTAAACATCCCTCAGATGTCACGGTTTGTGACATGATAAGCGTCATAATTGAATCGTCAGGATGTTTGAATAGATGTTTAACGCCAGAAAACTATCAACCTTAAATGCCCTCGAAAGCAGCGTGCATAATTACATTATTAAAAACATCAATGCCGTTATTTATATGACGATAAGAGAGCTAGCTGATAATTCTGGCGTATCTACCGCGACTGTTCTGAGATTCTGTAAAAAAATGGACTTCAAAGGTTACTCAGAACTCAAAGCCAGTATGAAGTTGCACCTGAATAAAAATAGCACATTACTGATTCCTCATGGAGCTGAGGAAATATTGACCTTTTTTAAAAGCATCAGAAACGATGAATTTGATGAGATGATCAACCAGGCGGCTCAATACATTCGTGATGCCGAACGGGTGTTTTTTGCTGGCGCAGGCAGCTCTGGCACGCTTGGCAGGTATGGTGCGCGTTTCTTCTCTAATGTAGGCAAGTTCAGTAATCACATTGATGATCCCTATTATCCGGTGAGTACCGATATGGTGCAGAGTTCAGTGGCTATCGTGCTTTCTGTCTCTGGCGAAACTCCCGAAATATTGAAGCTTGCCAGGCAGTTTGTTATTCACAAGTGCAAAGTGATTTCTATTACCTGCAACCCGGATTCAACACTGGCAAAACTTTCTGACTTTATTGTTCCTTACCATGTTTCTCGCATTTTGATTGAAAGCGAATACGATATTACCACTCAGGTTCCGGTCATTTTTATTCTTGAATCGATAGGCAGAAAACTGGTGGTGAATAATGTCAGCGATATGTCACGCGGTGTGACATTTTTGTAATTAGCGACCCATTATAACATATTGTGACCTCGTGACATTGCCGGGATGATTTTCTACCATTGCCGGAATTAGTCCGCTCCTGACGGACTGAATTCCCTCTGGCAATGGAAGAAAACCATGGCAATAGATTATGCGGATTCTGCGAAAGAGATCGTTAGACTGATAGGTAGCGATAATAATGTGATAAGTGTGACACATTGCGCTACACGTCTGAGGTTTGTGCTGAAAGATTATTCTCTGGTCGAGGTTGAATCACTAAAGCGGGTAAAAGGCGTTATCACCGCGATGCAGGCCAGCGGCCAGATGCAGGTGGTGATTGGCAATCACGTTGGTGATGCTTATCGCGAAGTGCAGAATCTACTCACTTTCGACGAAAGTACAGCGGTACCACCGCCTAATGTCGGTATGGTTAGCCGCATTATGGATATCATCTCCAGCATATTTGCGCCTTTTCTCTATCCGCTGGCAGCCTGCGGTGTGCTTCAGGGCATCATCTCGCTGCTGACCGCCATCGACCTGATGGATCCGGCAAGCGGCACTTATCGCATCCTTAACTTCGTTTCGTGGACCGGCTTTACCTTCCTGCCCGTGATGGTGGCGTTTACCGCCGCCAAAAAATTTAATGTCAATCCGTTCACAGCGGTTATCTCCGCCTGCGCGCTGGTGTCGCCGGATTATCTGAATATGTTGACGGCCAACAAAATCCTTAACGCTAACTCAGCCGATCCCGCAGTGCAGGCTTTGATGAAGGGCGCGGTCGAAAATCCCGAGATTACAAAGGTAATGGTGCAGATCGTTGGCATTCCGCTTGATGCCGCGCCGCTAACCTTTATGGGGCTGCCGGTAGAGTATTTGAGTTACACCTCGTCGGTAATCCCCATTATTTTGATGGTGTGGGGCATGTCGTATGTACAGCGTTTCTTCGAGCGCCTGCTTCCGATGGTGATACGCAACCTGTTCACGCCAATGTTCTGCCTCGCCATCATGGTTCCGTTCACGCTTCTGGCATTCGGTCCGATCGGCAATATGATCGGCGGCGCCATCGGTGGCGTCTACAACACCCTTTATCATCTCAGCCCTGCCATTGCCGGATTTGTGGTTGGTGCCTTGTGGATGCCACTGGTTACCTTGGGCGTGCATTGGGGCATCACGCCAGTGACCGTCGGTAACTATGCCACCCTGGGCTACGACACCTTTACCGGACTGCAAGCCTCCGCGGTATTCGGTATGGCGGGTGCGGTGCTGGGCGTATACCTGAAGGCGAAAGACGCTGAGCTTAAGCGCATGGCGCTCTCTGCGGGTGTAACGGCGCTGTTCGGCATCACTGAACCCGCCATTTACGGTGTGGCTCTGCGTCTTAAACGACCGATGATTTGTGGCTGCCTGGCGGGCGCTGCCGGCGGCATGATCGCCGGGGCTTTCAACGCGGTTTCATGGAGTTACTGCATTCCCGGCATTGCCGTCCTGCCGGTGTTCTTTAAAGAGGGGCACATGACGCAGTTCCTCGGCTTCCTGGTATCCATATTCGTCGCCTTCATATTGGGTATGGTTTTCTCCTGGGTCGCGGGATTCAAAGAAAACAGTCAACCTGACGTTCGCTCTGTGCCGCAGCCTGGCACCCTCTGATAAATAGAGATACAGATTATGAATAAGCCATTTCCAGAAAATTTCATGTGGGGCGGCGCTGTTGCCGCTCATCAGGTCGAGGGAGCCTGGGATAAAGGCGGTAAAGGCCCGAGCATAGTCGATGTCCTGACCAGCGGGGCGCACGGTGTTGATCGCGTCATCACCGCCGACATTCAGGATGACTGCTTTTATGCCAATCACGAGGCATCAGACTTTTACCATCGCTATCCTGAGGATATCGCGCTGTTGGCAGAAATGGGCTTCCGCTGCTTCCGCACCTCAATTGCCTGGTCGCGTATTTTTCCACGCGGCGATGAAGCCGAGCCGAACGAAGAGGGGTTGCGTTTTTACGATGCGCTATTCGATGAGCTGCTGAAATACGGGATTGAACCGGTAATTACGCTGTCCCATTTTGAGATGCCAAACTTCCTGGTCACCGAATATGGCGGCTGGAAAAGCAGAAAGGTTTTGGACTTTTTTGTCCGCTTCAGCGCGGTGGTTATTGAACGCTTTCAGCACAAAGTAAAATACTGGATGACCTTCAACGAAATTAATAATCAGCGCAACTGGAAAACCCCGCTGTTTGGTTATTGCTGCTCGGGCGTTATTTTCACCCACGAGCCTAATCCTGAAGAGTGCATGTATCAGGTTCTGCACCATCAATTTGTGGCGAGTGCTCAAGTGGTTAAGTTGGGACATGAAATTAATCCTGCACTACAAATTGGATGCATGATCGCCATGGTGCCGCTCTATCCGTTTTCCTGTCATCCGGATGACGTGATGTATGCTCAGGAAGCGATGAGGGAGCGATTCCTATTCAGTGACGTGCACATGCGCGGTCATTATCCGGCTTATATTCTCAATGAATGGCAACGCAAGGGATACCACATTGCAATGGAAGTCGATGATGCGCAGATCCTGCGGGAAGGCTGTGCCGATTATATCGGGCTGAGCTATTACATGAGTAATGCGGTCAGTAAAGAAAATGCCGGCAGCGGGACGGCGCTTTCAGGCTTTGAAGGCAGCGTACCGAATCCGCACGTTAAAGCTTCAGATTGGGGCTGGCAGATCGATCCGGTTGGGCTGCGTTATGTGCTGAATATTCTTTATGAGCGTTACGAAAAGCCGCTATTCGTGGTGGAAAACGGTTTTGGTGCCATCGACAAAATGGATGAAAAGGGCGAGATCAATGATGACTACCGCATCGATTACCTGCGGGCGCATATTGAACAGATGAAGAAAGCGGTGACCGAAGATGGCGTCGATCTCATGGGATATACCCCTTGGGGATGTATTGACTGCGTATCTTTCACTACCGGCCAATACAGCAAGCGCTATGGCTTTATTTACGTAAATAAAAACGATGATGGTAGCGGAGATTTTTCCCGCTCAAAGAAGAAGAGTTTTGACTGGTATCGCCGGGTCATTGCCAGCAACGGCGAAAAACTCTAGCGAAATATGTGCGACAGGGATGTCGCACATTGAGATCCTTATGGCTTCTCTTTTTCTTCTTCAGCCGGAATCAGCGGTTCATCAATAGCGATGGATGAATTAGATTTCAGCAACTGAATATCCAGAATCACGTAGGTCATGGTGGTGATGAACAGTGAAATCACGCTGCCAATCACGCCGCTGGTGGTGAAAGTGAAATAGTTATACATCACCACCCAGGTCACACAAATAAACAGCGCTAGCGCAACGTTAATTGCCGATTGCGAATAATTCGTGGTGCGTGATCCCATTTCATTAATTTGCCGACTGAAATTCACGCCGCTGTATTTCTCCAGCACAAAAATTCCCTGTTCCCAGTTACGCAAGCGTCGAGCGCCGCTGCGAGTCAGAAATACGTACAGCAGCGAGATGAATAAACCAGAAAAAGCAATCAGTACCGGCACCGCTTCCAGCGCGTAAGCGAGGCTTTTATGGCTCGATGCCTGCGGCGTGAGATCCAGCGTTAACGACGCACCGAGTGCGGCATATAAAAATACAAACAGTAGCAGAAACAGCGCGTTGCGGCGCCAGTCGAGGTCGGCTTCGTGATTCTTCTGCTGTCGTGCGCTGTGTAGCGCCTGCTGTAATAACGTGGCATCGGTGGATGCGGTGTCAATACTCTCAATCTCTTCACCCAACAAACGGTGAATAAACGGCTGATCGGCCGGTTCAATGGTGATGCGCATAGATTTCTCGGTGACGTAACGATCAAAGGCGTCAGTGTAACGTAAATCGTCTGGCGCGCGCAGAATCTGCGAGTAAGCGCGCAAATTTTCATCTCTGTTTCGGCTCGGGTTGCACATCATTTATACAATTAATGCGCGGTTATTACTGACCGCGCAAATGACGACGGAGTAACGAGCTATGTCGTATGTAGATGGTTTTGTCGTAGCGGTGCCGGAAGCTAATAAGGAGGATTATCGTGCCATGGCGGCTAAAGCCGCGCCGCTGTTTAAAGAGTTTGGCGCCACGCGTGTTGTCGAGTGCTGGGCAGACGATGTTCCCGAAGGCACGCAGACCGATTTTTATCGCGCGGTAAAAGCCGAAGAGGGCGAAACGGTGGTGTTCAGCTGGATCGAATACCCATCGCAGGAAGTACGTGACGCCGCCAATGCCAAAATGATGTCCGATCCGCGTATGAAAGAGATGGGCGAGAATATGCCGTTCGATGGTAAGCGTATGATCTATGGTGGATTCGCGATTTTGCTGGAGGCGTAGTTGAGTATTTGCAACTGCAGTGAATCGTAGCGGCGCAATTTATTGCGCGATGAATCGCGTCGCTACGAAATGCACGGTGATTTGATGCGGTACTTAATTGATCGGCCTTACGCGATTTGTCGCGCTATTTTTTTAATCATTGTGTGTCTCTTACTTCTATTGTGCGCAATTAATTGCGCCGCTACGATAGGTGCTGGAATTATTCACCCTTTACAAGGAGTCACTATGCTGGATATCACGCACTTTCCGCTTTTCCTCGCATCCGTATTTCTGCTGTGTATTACACCGGGACCGGATTTAGCTTATGTCGTAGGACAAAGCGTAGCGAATGGACGACGTAGCGGTGTGATATCAGCGAGTGGCGTAGCGCTAGGAAGTTGCACGCATGCCATTGCCAGCGCCGTCGGTTTGACGGCGCTAATTACCGCTTCGCCACTGTTATTTACGGTGATTAAATATATTGGTGCGGCGTATTTAATTTATCTGGGCAGTAAGATGGTGTGGGAAACCTTTTTTAGCCGTGAAGAAGAGAAAACACCGCAGGCTGAAATTCCACGCTCTAATACGCGCAGCTTATTAGTTCGCGGTTTTATTACATCGATTACCAATCCAAAAGTATTGCTGTTTTTCATCTCCTTCTTCCCACAATTCGTGGTAGTTGATGGCGATCATCATGCCAGCTCGTTTCTGTTGCTCGGCCTGACGTATGCGGTTGTGGGTTTAATGACTGACGTGATATTTGCTCTGGTTGCTGGCAGCGCGGCTAGCGCGGTGTCGCGCAATGTGATGTTGCAGAAATTGCTTGATCGTGTGGTGGGCATCACCTTTATCGGTTTAGGCGTACGCCTGGCGCTGACGCGTCGTTAACAAATTCGTCTCAGGAACAACGGCCAGCGATTGGCGCTCGCGGATTATTCGGGTAACGTGGAATGCTTAACTTTGTTACCTACAAATAATTACCGCACGCTAAGTTGCAGGAGAGTCATTTCATGGCCGTTAATTCCACTATCGTCGGCATTGTCAGCGATGAGTTCATCAACCCCCACACCGTAAAGCTGCTTAATGAAGTCACGCGCCAGTTGAATGAGCGTGGTTTTATTACGCTGCTGCTGAATGCGAATTCCCGCGAAAGTTTTCAAAGCGCGCTGCGTAATGCGGCGCAACTTCCTGTCGGCGGCTTGGTTTTTCTGACTTCGCTGTTTAGCGATGAACTGAGTGTGGCGGCCGAGATTCTGCCGCAGACGGCAACGGTTCATCTCAGCCACAGCGCCAGCGCGGATGCTAACGTTGTGATTGCGGATGGTTATGACGCAGGCGAAGAGATGGGATTGCTGCTGCTGTCGCAAGGTCATCAACGTTTCGGCTTTATGCACAGTCAGGAAAATAGCGCGCCGGCGCGCCAGATGGACGGTTTTGTCGCTAGCCTGCAAGCTGAACAGAAAGAACTGAATATCGAGCTCTCTGCCGGTGGCAACGATCGCGAACTGGCTTATCAGGCAATGATGGCGTATTTGAAGAAAACGCGCGCCGCCGAGCGCATCAATGCGCTGTTTTGCGAAAGCGATGTGTTGGCGTTCGGCGCGTTACAAGCGGTGCGCGACTTCGCGCAAGGCGCACATGTTGCGGTGGTGGGTTTTGATGATGTCGATGAGGCGCGCGCGTCAACCTGGCATCTCACCAGTTGGGCGCAGCGACGGGATTTGCTGGTGGCCGAAGCGCTGAATCGTTTGCTGGAAAACCGTGCCGACGCCAGTAACGCCTGGCAGCAGGGCGAAATGCAGGTGCGCCATTCGCATCACGGCAAACATGTGCCGGGCGAAATGTCGCAGTGCGGATGTGCGATTCGGCATTAATCGCCTGCAGCAGGAAGGATAATCGGATGCTCTGGCTCATCGCCAAATACGCCATAACCGCTGGCATGGTAGTGCTGATATCTGAAGTGGCTAAGCGTAGCGATCGCCTTGGCGGGCTGATTGCCGCACTGCCTTTGGTGACGGTGCTGGTGCTGATCTGGATGAAGCTGGAAGGCCAAAGTCAGGCCAAAATTGCCAGTCACGCGTGGTACACCTTCTGGTATGTGGTGCCGACCTTGCCGATGTTTGTCGCCTTTCCATTTCTTTATCAACGCCTCGGATTCTGGCCGACGTTGTTCGCGAGTTGCGTGCTCACCATCTTGCTATTTCTGCTTTGGGCCACGCTGCTCAAGCGTTTTGGTATTGAGTTGATGTAAGTTTATTAGGATAACGCTTCACCAATATCCGATCTTGCAATGCATCCATCTGCATTTCAGGAATAAGCTAAGTCAGCAGGCTGCTCTCGGCGAAAGGCGATCCTTCCGGTCCAGTGTGGCGCGGTGGCGCGCGAAGAAAACAAGCGTGATGTGTTTACATTGAAAAACAAAAGGGCGAACGCGGATCAACCAGCATTCGCCCAACGTTTAGTGCTTGGTTCCATTACCTGAACCGTCACGATTGCGGAAAATATGCGTCACGTTATCGGTGTTTTTGATCGCAATTCCGCTCTGCTGCGGGGTTTCGATATGATTCATCACTTCCGACATCGCACGGCTAAGCGCTTGCTGGCGCGGCGGATCGCGTTCAATCGAAGCCATCACGCGCAATTTATCAAGCAGCGCGCGAGTAGAAACCGGGCCGGATTTTTTCAGCAACTGTAAAATCGCATCGCCCATGATGATGTCGGTGAGCCGTTCTTCATCACTTCTGTACATATATTCTCTCTGATTACCGCGGCAGACCTGCGGCAAATAACGAAGTGGATTCAGTCTAACCAGTAGCTGAATGAGGCGGAAACCACTTGGTTAATTCTCAGGCCAGCGGCGCCTGATTTAGGCTTCTCGTTCTACGGAAAACATCAGGCCGATTAATTGCTGATAGTGAATTTCCGCTTCAGTACCGCGTGCTTGCTCCATACGGCACAGCAGCTTGGTGCATAGCGTTTTACGGCTTAACGTTCGGCCTGAACGCAAGATCTCGACCACAATCTGCCCCAGCGTTTCCTGCTGCGAAGGCAATGAGGCTTCTTTAAAGTAGCGTGCAATAGCTTCCGACGCTGTGGAAAAGTTACGATCCTGACGCATGGTTCCATCCTCAAGGTTGACGTATAACTTTAGCCATCAAACTTATACAAGTTTAATTAATATGTACAGGAATATGGCGAATCAGTTGCGTAGTCATTTGGCCAGAAGTGCTAATTTATTGTTAACAATCACTTAATGAACAGGTCAGGGAGGTTGAGTGTATTTCATACAATGCTAAGTGATGAAGGCTGTTCTTGAGTATATGTATTGCACTTAGTACAATAGGTTTTCATGCCAGGACAAGGAGAGTCCTCATTAAGAACGGAGGGAACACATGGCAATTTATGTCTTAAAGCCATTCGATAGAAACACCAAAGGTGACGCTATCAATAGTGCAAAATTATGCAAAGCGGCGCTGGAAGTCATGGCAGGGATTTATGAAGCCAGTTTCGGCAGGGGAGTTTACAAGAAGCGCATTCCTTTAGTTGCTGGAAAAAGTGGCGGGGCCCGGGCGGTTGTAGCCTTTAAAACTGAAAAACATCTTTTTTTCGTCAACGGCTATGCTAAATCCGCATTCAAAAGTAGTGGTCGAGAGATATCTGAATCTGATCTCGCTCTCTACAAGGAAGTGGCCAAACAACTGTTTGAAATGACATCAGAACAAGCAAAAGTAGCCATCAATACTGGCAAGATGCGTGAGGTAAAATGTGATGGTTAATCATCTGAAAGATTTACAAGAGATCGCCAGGGATTTTAATGAAATTGGCGTGGTCACCGATGAGCTAAAAGAAAAAATTGATTCTCGTGTGAGATTGCGTGAATTGCGCGCTTCGCTACCTGTCCTGCACATGATGTCGGGAGATGAAATAAATCAGTTACGTCAACGTTATAATCTGAGCCAGGCGATGCTGGCCGCCTACGTCGGCATGTCAGTGGGGACGGTAGTGAAGTGGGAACGAGAAGAGAAAAAACCTAACGGAGCAGCACTGCGATTGCTCAATCTTATCGAGCGAAAGGGGTTGGAAGTGCTGCAATAATGCCTGTCAGTTGAGGGTAAACCGGTCGCCATGAATGTCAGCGTGGCGAGATTTTATAGGGTGCGCATTCATGCGCACCTGAATATCACCGCAATTATTCCATCAGCCATCCGTCGATCGCGTCAGTGCTTCCCAGCGATCAATCTCCGCGCTGAATGATTCCATCTTCTGCCGCACCAATGCCAAAGCATCGCTGCCCAGCAACAGATGCGCGGGTGGATTGCTGCTTTCGATCACATCGAGCATCGCGCTGGCGGCTTTAAGCGGATCGCCCAACTGTTTGCCACTCTTCTCTTCACGCGCCTGCCGAATCGGGTCGAACAACGCATCATAATCGGCGATGCTGCGTGCGCTGCGCACCATCGAACGCCCGGCCCAATCGGTGCGAAACGATCCGGGTGCGACGGCGGTCACATGAATATTGAACGGCGCCAGCTCTTTGCTGAGGGTTTCCGAAATCCCTTCCAGCGCAAACTTGCTGCCGCAGTAATAGCTGATGCCGGGCAGGGTGATAAAACCGCCCATCGAGGTGATGTTAATAATGTGGCCCTGACGGCGCTGGCGCATTAAGGGCAGCAGCGCTTTAATCATCGCCACCGCACCAAACACGTTAACGTCAAACTGGCGGCGCATCTCGTCCAGTGATGATTCCTCCATCACGCCTTCGTGACCGTAACCGGCGTTGTTCACCAGCACATCAATTGGGCCAACGTGGGTTTCAATATCGGTAATTACCGCCTCAATGGCGGCGAAATGGGTGACATCCAATTCATAGGCGAAGGCATTTTCCGCATGCAAATTTTCAAACCCGGCTTTTGCCGTAGCATTGCGCACCGTACCGACCACGCGATAGCCACGATTTAACGCAACCTGCGCCAGCGCGCGGCCAAATCCGCTGCTGACGCCAGTGATGAATAATGTTTTAACGTTGGACATTTGCGGTTTCTCCTCAAAAAGTAGAGGATGCATAATATTCTGGCGCTGAAACGGCCATAAGGCCTTATTTTGTGTAATGCTTGCCTAATATTATGAATGTGATGTTATCCGATGAAAGAAACGCTCCAGCAGCAAACCGTAAAACTGCTTAAAACGTTAGCGCCGCAGGAAGGTTACAACCTCACCGCGCTGCCGGACGTGCGCATCCTGCGTTCCGATCGGCCGCTGGCGCGCACGCCGGTGCTGTACGATCCGGGCATCGTGATTGTTTGTCAGGGATCGAAACGCGGCTTCTTTGGCGATCAGGTTTATCTCTACGATGAGCAGCACTATCTGGCGGTTGCGGTGCCGGTGCCTTTTACCATGGAAAGCGCGGCATCGGCGGAAAATCCGCTGCTGGCGATTTACCTGCATCTCGATTTCAGCGTGGCGACGGGGTTGCTGTTGCAGCTGGAGCAGCAAGATGTGGCGTTTGAGAGCCAGGCGGCGCAAAGCATGATGTCGAGCCCCATGGACCAGACGTTGCGCGAGACGGTGTTGCGCTTTCTCACAACGCTAAATCATCCGCTGGATGCGAAGATGCTCGGCCCAGCGCTGGTGCGTGAACTCTATTACCGCGTGCTGACCGGTGCGCAGGGCAGCGCGCTGCGAGCGGCATTAACCTTGCAAGGCCAATTTGGCAAAGTGGGCAAAGCGCTGAACCACATTCACGCGCACTATGCGCAGCCGCTAACGCTGGGGCAACTCGCGTCGCTGGCGGGCATGAGCGTGCCCACTTTTCACACCCATTTTAAAAGCATCACCAATCAGCCGCCGATGCAGTATGTGAAGTCGGTACGATTGCATCAGGCGCGCATGTTGATGGTACGTCAGGAAATGACCGCGGCGGCGGCCAGCCACGCGGTGGGCTATGAAAGCGCCTCGCAGTTTAATCGTGAGTTCAAACGCCTGTTCGGTTTACCGCCGGCCGAAGAGATCAAACGCATGCAGCGCAACTTTGCCGTGCCGCCGGCGCATCAGGCATCGACGTTCGTTTCATCACATTAGCGCCAGGTTATGCTATAAATGATAACGATTATCATTTTTGGCGTGAGGCAGAGGATGCAGGCAGCACAGGAAAACGCGATAAGCGCGGATTGTTGTATCGTTGGCGGCGGCCCGGCGGGATTAATGCTGGGCTATTTACTGGCGCGCGCGGGCTTACGCGCCGTGGTTATTGAAAAACACCCCGACTTCCTGCGCGATTTTCGTGGCGACACCATTCATCCCTCAACGTTGGAGATCATGCGCCAGCTGGGATTGCTCGATGAGCTGCTCACTTTGCCGCACCAGCGCGCGGAGAAGCTGCAGGCGGAAGTGGCGGGTGAAGAGATCACCATGGCGGATTTCTCACGTCTACCGGTTGAGTGCCGCTTTATCGCCTTTATGCCGCAGTGGGATTTCCTCAATTTTCTCGCTAAAAAAGCCGCCGAATTTCCGGGGTTTACCCTGCTGCAATCCACCGCATTCGATGACTTTATTTATGAAAATGGCGTAATCAGTGGCGTAAAAACGTTACAGGGTAACGAGCATTCCATTATACGCACCGCTTTAGTGATAGGTGCGGATGGTCGCAATTCGCAGGTCAAAGCCAAAGCCGGATTAACCGGAAAAAGCTTTGGTGCGCCACGCGATGTATTGTGGTTCCGGCTGGAGAAACATCCCGACGATCCGCAACTTGGTATGGGTCATAAAGGACCGAAGCAAAACTTTATCGTTATCGATCGTGGTGATTACTGGCAGTGCGGCTACACCATTCAGAAAAATCAGTTCGACGAGTTAAAGCTGGCGGGATTGGACGCGCTAAAAAGCACCATGGCGCAGGTGGCTCCGTTCAGTGCAGAGCGCATGGCGGAAGTTGATGAGTGGGACAAACTTAAGCTGTTGTCGATTCGCATTGACCGCCTCGATCGCTGGATGAAACCTGGCGTACTTTGTATCGGCGATGCTGCGCATGCCATGTCGCCGATTGGCGGCGTGGGGGTTAACCTGGCGATTCAGGATGCGGTGGCCGCAGCCAATATGCTGACCAAACCGCTGCAGCAGGGCAATGTAGCCTTGCACGATCTGCAAAAAGTGCAGCAGCGCCGCCAGTTCCCAACCGTCGCCACCCAATTCCTGCAAATCAAAATGAGCAGCAACAAGCGCAAACGCAGCACACCAAGCAAAGTGTCGCAGATCATCAGCCGCTTTCCGTTCCTGCGCCATCTGTTTGGCCGCTTGATTGGCCTCGGCTTCCGCACCGAAAAGCCGCGTTATTTATAACCGGCAAAAAAAAGCCCGCTAAGCGCGGGCCAGGTAAAGGTTACCAATCTGAAATTCTCGTAGCAACGCATTGCTGTGTGTTGCGTCGCTATAATAGCAACAGATCGCCATCTGTGCAGGAAAGGATCAACGAGTTAATTTTGTTCTAAGGATAAGCATTATGCTTGCTGCACCCGCGTTGACCACCAGCACATCAGCGATCCCAGGCAGACCATCGCGGTGCCTTGCCAGAAGGCGACGGTCAAATGCGAGCGCAGAATAAAGGCGGCGAGAATCGAAGAGATGATCGGAATGAAGTAGGACGTGGCGGCCAAAAGGGTCACGTTGCCATGCAGTATGCCGACATTCCATGCGGCATAGCCAAAGCCCATCGCCATTGCAGCAAGCGCCATACTGATGCAAACCTCAGCGGATAGCATAAACGGCGGCTGCGGTGAGAGCAAAAACTTCAGCCACAGCGTCAGCGCAGTCAGGATAAAGAACAGCGTTATCCCATTGTTGCCGTCAGCAATTTTTTTGGTTACCACACAGTACACCGCCCAGATAACCGCGCCGCTCAACGCCAGGCCGTAACTCAACGGATTATCCATCACGTTATGGGTGATTTCGCTGAATGAAAAACCTTGATCGCCGCCCAACACGCGACAAATGCCGGCAACCGCCAGCAACACGCCCGGAATAATCAGCGGATGGGTTTTTTGTCGATTGACTATCACCGCGAAAACAATGGTCAAACTTGGCCACAGATAATTGACCATGCCGACTTCAATTGCCTGGCGTCCGCTGTGGGTAAAGCCTAATGAGAGTGACAGGCAGAGTTCATAACAGACGAACAGCACGCTGCCGATAATCAAATAGCTGCGCGGAAAAGTGCGCAACTTTGGCAAGCCTACGGTGAAAATCAGCAAAACCGCACTGGCGCTGTAGATCAGTGCCGCACCGCCTACCGGGCCGAATCCTTCGCTGACATTTTTAATCAGTCCTACAATCGCGCTCCACAGCAGAATGGCCATCAAACCAATCAGCGTCGCCTTCTTTTGGGGCATGACCCGCCACCTTATTTCGCAAATTCGGGCCAAAATCCTATCAAATCAAACGCGCTTTGTATTTGCTCGATTTCCTGCTGCGACGCTGGTCGCCTTTTATGGCGACCTCACTCACTGAAACATCAATTACCACTTCATCTCGCCAGTATTCACTTTGGCGCTCAAATCCAATGAACTCTCCTCCGGCAGAAGCGGATAAGCGGCTTTCATGGTCTCGATCACCTGCGCGGAACCTTTGTGCTGCTGCAGCGTTTTCTCAAAGGTTTGCAGATAGTTCAGGGTAAAGGTAACAGCCGCATCGCCCGCCGGGCGCTCGCCGAGATAATGGCCCGGAATCACCTGCTTAGGTTGCAGCTTTTGCATCTCGCTCAGCACATTGCGCCACTGCTGACGAATAGCAGGCGTTTGCGTATCGGCGGTCCAGACGTGAATGCCGGAAGCCACGCCAGTGCCGCCGAGAATCGCTTTGTTCACCGGGATCCATACGTAAGCCGCGTAATCATTGGCGTGACGCAGTTCCAGCGTTTCACCATCAATTTTAAACGTCGTGGCATGAGTAACCTGCGGAACATACAGCTGCTTTGGCGCGCCGTCCTTCATCTGCGGCCCCCAATATGCCAGCTTGGCGGCTTTACTGGCTTCGATGTGTTTTACCACCTCCGGCGTTGCCACGATCTTCACCTGCGGGAACGCTTTAACAATGGGTTCCAGACCAAAATAGAAATCAGGATCGCCGGAGGTAATAACAATCTGCGTCAGCTTCTTGCCGCTAGCTTTGATCATCTGCACCAGCTTTTCGCCGTCTTTGGTGCTGAACTGCGCATCAAACAGTATCGCTTCGTGCTGACCAGAAACCAGCGTCGAAGAGACCGGGAAAATGCCGTTCTCCTGCGGGTTATACACGTCTAAATTGAGCGGCGCAGCGAAGGCAGGCAGGGCGGCAAAGGCCAATGCCAGCGTCAACGTTTTCATTTTCATCGAATTTTCCTTTATCCGGCACCTTGCCGTCTTTGAGGGCTTTATTGTAGAGAAATTGCTGGCTGGTAGAATTCCCGAAACTGGATATGATCAGTTTCATAAAACGATCAGATGGAGCCAACATGGACAGAGTCACGGCGGCAACGGTATTTAATCGCATTTGCGAGCTGGGCAGCTTGAGTGCCGCAGCGCGTGCGCTGGATATTTCGCGGCCGATGGTCAGCCGCTATCTGGATGAAATGGAGAAGTGGGCCGGTGCACGTTTGCTGCACCGATCATCGCGCAAACTGACCATTACGCCCGCTGGCGAGAAGATCCTCGAAAAATCGCGCGCGCTGGCGAGATTGGCTGAAGAGATTGCCGATCAGGGCGCGGATAGCGAACCGCACGGCACCTTGCGCGTCGCCTGCGCACATTCCACCGCCACGCATATTCTGGGCCCGATAATTCCGGCATTTCTCGCGCGTTTTCCGGCGGTGCGTATCGAACTGGAGATCAACAATCAACCGGTGAGTTTAATCGGCGAACGCATTGATGTGGCGGTGCGGATTACCGACGATCCCGAACCTGGCGCCATTGCCCGACGTTTAGGCGAATGTGTTTCGGTGTTGTGCGCCTCGCCTGGCTATCTGCAAGCGCGTGGTGCGCCGCAAACGCCTGCCGATCTCGCACAGCATAATTGCCTGCATTACAGCCGTTTCGCCGGGCAGAGCTGGCAGTTTTCCGATGCGCAGGGCGAAACCCTTTCAGCGGCAGTGCATGGGAATTTCAGCGCCGGTATCTCGTCGGTGTTGTGTGATGCGGCGATTGCCGGTTGCGGTTTAGCGATGGTGCCGGAAATGGAGGCGCGTCACGCACTCGACAATGGACAGCTACAAACCGTGCTGCCGGCTTATCAGCCAAAAACGCTGGCGATCTATGGCCTCTACATGTCACGCGAACGGCAACCGGCGGCGCTGCGGGCGTTTCTCGACGCGGTGCAGCAGCAGTTAACCGCCTGAATTTCGACACATATCTGTTTCAAAAGGAATAAGATTATTTTCAGTGTGTTATGTATGAAATCGTAGTCTCAGAAAGCCGATTTTCAGCCTGAAATCGCCAAGTGAGTGGTGAAACTTCGCTCAATCATGGTCGATGTAAAATGATGGCACCTGACCGGTGACGCGACGAAACATGCTGGAGAAGGCCGAGCTGCTGTCATAGCCGAGCGAGAGCGCCACCTCGTTTACCGATTTGCCCGCCACCAGCCACGCCAGCGCCGTCACCACGCAGGCGCGCTGTCGCCAGGCGGAAAAGGACAAGCCGGTCTGCTGCAGGAAATGGCGGCGGAAGGTGCTGGAACTCATAAACAGTGTGCTGGCCCAACGATCGGCCGGGTCGTGAATGGTTGGTGCTTGTAAGAAGTTCTGGCATTGCGCCAACAGCGCCGGATGTGGTGGCAGTGGAATATCGAATTCCTGTGCAGGCATCGCCGCAAGCTCCAGCAGCAGCAACTGCATCAGAGATTGATCGCGATCGGATGCGTATAACAGCGGTAAATCAACGGCTTCAATCAATAGCTGTCGCAGCAGCGGCGAGACGCTGATGACGCGACAGCGATCGCTTTCACGCAGAGCTGCCGCACAAACCGGCTCGATATACAGACTGCGCGTAGAAACACCCACAAACTTAACGCTGTGCGCGGTGTCAGGCGGAATCCACACCGCATGCTGCGGCGGAACCACCCATTCGCCCGCCTGCGTTGCGACGTGCATCAAACCCGTTGCGCCATACAGCAGCTGCGCGCGGCGATGGCGATGCTCTTGCAGCACAAATCTCTGCGCGTAGTCATTGCCCAGCGCCACCACGTCACGATCAATATGGTCGTATTCATCAATGTGGCTATTTCGCATCCCCGACATCCACCGCAAATTGACTGATTTGCAAGGGTAAATGAGCGCTGCACAAATGGGAAGTGGGCAGCTTGCTGCGTAAGCTACATTACTCTTTTCATGATGCAGAGAAAGGCGATGAGCGAGCTGTTAATTATTGGGCTGGCGGGTTTTGCTTCCGGCATCACCACGGTGCTGTTTGGTTTTGGCGGCGGTTTTGTCGTGGTGCCGTTTGTCTATCAACTGCTGTCGCAGCAGCCGTTACTGGCGGCTCAGGCGATGCATATCGCGGTGGCGACCTCGACCGCCGTGATGATTTTCAACGCCGGCTGGGCCAGTTATCAAAACTGGCGGGCTGGCAAATTAAATACAGACATTTTACTGCCGCTAATTTGGTTTATCGCGCTCGGAGCGGTGATGGGATCGTGGCTGGCTGGCGTGATGAGCGACATTTGGGTGCGCAGGCTGTTTATGCTTTACATGATGGTGACTATCGCTGATTGCCTGCTGCGGAAAGGCTTCTTTAGCCGCACTGCACCGCGAAGGTTGTCACGGTTCACCGTCAGCGCGGGCGGCACAATGATTGGTGTGATCGCCGCCATGCTCGGCGTTGGCGGCAGCGTAATGACCGTGCCGCTGCTGCGGCGTCATGGTTATGCCATGCGCGACTGCGTCAGCGCGGCCAATCCGCTGTCGCTGCCGGTCGCCGTTTTTGGCGCGATAACTTACGCCATCAGCGGCTGGCAGCAGATTCCCGTCAGCGATTATCTCGGCTTTATCAGCCTGAAGATATTGTTGCTGCTGGTGGTCGCCGGTTTTATCGGGATCGTGTTCGCCCGACGCTGTATTCCGGCGGTGCCTGATGTCTGGCATGCGCGTGTCTATGTTCTGCTGTTGTGCATGGTGTTGTTGGCTATCGCGGTTTAAACCGTAGATTGGAAACCATGCTGATGCAAAACCATGCTGGTGCAAGATGAGCTGCGCTGTGGCTGAAGAGATAAATGCCGCCACCAGATCCGGCCACGCCGCGCAAACTACCGGCCGCCAGAATCTACAGCGTGGTCATGATAGTGCGTCCGGTAGAAGCGCTGATACCAGCGATCGGCTTGTTGTTGCATATTGATGTCGCGGAATTTTTCCGGGTAGAGCTTTTTCGCCATCCACAGTTCGCCGAGGCCAATCGCTTCTGGCATCGGATAGCCCCACGCTTTGGCGTATTCCGGCATCAGCCACACCCGATGATTTTTCACCGCGTCAATGGTTTGCCAGCGCGCATCCTGCTGGATCTCCTGCACCACGTTGGGATAGCGATCCTGCACGAAAATCACTTGCGGATTCCACGCCACTACCTGTTCCATGCTGACCTGTTTGAAACCCTGCACGGTCGCGGCCGCGACATTGAATGCGCCCGCATGCGCCATCATCAAGCCAGTATATTTGCCCGAGCCGTAAGTGGTGAGGTCGGGATTCGCCATATAGGCGCGCACGCGCTGCTGCTCAGGCAGATTTTTCAGATGGTCGCTGACCATTTTGCGCCCGGCAAAGGCGGCATCAATCAGCGCCTGCGCCTGCTTTGGCTTATTAACCACCTTGCCGATAAGCGTGATCCCTTCCTTAATACCGAGATCGTAAGCCTGATCTTCATTCTGCATGCTGGGATTGATTTTGCCTTGCTGACCGGCGTCATCGTGACGCAGTGAAATCGCCAGTACCGGAATGCCCAGGGCAGAAATCTGGTCGATCATCTCTTTCGGCGCATAGTTGGTGACAAACACCACCTGCGGATGCAGCGCCACCAGCTTTTCCAAATCGACATGCGTCAAATCACCGAGCATCGCTTTGTGCGTCAGTTCCGGCACTAATTGCGCATAACCCTCACCTAACTGCTGCTTCCAGTTCGCCAAAATCCCGACGATTTTATCGGTGGCGTTGAGCTGCACCAGCAGGTTCAGAGTTTGGTGCTGCAGCACCACTACGCGATCAATCCTGTCCGGAATCTCCACCTGACGACCAATTTGATCGGTGACGATGCGGCTGGCATAGCTATGAAGCGAGGTGAGAGTGAGTAATTCCGCCAGAATAATCCGCTTAAGAGAGGTATGCATAAAAGCTCCTGAATTCGATATACACCGGAGTATATAGCGATTAAGTAAGCGGAGATATGGCTGTTTTTAACATCACAATGCTCAGTATCACTCGCACATTACTGCATCGATCACCTTATCGATCATACTGTTAATCACTTCCTGGTCGGGATTATCCAGCGCCATCAGGGCTAAACCACTTTCAAAAGTCAGAATAAATTCAGCGGCTTCGTCAGGAGATAATTTGCCTGAAAGGGTGTTGTTCTGCTGTGCAAGCTGCGCTTCCTCGATTATCCACGCTTTAAATGCATGACGTTCGTTGAATAACTCCGCGCCTAACGATGAGGCTTCAGGGCGAAATGTGAGCGCGGAAAACACCAACAAGCAGCCTGGCGGTTTGCCTTCGCAGGAAAAAAGGTTAAATGCCGAAAACAGGAACTGCTTAATCTTGTTGCTAAAACTCAATTCTTCAGAGGAAAGAATCGCCTCTAAATCTGGCAGCCACGTCGCTTTGTAATGTTCAAGCGCAGCGATAAACATCCCTTCTTTATTACCAAATGCCTGGTACAAGGTGGCGGGCTTGGTACCGGTTGCCTGGGTAAGATCGTTGAGTGAGGTGGCTTCATAACCTTTGTCAGCAAAGATCGAGAACATGATCGCCGCCAGCTCTTCTTTTGGGAGAAGACGTGGTCTGCCTGATTTTTTGTTGACATTCATTGACATAACTCCCATGAGATCTGAATTTTCTGATAAATTCGTCATGTATTTTAGTTTTCACTAATAAATGTGGTGCGTTTTGTGTTTGGCTGCGTTATATATTTTAGTGAACACTAACAAAAGGAAGTTATCATGAAAAGCGCCCTCAAGGTGAGGCCACCGCAACTTATATGCTCGCGACTAGATGTAATTGCCACCATGAACCATGACTTTTAGCCAGCTCAACTCTTAACGAACCGGCCACATAAATAGCGGGAGATTTACCATGACAACAGCCAAACAAGTCTATGCTTCACGTGCGATTCATTTTCTCACCAGCAAAGAGCCGCTGGTATTAAGATTATCAATAATTATTATTTTCCTGGTTTTTGGTATGGCAAAGTGGTTTGAATTTGAAGTTCAGGCGCTGGAACCCATATTTATAAAAACATGGCTGAGTATATTTCCCTACTTCCTCGGTCTCCATGGCAGCAGCTATTTCCTGGGCGTAGTAGAGATGACGACGGTTATTCTGCTCATCGCAGGCTTTAAACGTCCACTGTTAGGTATGATCGGCGCTGGATTGTTGATACTTACCGGGTTAGTTACCTTAAGTCTGTTACCGCAGTTAGGCGGACTCGATTCGTTTATTTTTAAAGATATTATGGTGGTGGCGATTGGTCTGACGTTACTGAAGCGCGATTTAATCCGTTGGAAAAACAACCTCTAACAGCTACTCTATAACGCGTGTTTACTCTCGGGCATTTAAGAGGGCTTTATGAATAATGTTTACGTGATACTGGCGATATCCATCGTCGCTGAGACGATTGCCACAACCATGATGAAGGCCTCGCAAGGATTCTCACGCCTTATTCCCAGCGTAGTTGTGGTAATAGGTTATGCCATTTCATTTTATGGATTATCTCAAGTGGTTAAACAGATGAATGTCGGCATTGCTTATTCTATCTGGGCCGGAATGGGTATATTTTTGGTGTCGGTCATGTCTTATTTTTTCTACAACCAGAAACTAGATTTCGCTGCAATGGCGGGTTTGATGTTAATCGGGTTAGGCATTGTGGTGATTCAGGTTTTCTCCAAAACCATTCTGCATTAACGAAGTAATAATAGGGAAGCACAGGCTTCCCTGTTAGCGTTAAGGGATAATGCGTGCTGCGCGTAACTGCGCAAACAGAGCAAAGAACATCTCATCCGTTGCCTGATAGCCGTTAAAACCCGCGCGCCGTATTTTACTGCCGTCACCAAACATGTCGTAATTCCAGCCAAAGACAAAATCGGCAAACAGCCCATCATTTAGCTGCAAGATATCCGGCGCGATCAGCTGATGTTCTATAGCGATGGTTTGCCATAGCGCGCGGTAATCCTGAAACAGCTGAGAAAACGACAGATTCACCGCCGGCGCGCTTTCCAGTTCAAACCACCGGGCAATCGCAGGCCACAGCTCACTCCAGCGCCATAAATCGCCGTTGTTAACGTTGAAAGCTTGATTGCGCGCGCCAGGCGCATTGGCCGCCCACAGCGTGGCCTGCGCGAGTAATCCCGCATCGGTATGATCGACCATGCTGTGCCAGGCGTGCGATGAACCGGGAAAACGTAGCGGTAAGCCCTGAGATTTACACAGAGATGCGTAGAGCGCGATGCTCAGCGCCAGGTTTATGGCATTACCGGGTACCGCGCTGCCGACCACACCGGGACGCAAGGCGTGCCAGTGCCAGCTTTTACCGCGCTGAAAGTCACTTAGCCAACGCAGCTGTTGCGCATTGAATTCGGCTCCCGCGACGCCGGGATCGCTTTCGCGCGCGGGCGTTTTGAACGGTCCCAGATGCGCGCCATAAACTTTGTATCCCTGCATCAAACTGACGCTGCGCAACGGCGCGATTTTATCGATGTTAACCACCAGATTGCGCAGCATCGTTACGTTGGGTTCGACCATTTCACGCCAGTTGGCAGCATTCAGCCACGCGCTGTAGAAAATATGCGTGACCTGATTAAGCGAGGCCAGCGCCTGTGCACTGTGCTGCGCATCCAGCAGATCGACATGGATGAAAGGGATATCGTGCGTTGAGATTGCAGGCTGGCGCGTCAGGCCGATCACCTGCCAATCCTGCTGACGCAGTGTTTTTACCAACTCACTACCGACAATGCCGGTTGCGCCCGCGACCAGCGCGACGTGATGTGTTTGCGACATGATGATTCTCCTGTGAACAAGACAGGCACAGTGTTATCTATTATTTTTATTGCTGATATCCCACTATCCAGATGCCACTTATCAGAAAAATCATTAAATGAATAATAAACTCAATGCCATCAATACCTTCATACGCGTGGCGGAAGCCGGATCGTTTTCGGCAGCAGCGCGCCTGAGCGGGATGAAGCAATCCGCCGTGAGCCAGCAAATCGCGGCGCTGGAGGAAGAACTCGGCATCGTGTTGTTGCACCGCACCACGCGCGCGATGAAATTGACTGAGCAGGGCGAGCGATACTTACAGCATATGCAGCCGCTGCTGGCCGCGATGCAGGATGTTGAAAGCCAGTTGCGCCCGGCGCAGCAAGCGCTGCAAGGCAGCGTGCATATCCAATTACCCAGCGGATTAGGCCAGCGCTTGCTGCCGCCTTTACTGGGGCTGCAACGCGCGAACCCAGAACTGCATCTGACCATCGCGCTCGACGATCGCGTGGCCGAACTGGTGAGTGAAGGCGTGGATATCGCGTTGCGCCTGAGTGAAATGCCGCCGGAGATGTTTCCGGCGAGATTACTGGCGCGTATTGAAACGCCGCTGTTTGCTGCGCCTGAGCGGGTACGCGCAACACCGATTACCTCGCTGGCAGAGCTGGCCGCGCATCCGCATGTTCGCTTTAGCGGTATCGACAAACAGGCACCGCTGCGCCTGATATCCAACCAGGAAACCGTCGCGCTAACCGTGAATACCGTGTTTCGCGCCAACAGCAGCGAAGGGTTGTTGCAGGCGCTGCAGGCGGACATCGGCGTCGGGGGCATGCAGTTACCACTGGTGCAGGAGGCATTAAAATCAGCTTCGCTGGTACGTATCTTGCCGCAATATCGTCTGCCAGACCGTTTTCTCTACGCGGTATTCCCCGATGCGCGCTTTATCCCGCTGCGCGTCAGACGCGTGGTGAAAGTGATTGAACAGATTGTGGATGAATTGATTCCTGCGGCTGATTAAGCCGCTCTCCATCCTGGCGCATGGCTGCGCCATTTTCGTGCTTCTAATCGCAACATCTGCATTGTAAAGAAACATAAGTATTCGATCTTGTATCCAAGAGCGTATCCCATCTGGCCTGGCCGTTAGCGCCCTCGTTTATGGAATTTTCTGGCACGTAAACTGCAACGTTTCAGATAAGTGATAAATCGGGAGTATTCGCATGTTTGATGCACTGTTGGATGAAGATGCCACTACGCTGGCGGCGTTAATCCGCGGCGGAGACGTTTCGGCGCAGGAAGTGACGCAAGCCGCCATCAATCGCATGGAGCAGCGCGAGCCGCAGATTCAGGCGTTTTGTACCGCTACGCCAAAGCTGGCGCTGCAACAGGCGGCCGCTGTTGATGCAAAACGCGCGCGCGGCGAAACGCTGGGGGCGCTGGCGGGCGTTCCGCTGGCGGTGAAAGACCTGATTTGTACCGCAGGCGTGAAAACCACTTCTGGATCGCATGCCTACGCTGATTTTATCCCGGAAGAAGATGATATCACCGTTGAGCGCCTGCTGGCGGCCGATGCGGTGCTGCTGGGGAAAACCACCGCACCGGAGTTTGGCTATAGCGGCGTTGGGCACAATCCACTGTTTCCATCACCGCGTAATCCGTGGGATCTCTCTAAAACGCCGGGCGGATCGAGCGCCGGTTCCGGAGCGGCATTGGCGGGGCGCCTGTGTCCGATTGCGCTGGGCAGCGATGGCGGCGGTTCGGTAAGAATTCCCGCCGCGCACTGCGGCGTGTTTGGCCTGAAAGCGTCGATGGGGCGCGTACCCTTATGGCCGGGCTGTCGCGACGAGCGTTATCCCGGCGTTTCCAGCTGGGAGTCGCTGGAGCATATCGGCCCGATGACGCGTTCGGTGCGCGACAGCGCGCTGATGATGTCGGTGATGGCGGGGCCAGATATGCGCGATCGCCACTCGATTCCCTGCAACGACGTGGATTGGCTGGCCTCGCTGGAAAAACCGCTGAGCGGTCTGCGCATCGCTTTCAGCGCGGATTTCGGCTACATTGCCATTGATCCCGAAGTGCGTGACATTGTCACGCACGCCGCGCGTCGTTTTGCCCGTGAGCTCGGCGCTGAACTGGATGAAGTCGATCCCGGTATCGCCGATGAATGTGCCACCTTTGCCGCGCTGGTGGCTTTTGAGAGCGATCTCACCGGCATGCGTCACATGCACGCCGAACTGGGTGCACGCATGTCACCGCATCTCAGCGCCATGCTGCAACATGACTGGCGCGCTGAAACTTTTACCGACGCCAATACCGCACGCAAAAAGCTGTGTAACCAGATGTGGCGCTTCATGCAGCATTACGATCTGCTGCTGTCGCCGACGCTGGCGGTGCCGCCGTTCCCGCTCAATATGCAGGGACCCGAGATCATCGATGGCCGCATGGTGCGCAGCGATCACTGGCTTTCATTCTGCTTCCCGTTCAATTTCACCGGCCAACCGGCGGCGTCTGTTCCTGCGGGCTTTACCGCCAGCGGATTGCCGATTGGCATGCAAATCGTGGGTCGTCATCTGGACGATGGCCTGGTGCTGGCGGCGAGTGCCGCGTTCGAGCGCATACAACCCTGGAATCACATCACACCTGTTTCAATCGGAGTTGCCCATGACTAACAAAAATTCACCGGCTTTAGAGCAGGAGTTCGAGCATGAACCGGTTCCGCTCAGCCATCGCCACTCGACGGGTTCGGTGTCGGCGGTGTGGTTTGGTTTCCCGATGATCCTCACCAATGCGCTATTTGGCGGCATCATTACCTGGCATCTCGGCTTCTGGCCGGCGCTGATTGCCATTCTGCTGGGAAATCTGGTGCTGTTTGCCTATGTGGGTGCGCTGAGCTGGTTCGCCGGTAATACCGGCATGAACTTCGCGTTGCAGGCGAAACGCACTTTTGGCACCAAAGGCTACATTTTAGTTTCGGGCTTCCTGTCGACCGTGGTGATCGGCTGGTACGCTTTCCAGACCGGGTTAACCGGCACGGTGATTAATCAAACCTTTGGCTGGAATGCGCTGGCGGTGACGGCGTTTGCCATGGTGCTGTATACCGCCATCACCTTCCTCGGCGTGCGCGCATTGTCCGTGCTCGGCATGATCGCTGCGCCGCTGTTCGTGGTGTTGGGATTGGTGGCGCTGTGGCTGATCAGTAAGGATCACGATTTCAGCACCATCACGCAGTTTACCGGCAGCAGCAGCGCAGTGGGCGCAATGAGCATGGGCACCGCCGTCACCATGGTGGTGGCCGGTTTCGCCGATTCCGGCACCATGACGGCAGATTTCACCCGCTGGTCAAAAGACGGTAAATCGGCGGTGATTGCCGCGTTCTCAGCGTTCCCGGTGGCGAACGTTATCTCTTATCTGTTTGGCGTGGTGATTGTGGCGGTGGGCGCGGCGGTTGATCCGGCGAGTAACGGCGGCAACTTCCTGCCAATGCTAATGGGGCACGGCATGCTGCTGTCGGTGATTGCTTTCCTGTTTGTGTTTATCAATCTCGGTTCGGTGTGTACGCACTGTCTGTATAACGGCGCAGTCGGCTTTAGTCATCTGTTCAGCAGCAAAATGCGTCTGTGGACGGTGATCCTTGGCGTGATTGGCGGGGCGCTGGCGCTGGCTGGCGTGTGGTCCTATTTCCTCGAATGGCTGAGCTTGCTCGGCATCGTGGTGCCGCCGTTTGGCGCGGTGATGATTGTCGATTTGATCTTCATGGCCAAAATCAGCGAACAGCGCCAATTGCGCCGCATGCGCGGTAGCGCCTTTGCCGCCTGGGCGATTGGTAGCTTGTGTGCGGTGATTGCGCACATCGCCTTCCCACAGTTCGGTGAAGCGGTGATTGGCCTGGTGACTGCTGCCGCCAGCTATACGCTGATTGTGAAACTAAAAGGTGAAAGCACAGTAACGGTGATGGAGGAAAAAAATGCCTGATTACGCCATTGATTCAACCCCTTACTCGTGGCCGTATGACGGTCGCTGCAGCCCGCAGGATACCGCACTGATCGTTATCGATATGCAAACCGATTTCTGCGGTAAAGGCGGTTACGTCGATAGCATGGGCTACGATATTGCCTTAACGCGCGCGCCTATCAAACCGCTGCAGCAGGTGCTGGCAACGATGCGCGAGTTGGGCTTCCCGATCATCCATACGCGCGAAGGGCATCGGCCGGATTTAAGTGATCTGCCCGCAAATAAGCGTTGGCGATCCAGGCGCATGCAGGCGGAGATCGGCGCGCCCGGTCCGTGCGGGCGCATTCTGGTGCGCGGTGAACCGGGCTGGGAAATTATCCCGGAACTGGCGCCATTGCCGGGAGAAATCATCATCGATAAACCGGGCAAAGGCTCGTTTTACGCTACCGATCTCGAACTGATTCTGCGCAGCCGCGGTATTCGCAATCTGATCATCAGCGGCATCACCACTGATGTCTGCGTCCACACCACGCTGCGCGAGGCTAACGATCGCGGTTTTGAGTGTTTGGTGTTGTCAGATTGCTGCGCGGCGACGGAGCTGAAACACCATGAAGCGGCGCTCAGCATGATCCATATGCAGGGCGGAATTTTTGGTGCCGTGGCCAGTTCGCAGACCCTGGTGGCGGGATTAATTAGCAAGCAAACGGTTGAGGTGGATTAGCTCTTTAACCACTTTTCGTAGTGCTCTGGCCACGCCATGGTCGGCGTGCCGGGCCTGCCCATACCAAATCCGTGTCCGCCGCTGCTGTAGCGATGCATCTCAACCGGCACATGCTCACGCTTACAGGCGTCAGCCATAATCAGCGTGTTATGCGGATCGGAAATCGGATCGTCCTCTGCCTGCACCAGAAAGAAGGGCGGCGATTGCGGATTGACAAACTCCTGCACTGACCATGCGGCGTTTTCACTGGCGGGCGCGTGGTTGCCAACCAGCATTTTATGGGTTGAAGTGTGGGTGTAAGGCGCTTCCAGCGTAATGATGGGATAGATCAGCGCCGCGCGATCGGCCGTGGCGGGCAGGTTATCCAGGGCATCGGTTGCCCTGTAAGATCTAAAATTAACTCGCGAGACCGCCATACCGAGCAGATGACCGCCAGCGGAAAAGCCTAACACGCTGAGATATTTTTCCCGTTGCCGCACCAGGCGCAGCGCGCGCTGTGCATCCTGCAGAGAAACTATCGCACCATCTTTCCAGCCTTCATGCGGTAAACGATAACTCAGCACATAAACGGTATATCCGCGCGCCGTCAGCCAGGCTGCGGCAGGCCAGGCTTCTTTACCCATTTCAATGCGCGAATAGCCGCCACCTGCGGCAATCAATACCGCGCGACCATTAGGCGAGGGCGGCGTTAATAAGGTGAGTGTGGGCTGTACGATATTACGCTGCGCGCCTTTGGTTGAAATCACCAAAGCGCCAGCAGGACCGCCACCGCCCGGCGGTAAATCTGGCCATAGCGGCAAGATTTGGGTTGTTACGCGTTTAGAAGCAGCCCAGATTAGCCCGCTGCGCACTGTCAGCGCGGAAAGAGTGAGATACGACAAAAAATGGCGGCGCTTCATGGCAGATCCTCACGAAATCGGAGGCTTATTGAAGCAGATAAATCAGCAGAAAAGATGAAGAGGGCGTTGCTATGTATGAACAAATGCGACGGGACAAGCATTAAGGTTTGTAGTTACAACATACTATTAATTGTTTCCCTAATCGTGAGCCTGGCAGCAGTGCGGTTGTCGTTGTGACAGTGAAGCGCGGCTATAGATGCTACGACGAAAGTGACAATGTCCTTGGCTGTGTCTGGTACTCCGATTGGTGCTAATGATGCGGCGATCGCCGGACATGCCATTGTGGCAGGCACAATTTTAGTCCCTAACAATACTCGGAAATTCGCTCGGGTAGTTGATTTGGATCTTCAGGATTGGGCTAGCTAGCCACCAAAGAAAAGGGCGACCAACGTCGCCCCCAAATCAACCTCAACCACGCATCGGTTCAGCGCGGACCGGTTTATCACCGGCAACAAAGTAATCCGCTTCGCTGCGCGGCAGCGGCTGTCGACCACGAATGTTATCTGCGATTTTCTCGCCGATCATGATGGTCGTCGCGTTCAGGTTACCGGTGATGATCAGCGGCATGATTGAAGCATCTACCACGCGCAGGGCTTCAACGCCGTGAACGCGGCCTTCACCATCGACGACAGACATCTCGTCGTTACCCATTTTACAGGTGCCACACGGGTGATAAGCCGTTTCGCCGTGATTTCGCACAAACTCATCCAGCTGTTCATCGGTCTGGCAATCCAGGCCTGGGCTGATCTCTTTACCGCGATATTTATCCAGCGCCGGCTGGTTGATGATCTGGCGCGTGATACGAATCGCATCGCGGAACTCCTGCCAATCCTGCTCATGTGACATGTAGTTGAACAGAATCGCTGGATGGCGACGCGGATCGCGTGATTTCAGGCGTACATGACCGCGGCTCGGTGAGCGCATCGAACCAACGTGGCATTGGAAGCCGTGCGCTTCCACCGCGTTCGAGCCGTTGTAGTTAATCGCCACCGGCAGGAAGTGATACTGAATATTCGGCCAGCTGAACTCTTCACGACTGCGGATAAAGCCGCCGCCTTCAAAATGGTTGCTGGCGCCGACGCCGGTGCCATTAAACAGCCACTCCGCACCGATTTTCGGCTGGTTCCACCACTTCAAGGCCGGGTAGAGCGAAACTGGCTCTTTACACTCATATTGCAGGTACATTTCGAGGTGATCCTGCAAGTTCTCACCCACGCCCGGCAAATCATGCACCAGCGGGATATCGAACTGTTTCAGCAATTCAGCGGATCCGACCCCGGAACGCTGCAGAATCTGCGGCGAGGCGATGGCTCCGGCGCACAGCAGCACTTCACGACGTGCATGCGCCTGGTGCGAGGTATTGCTGGAACCCAGCAGATACTGCACGCCAACCGCGCGTTTACCTTCAAACAGAATGCGATCGGTGGTCGCATGGGTGACGATTTTCAGGTTCGGACGGGTTTTCGCGGTATCGAGATAACCGCGCGCGGTGCTGGAGCGGCGACCTTTCGGCGTCACAAAGCGATCCATTGGCCCGAAACCTTCCTGCTGATAGCCATTCAGGTCATCAGTGCGCGGATAACCTGCCTGCACGCCGGCTTCAATCATCGCCGCAAACAGCGGATTGTTTCCAGGTTTACAGGTGGTAATGCTCACCGGACCTTCGCCGCCGTGATAATCATTGGCACCGATATCTCGCGTTTCTGATTTGCGATAGTAGGGCAGGCAGTTCAGGTAGCTCCAGTTTTCCAGGCCAGGCTCCCTGGCCCAGTTATCGAGGTCCATCGCGTTACCACGGATGTAACACATGCCGTTGATCAGCGACGATCCGCCCAAGCCTTTACCGCGCCCGCACTCCATGCGGCGGTTGTTCATGTACGGCTCAGGTTCAGTTTCATACGCCCAGTTGTAGCGTTTTCCCTGCAGCGGGAACGCCAGCGCCGCAGGCATCTGCGTGCGGAAGTCGAAGCGGTAATCTGGGCCGCCCGCTTCTAAAAGCAGCACATTGACGCTGCTATCTTCGGTCAGTCTTGTTGCCAAAACGTTCCCTGCGGATCCGGCTCCGATAATGATGTAATCAAATTCCATTAGTCGTTCCTCAGGTTAAAAGCCAAAATTAAAATACGGACTGAAAACGGGTCATTTCGAGCTGCACAGATTTCACCTGCGTGTAGTTTTGCAGCGTCATCAGGCCATTTTCACGGCCCACACCCGAATGTTTGTAACCGCCCACCGGCATTGCGGCGTCAGATTCGCCCCAGGTATTGATCCAGCAAATGCCCGCTTCAATCTGGTGAATTACGCGGTGCGCGCGGTTAAGATCCTGGGTTACCACACCGGCCGCCAGGCCAAATTCGGTGGCGTTGGCGCGGCGAACCACTTCTTCTTCGCTTTCATAAGTCAGAATCGACATCACTGGCCCGAAGATCTCTTCACGCACAATGGTCATCTCATCGCGGCAGTCGGTGAACACGGTCGGTTCCACCCATGCGCCGTTATCGAAAGCCGCACCGCTCAGACGTTTACCGCCGCACAGCAGGCGCGCACCTTCGCTGATGCCGGATTCAATAAAGCGCATCACGTTGTCGCGATGCGCGAAGCTCACCAGCGGACCGAAGTTGGTATCTGGATGGTTGAGATCGCCGGCCTTAATACGCGCCACGCGCTCAGCGATTTTGGCTTCAAACGCCGCTTGCAAATTAGCTGGGATAAACACGCGCGTGCCGTTGGTGCAAACCTGGCCCGAGCTGTAGAAGTTCGCCATCATCGCGATGTCAGCGGCGAGATCGAGGTCAGCGTCATCGAAAATGATCAGCGGAGATTTGCCGCCCAGCTCCATGGTGACATCTTTCAGCGTCGAACCGGCCGCATTGGCCATCACTTTCTTACCGCTGGCAACGCCGCCGGTGAAGGAGACTTTATCGATGCCCGGATGATCGGTAAGCAGCTGGCCGGTGACCGCGCCGCGACCGTTCAACACGTTGAACACGCCGTTCGGCACGCCCGCTTCAGTATAGATTTCCGCCAGTTTCAGCGCGGTCAGCGGCGTGACTTCGCTGGGTTTGAAGATCATCGCGTTACCGGCGGCCAATGCTGGCGCGGATTTCCACAGCGCGATCTGAATCGGATAGTTCCACGCGCCGATCCCGGCTACCACGCCCAGCGGTTCGCGGCGGGTGTAAACGAACGAGGTATCGCGCAGCGGGATCTGCTGGCCTTCCAGAGAAGGAATCAAGCCCGCGTAGTACTCGAGCACGTCGGCACCGGTGACGATGTCCACGTATTGGGTTTCGCTCAGCGGTTTGCCGGTGTCGAGGGTTTCCAGCGCGGCCAGTTCGTCATTGCGCTCACGCAGAATATCGACCGCACGACGCAAAATGCGCGAACGTTCCATCGCGGTCATCGCCGCCCAGATTTTCTGGCCTTTTTTCGCGGCGGCAACAGCGCGATCAACGTCTGCGCGTTCCGCTTCATGCACGTCGGCCAGCACTTCGCCGTTCGCCGGGTTGATGGTCTGGAATGTGTTACCTGCCGCAGCGGGAACCAATGCGCCATCAATATAAAGGTGTTGCTCGGTGAATCGGGACATGATTTCTCCTTCCTCAGTGATTCTGGTCAGCCAATTGCTGACGAATGAATTGGGTGGTGAGCTGTCTGGCGATAGCCAAATCGAACGGTTTGCCGCTGAGTGCCGCGCGCAGCCACAGGCCATCAATCAATGACGCGAGGCCATGTGCCGCCAGACGCGCCTTTTCGCGCGGGATAACGCGACGAAACTCGGCTGCCAATGTGGAAAACAGGCGCCGGCTGCTCACGCGTTCTAAGCGGCCCAACTGTGGCTGATGCATGCTGCTGGCCCAAAAATCCAGCCAGGCTTTCATTGCGGCGCTGTGCACCTGCGAATCATCAAAGTTGCCTTCCACAATCGCCAGCAGGCGCGCTTCCGTTGTGGCGTCTGCCAGCGGTTTTAACCTTGCTGCTACCGCATCACGTAGCTGACGTGTTACGTCACGCATCGTGGCTTCCAGCAGACCGTTCTTGTCTTTGAAGTAGTGGCTAATGATGCCTGTCGATACGCCAGCACGTCGCGCAATCTGCGCAATGGTGGCATCGTTGATCCCGACTTCGTTGATGGTGCTCAGGGTCGCATCAATCAGTTGCCGACGACGTATCGGCTGCATTCCCACCTTTGGCATAACACTCCAGCTCCACTTCAATCTTAGAACACTATTAAAACTTTTTTTGATTGCACGTTCAATATAAAAAAGAAATTTGTTAGGATGCTGTGCTTGGATTGTTACAAAAACGAAGCGGGGAAGCGAAGGGACTCAGCGGATGCGTATGCACGCGCATCCCACGAAAACCGCATTTTGCCTCGTCGGGATGCCGTTAATGGCGATCTCCGCGAGCTTCTTTGGCACGTACTACAGGAAATTAACCAGAGGTAATCGATGATTAATCCACCTGCCAGTGAAAAAGACAGAATCAATCCTGTGGTGTTTTACACCTCCGCCGGACTGATTCTGACATTTTCACTTGTCACGATTTTTTACAGCGAACTCGCTGCCAGCTGGCTTTTGACCGCCGTTAACTGGGTCACCTCCACGTTTGGCTGGTACTACATGCTCGCTGCCACGCTGTACATCGTTTTCGTCATCTATATGGCGTGTTCGCGCTACGGCGCCATCAAGCTGGGGCCGGAGCAATCCAAACCCGAGTTCAGCTTGCTGAGCTGGTCGGCGATGCTGTTTGCCGCCGGCATCGGTATTGACCTGATGTTCTTCTCGGTTGCCGAGCCGGTAACCCAATACATGCAGCCGCCAGAAGGTGCAGGGCAGACCATGGAAGCCGCGCGTCAGGCGATGGTATGGACGCTGTTCCACTACGGCGTCACCGGCTGGTCGATGTACGCATTAATGGGCATCGCGCTCGGCTACTTCAGCTATCGCTACAACCTGCCGCTCACCATCCGTTCGGCGCTCTATCCGATTTTCGGCAAACGCATTAATGGCCCGATTGGTCACACGGTGGATATTGCCGCGGTGATCGGCACCATCTTTGGTATCGCCACCACGTTGGGGATTGGTGTGGTGCAGCTGAACTACGGCCTCAACGTGCTGTTCGATGTGCCGGAAGGTTTCACGGCGCAGGCCGCGCTGATTGTGCTGTCGGTGATCATCGCCACCATCTCAGTAACATCCGGCGTGGATAAAGGCATCCGTATTCTTTCTGAGCTGAACGTCGCGCTGGCGCTGGGCTTAATTCTGTTCGTGCTGTTTATGGGCAAAACCGATTTCCTGCTCAACGCGCTGGTGCTGAACGTTGGTGATTACGTCAATCGCTTTATGGGCATGACGTTGAATACCTTTGCCTTCGATCAGCCACGCGAGTGGATGAATAGCTGGACGCTGTTCTTCTGGGCGTGGTGGGTTGCCTGGTCGCCGTTTGTCGGTCTGTTCCTTGCACGTATCTCGCGCGGTCGTACCATTCGTGAGTTCGTTTTGGGTACGCTGATTATCCCGTTCACCTTTACGCTGCTGTGGCTGTCGGTGTTTGGTAACGCGGCGCTGTATGAAATCATTCACGGCGATGCCGGCTTTGCGCAGGAAGTGATGGCGCATGCCGAACGCGGCTTCTATAGCCTGCTGGCGCAGTATCCGGCGTTTAAATTCAGTGCTTCGGTGGCCACCATCACCGGCATGCTGTTCTACGTGACGTCGGCGGATTCCGGTTCGCTGGTGCTGGGTAACTTCACCTCGAAGCTGAAAGACATCAACAGCGATGCACCAAACTGGCTGCGTATCTTCTGGTCGATTGCGATTGGTGTGCTGACGATGGGCATGCTGATGACTAACGGGATTTCTGCCTTGCAGAACGCCACCGTGATCATGGGCTTACCGTTTAGCTTTGTAATCTTCTTTGTGATGGCCGGGCTGTATAAATCGCTGAAGGTGGAAGATCATCGCCGCGCCAGCGCCAGCCGCGACACTGCGCCGTACATTCCGGCCAGTAACGATCGCCTGAGCTGGAAGAAGCGCCTGTCCCGTCTGATGAACTATCCGGGCACGCGTTATACGCAGAAGATGATGGAAGAGGTGCTGTTCCCGGCGATGCAGGATGTGGCGAAAGAGCTGGAGCTGCGCGGTGGACGTGTATCGCTGGAGCGTGCCGAGCCAGAAGAGGGGCAGCCGCTGGGCCACCTTGATCTGCGCGTGTTGCTGGGCGAGGAGCAGGATTTCGTTTATCAAATCTGGCCACAGCAGTATTCGGTACCGGGCTTTACCTATCGCGCACGTAGCGGTAAATCGACCTATTACCGCCTGGAAACCTTCTTGCTGGAAGGCAGCCAAGGCAATGATTTGATGGACTACAACAAAGAGCAGGTGATCATCGATATTCTCGATCAGTACGAACGTCACCTGAACTTTATCCACCTGCATCGTGAAGCGCCGGGCAGCAATATGACCTTCCCGGACGTGTGATGTCAGCCAGGTGCGCCTCGATGCGCACCTGGCACTTTCTCCGATCGCAGCTACACTTTCACGCTGATTAAACGGGGGATGAAATGAAATTAGGCTTTGCTTGTAAGTATCTGGATCAACAGGCTAAACAGCCGTATCCCTTCAAAAGCACCACCCGCACGCGCTTTCTCGGCCTCGATGATGAATCACGCATCACGCTGCTGAACCAACTGGCGCAAAACAATCTGCAAAATCTCACTCTCACGCTTGAAAAGCTGGCCACGCAGCCCGACGCGCTGCGCATGATGCGCATCGGCAGCGATCTATTGCCGCTTTACACGGTGCCGCAAGCGACTCAGCTGTACGGTGAATTATTGCCCGATCTTACGCCGTTACTGCGCCGCTGCGGCGAGCTGGCGCGCGCTAATAATATTCGGCTTTCATTCCACCCCGGCCAATATACGGTGCTGGCCTCCGATAATGACGGCGTGGTCGATCGCGCGATTGAGGATGTGGAGTATCACGCTACCTGTGCGGTATTAATGGGTTATGGCCGACAGTTTCAGGATTTCAAAATCAACATCCATATGAACGGCAAAAAGGGCTTTGCGGGATTCCGCGCCGCGTTTCTGCGGCTCACCCCTGAAGCGCGCAATATGCTGACGGTGGAGAATGATGAAATATCCTGTTCGCTGGACGATGTGTTGCAGGCGCGTGAGTTGTGTCCGGTAGTGCTGGATATTCACCATCATTGGGTGAAAGAGAATCACTATATTCAGGCTGATGATGCGCGCATCGCGCTGATAAAAGCGTCGTGGCGCGGTGTGCGGCCAGTTTTGCACTATTCGATTGCGCAGGAAGGTTTGATTCCCGATCACGGTTTCCCGGATCAGCAGGATTTAGCGGTGTCGAAAACCAAACTTCGCGCCCATGCCGATTATTACTTCAATCAAAGCTTAAATGATTGGGCGCTGTCGTTTGATGCCTTCGATATTATGTGCGAAGTGAAGATGAAGAATTTAGCGCGCGACCGTTTGTACGATTATGCAGTCGAGCGCCAGATCATCACGGCGCCGTAATCACAATCGCCACGCGGCGGTTTTGCGCCCGGCCCTGCGGGTTATTGTTGCTGGCAATCGGCGCGCTCATTCCTAAGCCGCGCGTAACGATATTTTCGCGCGGAATTCCCGCGCCTTGCGCCCATTGTGTCGCAACGGCGTTGGCTCTTTTCAACGACAGCTGCTGGTTGTAATCCGCTTTGCCGTAATTATCGGTATGACCATCAATACGCACATGCTTAATGCCGGTCGTCGCCAGATTTTTCGCCATCGTCTGAATGGTGTTTTTACTGGCGGGAGTGAGTTCAGATTCGTTGACGCCAAACAGAATTTTGTCCGACAAACCTAATCCCCAACCTTCGCTATTTTGGCTGAAACCGGCATTACGCATCGCTGCGATCTGTTCATCGCTGAAACGTCCTTTTGCCTGGCAACCGACCAGCGCCAGCACACACACCATCAGGAAAATTTTCATCTTCATCTCCGCACCTTACTCTTTCCCTTATTTTTGTACATGTTCATATCTGCGCGTTCCAGAATCGACTCAACCGTATCGCCGTGCTGCGACCAGGCGTAGCCAATGGTCACCGAGGTGGAAATCGGAGTGCCTTCAGCAATAACAATTTTCTGGCTGATGGCTTCATTAATATCCTGCATCAGCAACTGCAATTGCGCCTCGCTGGCGCGGCTGCTCACCAGCATGGCGAACTCATCGCCGCCTAAACGCGCGACTAAATCCTGTTTATATGCCAATGCGGAAAGGCGCGAACCAATCGCTTTCAGTACTTCATCACCGGCGGCATGGCCCCAGTTATCATTGATGCTTTTAAAGCGATCGCCATCGAGAAACAGCAAAGCAAAGCGCTCTTTCGCCAGTTGCTGATCGAGCAGTTGGGTTAAACGCGCCACAAAGGCGGCGCGATTGGCGAGGCCGGTTAGCGGGTCTTCCAGCGCTTTGGCGGCCAGCGTGCGATTATCGCGGATCAGAGAAGCCTGCAGCGTCTGCATCTCTGTCAGCAATGAGTTGAGGTCATTGGAAAACAGCTGAAATTCGCGCGTCGGGCTTTCCGGGATACGTAAGGAAAAATCACCAGAATGGATCACGTAGTGGATCGAGCTGGTGATATTACGCAACGAGGCAAGTATGCCGCGATGGAGAAATTCACTCAGCAGGAAGGAGATGATTAACACGCACAGCATGCCGCTGGTCAGAATCATCAGCGAATAACGGATGAAATCGGCCGCACCGGTAACGGTGCCTTCCAGCGTCAGCGTACCGACATTGGCTTCCGAGTGGTTAATATTAACGCTGAGCGGTTTAAGATAAATCCACTCACGTAATAATCGCGGATACCAGCCGGTCTGTTCTTGTCGATCATGCCAGTCAACTAAAACAGTGTGATCGTCAGTCACCAGTTTTGCGGAATCGAACATGCCTTCATTGCCGAGGCGCGCGATTTTATTATGCGCGTCGTAGCTGTCTTCAAATACCGTGGCGGCCGTCAGCGTGGTGCTGAGCGTGGCGGCAATTAATTCCAGATTTCTTTTCTCGTAGCTTTTAATAAACAGCAGGGAAGTCGATGAGAGCAGCAGCCAGCACAGCAATAAAATCACCGCAGAGTTGATGGTGCTAATCTTGCGCAGCTTGTTACGAATCGATGATTTGTCATTTAGTGAATTTTCTATTTTCATCTTATTTGCTTCCATTGCGGGACAGCAACAGTACGTCCGGACTCACCTTGACGCCGCTCCTGGCAAGCGAATCAAGGTTGACTGAGAACAGCGTGTGGTCGGGTTTAAAAATCAGGCAGAAGGCGGCGCCAATGGTACATTCCGCATTGTTTTCAGCGAGGGTTAATACCGCCTTACCTTTGAGGTGATTAAAAAGTTCAACCTGTTGTTGCGGCGTCTGATCGCCAAAATAGACCGCATCGCAATGCTGCGTTGCCAGTTCACTTTCGCTGGAGAGATAAACCACGCTAAACGGAACGGCTGAAGGCACACTATTTTGTGGCAATGAGAGATGTTGCGCGGAGGAAAATACGCAGAGTTGCGGCGCGCCGGTTAAACCCGGCCAATGGGTAAAACTAATAATACCGCTGACAATGCGATTGGCTTTATCGTCTTTTATTTCAGCAATTGCTGAGCGAGAAATAAACAGCAGCAGAAATAGGGCAGTTATGACGATTTTGCAGATGTGGAGCAGGGAAAGCAGTACGTCGGCTTCCCGATGAAGTTGATGTTTACGTAACATACTGCGTTCCCGAGAGTTCTTCGCATTATTCAGCGCGCAAATAGTAGCACCGCTACGGTTAAAAATGTACTTACAGTTCGTAGGGTCGCTATTCATGGCGACTTTTCTCGAAAATACTCACCCGAGCATTCCACAAATTTCTGCGATATTTGTAGACGGCATTGCGCGAAATTATTTTATGGATAAACGACCAAAAAGGGCGCACTTCACCAAAGTGTGATCCAGCACACATTTATCGGCCTGATAACTGCTACGCGTTAAAACGGCTTAAATCGCTGATGCCGGATAAATTAGCGACAAAACCGCATCTTTAACGTGGATTTTCATTAGCCGTGCTTACGCATCTGCGCCACGTGCAAACCGCGCGATGAACATGGTTTTCGATTACGAAATAATTCGACATATTTATCGAGGTGAGGCTTTTTCACATTCTGGCAGGATACGCAACATTCAGTACATCCTGGTCACCGTGTCATGCAGTGGTTTTCAAAAAACGCCGTTTTTTTTGCTGTAAAAACCTGTCTGGCCGCCTTTCTGGCACTCTATTTCGCACTCGAACTGAATCTGGATAAACCGGCGTGGGCGGTGACCACGGTGTTGCTCGCGTCACAGCTCTATTCCGCCTCAACCATTTCCAAATCGGTGTTCCGTCTGCTGGGGACACTATTGGGCGGCGTATTCGTCTTCTTTATCTTTCCGCCGACTGTGCAGCATCCGCTGCTGTTCTGTTTCTGCATTTCGTTATGGGTCAGCGTTTGCCTCTATCTGTCACTGCACGACCGCACGCCGAAGAGTTACGTGTTTATGCTGGCCGGTTACAGCGCGGCGATCATGGGTTTTCCGGAAGTCACCACGCCGCTGTCGATCACCAGCACGGTGATTTCGCGTATAGAAGAGATCACGCTCGGCATCGTCTGCAGCAGCCTTGTGCATGCGCTGTTGTTTCCGGTATCGATGCGCAGTCTGTTGGAGCAGAGTGTCAGCCACTGGTATCTTAACGCGCGCAAACTGTGCAGCGATTTGCTTTCCGGCATTCCCAGCGATAGTTCGCCTGAGCGTGACGATATTCTGATCCGCATGGCAACGCATCCGCAGCAGGTGGAAGTGCTGATCACCCACTGCGTTTATGAAGGTGACGCCGCGCGGAGACTGATTCGCCTGGTTAGCGTGCAGTATCAACATCTCTCCTATTTGATCCCGACTCTCACGGCTATCGAGATGCGCCTGCAGCGGCTCTCGATACTGCAGATCGCCTTTCCGGAAAACGTGGCGCAAACCTTTCAGCTGTTTCTACAGTGGCTCAATGATGGTGAAGCGGTAGGGGAAACCGGCGGCATCCAGCAGACGTTAAGCGCTTGTCAGGCTGAACTTAACCTCGCCTGGCAAAACGGCGACTTGCCTACTGAAAACTGGCTGCTTTTTACCGGATTAATGGAACGGCTGGCGGATTTTGTCCGTATTGCCGGGGCCTATCAAAGCGTTGGTGGATTGGTAAGCGACCTGTCGGGCGACACCACACTGGCGCGCGGCAAACGCACGCACCGCTTTTTCGATAAAGGGTTAATTCGGCTTTCGGCGCTAACCGCGTTCTGTGCCACCTTCGGTTCCTGCTTGTTATGGATGGGAACGGGCTGGCGTGATGGCGCATCGGCACCGGTGATGGCGGCGATTCTCTGCTCATTGCTCGCCAGCCAGGATACGCCGCTAACTTCAATGAAGCTGTTTGTACGTGGCGTAATCGTGGCGATCATTATCAGCGTAATTTATGTGGCGCTGCTGCTGCCGCAAGCCACCTCGTTTGAAGCGCTGATGATTTGTCTTGCACCCGGACTGATGATTCTGGCGCTGATGATCGCGCGGCCCTCGACCAACATGATAGGCCTGAGCGTAGCGATTCAGATCCCCGGCTTTATCGGCCTCGGCCACCATTTAAAACCCGATTTGGTCCTGCTAATCAATAACGCGATTGCCACCATGGCGGGCGTGATGTTTGCGGTAATCATCACCGCCATCATGCGTAACAAACGCCCATCATGGACCGCGCGCCGCGCCGTGCGACAAGGTCTGCGCGAGCTGTTGCGCTTTATTAAAGAGACCGAACGAAACGGTTCGTCACTGCTGGGACGGCAACGTTTTATCAGCCTGATGCTGGATAAAGTGAATGTGGTGTTGCCGCGCTTACGGCTCGATCCGCATCCCGATATGCGTTCAGCTGGCATGTTGCTCAAGGAAGTGTGGCTGGGCGTGAATAGCTTTGATTATTACGCGCGCCACAAAGAGCTGCTGCAGCAATATCATCTGGATAGTGGACAGATGTTTCATGAGCTGGCGCTGTTTCTCAAACGCCGCCTGAAGTCACTGCAAACCCCACCGCATGCGGATTTGCAGGATGAGCTGGATTTACTGTTGCTGAAGCTGGAACAACTGGCGAAGCGCGACGAAAGGGTGCTGACGCCGCTGTTCCATCTGTTCAGTATTCGGCTCTATCTGTTCCCGCAACAAGCGTGGCCAATCATTAAGTAGGGTCGCCATTCATGGAGTAATGCTCGTCAGTTAAGACATGAAACCCTCATCACCGAGAGCACACATTGTAGCGGCGCAATTCATTGCGCGATAAATCGCGCCGCTACGGAAGGTGCGGTGATTTGAAACGGCGCTTAACTGATCGGCATTACGCCATTCATGGCGACCACTTATTTACAGCGCCTCCAGATTCCGCCCGTTGCTGGCGATCACTTGCTTGTACCACCAGAATGATTTTTTGCGGATGCGTTCCAGGCTGCCGTTGCCTTTGTCATCACGATCGACATAAACAAACCCATAACGCTTACTCATTTCGCCGGTCGAGGCCGCCACCAAATCGATGCAGCCCCACGTGGTATAACCGATCAGCGGGATACCATCGGCAATCGCTTCGCCCATCGCCTGAATATGCTCTTTCAGATAGCTGATGCGGTAATCGTCGTTAATCTCGCCGTCGGCATTGATTTCATCGTGCGCGCCGAGGCCGTTTTCCACCAGAAACAGCGGCTTCTGGTAGCGGTCATACATCATGTTCATGGTGATACGCAGACCGAGTGGATCGATGCCCCAGCCCCAATCGCTGCGTTTGACATGCGGATTGGTCAGCGATTTCACCACGTTGGCGGCGCTGCTGTTTTGTTCGTTCATCTCTGCCGAGGCGCAGCGTGAGGCGTAATAGCTGAAGGAGACGAAATCAACGGTGTGACGCAGTGTAGCGGCATCTTCCGCTTCCATCGCAATCTCTACGCCTTTCTCGCGGAACACCCGCGCGGCATACGAAGGATAAGCGCCGCGCGCCTGCACATCGATAAAGAACAGGTTTTCGCGATCCTTCTCCAGCGCGGCCCATACATCCTCCGGCTTACATGACCACGGATAGAAGTTGCCACCCGCCAGCATGCAGCCGACCTGGTTTTCCGGGTTAATTTCATGGGCGATTTTGGTCACCAGCGCGCTTGCCACCAGCTCGTGATGCGCCGCCTGATACTTCACCTGCTCCGGGTTTTCGCCCGGTTCAAACACCAAACCTGCACCGGAAAACGGGCTGTGCAGCAGGATATTGATCTCGTTAAAGGTCAGCCAATACTTCACCAGACCCTTGAATTCTTCAAAGCAGGTACGCGCGTAGCGGCTGAAAAATTCGATCATTTTGCGATTGCGCCACGAACCGTATTCGGTCACCAAATGCATCGGCACATCGAAGTGGCACAGCGTCACCAGCGGCGTGATGCCATATTTCTGGCACTCTTCAAACAGGCTGCGATAGAACGCGATGCCTTCCGCGTTTGGCGTCAATTCATCGCCTTGCGGATAAATACGGCTCCAGGCAATCGAGGTACGGAACACGGTAAAACCCATTTCTGCCATCAGCGCGATATCGTCTTTATAGCGACGGTAAAAATCGATGGCGTTATGGCTTGGGTAATACTCATCGCTGCGCAGTTCGAAGCGCTTTTCCTGGCCCAACTTTACCGGCATGCGATGCGTGCCGTGAGGAATCATATCCACCGTGGTTAAACCTTTACCACCCGCCAGATAGCTCCCCTCTGACTGATTAGCGGCTAATGCGCCGCCCCACAAAAATCCCTTTGGAAATGTCACTTCAGACATAAAAACCTCTTTTACACCTTGGATAAATTAACGTTGGCGGGTTTGGCATCATCTGTCACCGGCTTTGGCTGTGCGGGCTCGGTGACCGGGATATCTTCAAAGCCGAGAATCAACGTCAGAATGAAGGAGAGCACCACCGACAGCACCATCACGCCAGCAACCCACACGATGCTCATCGGATTGGTGGGATCGAAAAACTGTACGCTGGTGAACAAGCCCGGCGAGGCCATTGAATGGCTGGCGAGCCCACCAATCCCGGCCACCGCGCCGCAGATAAAGCCGCTGATCAGGCTAGCGATCAGCGGACGTTTCAACCTGACCGCCACGCCATACAGCGCCGGTTCAGAAATGCCCGCGACAATCGCCGATGCCGCCGCTGCAAACGCGGTTTGACGCAGTTCAGGATTCTTGGTTTTGAATGCCACCGCCAGCGAAGAACCGCCCAGCGACAGGTTGGCCCCAATTTCCGACGGCATCACCATGCCTTCTTTGCCGGTTTCGGCGATGGTTTGAATGATGGTTGGGGTAAACACGCGATGCATCCCGGTCATCACCAGCAGCGGCCACAGTGCGCCCATAATCGCCACCGACAACCAGCCAAGATAGTCGTGAATGGTGTAGACCAGCGCGGAAATGCCGCTACCAATCCAGATGCCGAGCGGTCCAATCAGTACAATGGCAATCGGCGCGGCCACCAGCACAATCAGCATCGGCTTGAGGAAGTTCTTGGTAACCGCAGGCGTGATGCGATCAACCCAGTATTCGATATGCGACAGAATCCACGTCATCACTAACGCCGGAATAACCGTGTAGGTGTACTTCACCGCCGTCACTGGAATGTAAGCAAATTCCACCGCCTGGCCTTGTGCGGCTTTCGCCATTAAATCGACAAAGTTGGGATGCACCAGCACGCCCGCGATGGCAATCGCCAGCGACATGTTGGTTTTGAATTTCAGCGCGGCGGAGGCGGCCACCATAATCGGCAGGAAGAAGAACGCGCCGTCACCTATCACGTTGAGGATGATCAGTGTGGAAGAGCCTTTCTCCAGCACGCCGCTCATCTCCAGCACCATCGCCAACAGCTTTACCATCGAGCCACCAATAATCGCCGGGATCAACGGTGACATGGTGCCCACCAGCGCATCCAGGATGCCGGCACCGATGCTGCGCAAGGTGATTTTGCGTTTCACTGGCGCGGCGCCTTCGCTGTTCGGCGTGCCGAGCTTTAATACTTCCTGATAGGCGAGGTTAACGTTGTTACCAATGATCACCTGACACTGCGTGTCGGTGTGCACCACGCCCATCACGCCGGGAATGGCTTTCAGTGTGGCGTTATCAATGCTGGCGCTGTCTTTCACCACGAAACGCAGGCGCGTCATGCAGTGCGTCACCGCTTCGATATTGTTCAGGCCGCCGAGCGCAGCCACGATGGCGCGCGAGACATCCGCATAATTTTTAGCCATGGATTTTTAATCTCTGATTATTTGGTAGGGGTACAACAGTTTCTGCGTGATTTTTCATCATGAGAAACCGGTTTCACAAAATCATGAAGATGCAATGTAATCCAGGCAAGAAATTTAAAATTCGATAGTTGAAAGTGTGAAGTTGATCGCTTTGAGTAACTGGACGGCTATGCGGTAATGGCAGAAAAATTGCCGCCTATTTCGTGGCTTAGGTACACTGCTGCAATGAGCATGGAAAAAGAGTGAATCATGGCGACGATAATCGAGGTGGCAAAAGTAGCAGGCGTTTCCAAAGCGACTGTGTCGCGTGTGCTGTCTGGCAACGGCTATGTCAGCCAGGAAAAACGCGAGAAGGTGTATCAGGCGATTGCCGCTACTGATTTCCGCCCTAACTTGCTGGCGCGCAATCTGGCGACCAAATCCAGCCAGACGATTGGGCTAGTGATCACCAATACCCTTTACACCGGCAGCTACTTCAGCGAGTTGATGCAGCACTCTGCGCGCCTGATGGAACAGCAGGGACGTCAGTTGTTGCTGGTGGATGGTAAACACAGCGCCGAAGAGGAGCGTGCGGCCATTCAGTTCCTGCTCGATTTGCGCTGCGATGGCGTGATCATCTATCCGCGTTTTCTCACCACCGATGAAATGGACAGCATCATTGCGCAGCATAAACACCCGATATTGGTGATCAACCGCCGTCTGCGTCAGCACGACAGTTACTGCATTTACTCGGATCAACAGCGCAGCAGCAGCGCAGCGGTGGAGCAGCTGATTGCGCTGGGCCATCGCGACATCGCCTTTATCACCGGTTCGCTGGATTCGCCGACCGGCCGCGAACGTCTGGCGGGCTACCACGCCGCGCTGACCAAACATGGCATTGCCGTTGAAGATGCGCTGGTGGTCGAAGGAAAATGGCAGGCGCAAAACGGCATGACAGCGGTACAACAGTTACTGAACCAGGGCAGAAATTTCACGGCGCTGGTGGCCAGTAACGATGATATGGCGGTGGGCGCGCTCAAAGCGCTGGCGGCCGCGCAGATTGCGGTGCCTGCACAAGTGGCAGTGATCGGTTTCGATGATATCCCGCTGGCGCCGTTTACCATTCCGGCGTTATCCAGCGTGAAAATGCCGGTAACCGAGATGATTCAGGAAACCATTGAACGCCTGATTTCCATGCTGGATGGCGGCGAAATGCGCAACGACAAAACCTTTGCCGGGGAATTAATTATGCGTGAATCAGTTGGGCCGGGACCGCATCACCATCAGTGATGAAAAATTGGGGTTTCTTATTCCAGTCATTTAGCCACTGATGTTATGTGGAAATTTATTTCTCTATTAACAGGCTGAGGGGAAAACGGGTTCCCCCCGCACCGCAATCCGGTGCGGGAGCGTAATTTTGCCCTGTTTAAACTCTTCTTCAATATCGATACCTAAAGCTTCACGCATATAAGCGTGGCGCGTCCACTCCATATAAAACGGATAATAAAGGCCATCGACCACGCCCTGAAAATCGATATGCTTTTCATCCACCTCATACTGCTTTGCAAACATTTTTATATCCTTATCTGAGAGTTAGGGGAATAAGGAGGGTGGTATACCTCAGAACGCACGTCCGGTAAACGCCGGTTAGTCGGCAGGTGATGGTGTTCACAATTTAATGCTAAAAATCATCACCGTTAGCTCCTTCGGATTTTTTAAAGCAACACCTCGGTTAATGCTGTTTTCGCTGCCAGGCGTAGGAGGGTATACCTTGCGAAACAATTTTTCGCATAGCAGGCCAGCATGACCACACATACTCGCATCCGTAAATTCAACACCAAAGAAACCTATCCCAATCAGGCACTGGATAACGATCTCTGTCAGGCGGTGCGCGCAGGCAATACCGTGTATGTCCGTGGGCAGATTGGCACCGACTTTGCGGGCAACCTGGTAGGATTAGGCGATCCCGCCGCGCAAGCCGAACAGGCGATGAAAAACGTTAAACAGCTACTGGAAGAAGCGGGCAGCGATTTATCGCATATCGTCAAAACCACCACTTACATCATTGATCCCCGCTATCGCGAGCCGGTGTATCAGGTGGTCGGCAAATGGCTGAAAGGTGTGTTCCCGATCTCCACCGGTTTGGTGATTTCCGGTTTAGGTCAGCCGCAATGGTTGATGGAAATCGATGTGATCGCGGTTATTCCTGACGACTGGCAAGCGGAATAAGAGGCGCGAAACGATGACGTTATCCATTGTGGGACGCTGCGACGCAACCGGTCAAATCGGCATTGCCATTAGCTCATCCAGCATTGCGGTAGGCGCACGTTGCCCATGGCTACGCGCGGCAGTGGGCGCAGTATCAACCCAGAACATTACCTTACCCGCGCTAGGCCCGCGCATTCTTGATCGCCTGCAACAAGGCGACACCGCAGAAGCCGCGCTCAGAGCCGGACTCGCCAGCGACGACTATTCCTCTTATCGCCAGGTGACGGTGTTAGCCGCCGATGGCCAAGCGGCCTGCTTTAGCGGCGACAAAACGCTGGGCATTCATAACGCGCAAACCGGTCATCACTGTATTGCGGCGGGCAATCTGCTGGCTAATCCTGAGGTGATTCCGGCGATGGTAAGCGCCTTCGAACAGCATTCCGGTCATTTAGCCGAGCGCTTAATGGCGGCGATGCAAGCGGGCATGCAGGCGGGCGGGGAAGCGGGGCCGGTGCACTCTTCTGCCTTGTCGATCGTTGATGATCAGGTGTGGCCGATTGTCGATCTGCGTGTTGACTGGACGGATGGCGAGCCAATTAGCGAACTCGTCCAGTTGTGGCTGGCTTATCAACCGCAAATGAACGATTACGTGACGCGCGCCATTGATCCAACGCAGGCACCCAGTTATGGCGTGCCGGGCGACGAGTAGGAGTTTCCATGTTTACCAGCCGACAACTGCTTGAAAAGCTGGTGGCGTTTGACACCACCAGCCGTGAATCCAACCTGGCATTGATCGATTTCGTCTGGCGTTACCTGAATGATTTGGGTGTAAGCGGTGAGCTAATTCACAACGCGGAACGCAGTAAAGCCAATTTGTATGCACGTCTTGGACCCGCTGGCGATGGCGGCGTGATGCTCTCCGGCCACAGCGATGTGGTGCCGGTGGAGGGACAAAACTGGAGCGTGCCACCGTTCACGCTCACCGAACGTGACGGCAAGTTATACGGGCGCGGCACTGCTGATATGAAAGGTTACATCGCCTGCATGCTGGCGGCAGTGCCCCATTTTCTGGCACAGCCGCTAAAGCAGCCGCTGCATCTGGCAATCTCCTATGACGAAGAGGTCGGCTGCCTGGGCGTGCGCACCTTGTTGGAGGCGCTGTCGCAGCGCCCGGAAAAGCCGTCAATCTGCCTGATTGGTGAACCCACTGAATTGCAACCGGTGCTCGGTCATAAGGGAAAACTGGGTGTGCGCTGCGAAGTGAAGGGCGCGGCTTGTCATTCTGCCTATGCGCCGCAGGGTGTCAATGCCATCGAATATGCTGCGAAGCTTGTTCATCAATTAACGGCGATCGGCGAGCGCCTTGCGCAGACTGAACAACATGACACACGTTTTGATCCCCCTTTTACGACGGTGCAAACCGGCATTATCCGTGGCGGCACTGTATTGAACATTGTGCCCGCTGAATGTGTTTTTGATTTTGAAGTGCGCACCTTGCCACAGCATGACGCGCAAGCCGTTGCCGCTGAGATCGAGACCTTCGCGCAATCAGAGCTGGTGCCGCGTATGCAGGCCGTCGCAGTGGACAGCGCGATCCGTTTTTATCCTATCAGTGGCTATCCCGGGTTATTAACCGATGCGCAAAGTGACGCTGCGCGATTGATCGCCTATCTCACTCAATCCAGCGACTTCAGCACGGTAGCCTTTGGCACCGAAGGCGGCTTGTTCCACCAGGCCGGTATTCCCAGCGTGATTTGTGGGCCTGGCAGCATGGCGCAAGGTCATAAACCCGACGAATTCATCAGCATCGCTCAGTTGGATGCCTGTGACGCCATGATGCAGCGCTTAGCCGCATGGATGAGTCAATAATTACTGTGACAACGTCACACCAATTGCTTTGGAGAGTTCATGGTTAGTGCAGAAATCACCCGATTGCCACAGCCCGATATGCCGCGCGCCGCAGTGAAAAGCAGCAACATCGCCGTACAATTAGATGGCGTGCTGAAAAAGTTTGGCGACGCTATCGCGCTGCACAAAATTTCCCTGACTATTGAGGAAGGGGAATTTATTACCCTGCTCGGCCCCTCGGGCTGCGGCAAAACCACGTTGCTCAATTTGATGGCCGGTTTTGCTGAAGCAGATGGCGGCGAGATTTTTATTGATGGCGAATTGGTCACGGAAATCCCCCCTTACCAGCGTGAAATCGGCATCGTGTTCCAGAACTACGCGCTGTTTCCGCATATGACGGTGGAAAAAAATGTGGGTTATGGTCTGCGTATGCGCGGGGTGCCAAAGGCCGAAATCGCGGAGCGCGTTGAGCAAGCATTAGCGTTGGTCAAACTGGCGGGTTACGGCCATCGCAAACCGCGTGAACTCTCCGGCGGACAACAGCAGCGTGTGGCACTGGCGCGTGCGCTGGTGATCCGTCCAAAAGTCTTGTTGCTGGATGAGCCATTTTCCGCGCTAGACAAGAATCTGCGTTTATCGATGCAGGTCGAGCTGAAAGCCATCCAGCGTAAGTTAGGCGTCACCACGGTGTTTGTCACCCACGATCAGGGCGAAGCGCTTAGCATGAGCGATCGTGTGGTGGTGATGTCAGCGGGGCATGTGCGCCAAATCGGTACACCGGATGAAATCTATCGCCAGCCGCGCGATCCGTTTGTGGCGGGCTTTGTCGGTGACGTCAACATCTTGCCTGGACGTTATGCCGGGCGCGATCACGCTGCGGTGCTTGAGCTGGGCGGCAATGTGCTGCGTCTGCCGGCAGAGCGCGTGCAGGCGAGCGTTGGCGAGCGACTCGATGTGTATGTGCGTCCGGAAAACATTCAATTGGGGCCGCTCTCTTCGCACTGTTTCCTGAGCGCCACGGTGATCACCCATGTGTTTCAGGGCGATCACGTTGATGTGCATCTTGATGTGCCAGCGCTCGGCAGCGCCTCGCTGTTTGCGCGCCAGTCGGGTCTGGAATCCCTAACCCGCTGGCCAGTGGGTAGCGTAGTGGGCATCACCTTTGATGATGAAGGCGTGTGCGCCTTTACCGCCGCTAAGCAAGGATAAGATCCGATGGTGCCTGAAATGATGAACGCGGTAATTGCCCGCCAGCCGGGCGGCGCAGAGGTGTTAACGGTGGTAGAACGTACAGTGCCACAACCTGCGGCGGGTGAAGTATTGATTCGCGTCGCCAGCGCGGGTGTTAATCGTCCTGACATTATGCAGCGTAGCGGCATGCCAATCCCACCGGGCAGCTCAGATGTATTCGGTCTGGAGGTAGCAGGTAACGTGGTGGCGTTAGGTGCAGGGGTTAGTGGTTTCACCATCGGCGACGCAGTAATGGCGCTGCTGAACGGTGGCGGTTATGCCGACTATTGCGTGGCGCGCGCTGAATTGTGTTTGCCGGTGCCCGATAATCTGCCGTTGTCGCATGCAGCGGGCATCCCCGAAGCGGCATTTACTGTGTGGCACAACCTGTTTGAGCTGGGCCGTTTAGCCCCCGGTGAAACCGTGCTGATTCACGGTGCCGCCAGCGGTGTTGGCACCTTTGCCATCCAATGTGCGCACGCCTGTGGTGCACGTGTGGTGGCCACCGCAGGCGGTGCCGACAAAATTGCGGCGCTGCAACAGCTTGGCGTCTGGCGCGCCATCGATCGTCATAAAGAGGATTTTGTCGCGGTGATTGCAGCGGAAACCGCAGGGCAAGGCGTGGATGTGGTGCTGGATAACGTGGGTGGTGATTACGTGGCGCGTAATCTTAGCGTGTTAGCGCAAGGCGGACGTCATGTGAGCTTGTCATTTATGCAGGGTGCGAAGATCGAGCTCGATCTGCAATTGGTGATGCGTAAAGGACTGAGTTTGACCTCTTCCACGCTGCGCCCCAAAAGTGCTGCTGAAAAGGCGCGCCTGGCAACGTGCATCCGTAAACATCTGCTGCCGCTGATCGTAGCAGGCAAAATCAAACCCACGCTGCATCAAATTTTGCCGCTGGCGCAGGCAGCGGACGCTCATCGTATCCTCGAGGCCAACGCCAACATTGGCAAAGTGTTGCTGAGCGTGGATCAGTAGGGAGCGTTGGCATGATGCAACTGTTTTACGCCACCACCTCTGCCTATGTGCGTAAAGTGATGGTGACTGCGCATTGTCTTGGGCTCATGAATGAGATTGAGCTTCTGGATTCGGCGGCGCATCCGGTTGAACGTGATGAGCGCATCGCCATCGTTAATCCGTTAGCCAAAGTGCCCGCACTGCGAACCGAACAAGGGGCATGTCTGTACGACAGCCGCGTGATATGCGAATACCTCAATGCCCGCGCGAAGGGCGACTTAATCCCGTCACAGGGTGATGCGCGCTGGTTGAGTTTGTCGCGCCAGGCATTGGGCGACGGTTTGATCGATGCCGCCTTGCTGGCGCGTTACGAGTTCAGTGCCCGCCCATTGGAAAAGCAGTGGCAAGGCTGGGCCGATGCTCAGCTGAAAAAAGTCCATGCGGCGCTACGGGAAATTGAGTGTCAGGTTGCGGGTTTTAGTACGCAGCCTGATGACGTGGGTTTGATTGCCATTGGCTGCGCGCTCGGTTATCTCGATTTTCGCTTCGATGTTCTTAACTGGCGGGCAAACCATCCGCGGACTGCCGCGTGGTTCGCCCTGTTCGATGCCCATCCCGCGATGGCCGCCACGCGCCCGCATTGATCGCCATTAATCGTCATTTGGTCACCCTTTCGGGCGACAACTGCACAGTGACTCAGGAGCTCAGATGACACAGCAGATTTTTTTTCTTAACGGCCCGAACGCTAACCTGTACGGCATGGACAAGAACGGCACTTACGGCAGCGAAAGCTTTGCCAGCATTGATGAACGCTGCCAGCGCCGGGCAGCATCACACAACATCACACTGCAATTTCGCCAAAGCAATCACGAAGGCGTGCTGGTTGACTGGATTCAGGAAGCGCGTCAGCAGGCTGCCGGATTGATCATTAACGCCGCCGGTTTAACCTACAGTTCGGTGCCGATTCTCGATGCATTGCTGATGTTTGATGGCCCGATCATCGAAGCGCACATGAGTAACATCTGGAAACGCGAGCCGTTCCGCCATCATTCACTGGTATCAAAAGCCGCCACTGGCGTGATTGCAGGCTTGGGCGTGATTGGTTACGAACTGGCAATAGATGCGGTAGTTGAGTTGATCAAGGCGAATGCGGCATGAGTATTTTGGTCTTTTACAGCGAGTTCGACAGTTTTGAACAGTGGTCAGCGTTGCTCGCACTGCATCTGCCGGGCGTAACGCTTTGTCGGGCGGAAGAGGTGCAAAACGATGATGAGGTGCATTTCGCGTTGGTGTGGAAGCCGCCGCACGGTTTTTTCGCCCCTTATCGCAACCTGAAACTGCTTATAAATCTGGGCGCGGGCGTTGATTCGCTGGTCGGGCGCGATGATTTACCGGATATCCCTATTGTTCGTTTGTCTGACCCGCATATGGCGCGGATGATGGCCAGCTTCGTGCTGTTTGCCGTGCTGCGTTATGTGCGTGACATTCCGGCTTTTGAGCGGGCACAACGTGAACGACGCTGGCATTACCTGCATCCGCGTTCGCCGGAAACCGTGCGCGTTGGCGTGCTGGGATTGGGTGAATTGGGCGCGCACGCCGCGCAGGAGCTGGCGCGCCAGGGATTGGATGTGCGCGGCTGGTCACGATCGCAGAAAACCATCGATGGCATTATCTGTAGCAGCGGAATAGACGCGCTGGATGCTTTCCTCGCCAGCAGCGATATTTTGGTAGTGATGCTGCCGCTCACGCCGCAAACCCAGGGCTTACTGAGTGCTGAACGACTGGCACGGTTACCGCACGGCTGCGCGTTTATCAATGTGTCGCGCGGAGCGATTGTTGATCAGGCGGCGTTAACGCAGGCGTTGCAGCGTGGACAGATCGCCGAGGCGACGCTGGATGTGTTTGACCGCGAACCGTTGCCGCCCGAAGATGCGTTGTGGGGTATGGATAATGTATTGATCACGCCGCATCTGGCTTCGGTTGCCATTCCGGCCAGCGCGGCATCGCAGGTCGCCGCGAATATCCAGCGCGCCGCACGCGGCGAAGCGGTATTGCATCAGGTCTTCCCGCAGCAGGGGTATTAACCGTTGGTCGCCATTCATGGCGACCAGGGATCTCACGCTACTCGCACCACTTGCGGATCGAAATAACTCGGAGCCGCCATGCCGGGAATGTATTGGTCGGAAATAAACATGCGGCAACGCTCGGCAAAAGCGCTTACCACCCTGGATTGCTGTACCTGCGCCATGGTGGCATAACCCAACTGCATCGCCTTATTAACCCCCGCCAACCGCACGCGAATCAAGCGTTTACCATCCTGCGACATATGCGCTTTAGGTCGTACGTTAGCGATACCAAAGCCGACACCGTTGGCCACCATCGCGCGCACCGTTTCCATGCTGCTGGAGCGCATCACCACATTCGGCGTCACCCCGGCTTCGCTGAACAAGCCAAGAAAATACTCACGACTCCACGGCATATCCAGCAGCACCATCGGCGCTGCAGCCAGATCCTGCATCGAAACCGCGGACTGTGTGGCGAACGGATGATGCTCGCCCACCATCACGTAGGGCGGCAGTTGCGCCAGCGACTGGAAAGTCACATCGCTGGCGGGCACCAAATCATAGGTGAGGGCGATATCGATATCCGCTGAGCGCAGCTGTTTTAACAGCAACTCATGATTACCTTCCACCAGCGAGATACGCACGCCGGGAAAGGCGCGGCCGAAGCCAAACACCAATTCCGGCGTCAACATTGGCGCTAACGTATCGAGGCAACCAACACGCAGCGGGCCGCGTACGTTGTTCATTGATTCCGATGCAATGGTGTAAAGGTTCGACATCTGTTCGAGGATCAGTTTGGCCTCTTTTAATACCTGGTGGCCGATTGCGGTGAGTGAAACGCCCTGGGCATGGTGACGCACAAACAGCTGCACGCCAAGCTCAGACTCAATGTGGGTGATGGCGGCGGAAATCGACGGAGAGGAGACGTGAATACGCTCCGAGGCGCCAATAATGCTGCCCGCTTCACCGGAAGCGACAAAATATTCCAGCTGACGCTGGGTGATGCGACTGAGCATGCAGGTTCTCCTGAGATCGCTGACACGCTCATGTCGCGTCAGTCATTCTAATAAGGTCGATTCAACTCAAGCATTTCTCATGCCAAATTCCGACTTACAGCATAATCACCTGTCAATGCGCCAGCGACCATTCGCGTCTGCCTCACTCCTGCTTCAGAAAATCCTTGTTAAGCAGGCCACTTTTTTAGCCTCAGAAATCCTGATGCAACAGCGAGGGAAATGCTGTTTTACCCAATCTCACCGCAACGGCATTATCGCTTCAACACCCGAGAGCCGCCTTCGCACTGTTTTAGAGCATTGCGACGCGATGGACCAGACGGTGGTGCAAAGCAGCGACAACAGCCATTTCATTCATTGGGGACAAGAATATGTTGCGTAAGATAGGTGCCTTAACGTTATTGACCACGTGTGTATTAAGCGCAGGGAATGCAGTGGCCGCAGATAAGCTTATTGTCAGCACCTGGGGTGGCAGCTTTAAGGATCTGATTGATCAAACTATCGCCAAAGAGTTCACCAAAGAAACCGGCGTAGAAGTGCAGTTCGTCACCGGTGGCACCATCGATCGTTTGAACAAAGCGAAGCTGGCGGGCGGTTCGCCGGAAACTGACGTCACCTTTACCACCGCGCATGTCGGTTACCTGTATGCCAACAGCGGCCTGTTTGAAAAGCTCGACATGAACAAAATCCCTAACGCGGTGAATCTGGTACAGCAGGCCAAAGTCAGCCCGTATCACCTTGGCGTGTGGGGCTACGTTTACACCATCGGTTACCGTCCAGATTTAGTGCCGAAGGGCGAAGAATTTACCAGCTGGAACGATCTGTGGCGTCCGGAACTGAAGAGCTCGATTGCGCTGCCAGATTGGGATCCGAGCCATATCATCGCGGTGTCCGCCAAACTTTCTGGCTCGGATGCAGCGCATTGGGAACAAGGCCAGTCCAGGCTGAAAGCGCTGATCCCGAACATCAAATCCTTCTATACCGATGATGCCAACAGCCAGCAGCTGATCTCCACAGGTGAAACGCCGGTACAGGTGATGCTGTCGATGAACGCCTACAGCATGATTGCAGAAGGCGTCAACATTAAGCTGGCAGTGCCAAAAGAGGGCGCGATTTTGGGCGTCGATACCGTCGGTATCAATAAAGGCAGCAAACATGCGGAACTGGCCTACAAGTTCATAAATATCGCGCTGAAACCGGAAATCCAGCAGGAAGTGGCGAAAATTTATCGCGGCAGCCCAACGGTGACCAATGCGCATATCGATCCAGAACTGGCGAAGCTCCCTGGCATGCTGACCACGCCTGAGCAGTGGAATGCCACCATCAACACCGATCCGCAACTGCGCGCGGAGAAAACCGCCGAGTGGCGGCAGTGGTTCTCTGAAAACATCATGTCACATTGATAAATAGCGGCGGCCGATTGGCCGCCCGGTGAGTCGCAACACTTTATTCAGGCAGCAACGTCTATGACGAAAAAACCGACATTCTTACCCTGGTTCATTATCCCCGCCACGTTCACGGCGCTTGGGCTGGTGGTGGCCATGTTTGCCGTGATGCAGTTTAGCGTGCGGGCCTATATTCCAGGATCGCTTGATGTAGGCGGATTCACGCTGGCGAACTTTAACGGTCTATTCAAGAAAATCTATGCCGATGCGTTTATCAACACGGTGATGCTCAGTGCAAAAACGGCGATTTTTGGGCTGCTGATGAGTTATCCGCTGGCGTATGCGCTGGTGAGAACGCGCACCACCTGGATCAAATCCACCATCTTGATTATCGCCATTACGCCGCTGTTTCTCGGCGAAGTGGTACGGACATATTCGTGGATCATCGTGCTGGGTAATAGCGGCTTCCTCAATAGCTTGCTGCTGGCGATGGGTCTGATAAACAAGCCGATCCAGTTTATGTTTACCCAAACCGGCGTGGTAGTCGCGCTGGTGCACGTGACCATGCCAATCATGGTGATGATGCTGGCGACTGCGCTGTCGCACATTAATCCTGATTATGAGAAAGCCGCCACCAGTCTGGGGGCAGGGCCGATTCGCACCTTGATGACGGTGACCATTCCGTTGTCGATTCCCGGTATCGTTTCCAGCCTGACCACCGCGTTTGCCTGGACGTTCAGCGCCTTCGCTACGCCGCAACTCATTGGTGGTGGACGCGTCAGCACCGTGGCTACCATGGTGTATCAACTGGGCTTCTCTTCAATGAATTTTCCGTTTGCCGCTGCGCTCAGCATTGCTGGTTTGATTTTGACCATTCTGCTGCTGATGGCGCTGAAACGTATGAGCCGCTTCCTCAATGCGATGGGAGACCACTGAAATGACCCGATCCCTCAACGACAAACTGATTACCCTGGCGGGACGCTCGCTGGTGATTGCGATTTTGTTGTTCGTGTTGCTGCCAACCATTGTGGTGTTGATCTCTTCCTTCAGCAGCACCTCGGTGCTGTTCTTCCCACCGAAAGGCTGGTCGCTGCGTTGGTTTGAGCGTGCGGTTAACTACGATGACTTCCGCCAGGGCTTCTATTCGGGGTTGATTGTGACAGCATGGGCCTCAACGCTGGCGGTAATTATTGGCGCCACGCTGGCGATTGCCATTGAACGTTACACTTTCCCCTGTAAACAGGTGCTGGAAGGCGTGCTGTTGTCACCGCTGTTTATTCCGCACTTCACCATTGGCCTCGGCTTACTGATGCTGGTCTCGCAGTTGGGCATTGGACGCGGTTATTCACTGGTGATCTTCTGCCATGTTGTGCTGGTGCTGCCATTTGTGCTGCGCAGCGTGTATGTGTCGCTGAAAAACCTTGAGCAACGTATTGAAATGGCGGCTGCAAGCCTCGGCGCTTCGCCGTTGCGCGTGGTATGGACCATAACCGTGCCGTTGATTTTGCCGGGCTTGTTTGGCGGTTGGTTATTTGCCGCAATTCTCTCCTTCAACGAATTTACCGCTTCGCTGTTTATTACCACGCAAGCGACGCAGACCTTACCGGTGGCAATGTACAACTATGTGCGTGAATTTGCCGACCCAACGCTGGCTGCACTGTCGGTTATTTATATTGCCGTAACGGCGACGATGTTAATTATCGCGAATAAGTTTTTAGGCTTGGGGAGAATATTGAACGTCGAAGCAGGGCATTAATGTATTCGCACGGAATGCTGTGCTTATTGAATAGCACAGCATTTATTAATCTGAATAGTAGTCATCCGGCACCTGATTACTCTTTTCCATGAAAAGATCGGGGTCGATCATCTTTAGGGATCTCACATGTCAGTAGAAAAAATTAATACCGTGGTGGTCGGAGCGGGTCAGGCAGGTATTGCGATGAGTGAACATCTGTCGTTAATGGGCGTGCCACATGTGGTGTTAGAGCGTAGCCGTATTGCTGAACGCTGGCGTTCAGAACGTTGGGATTCATTGGTTGCCAATGGCCCAGCCTGGCACGATCGTTTTCCTTCAATGAAATTCGATAATATTTCCCAGGAAGCGTTCCCACCGAAAGAGCGAATGGCGCAATATTTCGAAGACTACGTAAAAATGCTCGATGCGCCGGTGCGTACCGGCGTGGAAGTCCATTCGGTTGAGCGTCTACCAGAACGTAGCGGTTTTAAGATACTGACGTCGGCCGGTGAATTTGAAGCTGACAATGTGGTGGCGGCTACCGGTCCTTTCCAGAAACCCGCTTTTCCACAGATCGTGCCGGAAAGCGCTGCGCTGCATCAGATCCATTCATCGGCGTATAAAAATCCGCAGCAGCTGCCGCAGGGCGGCGTGCTGGTGGTGGGCGCAGGTGCTTCAGGCTCACAAATTGCGGAAGAGTTGCGTAAATCTGGCCGTGAAGTGACGCTCTCCATCGGCGAACATTACCGTCCGCCACGTTCCTATCGTGACCGCGATTATTGCTGGTGGCTGGGCGCGCTGGGCTTATGGGATGAAGTCAAAATCAAGCCGAAGAAACAGCACGTTGCTTTTGCCGTGAGTGGTTATGAAGGTGGCAAAACGGTCGATTTTCGCCGACTGGCGCACATGGGCATTACGTTGGTGGGGATCACCAAAACCTGGGATGACGGCGTGCTGAGCTTCGCTGAGGGTATAATGGACAATATTGCGGAAGGCGACAAAGCGTATTTCGACGTACTGCGTGATGCCGATGCTTATATTGAGCGTAATGGCCTGGACTTACCGCCCGAGCCGCAAGCATGGGAATTATTGCCAGATCCAGAATGTTTAATTAATCCATTATCAGAACTGGATCTACAGGCCGCAGGTATTACCAGCATTATCTGGGCCACCGGTTTTAAATTTGATTTTAGTTGGCTGAAAGTGGATGCCTTTGATGCTAATGGTGCGCCATTCCATAAACGCGGTATTTCCGCCGAACGGGGTATTTACTTCCTTGGCTTGCCCAATCTGGTAAATCGCGCATCATCGTTTATTTATGGCGTATGGCACGATGCCAAATATATTGCCGACCATGTGGTTTTACAAAACGCCTACACCGATTATAAAAAGTCGTAAAAATCTCCGTGAGATCGCCGTTAATGGCGCCCCTACAAAAGACAATAAAAAAGCCGGACAGTGTCCGGCTTGATTCACTTCTTGCGGGAATTACAGCGCCATATCCTGTTTGCCTGATTCAGTACGCGGCTTAGCCTGCGTTGGCGCAACCGTCTGATCACCCATGTTGATGACCGGCGGCTTGGTCAACAGCAGCGTCGCTGCGGTGTTGTCCCAAACTTGCTGCGTCAGCGCGGTGTTGCCGTTCAGCTTCTGGCCGAAGCTTGGCACGATAGCGCGGATCTTCTGCTGCCACTCTGGCGAAGCGAACTGCTCTGGGAACAGCTTCTTCATCACGTCGAGCGTAATGGGTGCAGCAGTCGATGCGCCCGGTGACGCGCCCAACAGTGCCGCCAGGGTTTTCTGCTGATCGGTCACGATTTCGGTACCCAGTTTCAGCAAGCCACCTTTTTCGGCATCTTTCTTGATGATCTGCACACGTTGACCTGCCTGAATCAGTTTCCAGTCCTCTTTACGCGCGTTTGGATAGTACTCTTTCAGCGCAGCAAAACGGTCGTCGTCATTCAGCATCACCTGACCAATCAGGTATTTCACCAGGTCGAAGTTGTCGATGCCAACATGCGTCATCGGTATAATGTTGCTGGTGGTGGTCGCGCTCAGCAGATCGAACAGCGAACCGTTTTTCAGGTACTTGGTGGAGAAGGTGGCGAAAGGTCCAAACAGCACCACTTTCTTACCGTCGAGGGTACGTGAATCGATGTGTGGAACCGACATCGGTGGCGCACCCACAGAAGCCTGACCGTATACTTTTTCCAGGTGACGATTAGCGATCTCTGGGTTCTCGGTCATCAGGAACGAACCGCCGACCGGGAAGCCGCCGTAATTATCTGCTTCCGGAATGCCGGTTTTCTGCAGCAGCTTAATCGCGCCGCCGCCTGCACCGATGAACACGTATTTCGCATCAACTGAACGCTTATCGCCGCTCTTCACATCTTTGATGGTGACGTGCCACGAGTTATCACTGTTACGCTTGAAATCAGTGACTTCTGACGAGGTTTCCAGCTTGAAGTTCTGATCTTTCTTCAGGCTACCGATCAGCTGACGGGTGATTTCACCGTAGTTAACATCGGTGCCGACTGGCGTCCAGGTTGCCGCAACTTTCTGGTTCGGGTCACGACCTTCCATCACCAGCGGCGCCCATTGCTGGATCTGCTGATGATCGGTAGAGAATTTCATGCCCTGGAACAGGGTGGTTTTCTGCAGCGCATCGTAACGCTTCGTCAGGTACTCGACGTTTTTGTCGCCCCAGACGAAGCTCATGTGCGGCGTAGAGTTAATGAAGGAGTGCGGATCGTGCAACACACCGCGCTGCACCTGCGACGTCCAGAACTGGCGCGAAATCATGAAGGATTCGTTAATTTCCAGCGCTTTGCTAACGTCGATTGAACCGTCTGCACGCTCAGGCGTGTAGTTCAGCTCCATGTTAGCAGAGTGACCCGTACCGGCGTTGTTCCAGCCGTTGGACGATTCCAGCGCGACGCCGTCCAGCTTCTCAACCATCAGCTGTTTCCAGCCCGGTTGCAGCTCTTGCAGCCAGGTGCCGAGCGAGGCGCTCATGATGCCGCCGCCAATCAGCAGAACGTCAGTTTTTTCTGGTGCGTCTTCAGCGCGAACCGCTGATGAGACAAGCAGCGCTGCCAGCGATAGTGCAGACACGATCTTTTTGGTGTGAGTCATTCCAGTCCTACTTATTATGCAATGCAGGTGAACGTTAAAAATTCGGTTTGCACATTAAGAGATTGTTACGGAATGATTAACTTGTTTTTAGTTAATAAAGTATTGGTGTTAATTAATTAACTTAAAAAAATAAAATAGCGTGAAATATAAGCAGAAGGGGGAATTAATCGGAGATAAACCGCTTAAGCTGCGCGGTTATTCTTTATATCGGTAGACGCGACTTAGGTCAAATAAAACTCCTGCTATTTTACGCACATTGCGTAGCGCGATGTTTCTGCCATTCGTGGCGACCAACTTACCTACTGCACATTTCATAAAACATCACTTCACGAAGCGTGTTCGTTCCCCGCGCACAAACTGATTTACCCTAACGTCTCTAATGACTTGTTTTACTTTTCGCGTGGGCAACGGCATGGCTAACAAAACACTGTATGAAAAACTGATCGATCAGCATGTGGTTCGTAAGTTAGATGACGAAGGGCATGTGCTGCTCTATATCGATCGCTCGATTCTCAATGAGTACACCAGCCCGCAGGCGTTTAGCGGCCTGCGCGATCACCAGCGTCTTGTGCGCAATCCGGGCACCATTTTGCTGAATGTCGATCACGTTAACCCAACGCGCCCCGAGCGTGATGAGGCGATGACCGACGCGGGCGGTCAGTTACAAGTCGATTACTTTCGCCAGAACGCCGCGCATTTTGGCATCGAATTGTTCGATGTGCTTGACCCGCGTCAAGGCATCGAACACGTCGTCGCACACGAGCAAGGCCTGGTAATGCCCGGTATGGTGATTGCCGCAGGCGACAGCCATACCACCACTTACGGCGCGTTTGGCGCGCTCGGTTTCGGCATCGGCACCTCGGAAATCGAGCACCTGCTGGCGACGCAAACCCTGATTTATCGCACCCTAAAAACCATGCTGGTGACGGTGAGCGGTGAGCTGCCTTTTGGGTGTTCGGCGAAGGACATCATCATGGCGCTGATCGAGCAGATTGGCGCATCAGGCGCGACCGGATTTGCCATTGAATTTGCCGGTGTTGCCATCGAAGCGCTGAGCATGGAAGGGCGCATGACGCTGTGCAACATGGCAGTGGAAGCCGGTGCGCGCGGTGCGATTATCGCGCCGGATGAAAAAGTGTTTGCCTATATCGCCGGCAAACCGCAAATGCCGACCGGCGAGCTGTGGCAGCAGGCCGTTGCGGAGTGGCGCGATTTACGCAGCGATGAGGACGCGCGCTTCGATAGCCGCATCGCCATCAACTGCAGCGATCTTGAACCCAAAGTGACATGGGGAATCAGCCCGGATCAAGCCAGTGCCATTACCGGCCACGTGCCCGACCCGGCGCAGGAAACAGATGCGGTGAAACAGCAGACGCTGCGGAGCGCGCTGCAATATATGGGGCTGGAACCCGGCACGCCGTTAGCGGAGATCGCCATCACGCATGCCTTTATTGGTTCCTGCACCAACGGCCGCATTGAAGATCTACGCGCTGCCGCTGCGATTATCGACGGACACAAAATCGCCCCGCACGTACGCGGCATTATCGTGCCGGGATCGACACAGGTGCGTCAGCAAGCAGAAGCGGAAGGTTTAGCCGCGATTTTCGTCAACGCCGGTTTCGAATGGCGTCAATCAGGCTGCTCAATGTGCCTGGCGATGAACGAAGATGTCTTAGCGCCCGGCGATCGCTGTGCATCCGGCACCAACCGCAATTTCCCTGGCCGCCAGGGCGCGGGTGCGCGCACGCACTTAATGAGCCCGGCGATGGTCGCCGCCGCCGCGATTGCCGGCCATCTGGTTGATGTCCGCAAATTCATGACTGCAGAGGTTTGAGATGGAAGCATTTAACAACATGACGGGCACGCTGGCGCCACTACCGGCGGCCAATATTGATACCGATGTGATCATGCCAAAGCAGTTTCTCAAAGGCATCGATCGTAAGGATTTAGATCGCGGTGTGTTCTTCGACCTGCGCTTCCTGCCCGACGGCCGCCCAAATCCCGCTTTCATTCTTAATCAAGCCGGTTGGGAAAACGCCACCTTCTTACTGGTGGGCGCCAATTTCGGCTGTGGATCCAGCCGCGAACATGCGGTGTGGGGACTTAATCAGCTCGGCATCCGCGCCATTATCGGCACCAGTTTTGCCGGCATCTTCGACGATAACTGCCAGCGCAATGGCGTTTTGACGCTGACGTTATGCGAAAAGGATTATCAGCGCCTGAGCGAGGTTGCGAACAATGCCGCCAGTAATCGCATTACCGTGTCGCTGGAACAACAGGCAATCCTCTTTAATAATCAACGCATTGCCTTTTCGATCAGTGCCTTAAAACGCGAGATGTTATTGGGCGGCGGCAGCGCGGTGGACTGGACGTTGCAGTACGAATCCGACATTACACAGTTTGAAGCGCAGCATTTTGCTCAGCGTCCGTGGCTGAAGCGCGATCAAATCCAACAGCACGCACCAGCATGAGTGAGATTATGCCACGCGGTGATTCACCCTTTATCAGCGGCTTTACGCTGAGTGATGTGCGTCTGGCGAACGGCGTGACGCTGCGCGTTGCGATGGGCGGCGAAGGTCCGCCACTGCTGATGCTGCACGGACATCCGCAAAATCATCTGGCGTGGCGCAAAATTGCACCGCAGCTGGCGCAGCAGTATCGCGTAATCCTGCCGGATCTGCGCGGTTACGGTGACAGCGACAAGCCGCCGAGTGATGATACGCATCGCGCTTACTCGAAACGGGTGATGGCGCAGGATATCAGCCTGTTAATCGAGGCGTTGGGATTGGAGCGCGTGGCATTTGTCGGGCACGATCGCGGTGCGCGCGTGGGCCATCGGCTGGCGCTTGATCATCCGGAAAAACTTTCCTGCTGCGTGTTTATTGATATTGCGCCGACCGCGACCATGTACGCCTTAACCAACAAGGCGTTTGCCACGCGCTATTTCTGGTGGTTCTTCCTGATTCAACCTTATCCATTACCTGAAACCCTGATCGGCCACGATCCGGCATTATTCCTGCGTAAACACATTGATGGGCAATTAAAAACGCCGGGCGCCACCGAGGAGGTCATCTTCAACGATTACCTGCGCTGTTATCAAAATAAAGAGATGATTCACGCGGTGTGCGAAGATTATCGCGCCGCGGCGACGATTGATTTAGACGATGATGCGCAGGACAGCGCTAAACGCATTGAAGCGCCGCTTCTGTTGTTATGGGGAGAAAAGGGCACGGTTGGCCAGTTATATAACGTGGTGGAAACCTGGCGGGATAAAGCGCGCAATATTCAGGGCAACGCATTACCTTGCGGTCATTCACCGCATGAGGAAGTGCCTGAACTGTTTTTAAGTCAGCTTCAGTGCTTTCTGGATTCTGTGTTATAACCGGCTAAATTTCGCTAACGCCGTGATGGTGATGAAAATACTGCTTGCCGGAAAAAGTTATCAGAAGCCGCTTCAGGGTTGGCCGTCAGTCGAAGATCTGTATGTCTTTATCAGCGTAGCGCGCTATGAAGGTTTTGGCCGCGCTGCGATTGAGCTCGGCCAGTCGCCATCCTACATCAGCAAGCGGATTGCCATCCTCGAAAAGCAGTTGGAAACCCGGCTGTTTTTCCGCACCAACCGCGTGATGCGCCTGACGCCAGAAGGTGAAAAGGCGCTGGAAGGTGCGTTGCACGTGGTGCACGAAATGGATTCCTTCCTGAATAACTTTCAGCAGTGGCGCGGCGAATTAACCGGCGATTTGACTGTGGCCTGTTCATTTGGCTTTGGCCAGGATTATTTGTCCGATGCGATTGCCGAATTTATGACGCGTCATCCGTCACTGAACATCAAATTGATGCTCAGCGATCGCGATATTGATTTATTGCAGTCAGGCACTGACGTCGATATTCGGGTGGGTGATGATGTGAATCACTCTTACATTGCACGAAAATTAGCCGCCAATCGGCGCATTCTTTGTGCTACTGCAGATTACTTAGCCCGGTCACGTCCGCTGGAGACGCTGGATGATTTAATCGATCACAGCTGTCTTATTATTAATGAAAATAATAATACCTTTGGGCATTGGACGTTAACGGACGGCGAAAATAAAATCGTTTGTCGCCTGAATAGCCATTACTCATCTAATAGCGGGAAAGTGATTCTGAATTGGGCATTAAAATCGCACGGGATTGCGTTGCGTTCTGTGTGGGATGTGGCGCCGTATTTAAGCGAAAACCAATTGCTGCACGTATTACCGCAATGGTATCAGGAAGCGAATGTCTGGGCGGTTTACACCCAGCGTGCGTCTGAATCGCCGCGCATTAAAGTGTTTATTGATTTTCTTGTCGACTATTTTGCAGAAAAAAGCCTGCCGATGATGAAGGGTAAATTATAAATACCCTAAATAATTCGAGTTGCAGGAAGGCGGCAAGTATGTGAATCCCAGGAGCTTACATTAGTAAGTGACTGGGGTGAACATGCGCGGCCAACGCTCCTGCAACTTGAAGTATGACGGGTATTAACATTAGCCATAAGCCACTTTGCTATTGATGTGATAAAGGGTGGCAGTGGCGGCCATGACGTGCTGACCATCGTGCGCCGGTTCGTGGGATTCCACTTCGGTGATGTGATAACCCACCGCACCGGCAGCAACGGCTTTCTGCACAAAGGCGTCATTCAGCTCTTCCATTGAAGTCGCCCAGCTCACCGAAGTAAAGCCTACCGGATGAATCGATGAAAGTTCGCGATGGGTTAAATCGCCGCGAATTAAAACCGGTTTAACAGATTGCGGTGTGAAAATAGATATTACGTCATTAATTAATTGTTTCATGGCGATACTCCTCGCAAATAATAACTGAGCCAATGGCCGCAGCTACGAATCTTTCAATTGTTGGTAATGTGCTGACACCCTAAATGTTTACGGCGAGTGATGATTGCCGGTGAAGTTAATAAACACCTTTTCAAGTTAAGCGTTTTAGCTTTAATTGCTAATTAGATGTTAAGAAAGATTCAGCCACAACTCATTCAACCTTACGCGACTATTTTTGCATCTGGTTACATTTGGTGTGTTAACCCTAACAGTCGACAGGAAGTTGAATATAAAGCCTGATCGTAGCGGCGCGATTTATCGCGCAATGAACTGCGCCGCTACAATCCCTGCGCTTTATGTCATCGGCAGATTAAAATTCGCGCTGCCCGCCCAATTCAATGACTCGATTCGGCGGGATATTGAATTGCTCATGTGCGCGCTGCGCATTGCGCTGGCAGAAGTGGAAAATACCGCCTTTAATGCGCATCAAACCTTTTCTCTTCTTCATCACCAGCGTGTCGTGCGAGGTAAAGAACGAGGCTTCATTGACGGTACAACCCAATCCTTCCAACCCGCACAAATGCAGGATCTCGGCCATCGATGGCGTCTCGCGCCAGCCGTAAGCGGCGGTCACCTGCCAGAACGTTGGCGACAATTGAGTGATGCTCAGACGCTTCTGGTTATAGACGCGCGGGATATCGGTAGTGCGAATATGCAGCAGCACCACACGTTTATGCAGCACGCGGTTGTGTTTAAGGTTATGTAACAGCGCCTGCGGAATCTCATGCTCTTTACGTGAGAGGAAGATTGCGGTGCCCGGCACACGACTGGGCGGATGGGTTTCCAGCGATCGCACCAGCGCCTGCAGGCTCTCAGGATCGTTATTCAACTTGCGGATTAGGCGATTACGCTCGCTGCTCCAAATGAGCATCAATCCCATCATGCTCAGCGCCAGCAGCACCGGCACCCAACCACCGGACAGCAGTTTCATCAGGTTGGCGCTGAACAGCGGCACATCTATGCTTAACATACACAGCAGGAAAACCAGCGCCACCGGCAGCGGCCACTTCCAGTTACGCAGCGCTACCACGCCCGCCAGACAAGCGGTGATCACCATTGTGCCGGTCACCACAATGCCGTACGCCGAAGAGAGCGCCGAAGATTGTCGGAACGCCAGCACAATCACCGTCACCGCGACAAACAGCAGCCAGTTCACCACCGGAATATAGATCTGACCGGATTCCGTGTGCGAGGTGAAGATGATGCGCATCGGCGGCAGAAATCCCTGACGGATCGCCTGATGCGTCAGCGTATACACGCCGGTAATCACCGACTGCGCGGCGATCACCGTGGCCAGCGTTGACAGCACAATCAGTGGGATCTGTCCCCAACCCGGCGCGAGATTAAAGAACGGATTATTGAGAGCCTGCGCATCGGCAATGACCAGCGCGCCCTGCCCAAAGTAGTTGAGCACCAGCGCGGGCATGGCGATCACCAGCCAGGCCATGCGAATCGGCGCTTTGCCCAGATGTCCCATATCGGCGTACAGCGCCTCCGCGCCGGTCACCGCCAGCACCACCATGCCCAGCGCGGCAAACGACAGCGCTTTGTGGCTAAGCAGGAACGTCAGCGCATAGGAGGGATTCAGCGCGTAAAGCACTTCAGGATTAAGCAGGATGCCGCGAATGCCTAACAGGGCAATCGACACAAACCAGACAAACATCACCGGGCCAAAAACCTTACTGACCTTCTCGGTGCCGTGTTTTTGAATCATAAACAGTAGCGTGAGAATCGCCACTGCCAGCGGCACCACATATTTATCCAGCTCAGGTGACACCACTTCGATACCTTCGATCGCCGACAGCACCGAAATCGCCGGTGTGATCACGCCATCGCCGTAGAAGAACGCGCCGCCAATCAAGCCCGCTAACACAATGATGTGCGAGGCTTTCGGCCCAACATGCTGGCGTGCCAGCGACATCAGCGTTAATACGCCGCCTTCGCCATCATGATCGGCGCGCATCACAAAGCAGACGTATTTCAGCGTCACGATCAGCGTCAGCGCCCAGAAAATCAGCGACAAAAATCCCATCACTGCGGTGGTGGAGACGGCGCCATTAGGCAAAATGGAGAGGCACTCTTTAAGGGTATAAAGCGGGCTGGTGCCGATATCCCCAAACACGATCCCCGCGGCCGCCAGCATGCCAGCAGGCAAGGACTGTTTTTCACTTTGACTCATAGATTTCCTGTGGTTTATCAGGGTTGAGGCTAATGAGGGCGAACATACCTGTTTGCGATCGAAGCGAACAGTGGCAGGCGAATTTACGTACAGCATTTTTACGCGTAACGCCGATATTTTTACACCATTTTTATATCGCGCTCATTTTTCACGCTGAGCGTAGTGGAATATTTGACTGCGCACTGAGGCCCAAATATCACATTTGAACATATATAAACCAATGCTCACTGGAGCGGTTTTACCCGCAGGAAAGCACAGGGCATTTATTCATCATTTACCCACGCGAGCATAGATTCTAGCCAGCTAAATGCACAGTTTTTCCTGTAACGAACCGGTGGGTTAAAAAATATGAATACAGTACTCATAACGGGTGCAACTGGATTTTTGGGCGGTGCGGTCGCGGTTAATCTGCTCAAGAAAAGTGATCATTACCGACTACTTTTATTAGTGCGGGCTAATAGTCAAGCTGCAGGATTAGAGCGAATTAAGGAAAACCTGATTAAATTTGGCGTTGAAGCCGGTCAATTAAACAGGCTCACCCACGAGAACATCTTAATAGGCGATCTTGCTGAGCCGGAACGGTTTATTGACGATGCGCGCTTGACCAAGGTTACGCATGTGCTTAACTGCGCCGCTGTCGCCTCTTTTGGCGCGAATCCCCTCATCTGGAAAGTCAATGTAGAAGGCACCTTCGCATTTGCCAGTCGTATGGCGCGGGTGAAAGGGCTCAAGCGCTTTGTGCATGTCGGTACCGCTATGTCGTGTGCGCCCGAAGCCAATTCGCTGGTGGTGGAAAGTGAGTTGAATACGCTGCGCGAACAACACGTTGTGGAATATACGTGGAGTAAAGCGACGGTTGAAAGAATGATGAGCGAGATGTTACCTAATCTGCCCTTAGTCATCGCGCGACCATCCATTGTGGTGGGGCATTCGGACTGTGGCTGTGCGCCGTCCCCAAGCATTTTTTGGGTATTTCGCATGGTGCTCACGTTAGGCAAATTTATGTGTGAGCTGAATGACCGTATCGATGTGGTGCCGGTCGATTACTGTGCCGATGCGCTGGAGTTGTTATTGACGGCTCCCAACGTGGAGAAAACGATTATTCATATTTCAGCGGGCGAAAATAGCAGCGTCACGTTTGCCGAGATTGATCGGGCGATGGCACAAGCCTCGGGACACGTTGCGGTGGCCGAAACGTATCAGAAAGTGAATTACCGTGAACTGGCAGCGAGCAGGAGCTCATTTTCTACCCTGTTTGGTCCCTGTAATGAACGCATCTTATTACGCGCCATGAATCTGTATGGACATTTTTCAAAACTGAATGTGGTGTTTAGCAATGAAAAATTGCTGGAGCTGGGTATGCCGCCATCGTCAAAGTTTACTGACTATTTGCATCATTGTGTCGCTTCAACGCGTAATGCAACTATTGCGGAGCTGATGGAGGTCGATTTTAAATAAGCTGAAACTGCGCAGTTAATATCTGCGCAGTTTTCGCCGAATTACCAGCCTTTAATAATATCGCCTTTGTAGATCTCGTTGGCTTTATCCAGCACTTCCTGTGACTGGAAGGCTTGTTTCAGCTTCTGCACGTTGGCGCTGTCTTTATTATCTTCACGCGCCACAATCGCATTCACATAAGGCGAGGCTTTGCCTTCCATAAACATGCCGTCACGCGAGGCAGAGAGATTAACCAGCGCGGCGAAGTTGTTGTTGATGATCGAAAGATAAACCTGCGGATCGTCCAGCGTACGCGCCAGCTGCGGCGTATCCACCTCAACAATTTTCAGCTTCTTCGGATTGTCGGTGATATCCAGCGTGGTTGGCAGCAAGCCCGCTTCGGGTTTCACTTTGATCAAGCCCTGCGCCTGCAACAGCAGCAGGCTGCGGCCGAGCGTGGTAGCTTCGTTGGAGAGGGTCACGGTGGCGCCGTCAGGCAACGCTTTCAGCGATTTAATCTTGCGCGAGTAGCCTGCAATCGGGAACACGAAGGTGTTGGTGACCACGGCGAAGTGGTAGCCGCGCTCTTTGGATTGCATCTCCAGATAAGGCAGGCTCTGGAAGGCGTTGGCATCGACATCTTTGTTGAACAGCGCTTCATTCGGCTGCACATAATCATTGAAGGCCACCACATCGACATCCAGCTGATATTTGTCGTGCGCCACTTGCTTCACGGTATCCCACAGCGCCTGGTCTGGTCCGGTATTAATGGCCACTTTGATTTGATTTTCATCGTCTTTGTTGCAGCCACTAAGCAGCGCCACGGATGCAGCCAGCAGCGTCGTGAGTAAAATTTTCTTCATTGCGCGGATTCCCTTTAAACGTAGGGAACGGACTATAATGGATGTTTAGACGTCTGTACATCCATCCGCAGCGCGTTTGCTTACAATTCGTTCAGGAGAGAGACTTCTGCAAGCAGGCAATATATTTCTCGCCCGACTGCATCACGATCCGCTGCGCGTCAGTGAGAATTTGGCGATGCTCGAATGCGCCGTATAAGCGCGAAAATTTTAGCGCCGCCAGCCGACGCATAATATCGCTGACTGCCGCCGCCGGTAACGGCAGCATATTTGGATAGCTCCACATAAATGACACCGCATCCGCGCCAGGCGCGACTTGCACGATATCGCCACTCAACAGCACGCCGTCATCGTGCGTCCAATGCAATACGCATCCGCCAGCAAAATGTCCGCCAAGACGAATCAGTTTCACTTCCGGCACAATTTCCAGCTCGTCATTTTGCCAAAGATGAATATGCGGGCTGTCGCGCATAATCCATTGACTATCGTTAGCATGCAGATAGATCGGCGCGTCGAATGCCGCTGCCCAATCCTGCATGGTGCTGTAATAGTGCGGATGCGAAATAGCGATGGCGTGAATACCACCGAGCGCGGTAACAATCGCTTTGGTGGCATCATCGAAATTAGCGATGCAATCCCACAGAATATTGCCGTGCGGCGTTTGCAGCAGAAACGCGCGTTGATTAATAGCAAAGCTGGGCACGGTTTGCAGACTGAACACGTTGGCAGCATGCTGCTGCCATTTATTGCAGTGTGTGGCTTGCAGGCTATGCAGTGAAGTCCATTTTTGCCCGCTGGCCGGCACAAACTGTCGTTCATCTTCACATATTTTACAGTGTTCGATTTGACTCTGTTGCTCATCGTAAGATGTGCCGCAGGCGGTGCAGACTTTGATCATCATGAATTCCTCTCGTCTATTTGAGATTCATTCTAGAAGCCGAAATCAGGACGTGCGCAGATCATTACAGATTGTATTGAGGACGTTGCACCGCATTTGGGGTGGAAGAGGAAAGTGGGCATTCCGTAGAGTCGCCATTAATGGTGACCAAGTGCGCATGAATGCGCACCCTACGGAAATCGGGCGTAAATACTGGCATTGTGAAGTTAAAGTTGCGGCTGCAACTGATAAATCCACGCTGTGATCAGCTCGCCATTGCTGGTGGTGACATCAACTTCCACGCGATCGTAGCCATCTTCAAACTCATCGAGCATCGGCCAATGCGGTTCAAGTTTCTCTGAGATAAACAGATAACCCGGCACGCGTGGGCCGTTTTCCTGCAACACAATGCCGGGGAAATCTGCTGCTGCGCCCCAGCCGCGCTCATAAAAGGTGCCAGAAACCGTTCCCGCCAGCCATTCGCCACCGATGTTTTCCAGAATATGCGCATTTGAATGGCCGGGCTGGAGCGTACCGTAAACAAATAAACGTTTCATTTTCCCTCATAAAATCAAGCAAAAGCGTTACTTTAACTCTCGGCGTTAGCGAAGTCATCAACCGCCCAATATGCGATGTGCGTTGCCGTAAAAGTGAATATTCTGAAGGACCCGGGATGAGAGGTAAAAGATCAATGTTGAATAGTTCGAGCATTTGTCGCTGCAATATAAAACGCTATCCGCAATCCGCTCAGTTTGATGGCAAAAGGTTTAACAATAAGATCCCACGCCAGCAGTTAGGATTAACTGAGTTCGCCAAACTATTCTGGGATTTTGCCTTTAACAAACCGAAAAATACCGCACCTGAATCTGCGCTGCCGCTCATCAAACTCGACGCGCAGCAACTTGGGGCTGCGGCGGATAACAGCGTATTTCGCCTTGGCCACTCATCATTGCTATTTAAAATGCAGGGCAAATACTGGCTGACCGATCCGGTATTTACGCAGCGTGCTTCGCCCTTTACGTGGTTTGGCCCGAAACGCTTCCAGCCTGCGCCGATTGCGCTTGAAGATTTGCCGCCCATTGAAGGGATCATTCTTTCGCATGATCATTATGACCATCTGGATTATCACACCATTTTGCAGCTTAAAGATCGCGTGCGCTATTTCCTGACGCCGCTGGGTGTCGGTGATTTACTGATATCCTGGGGCGTTGCGCCGGAAAAAATCACTCAGCTGGATTGGTGGGAATCAAAGAATATCGGCGGTATTCAATTTGTCGCTACGCCATCGCAGCATTTTTCTGGCCGTGGCATGTTCGACATTAATAAGCGGCTGTGGTGCTCATGGAGCATTATCAGCGATGATTTCCGCCTGTTCTATGGCGGGGATTCCGGTTATTTCGATGGTTTCAAACAGATCGGTAATAAATTCGGCCCGTTCGATATGGCCTTTCTGGAAAACGGCGCTTATGACCGTCGCTGGGCCGATATTCATATGCTGCCACAAGACACCATCAAAGCCTTTATCGACCTCAACGCGAAATGGCTGTTCCCAATTCACAATGCCGCTTTCGATTTAGCGTTTCATGCATGGAATGATCCGCTTAATCAAATCGTGACGCTGGCGCAGGAACAGCAGATTAATGTGTCGATGCCACAACTCGGGCAGGGCGTGCAATTTTTGCAGCCGCAGCAAGAGAAAAAGTGGTGGTAAATGATGCCCGATTGCCAGGCAATCGGGTTATCCGGTTATTTCGTCAGTTCGCCCGCGAATGAACGCATTTAGCTTAGTGCGGCAGGCGGTGATTGCCGACATCAGCAGTGAATCCTGCGCCATCACGCTTACCCGGCGTCGCTGGATTTGGGCGGATTATTCTCTGGCTGCGGACGCGTTTCACCTCGCTCATCACGACGACCATGCCAGTCGCAGCGATCGTGATGACCACGATGACCAAAGCGATTGCGGCGATGCTGCATAAACTCTTCGCGTTGTTCCGGCGTCATCTGCATCCAGCGTTCGTGCATGCGGCGACGCGCCATGCCGAACATGCCCGGACGGAATCCCAAACCGCCAAACAAGATGCGGCAGAACGCCAGCAAGCCCAGCGCCTGCCAGAAACCGATGCTTTTCACACCGATGATGCCCGGCAGCAACGCATTCCACAGCGACATCACCAACAAGCCCAGCGCGGCGATAATCACCGCGCCCATCAGCAGCGGTTTCGCCAGGCGATGACCGCCAAAATGATCCCGATGACCGTGTCTGTGCATATCAAAATCTCTCATTGTTTTGTCCTCATGACATTAACGGATAACTGCTGGTGATGAGGTAGACGAATGAGCAGTGAGAATATTGCTAAAAAAAAACGTAATAAAGAAAAAGGCCGCCGGATGGCAGCCTCGCGTTATGGATTTTTTACTGCTGAATCAGCGCCTGGCTTTATCGCGGCGTGGACGAATCACAATATCTGCAATCTGCGTATCTTCCGGGCTATCCACAATAAACCGCACGGCGCGCGCCACCGAACTCGCATCGAGATACTCCTGCGGATTGATCGGTGCATGGTTACCCGCGCGGGCACGCGAGGCTTGATTCATCGGCGTATCGGTTGGGCCGGGCGCGACTGTCGCGACCCGCACGGCATGTTCGCTCTCTTCGCTACGCAGCGCATGCGCCAGCGCGGTAAGGGCAAATTTGGAGGCGGAGTAAATGACGTGTCCCGCTAACGCCAGCGTCCCGGAGCCGGAGTTGATAAACACCACTTTGCCCTGTGAGGCGCGCAGGGCGGGCAAGATTAAGCGCGTGAGTTCTGCAGGCGCAATGACATTAATGTTCAGGTGATGTTGCCACAGTTCTGGCGTGGCGGAGAAGGTAGTGCTGAGAATCGAGATCGCCGCCGAATGCACCAGCACATCAACCCGATTTAATGTGGCGGTGAACGCGGCCACGGCGGCAAAATCTGTGATATCCAGTGCAAGCGGAATCACATTGGTGACCTGTTCTAAAGCCTGCAACGTTTGCTGATTGCGCCCAATCGCGTAAACCTGATGATCGGCCGCCAATAACATCACGGTTTCCAGGCCAATGCCGCTGTTGCCGCCGGTGACAATCGCGACCGGTAATGCTGATGCTGTCATAGGTTCCTCTCCTGTTGATGATTTCAAGCTATGGAAAAGGATGGCCGCAGGCAAATGCCGAAATTGACTATGAATTGCTGGCTTTCGCCATTCAGCTTCTTTAGGGTGCGCATTGATGCGCACCAGGTCGAAATTCACACCTTTTTCAGGCTGCCAAACGTCTGTTTGCCGTTAAAGAACGTCGCCATCACCGGCGCGATGTGCGCAACAGCTTCCGCAGAGCAACTGGCGTTAACCAGCATCATGGTGGCGTGGTCCTGTGCTTTCGGCCATTGCTGTTCGCCGTGGCTATTCAGCGGCAACACCTCGTTGGTGGCGATACCTAACGCGCGACTCAGTGAATACTCATCCGGCCCACGATAGAGCTGCGAATAGACGTTGGCTTTCTCCAGCATGCTGCCGCTGCCAAAGGGCTGCCAGTGATCGGCGATGGTGTCGGTGCCCGACCACACCGGCACGCCAGCGGCGCGCAACTGCGGCAGCGGCATGATTACGCGACCAATCGGTACGGTGGTGGCGATACTAAACTGCTGCTCTTTTAATTCCTCAATCATCGCCGTCAGTTCGTTACCCTGTAACGTCCCCAGGGCAAAGGCGTGGCTGAGGGTGACTTTGCCTTTCAGCTGCGGATTGTCGCGCACCGTTTTCAGCATGTAGCGAATCGCCGCCACGCCGTGCGGCTCGGTTTCGTGCAAGTGAATATCGATGGGTGCAGCGAAATCGAGTGCGATGCTGAACAGGGTATCCAGTGACTTTTCCATCGCGCCGTCAACGTTGGTTGGATCCAGTCCACCGACATAGTTCGCGCCCATCTTCATCGCTTCGCGCATCATGCCTTCGACGTTTGAGCGAAGTAATCCGTGTTGTGGGAAGGCGACAATGTCGGCATGAAAATCATCACGATGGTTGGCAATCGCCTGCTGCAGATGCTCAAGACCGTGTAATTTGCTGACCGGATCAATATTGCAATGGCTGCGTGCAGAACTGCTGCCTTTGGATTGCAGCAGGCCAATCAGTTTCCCGGCACGGATTTCAGAAGTCGGCAGCAGTTCGGGCAGGATCTGCTCTTCCTGATGAATCATATCAATCACGCTATGGCGCGGCAGCGGGGCGCGCCAGCTTTCGCCGTAGAAGGTTTTATCGAGATGGATATGCATGTCGCGCGTGGCGGGCAGCAGCAGATAACCTGCGGCGTCCCACGTTGGCAGATTAAGGCTAACGCCCGCAGGATGAACGGCGGCAATCTTGCCAGCGCTCACCTCGACATCATATAAACCGGTTTGCGTGGCGGTGATCACATCTTTATTGCGGATAAAGGCTTCTTCCAGGCGCACATTGCGCAGCAGAAAGTGCGTGGCATCAACGCGGCTGGCAGGCGCCGGTTGGCAGGTTTCTACCGCCTGAATGCTGCGGCTCATGCCCGCGTTGAGTAAGGTACCTGCGGCGGTGAGTTTCATGCCGGCGGAGAGAAAATCCCGGCGATTGCCGGGTGATAAGAGGCTCATGAATTATTCTCCTTGTAAGGGAGAATAACCCTAAAATAGCCGCTGGCAGGGCGCTGCGATATTTTCCACTGCTGGCTATGGTAAAAACTAATGACCGCAGTGATTGCTACTCAGCAAGATGAATTCGTACCTGATGATTTCCGACGTCGCAGCTGAGTGTGATAGCATCATCGGCACTCAGCACATCATCCAGCCACAGTTGATAAGCGCCGGGCGTGCGCCGCATCTCAATCTCATAGCGCGCGGACCCTTCATGATAAATCACCTTCGCGCCCGGCCATGCTTTGGGCAGACGCGGACGCAGCCGCAATTTATTGCCGTGGCGCGTGATGCCGAGCAGGCTTTCGATGATCAGCTGATAAGTCCAGCCCGCCGATCCGGTGTACCACGTCCAGCCGCCACGACCTTCATGGCTCTCGGCGCTGTAGACATCCGCCGCCATCACGTAAGGTTCTACTTTGTAAGTTGCAACAGCTTTCGCATCCAGACTGTGATTGATCGGATTGATCAGCGCCAGCAACGCCCATGCGCGCTCGACCTGGCCCATCTCGGCGAACGCCATAATTGCCCACAGCGCGCCGTGCGTGTATTGCCCACCGTTTTCACGGATGCCAGGCAGATAACCGCGAATGTATCCCGGATTGGGGCCTGCGCCATTGAACGGCGGCGTAAGCAGTTTAATCAGGCCGTTATCGCTATCCACCAATTGCTGATCGAGCGCCTGCATCGCCGAGGCGCATTTGTCGTGATCGCCAGCCGCAGACAGCACCGACCAACTCTGCGCGATGGCATCAATGCGACATTCGGCGTTGCGCTGTGAACCCAGGGTTTCACCGTTATCGAAGTAGCCACGCAGGAACCATTCACCATCCCAGGCGAGCTGATTGATCGCCGTTTTCAGCTTCTCCGCCTGTTGTTTGCACAAGCTGGCGGCTTCCGGCTGATCGATACGGGTGGAGAGCGCGGCAAAGCGCGTGAGCACGCTGTAGAGGAAAAAGCCGAGCCAGACGCTTTCACCTTTACCGGCAATACCCACTTCGCTCATGCCGTCATTCCAGTCGCCGGAACCCATCAGCGGCAAACCATGCTCACCAAACCGCAGACCATGCTGAATGGCACGCAAGCCATGCTGCCACAGGTTTTCCTGCAGCTGACTGACGTTCGGCAGGCTGTAAACTGACTCTTCTTCGGCGGTGAGCAGTGGCGCTTCAAGATAGCTAATCGGCTGTTCTAACAGCGCAAGATCCTCCGTGGCGGTGATGTAGTGGCAGAGTGCAAAGGGCAGCCAGAGATAATCATCTGAGCAGCGGGTGCGCACGCCGCGTCCGGCGGGCGGATGCCACCAATGCTGCACATCGCCTTCAGGGAACTGGCGGGAAGCGCACAGCACCAGCTGCTCGCGCAGTAAGTTGGGCGCGGCGTGGGTGAGCGACAGCGTATCCTGCAGTTGATCGCGGAAGCCAAACGCGCCACCGGACTGGTAATAACCGCTGCGCGCCAGCAAACGGCTGGCCAGCGTTTGGTACAGCAGCCAGTTATTCGCCAGCAGATTCACCACCGCATCGGGCGTCTGCACCTCGACTTTGTTGAGCAAACCGCGCCATTGCTGTTGTACCTGCTGCAGCTCGGCTTCCGCTTGTTCGCCAGGCAGAAATTGCTGCATCAGCATCAGCGCCGCTGCGGTATCTTCCGCCGCGCCTAACACGAACACCAGCGTGCGCGTATCTCCGTCAATCAAGGTGATCAGCGTTTGCAGAGTGGCGCAGGGATCGAGCCCCGCGCCGGTGTTGCCTGATAAACCGCGCGCTTGCATCATCGCGGGCTTACGCGTCGAGCCATTGCGGCCCAGACACTCAAGGCGATTACCGCTGAAAGCAATCTGATTGCCGGATGCGGCGAAGAAGGCGGTGCGCATCGATCCGCTGCTGGTATAGGGATTTACCGCCAGAATGGCGCTGCCATCTGCCACTATCGCCGAAGAAGTTTGTATATGGCGGGCAGATTGGCTCATCAGCTCACCCAGAACCCATTCGACGTAGCCGGTGATCGAAAAATGACGGGTTTTGCCAGACAGATTACTGAGCTGAATCAGGGTGATTTTCGCCGCCTGCTCGCCAGCTACGAAGGTGGTGAGCGTGCTGCTGATGCCTTGCTCCTGATGCATAAAGCGGCTGTAACCCATGCCGTGCTGCGTCAAATAATCTCCGGCGCCGCGCATCGGCAGCGGCATAGGTGACCAGACATCGCCGCTCTCCTCATCGCGCAAATAAAAGGCTTCGCCCGACGTATCGCTGACCGGATCGTTGTGCCACGGCGTCAGGCGGTATTCATGCGCATTTTCATACCATGTGTAGGCCTGACCACTTTCTGAAATCACGCTGCCAAACTGTTTATTTGCCAGCACATTGCACCAGGGCGCGGGCGTCTGCTGATGTGGGGACAACAAAATGTGATATTCACTGCCATCGGCGCTGTAGCCGCCGGTGCCATTAAACAACTGCACGTTTTCCGGCGCAGCGAGGCGAGCGGGCGCAGGAAAGGCCTGTTTATGCGCCAGGAAGCGGCAAGGCGGCGCCACCGGCTGCGGTTTTAACAGCACCGTCAGCTGGTCGGCCAAACTGCCGTTGCGGCCTTCCAGCACCACGGCAGCTACGCTGAGTAGCAGCGTGACATCTTCGGGCGCAAAGTGCTCGCTTTGGCGCAGGAAGATGCCGCCAGGCTTATCGGTCAGCATCTGCATATCGCCTGATGAAATCATTTTGATCAGCTGATTTTGCAACAGCTGCTGATAGCCGATTTGCTCGCCGTTGAGGATCACCAAATCTACCGTCAATCCTTTCTGGCGCCAGTATTGATGCGCTTTAATCAAATTGCTCACCAGGCTGAGCTGGGTACCGTTTTCGATGCGCACCAGCACGATCGGTAAGTCGCCAGACAGCGAGTGTCGCCACAGCGACGATTGTCCCAGGCGATTCTGCTGCAGACGCTGGCTGTCGCCGCGCATTTCAGGGCTGGCAAAAATCACCGCGCTGGCGAGCTGGTTATACAAACTGGCATCTTCGGCGAGGATATTCAGCTGGCGCAGCGCCACCTGACTGTGCGAGGCCGCCATTTCAAATACCCGATTGGCGTAGACATTGTTGCGATACTTCTCTATCAAGCCAAGGCAGACATCACGCTGCGTGGTGACGCCATACACCAGATCGAGGGTGACAGATTTACCCGCTTTGATGGCGATTTTCTGGCGAATCGACATTAGCGGATCGAGCACCGCACCGGCGCTGCCGCTGAGTACGCCATCGGCTGCCATCGCCTGCGGATTGGCGGCGGTTCTGCCGCGACCAATAAACTGTGCGCGGTCGGTTTCATAATGCGTATCGCGCTCGCTGGTGCCGTGAATCAGCAGGGCGTGGAACATCCACAGCGGCTCGGTTTTCTCATCGCGCGGGCGGCGATGCGCCAGAATCGCTTCCAGTTCAGTGACGATTTCGGTTTGCACAAACAGGTTGCTGAACGCCGGATGCGCCATATCGCTGGCGGCAGAAGCCAGCACCACTTCCGCATAGCTGGTGATGTCTATTTCACGCAGCTGGCGTGAATGGTTGGTCAGGACGATGCGGCGGATTTCCACATCATCTTCTGGCGACACCACCACCTGAGTGCGGGTGCTGAGCGTTTCCATGCGCGATTCAAACTCCGCGCCGGCGTCGGTAAAGCGCGCAATGTGCTGCGGGCGCGCATCACCGCTGGGCTGGAACGTCGGGCTAATCAGCTCGCCGGATTGGCGATCGCGGATGTAGCAGAAGATACCGTGCTGATTGCTGGTGCCATCGGCGCGCCAGCGGGTTAACGCCAATCCTTTCCACTGGCTATACCCGGTGCCGGATTGCGTCACCATCACATGATAATTGGCATTCGACAGCAGCTGGATTTGCGGCAGATGCGCCGCCGAGCCGCTGAACTCGCGCAGTTCGGGCGTATCTGAACGCGGTTTGATCTCGCTGGTGTCAACGAAATGCCGACGCGGGGTATACAGCTCAATGTCATCCGGCACGCGCTCCTGCAGCAGCAAGTAGGAAGACTGGAAGCGCGCACTCGACATAAACCGCGCCACCATCGGCGCTTCATGCAGCAGGTGCGAAATCGCCAGAAAACCCATGCCCTGGTGATGCGCCATGTAGGTTTTCACCGCGACAAATTGCTGGCCGCGCGCCAGGCGCTGCGCGGTGAAATCGAGCGCCTCATAGAAACCGTATTTGCCGCAGGCACCCATTTTTTTCAGTCGCATCAGGTTGTCGGTGGCCTGATGCGGCAGCACCATCAGCGCCAACAGCGAGGCGTAGGGCGCAACCACATGATCATCGTTGAGGCCACGCTTCAGCCCTAACTCTGGCGTACCAAAGGCTTTGTATTGATAGTTTTGGCTGTCATCGAACGCGGCGTAAGCCGACTCGGAGACGCCCCACGGAATCTGCGCGGCATCACCGGACGCGATCTGCTGTTTCACCGCCGACAGTGCCATTTTTTCCAGCAGCGTATCCGGGTAAACCGGCATCACCAGATGCGGCATCAGGTACTCAAACATCGAGCCGCTCCACGACATCACTGCCGGCTTGTTATCCAGCTGGGTAAACAAACGGCCCAGCACGAACCAGCTTTTTACCGGCAGCTGATTAGCAGAGATGGCGTAGTAGTGCGTCAGGCGCACTTCGGACGGGAAGAGATCGTAATGGCCTTTATCGAGCGCGCCGCTGTCGAGATTGTAACCCACGCTGAGCAGCGCGGTTTTTTCGACATAGAGAAAGCGGAAATCCATTTTTGCATGATCTTCCAGCCGTCCTTCCAGCTCCAGCAAGGTCGCCATGCGTTCACGCGCGGCCCACATCACAGACGCCGCGAGCTGAGAGTTGAGGCCGGGGCGATGAAGTTCCAACTCACTCAGCCACAGCAGAGAAGGTAAGGCGGCAGGCAGATCATCATCCGGCGTGAGCCAGCTGAAAAACAGCGTCCACTCCTGCTGCAAATCACTGAGCTGGTGGATAAACCGTTCGAACCATTTTACCTGCAACGGCGGCAGCTGCATCTGCGCCAGCAGAATTTCACTCTGCGCGATCAGCGACGAGAGATGACTGGCAATCGCAACGGGCGCGGCCTGTTGCAGCGCATCAAACTGCGCGGTTAACTCATCCCAGCGATCGTTACGCTCTGCGCCCATCTGCGCTTTCGCCAGCAACAAGGTGTCATTCAAGCCCGCGATAATCACCGGTAAAGCCAGCACCGGCAGATGCTTCCATTGCGCCAGCCCGGCCTGCAGGGTGGCGAGGTGCGCGGCGAGATTGCCGCTATCGACGGTGGAGACGTAGCGCGGATTTAATGGCTTCAGCGTGTAAGTGTCATACCAGTTGTAGAGATGTCCACGAAAATGCTCCATGCGATCGAGGCTATCCAGCGCGGCGAGCGAACGGGCTATCACCGGTTTCTGCGTAATGTAGCCAAAATCCCATGCGGTTAAATTGGCCAGCAGCGACAGGCCGATATTGGTTGGCGAGGTGCGATGCGCCACCACCGGCTGCAACACTTCCTGAAAATTATCCGGCGGCAAGTGGTTATGTTCGGCGGTGACGAAATCTTCAAACCAAGCCCAGGTGTGACGCGCGGTGTGGCGCAAAAACTGTTGCTGCTCGGTGGAGAGCTTTTTCTGGCGCGAATGGGCCGGTTTACTCAACTGCCACAACAGCCACGGTGTGATCAGCCACAGCAGCGAGATCGGCAGCGCCAGCGCAATCAATTCAGGGTTAACCAGCGCGGTTAAAAGTGACAGTGCAACGCCCGCCGCTGGGTTAAACCACATCGCCTGATAAAAATGGCGCAGTGACGGCGTGGGCGACGAACTGCCCGCCGAGGCGCTTTTCCATTCATGGAGAAACTGCCCGCTCACGTTGAGTCGCCACAGCGTGACGATAATCGCCTTCAGCGACCAGTAGCTTTCATGCGGTAGTGTCGCCAGCGTCAGTCCCGCGCGGCTCAGGCGCATTAACGCATCCAAAGACAGGATAGAGAGATGATGCTGCCAGGCGCGCGTCTTGCTTTTGCGCATGCCTTCCATGCTCAACGCTAAGGCGCTGGGCAACAGCAGGAACAGCGCAATGTAGCCGAGCCAAAACGGCGGATTCGCCACCCAACTAAATGCCAGAAACATCAGCAGCAGCAAGGCGGGCGCAATCAGGCTGCGACGCAGGTTGTCGAACAATTTCCAGCGCGACAGTGCACTGAGCGGATTGGCCTGATAGCCGCCATCCTCCAGACGCACGCGCAGTTTCAGCCAGTTCAGCAGCTGCCAGTCACCGCGTACCCAGCGAAAACGCCGTGCCACATCGCTGAGATAGTTATCCGGGTAGTGTTCGTACAGCACCACATTGCTGACCACGCCAGAGCGCGCATAACAGCCTTCCAGCAAATCATGGCTGAGCACCAGATTTTCCGGGCAGGTATTACGCGTCGCGCGGGTAAAGGCCGCCACATCGTAAATGCCTTTGCCGACAAACGAACCTTCGCCAAACAGATCCTGATAGATATCGGAAGACATCGATGAATACGCATCGTTGCCCGGCACGCTGCTGGAGAGACGCGCGTAGCGGCCCTGGCCAAAGGGCGGAATCTCCTCCGCCAGACGGGGCTGCAGAATGGCATAACCTTCCACCACGCGATTCAGGCTGTCATCAAACACCGGCGCATTGAGCGGATGCGCCATAATGCCAATTAGCTTGTGCGCGGTTTCTCGCGGCAGAATGGTGTCGCTATCGAGGGTAATGACGTATTTCACCGTGCGCATTTGCGCCTGGCTGGCGCCGACGATGACGTTAAACATCTCCGCTTCGCCCTGCAGCCAGCGATTGAGCGCATGCAGTTTGCCGCGCTTACGCTCATAACCCATCCACACGCCCTGCGAAGGGTTGTGCACGCGGTTGCGATGCAGCAGAGAAAACAGCACATCACTGTGCGACTTGCTGCTGTAACGGCGGTTGAGCGCCTGAATTTTCAGCACCGCGTAACCGATGATTTCGGCATCATCGTCATCGTGTTCGGCCGCGCTGTCGGTGAAATCGGCAAGCAGCATAAAGCTGATGTTGTCGAGCGCATTACCGAGATAGCTGGTTTCCAGCGACCGCAACAGCGCATCGGTGCCATGTTTGCTGCTGATTAAACAGGGGATCACCACCAGCGTGCGATCGCCATCCGGTACCGCCAGCTCGTAATCAAGTCGCGGAAGCGGTACCGGATGGCGGGTGCGGGTTGTCACTTCGCTGAGCAGCTGCAGGGCGAGCTGGCTGCTGATTAAGATCACCGCCGGCACCAGTAATAGCCACAGCACCACCGACATCGCGGATTGATGAGTGAAAAACAGCGCTTCGGCGCTGAAAGCGGTGGTCAATAACGTCAGGCTGCCCAGCCAGGAGAGCAGCGGCGTTTGGCTGAGATGATGGCGCGCCTGATTCAGCCAGGAACGGCGCGGCTTTAGCTGTTGCTCAAGCTGCGCACGCCCTTTATCCAGTAGGAAGTAACCAATATGCTGTTGGCGCGCTGGCAATGCGGCCTGACGGCTCAGCGCCAGCACCTGATTGGCCACGTTTAGCTCGTCGAATTCGCTCTGGCGAGCCAGCTCTTCAACCACATGCCGATATTGATCGCGGCTGTCAAAATGCATCTGCGGATAAATCCCGGCGGGATCCTGCGCCAGCACCTGCTCGACCAGGCTCAGCGACTCCACCAAATCCTGCCAGTTTATTTCGCCAAGCTGGCGCAATCCGGCAATACTATTGCTGACCGAGAGCTGACTCAGTGCCAGCTGGCGGTTGAATTGTTCAATCACATCCGCAGTATTACGCCCGGTGTTCAGCAGGTGTTGCTCCACCCACGTTAGCGCCAGCGAGTGATTCTGCCCATTCAGTTTGCGTGCCAGTTCGGCGACAAACGCGCCGGAAAGCTGATCTTTTTTGTGCGCCATATCGGCGATCACCTGAATCACGCGAGTGGCGTCCCTGGCGGAGTGATGAACGATCTCATTAATCCACGCTTCGGCCTGGCTGCGCTCCTGATGAATCTCGGCAACGCCTTGCGCAATACGTGCGAGGTTATCGAGCAGCGCAAAGCGCAGCATGGCGGGAAGCGCCCAGAGTTCACCCATCAGCAGCGGCGTCACGCGTTGATAAGCATGAATAAAGGTCGCCAACACTGCTGACTCTAAGCGGCCATCACTGTGGCTGATCATCTCATCCGCGATCGCCTGAATACGCAAAGAGTGCGCGGGGTCCTTCAGCGCAGGTAAACCCTGACCAAATTTGGTGGGCAACAGATGGCGCACCATCCGAATTTGCTCTTCAATAATATAAAAATTATCCAGCAACCATTCGCCAGCCGGTGTCAAATTACGCTTCTCACCGGTACTTAATATTTCAGCGCTTTTTATCAGCGCCTGTTCGTTTTCCGTCAGCCGCTGCAATAATTTATAGCTTTTTTTGGCGTCGGAAAGATGATGCGTTTTTGCCAGACGCTCGCCATATATTTCCATTTGCCGCTCGGAAAAAACATCTGGCCGGTTCGCCTGGTAAACACCGCTGTGATGTAAAAACTCAAAACTACTGCGTGCCGTTGCCGGAAGCGCACTACTGCTAGTGAATGACCCGGTGGGAATTTTATTTTTCATAATGGCGTCGCAAAAATTCCAATGGATTATAAAAGTCAGCACTATCAACAGGAAAGTTGACGGTATAAGAGAGGGTGAGGGAAATATTTGTCTGTTTTGAGTATAGTGCCAAATCGATCTTACGGTTGGTTTATAAAATAAAAGTTAATTTAAAACATTTAACTGAACGTAATGATGGGGTTGAGGATCTTTAACGTGGTTGTCAAGTGTGAGTGGCAATGAAAATAATCAGGTGTGTTAGAATCAGTTAACGGAAAAAGGAAATAAATTATGAGCTGGTTAAATCAATTTTTAGAAAGCTTATCACGCCGGGAAGTCAAAACTCAGTGTCCAGTCTGTAAAAAGTTTTGCCCACAATCTTCCTTAAAGCAAGCGCGCGGACAGGCTATGTTGTGCCCGCACTGTAAATCACTGTTTATTGCCGAGGAGTAAGCGAATGCGCCATATTCTTGAATGGATTGATGTAAATGAACAAGCGCCCGGCTACAAGCAGGAGTGCATCGTGCAATTTGAAAATGGTGAGGTGCAGGGCGGCTGGCTTTATGGCGGGCAATCGCGCAGCGGCGAGCATATTTTCCTTGAAGCGCATGCGGAATATGAAACCAGCATGGAGGTGAATTTCTGGATGTCATTGCCGCCAGCGCAACCGGACCAACTTGCTGCGTTTCATTCGCCGATATGAAAGAGCACAAGATAATATTATCGCTCATATTCGATAAATGACCGTTGCGCTTCAGCCTGATCGACAAACTGAAAAGCGTAAGGATGTATCAGTTGTTCATCACAATACCAGCAGTTATTAACACGTTTAAAAACGTCACCCTGATGAAAGGGTTGAACTTTATCCAGGCGCATAACGGCATATTTGCCATTGTTGAAGGTAACTTCATACAGAGAAATTAATCCGAGCGGCATTAATCTGCGTTCGTGAATAATTTCGCCGTTGAGATCTGGCGGCCCTGGCTTTTTCATTATGTTCTCTCCGATTGACCTGGTTTAAGTCTGGCAATGATTTAAACAATGCGGCGAGTTTATTTTCAGGCTTCGCTTGTGAATTATCTATTGTCCGCCAGGATTAAGTCAGGCTTATGTGCCGGCGTAATTCCTTATTCACTCTCGCCCACGTTTTTACCTATCTGATATTCTATTCTACAAAAAGGCCATATTATGACGATTAAAACACTGCAAGATCTGTTTGTGCATGATCTCTCTGATATTTACAGCGCAGAAAAACAGATCACCAAAGCGTTACCAAAAATGATTCGCGCCGCCTCTGATCCTAATCTGGTTGCGGCTTTTAAACAGCACCTCGAAGAAACGCGCGGACAAATTGAACGTATTGATCAACTGGTTGAGCTCACGGATGGCGTGCAGATCAAACGAATGAAATGCCATGCGCTGGAAGGTCTGGCCGAAGAGGCGCAGGAAATTATCGATGAAGTAGAAAAAGGGCCGGTTTGCGATGCTGGACTGATCGGTGCCGCACAGAAAGTTGAGCACTATGAGATCGCCACTTATGGCACCTTGCGAGCCTTAGCCCTGAAGCTGGATTATCAGGATGCCGCCAGGTTACTGGGCGAAACGCTGGAAGAAGAAAAAGCCACTGATGAAAAACTGACGCTGATTGCTGAAGAGCAGGATTAATTCCTCGTAGAGGAGGTTGATGCATCGGCTAAAAATGCCCAACCTCTTCGATCCTGAAAAATCCGCTTGCGAATTCCTGGGTTAAAAATCACTTCATTCTCAGTATGCTAATCCCTATTTTTTCAAACTAACGTTTGAACACTGTTCTGAATACAGAGGGATTTGCATGTCTGCTCATCATCACTCCGCCGAGCCCAAAACGATTTTACGTGCTGGGCGCTTCTTATTGATGCAGAAACTATTACGCCGCGACAAAACGCCGATCGCACTATTACTGCTGGCTGCGCTGGTCGGTGTGCTAACCGGTTTGGTTGGCGTGGCCTTTGATAAAGCGGTGAATTTTGTGGTGCAGACGCGATTGAGCTGGCTCGCGGATGCCGGTGACAATCTGCTGGTGAAAATAATCGGTGCTTTTTTCCTTTCGGCATTATTAGGCGCTATTGGCTATTTCCTGGTGCGACGTTACGCGCCAGAAGCGGGCGGATCGGGTATTCCTGAAATCGAAGGCGCGCTGGAAGAGCTCCGACCGGTGCGCTGGTGGCGCGTACTACCGGTGAAATTCATTGGTGGTATGGGCGCGTTAGGTTCAGGCATGGTGTTGGGTCGCGAAGGGCCAACCGTGCAGCTGGGTGGCAATATCGGCGGCATGTGTGTCGATCTGTTCCGCGTTAAATCTTCTGAATCTCGCCACACATTGCTGGCAACCGGCGCTGCCGCGGGTTTATCGGCCGCCTTCAATGCGCCGCTGGCGGGCATCCTGTTTATTATTGAAGAGATGCGTCCGCAGTTTCGCTACAGCCTGATTTCCATCAAAGCGGTGTTTGTCGGCGTTATCGTCTCCAGCATTGTTTTCCGCGTGTGTAATGGTAATGAGGCGATCATCAATATTGGTCAGTTGCAGGATGCGCCAACCAATACGCTGTGGCTTTATCTGGTATTAGGCGTGTTATTCGGTGGCTGCGGCGTGGCATTTAATCGCTTCATTTTCCTCGCGCAGGATCAGTTTCAGCGTTTGCACCAAGGTCGCGTGGCACCTTGGGTGATGTGGGGAAGCTTACTGGCTGGCGCGTGCGGCGTGATTGGCCTGGTGCTGCCACAAGCCATCAACGGCGGGATTGCCCTGATCCCCGATTTCTCCAGCGGTAGCTATAGCGCGCTGGCCTTATTTCTGCTCTTCGCACTGCGCACGCTCATCACTGTCTGCTGTTTCTCCTCCGGCGCGCCAGGCGGTATTTTCGCCCCGATGCTGACGCTAGGCACGCTGCTCGGCACCTGCTTCGGCCAGCTCTGCATGCAGTGGCTGCCGGGTTTACATCTGGAGCCGGCAACCTTTGCCGTGGCCGGAATGGGCGCGCTGTTTGCGGCGTCGGTGCGCGCGCCGCTGACCGGCATTGTGTTGGTGCTGGAGATGACCAACAATTATCAGCTAATTTTGCCGATGATCATTACCTGTCTCGGCGCAACGCTGGCCGCGCAGTTCTTCGGCGGCAAGCCGCTGTACTCAGCACTTCTTGCGCGCACGCTGGCGAAGGCGAAACAAACTCCGTAATGCTTGTTGGTCAGCAAAGCGCCCGTGCGGGCTCTGACAAATGAGCCCTTTTCAACAACACGCACCTAAGCTTATTAGCAGGCCGGGGGCGCTTTTGGTCCGGCAATCCGCAGCGCTGAGCGAAGCGAGGAGGCCAGGAGAGCCCGCAGGACGCGGGCGAAAGGCGGAGCCGGGACAAGGATGTCCCGTCTCAGCCGGTCCGTCAGGCTGACGAGTGAAGTGAAGGTACCGCGCAAGCGGCGCGAGGACCGCCGGACCAAAAGTGACTCCGGCCTGCGCATTCGCGCTATAAATCACGTGTTCGTTTAATTAGTGCGCACCGGGCAAAAAGGTATCCATCAACCAGCCAGAAAACGCGGTCATCGCGGTGCTTTCGGGCCGCGATTGCAACCGCGTTAACCAATAGCCGCCGAGATCGATTTCAGCGGCGAAAGGGCGCACCAGCTTCTCACTTTGCAGCAGGTGATTGAAAATCCTCACCGGTGCCAGCGCAATCCCCGCACCTAACAACGCCGCTTCAATCATCGTCAGCGACGAATCAAAAATCATCACCGGATGCGCAGGCGATGGCGCATGTTCGTTTATGCTTTGCAGCCATTGGCTCCACTCATCACGGCGGAACGAGCGTAGCAGGGTAAATTTGTGCACGTCTGCAGGCTGTTGTAGCTGCCGGGCAATGGCCGGATTACACAGCGGTGATAACGGCGCAGGACAAATACACTGCGCCTCGGTGCCGTGCCAGGCGCCGCTACCAAAGCGAATGGTGTAATCGTGGCCTTCGGCAGCCGGATCGACGCGATTGTTGTGGGTGGAGAGTTGCAGCTCAATGTGCGGATAACGGCGGTTAAAATCCTCTAAGCGCGGCAACAGCAAGCCGGTGGCAAAGCTTCCCACCACACCAACTTTCAATTTTTCGCGCATTTGACCGGATGAGAAACGATCCAGCGTATCGGCAATCCGATCGAATGAGTCGTTGAGCACGGGCAACAGGCTTTCGCCTTCTGTGGTCAGCATCAAACCGCGCGAGACCCGCACAAACAGCTGGCAACCGAGCTGCTGTTCCAGCGATTTTACCTGCTGGCTCACGGCTGCATGGGTTACGTGCAGCTCAATCGCCGCATTAGTAAAACTTAGGTGACGAGCAGCGGCTTCAAAGGCTCTAAGCGCGTTCAGGGGAATATAGGGTCGTGTCATGCGCCAACCTGTAAGATTTTCTATTGTCTGACGCTAAAATTAACAGTTTGTTGCACCCTGTCAAATTGGTCAAACTGCCTGCGGAACAACAACCCGGAAGGTTAACTACAGTGAAATTGATTTCTCAAACATTGATAGCAACAGCGCTGACCTCGGCGTGCTCCATGGCGTTTGCCACCACGGCAGATGTGCAAGCAACCGTTGATCGGGCGATCAAACCGCTAATGCAGCAGCAATCGATTCCCGGCATGGCGGTAGCGGTGGTGATTAAAGGCCAGCCGCACTATTTCACCTGGGGCATGGCGGATGTCAAACAGCAGCGCCCGGTCACCCAAGACACGCTGTTTGAGCTGGGTTCGGTGAGTAAAACCTTCACCGGCGTGCTAGGTGGCGTCGCGGTGAATAAAGGCGAGATCGCGCTGAGCGATGCTGCCAGCAAATATTGGCCGGCACTGAATACGCCGCAGTGGCGCGACACCACGCTGCTGCAGCTGGCGACTTACACCGCTGGCGGCTTGCCGCTGCAGGTGCCCGATGCCGTGACCGATGAAAAGGCGCTGGCGAACTTCTATCAACAATGGCAACCACAATGGACGCCGGGCAGCACGCGTCAATATGCCAACAGCAGCATCGGCTTATTTGGCTGGCTGGCGACGAAACCCAGCGGGCTTACTTTTGAACAGGCAATGCAGCAGCGCGTATTCACGCCATTGCAGCTCAAGCACACCTTTATCACCGTGCCTGACGCCGCGAAAAACGCTTACGCATGGGGCTACCGCGAAGGCAAACCGGTGCGCGTGTCGCCGGGCATGCTGGATGCTGAAGCCTATGGCGTGAAGTCGTCGGTTAAAGATATGGCGCGCTGGATGCAGGCCAATATGGATCCGCAGCAGGTTAACGATAAGCCGCTGCAGCAGGCGCTGGATTTCGCGCAAACGCGTTTCTATCGCACCGATGCGCTCTATCAAGGTTTGGGGTGGGAGATGCTGGATTGGCCCGCTCAGGCGGAGATGGCGGTGAAGGGCGCGGATAACAAGGTGGCGCTTGGGCCGCAGCCGGTGCGGGATGCCGAATCACATCCGCGTGTCAGCGCGTCGTGGGTGCATAAGACCGGCGCAACCGGTGGGTTCGGTGCTTATGTCGCCTTCATCCCGGAGAAGCAGGTCGGCATTGTGATATTGGCAAACAAAAATTATCCCAATACCGAGCGGGTTAAAGCCGCGATGCAGATTCTGAAAGCGTTGCAGTAAGCGTATGGGGCGAACGCCTCGCCCCATCAACTACACTTAATGGGTGATCAACAAAGGAGCTTCAGATGAGCAATCACCCTAAAGATAAACGCGACGTGAATGATGAAAAGCATCCCGCCAAGGACAATCCCAGCGAACACGGTGAGATCCCCAGAACGCGCGATGACAGTGAAGACGACAAAAAAGATCCCTTTAACGACGAATAACAAACAGCATCAGCAACGGCAGCGCGGCAAACAGCGTTAATGCGGTTGGCGCGCCTGCCAGCATATAGAGTTGTCCAAACAGCAGCGATCCCATCACCTGACCCGCCGCCAATATAAAGAACAAGATGCCTACGCCGACGGCGGGGGCATTCTTAGTTGCTTCTGCGCCCCACACCAGCAACACGCCCGAGAGCGTAACATACGCCGCGCCACCTAACGCCACGGCGGGAAACAGCCAGGCTGAATAGTGATGGCTGCACGCCATCAGCAATAAGGGCACGGCAAGGCAGCATTGCGACAGCCAATAAACCCGCTTCATCCCCATCCATTTCGCCATCGGGCCGGTGAGCGCGCCGATAATGCCTGCTGCGCCAGCGATGAGCCACAACAGGCTAACCATGCGGTCGCTGACGTGAATGTGATGCAGCAGATCCGGGCCGAAGCTCCACCAAGCCGCGCTGGCGACGCCGCTGAACAGTGCAATGAAGATAAGGCGCTGCAGCGAACGCTGCCGCAGGTGGCTTAACCAGGATTCACGTTGAGCGTTTTCATTGTGATTGGGTAGCTGGCGCCAAATCGGCACCAGGCAGATCATCGCCAGCGCGGCAAAAACCGCACAGGCGATGCGCCAGCCGCCGGGCAGCCAGTACAAAATTGGCACTGACAACATAATGCCCATGCTGGTTCCGGCATTGATAACCGTGTTCATCTGCGGCTGTTGCTCAGCCTCAATACGCTGGCTGACGGCGCTCGCTAACGCAGGCGAGGCGAGACCGGCGCTCATACCGGCGATAAACAATCCCACGCCCAGCATCCACGGCGATACCGCGCTCGCGATGATCAACAAACCAAACGCGGCACACAGCGCGGCAACCGCAGCAGGAAATCGCGGCCCGGCGCGGGCGGTCATCATCGGCGCGATCAACACCGCCACACAGTAAGCGGCAAAGCTACAGGCCGAAAGCACGCCAGAAACGCGCCGGGTAAAGGGGATGTCGTGCATCACCTCGGGCATCATCAAGCCCCAGGCGAAACGCGCCATACCGTAGGTCACCGCGATAAGTGCAAATCCGGTGATGCCGAGCGCCGTACCCTTCATGTCTGTTCACTGAACGCGATAAGCTGCAGCGCGGCGTTTTTACCGGCTTCGCACGCCTGCGCCGCGCCGATGATCAGCGCGGAAGTCAGCACACCTTCAAACAGCAGCCAAACCGCATCCGCTAGCGCGACATGCTGCTTGCCGAGCGCCTGCTGAATGGCGCGTGCAATGTAATCGCGCATCTTGTGGCGGTAAGCCAGCGCCTGTTCAGCTAGCGCGGCATCTTCTCCGGCGTATTCGCCCCATGCCTTGAGAAACAAGCAGCCATTATTGCCGTATTGCTGCATCCAGTCGGCCATCGCATCGAACATATGGCTGACCGCTTGCGGATGGTCCGGCGATTGCAACGCGGCGAAGAAACGATCCTGTCGCGCCTCCAGCACCGCGGCCGTTAGCGCTTCACGCGAGGGGAAATAGCGATACAAGGTGCGCGTCGAGACATTCGCCTCGCTGCAAATGCGATCGGTGCTGATGGCGTGAAAGCCGTTGAGATAGAACAGCCGCTCAGCGGCATTGATGATATCGAGTTTCTTTTTCATCCTTAAAAAGTAAACCGATCGTTTTACTTTTGCAAATTTGGCTTGTCATCCATTTCGCCCATTTTGTAGGACATTTCCCCGGAATTGGGAATATCGCACCGCTTATCTGATTGTTTTATTGGTAAGTTATTTTAAACTACATGGAACAACTCCTGTCGTCGTAGAAGAGGTGAAGATGGCGAGTATTTTGATAATTGATGATCATCCAGTCGCACGTCTTGCGGTTCGTTTTTTACTGGAAAAAGATGGGCATACGGTGGTAGCCGAAGCGGAAGAGGGCCACCAGGCGTTGAAAATGATCAACGAACATCATCCCGATCTCATCGTGCTTGACCTCGATATTCCTGGACTAAGCGGCATTGAGCTGATCGTGAAATTGCGCGCAGCGGAATATCGCGGTGGCATTCTGGTGTTAACCGCTCGCGATGATGACCACTATTTGAGTCGCTGTATGAGCACCGGGGCCGATGGTTTTGTCGGTAAGCGTAATAATCTGGAAGAGCTGGGTGATGCGGTGCGCGCCGTGATGCGCGGTTACGGCTACTTCCCACTGAAGCGCCGCGATAATAAGGGCACCAATAAAATGCCCGAAGCGGAAGTGGATGCGATTAAAAATCTCTCAAGCCGCGAATTTCAGGTTCTGCAGCATCTGGCGCGCGGTATGAAAGTGATCGATATCTCTGAGATCATGCACATCAGCAATAAAACTGTCAGTACTTACAAAACCCGCATCCTGACCAAACTGGCGCTGAATTCTACACTCGAATTAATCGATTTCGCGCGTCGTCATCATCTCGATTAGTGTGCTGCGTTGCACAGAAAGAGGCTCTCTTGGCTAAATCTGCAAAATCCTTAGATTCACTACTTAGCCTGGAGCGCCTGCGCACGTTAACTGGCCACGATGAATCCCTGCTTTACGCCATGCTTGCCATGACACTAAAAAGTAATTCCACGGATTTAAACGTAGCTGCAGCGCTTTATGCCCGCGCGGATTGGGGTGAACTCGCCAAAAGCGTGCACCGTATTGCCGGAGCCGCGCAGATCACCGGCGCTCGTCGCGCTGAACATGCCTGTCGCCAGTTAGAAACAGCCTGCCTGCAATCTCCCCCTGACAACATCTTCTTAGCCAATCTGTGGTCGGAAGTCTCTCCAGCAATTGAAGAGATCAATGCCAGTATTGCTGATTACCTCGAGCAGCATTCTGCCCAATAAATCCTGACGCCCGCATCAATGCTTACATTGGACTACAGCGGCCTACAAAATGGACTACAAGAATTACAGCCTATCTTGACAAATGTAGGCCTCCGCTCTGATACCTGACATCCCCTGTAAACCGTAATCTTTACGCCATCAGACGGACACCTTCCCTTAAGCAACACCAGGTCTTCTTAAGGGTACTCAGTCTGAGGACCGGAGCGATTAGCCTCCACGTAAAAACGACAAACAGGGAATCATTCTCGTGAGCAAAACTACTCAATCTATTTTCGCTGCTTCCGCTTTGGCTCTGCTGGTGATGAGCGCGTCGTCTCAGGCATCAGACGGTACCATCACCTTTAATGGTGAACTGACTGCCAGTACCTGTGACGTTATCGTTGACGGCCAGGGGGCAGATGCCACTATCCAGCTGCCAATAGTATCAACTGCCGACCTGAAAGCCGCGTCTAAGGTTGCGGGTCGTACCGGCTTCAACATGGCGCTGAATAACTGTAGCGGCACGTTGAAAACGGCATCAGCCTTCTTCGAAGCGGGTGCAACAGTGGACACCGTAACCGGTCGTCTGAAAAATACGGTCACGGCCCCCAACGGTGGTGCAACCAACGTTAGCCTGCAGTTGCTGGATGGGGACAACTCGAACGTGATTCAGGCGGGCAACCAGAATCAAATCACAAACAATTCCTTCGTCGACGTAGCCTCCGGAAGTGGAACGCTGAGCTATGCCGTGCAGTATTACGCCGAAAATGCCACCACCCCGGGTTTGGTATCAAGCAACGTCGTTTACTCAATTATGTATAAGTAGTCATCGTCAGGTGGGAGAAATCCCACCTTTCTTTCTTAGGATTTCAACATGAACATCTCCCGTAACAAAACCCTGCCTTTTTTTGCTTTGCTTTGGGCAACCTTAATGAGTGGCCAGGCATTAGCCAGCATCGTCATTACCGGTACGCGCGTTATCTATCATCAGAATGACAGAGAGGTCTCAGTACAACTTAAGAATGTGGGGACCTCACCCGTCTTGGTCCAAAGCTGGGTTGATAACGGAGATGCCAATGCGACGCCTGAGAACATTCAAACGCCTTACATCATCACGCCCCCGGTGAACCGTGTTGATGCAGGGAAAGGGCAGACTTTACGTTTGTCTTTAAGCAATTCTGGCGCGTTTGCCCACGATCGTGAATCAGTGTCATGGCTAAACGTGCTGGAGATTCCGGCTAAAACCAAAGACAAGGCGGAACTTAATACCTTACAGATGGCGTTCCGCACCCGTATCAAACTGTTTTATCGTCCAGCAGGACTGAAGGGCGATGCGAATGAAGCGGTGAAATCGCTGAATTGGTCTGTGAGTAATGGCCAGCTGAAAGCCAGCAATCCAACGCCTTACAACGTCTCGCTAGTGACGGTTACGGTGAATGGACGCACGATTGACGGTGAAATGGTGCCGCCACTCTCCTCGTTGACTTTCAAAATCAGCGCCAGCGCAGGTGACAACGTAAGCGGCGACTACGTTAACGATTTCGGGGCCGTTCAGCCTTTTACCGCTGCCATTAAATAACTTCTCTCTTGAATCTCTATCTCCTATAGCCGGCATGTCAGGACGTGCCGGAAGGCACGCTTATGACTTTTACCAGAGAATCTTCAATGCCACTGCGTTACACCTTATTAGCGAGCGCGGTGTTTACCGCGTTATTAAGTGGCGCAAATCAAGCCTTTGCCGCTGAAGAGGCGGAGTTTGACGCCAGTTTTTTACAGGTCAGCAAAGGGGGAGCCATCGATCTGGCGCGCTTTAACCAGGGCGCATCGGCTACACCGGGCACCTATCGCACGTTGGTGTACGTTAATGAACACTTGATTGCCAATCAGGATATCAACTTCCGCGAGATGGCAGATAAGCAAGTTCGCGCCTGCATACCTTCATCATTGCTGAAAAAGATCCCGTTTAATGCCTCGGCGCTGCCCGCGTCGGCTGCGGATCTGCTCACGAGTGAAAAGGATTGTAGCGATTTAACGTCTGTATTGCCGGACGCCAGCGTGAGCTACGACAGCAACCAGTTGCGTCTCGACATCTCCATTCCGCAAATCTATCTGAATAAGGTGCCACAGGATTACGTTGATCCAGCGTTATGGGATGAAGGGATCCCGGCCTTCATGTTGGGATACTCGACCAATGCCTACACCAGCCGCTCGGCGGGACAGGTGTATAAATCCTTCTTTGGCGGCGTGAACGCAGGGTTGAACATCGGCGGTTGGTACCTGCGTCACAACGGCAACTACAACTGGCAGCAACAAGGCGGCAGCGGTTATCAGTCGCTTAATACCTATGTGCAGCATGATGTAGTGCCATTGCGTGGACGCCTTGTCGTCGGGCAATCAAATACCAGCGGTGTGATTTTCGATACGCTGCCGTTCAGTGGCGTTCAACTGGCCAGCGACGAGCGCATGTTGCCGGAATCTCAGCGCGGCTATGCGCCGGAAATTCGCGGTATCGCGCGCACCAACGCACGCGTAACGGTTAGTCAGCAAGGTCAGGTGATTTATGAAACCACCGTGTCGCCGGGCGAGTTCCTAATCAACGATCTTTATCCTACCGGCTACGGTGGCGATCTCGAGGTAACGGTGATTGAAGCGGATGGCAGCAAAAGCAGTTTCCGCGTGCCTTATGCAGCGGTAGCGCAATTGCTGCGCCCAGGAACATCCCGCTATGACGTGACGGCGGGTAAATTGCGTGCCAACTACATTCGTGATGACGTCGCGCTCTATCAGGGCACCTGGCAATATGGCTTAACTAACAATGTTACCGGTTACGCAGGATTGCAGGCGAGCCAGAATTATTATGCGCTGCAAGGCGGAACGGCGTTAGGTACACCTCTGGGTGCTTTTGCTTTTGATATTACGCAGGCACGCACCCATCTGCGCAATGTTGATGAGCAGCAAGATGCCAGCATGACCGGGCAAAGTTACCGTATTAGCTACAGCAAAGCAGTGCCGGAAAGCGGCAGTAATCTGTCAATCGCTGCTTACCGCTTCTCAACGTCCGGTTATATGGATTTTATGACAGCGATGCAAAGCCGTGATGTGCTACAGCGTGGCGCTAGCCTGGATTCCGTATATCGTGCCAAAAATCGTTTCTCGGTCACCGCCGGACAAACGCTGCCGGATATATGGGGAAATGTCTACCTCAGTGGCTCGATGCAGGATTACTGGAATCGTGAAGGCAACCAGAAACAGTTCCAGCTTGGCTATAACAATCGCACTGGTTCCGTGTCATGGGGCATTTCCGTCAACCGTAGCTACAGCAGCTATGGCAGCTCGCAAAACAGTTACTTGCTGAGTTTCAGTATGCCGTTGGGTAGTGATAATCAACGCCATACGCCGCTATTACGCACTGAACTTTCACATGACAATGATGGGCGTTGGGGGCAACTCGCCTCGATCGCCGGTACGGCGGGAGATGATAACCAGTTCAGCTATGGCGCAACGGCGCGTCATGCTGCGGCAGGTGATGGCAGCAGCGGCTCGCTCAATGGACAATATCGCGCCAGTGCTACTAACCTCAGCGGTTCATTGAGTACGGGTAAAGGTTACCAGAGCGGTTCTGTGGGACTTAATGGTACGATCGTGGCACACAGCGGTGGTGTAACCTTGAGCCCGTACACCGGCGATACCTATGCACTGGTGGAAGCCAAAGGTGCGCAGGGCGCGAGCGTGTCGTCCTATCCGGGCGTGTTTGTCGATAACAGCGGATATGCGCTGGTACCTTATCTCAATCCCTATCAGATGAATGAGATCGTGGTGGATCCCAAAGGCACGTCAGCGGGCGTGGAGCTTGAGAACACCTCTTCACGCGTCGCACCTTATTCAGGTGCGGTGGTGAAAGTGAAATACAAGGTGCACCGTGGTCTGCCAATACTGATTTCCGCGAACTGGCAAGGCAAACCCTTACCGTTTGGCGCCGATGTGCTGGACAGCAAAGGCAAGCAGGTGGGTTCCGTGGGTCAGGCAGGACAGGCATACGCCTTGGTAGAACAAGAGCAGGGCACATTGACGGTGCGCTGGGGTAACGATGCCAATCAATCGTGTCAGTTACCATACAAACGTATGCCTGAAGCAAAAAACAGCAAACCTGCACTGCAATCCTTTAATGCGGTTTGTGGTCGCTAAATGTCAAGTGCCTGGTGGAGCAACTCCGCCGGGCAGTTAAACATCGCTAAAAATTTTAGTTTTGCCCAATCTGGCCGATTATTAAGGTGTCATTTTTAATAAGAGGCCACATCATGACTCTCCGCAATGCCATCCTGTTTGCCTTTCTCACCAGCTTGTTTTCAGCCAATGTGCCAGCTTCGGGCAGCACGCTTCATTTTCAGGGTTATCTAAAAGAAGAGACGTGCGAGATAACCTTGCAGCAAAATAACGTTAAGAGCCATTGTCCCAGAACCACTCAACCGCATATTTCCGCAATTCGCTCTGATGTCCGATTCAAGGCTTTGCCTAATCATCAAGGCAGTATGAAGTTAGTGTGGATTGATAATACAAAACAGAAAGGAATTATTACGACGACCTATCGTTGAGTATTGCAGGTGAATGGAACGCGATTGACTGCGACCTAACCAAAACGGTTGGTTTGCACGTTTCGTACTAACATGATGGGATTCAGATATAAAAAAGGGAATAAGGTATACAACCTTATTCCCGCTCATTTAACAATGCTTAATCAGTAATAGCTTATATTGAAAATCACTTTACCATTTGCAACACCAGGTGAAACGGTGCCGCCTGTTTTGATATAGCGCGCGGAGAAAGGCAGTAAAACCGTCCCCACCGCGTTACTGGCCATATTTTTATCGAGCGTCTGGTTGAGATTTACCGGTGCAGGTGAAACCTTTCCGTCGGCAATTTGAATACCTATCCCTTGTGCGGAATCAGCACTGTTGTCTAGGCTCATAATGCCCTGAGCGGCGTCAATGGCCCCATTACTCGGTGTGAATCTAATCTTGATACTGTTCGTCACCCAGGTTCCTGCGGCAAATCCACTGCCAGTATGATACGTAGGCGGTGCGCTGGGATTAGAATAATTACCCTGAAATGCTGGGCAGTTAGTCAATCGAATATCAAATGGCACCCATGAGGTGGCATTGGCTTTGCCTGTACCAAACCAGCTATTGATTTCCCATTTGCCCATGTTGACGTTGACATCGGGTGTGGTGCAACTGGCGGCGATCACATTCAGACTGCCGGAGAAGTTAAGTCGATAGGGCGTATCAGGAATATTTACTACAGGCGTAACAGATCCGGTGGTTAATAAAACGGTTGGCAGCTGTGCACCATTAACTGTGCCTGCACTCATTGGGCCGGTCTTAATAAAATGAAGAGTAAATGAGTTACCATAATAAAAATGATAGGCTGTATTTCCCACCGGCGTCGTCCACTTTTTTACCGCTGAAGTGGTAATGGCTTGATTGGCGGAAGTACCGTCATTATTGACAATGGCGACACCAAGACCGGGAACACCTGTTTGAAATACTGCGCCCGCATAATTTCCAGTCCAGCCCGGAACTAATGCCGGTGCATTGGTCAGGCTAAGATACTGGTCAATACTGAACCCATTTGATGTTCCTTCAGGACGACAAACTAACCAAGGTTGTTTACCTGTACTGCCTATCACCTTAAGGGTATGCACTGTCGAGCCAACCGGAACGTCAGCGCCAACGGAAATATTCGCAACTGAAAGCGGAACAGTTAAATTTACCGGGCCAGAACCGGGATCATAATCACAGCGATCTGCCCAAGCCAATTGGCTTGTGGTATTAATCAGTAAAAATAATATAGCGACGATAATTTTCTTCATGACAAACTCGAATTCACGCGTTTAGTGGAATGTGCTAAAGGCAAAGTTAGGGATTGGACGTCATTTTAATAATTGTTTTACCGGCACTCCATCAGAGTGGAATCGCAATTATGTAAGGCATTTCGTACAAACAGCGTTAGCGAGATTTTTATCTACTTTGAAAAAATAGTGTTCTGCTCATTCACAGGTCACGCCTCTCATCCTTATGCACCGTTCTGCAACGGGCGTATCAGAAAAAAGCTATGCCACGACTCACATCCATCTTCCCGCTGGGTAAAAATTCTCTGAGTCCTACAATTTGGTAAAATGTGTTGTTAAGTTATATTGTTACAGCAGGACGAGTAGGATCGGATTGGCGCAAAACTGCTGAAAAGCTCAGGGTCAGGAATAGGAAGCATAAGTAATTTCCTACAGACCATTCTGTTAAAACCGGATAGTGTAATCCGCCTTGGGAACTCATTGATAACCCGCTCAGCGTAGTCATCAGGATCTCATTTCTATGAAAAAAGTAATCATTGTTGATGACCATCCGGTTATCCGATTTGCCGTAAAAATGTTGCTGGAACGCAATGAGATGGAAGTGGTGGCCGAAACCAATAACGGTGTCGACGCTATTCAGAAAACACGGGAATGTTTGCCAGATTTAGTGCTGCTGGATATTGGGCTGCCAAAAATTGATGGTTTCCAGGTGCTGGAGCGGCTGCGCACCCTGAATTTGTCGCTAAAGATCTTAGTGCTGACATCGCAGTCCAGCAGCCATTTTGCCCAGCGCTGTAAACAAGCCGGTGCAGATGGCTTCGTCACCAAATCTGATGATATGAGCGAATTATTAGATGCCATCAAAATGGTGATGCGCGGGTACAGTTTTTTTCCGCAATCAACCTATCAATCGTATGAGCAAACTGACAGCTATCATGATGACGACGGCTTGTTAGAGCAACTTTCCGATCGTGAATTGAGCGTGTTAGTTAGCATCGGTAAGGGCATGGGTAATAAACAGATTGGCGAACAATTGCTGCTGAGTGAAAAAACGATCAGCACTTATAAACATCGCCTAAAGCAGAAGCTCAATGCGCAGTCGCTGATCGATCTCATCGATTTTGCCCGTCGTAATAACCTGATCAAATAGCCGGTGCTATGCGTACGCTTTGCTGCATTTTCCTGATATTGCTCTGTGCCGCGCGGGTTCCTGTGCAGGCGAAAGAGTTTCATTTACTGACTCGCGCCTCATTTGAGGGGCTCAAACCGCTAGTCCTTTCGACGGAAGACCGTCATCTGCTGCAGGATAAAAAGCAGTTAGTAATGGGCATTTTTCCCAGCGAGTCACCGCCTTATGGCATGACTAACATGCGGGACGAATATGAAGGATTGAGCGCCGACTATGCTGGACTGGTAGCTAAACAGCTCGGCTTAACGCTGCACATTGAGCAATATGCGTCGCTGGAGCAAGCACTCAATGCGTTGAAAAGTGGCAAGATCGATTTGGTGCCGTCGCTCACTGCGCGGCAGGATGAGAGCCCGCTGCTTTTTTCTGATCCTTATGCCAGCGAACAACCGGTTCTCGGCATGCGCGCCAACGATAACGACCCTTTGCCCGGCGATCTCCACAATATTGATGTTGCCGTGGTGAAGACCTATCTGCCTTTAAGCCTGCTGCGTCAGGCTTATCCGCACGCTAATTTCCGCATGTATGAAAATTATCAGGATGCGCTGAGCGCCGTCTCCTTTGGAACCGCGCGTGTCTATTTGGGCAACAGTTTTTCCCTCAGCCGTAACTTTTTAAATAATTTGCGCATGGTCCGCTTTAGCCAGCTGCCGCAGAAGATGATCAGTTTTGCGTTTTCCGAGCAGGCGACAGAACTTCAAACGCTGGTGAATCGTGCAATCAGTAACGTGCCGCGGGAAGAGAAAAACGAACTGTTGCGTATTTGGCAGCCCGACATGGTGGGGATGAACCAGTCGCTGAATACCCCACCGTTTACCGCTGAGGAACGTAAGTGGATGATGGCGCATCCGGTGATAAAAATGGTGATGTTCAGCCAGGACAAAGCCGCGCCGATGACCATTATCGATCAGAGTGGCGCCTTGCGCGGCATGGTCAGCGATCTCATCACGCTCGTCACACTGAAAACCGGTTTGCGTTTCAGTTTTGAAACCGTCGATACCTCACAAGAGTTGGTTAACCGCGTCAACAGCGCCGATTTTGATATGTTCGCCTCGCTGACACCCAGCGCTCAGCGCGAGCAGCAAATTCTGTTTACCCGACCTTATCTGCGCAGCACCTTTGCCCTGACCACGCGCGTGGGTAACAACGATATTCATTCGCTGCCCGATCTGCGCGGCAAGCGGCTGGCGATGGTCGCCAACACCAGCGTCGAAAATACGGTGCATGCGCGTTATCCGGAAATTGAGATTGTGCCAGTACAGAACATCACAGAAATGATGGCGAAGGTGGAAAAAGGCCAGGCCGATGCGGGCGTCGATATTCTGGTGATGGTGGATTATCAGATCAAAACTCACTTCCAGAATAAGTTAAAGATGGTCAGCGCGATTGGCAGTTCGCCCGCGTGGGTTTCGTTTGGCGTTGGACGCGCCGATCCCGAACTGCGCAGCATTCTCGATAAAGTGCTGCTGAGCATTCCACCGGTGGAGATTGAGGAGCTGGCTAACCGCTGGCGGCCCAGCGACCTGATTGTTTACGACAGCTTCTGGCAGCGCTATCAGGCGGTGCTGATCGCCAGCATCATCTTCTTTGTATTGCTCATGTTGATGGTGATCGGCTGGGCGCTGTATCAGCGACAAATTATCCGCCGGAAAGCCGAGCTGCGGCGTGAACTGAATGTGCAGCTGGCACAGTTACAAGCGTTGGTGACCAGCATGCCGTTCCCGGTTTCACTGCGCGACAAAGATGGTCGTTTAACCTACTGTAACCAGCGCTATTTAGTGGAAACCGGTGTGATTTATGAAGAGGCGTTGGGCAAAACCATGCCCGAACATCCCGGCTTACGCACGCCAGAGCAGGCGGCGTTTTATCACAATCAGCTGATTGATGTGGTAAAAACTGGCGTTCCGATCGTTGAAGATCGCCGTTATGACCTGTGGGACAACCCGGATTCTTCGATTGGCGTCACCGTTTATCAGTGGATCCAGCCGTTTAACGACAGCGATGGCAACGTGGTCGGTGTTATCGCCGGTTGGATGGACATCTCCGAGCGTGAAGCGCTGTTTGCCGAACTGCGCGAGGCCAAAGAGCGGGCAGAAGATTCCAGCCGCGCTAAATCAGTATTTCTCTCGACCATGAGCCATGAAATCCGTACACCTATGAATGCGATTATCGGCATGCTGGATATGGCGCTGAAAAAAGGGCGCAGCGGCGAGCAGGATTTGCAGGCATTAGAAGTGGCATACGATTCGGCGGAAAGTCTGGTGGGGCTGATTGGCGATATCCTCGACATCTCGCGCATTGAAGGCGGCCAGCTGGAATATCATCCGGAAGCGGTGCATCCCGGCAAGCTGATCGATAACCTGATGAAGGTGTTTCAGGGGCTAGCGATTGACAAAAATATCACGCTGACCAGGCACATTCCCGAAGATGGGTTGGAGCAGGTGCTCGCCGATCCGTTGCGCATCAAGCAGGTGCTGTCCAATCTGTTAAGCAACGCGATCAAATTCACCGATCAGGGCGGCGTCTCACTGACACTCACCCAACGGAAAGATGTCGCTGCCGGCCACGTGTATCTGGTGATTGAAGTGCAGGACAGCGGCATTGGTATTGATGAAAAACAGCAGGCCGCGCTGTTTAAACCCTTCAGCCAGGCCGATAACCGCCGCGCCGGAACCGGGCTTGGTCTTTATATCAGCCGTACCATTTGTGAAAAGATGGGCGGAACCTTAACGCTGAGCAGTGAAAAAGGTGTGGGAACCTGCGCCCGCGCTACGTTGATGTTGCCGATGGCGGAAAGTCAGAGCCTCGAGCTGGAAGAGAAAGCGGAAGACGGTGAAAAACTGCCGCTCCGTTCGGTGCTGGTGGTGGATGATAACGCAGCTAACCGTATGCTGCTGGCGAAACAGTTGAGTTGGTTGGGGCAACAGGCGGATTTGGCCGCTGATGGTCATGAAGCATTACAGATGTGGCAGCGTGGCAATTACGATGTGGTGATCACCGACTGCAATATGCCGGGTTTAAATGGTTATCAACTAACCGAGATTATTCGTGAATCGGAAGAAGATTTAGGGCGTGAGCCGATTTGGATCATGGGCTTTACCGCGAATGCCATGCATGTGGTAATCAAACGCTGCCTGGAAGCCGGGATGAACAGCTGTCTGTTTAAACCCTGCTCGATCAGCAGCCTTGCGGCCGCACTGCGCGCGATTGGCGCGGAACAATCTCCAGCGGACGTCACCGTGCCTGCAGCGCCAGAGAGTAGCGATGTTGATCGCCAGATGGAAGCGGCCATGCGCGATTTAATGGTTGCCACGCTGGCGGAAGATTTGGCGCAGTTAGACGATTTCAACCTCGACCATCATCGTGCTGAAATTGCCGATCTGGTACATCGCATCGCGGGCAGCGTGCGTATCGCCCGCCAGCATCGGTTGGCTGATGCCTGTGTGCAACTGGAGATTGCCTGCCGCGATCCACAACAGCAAAGCGACGAATTGCAGCCACGCTTGAGTGAGCTGGTCACGCGGTTGGCAGCTTATCAGGCGCAGCTGGAGAGTGCAGCGGTTCTGAGTGATATCGCCGAAGAGGAGTGAAGGATTAAAAGCCGGCGCGCTGGGCGGAATCTGTGGTTTCCTTTGTGCGCAGACAATTCGACAGAATTTCACGTAACTCTGTTGGCGTAATCGGCTTGGTCAGGCAGCCATCAATGCCTGCGCTGCGGCAATCTTCGGCGGCATCAAAACTGCTCATCGCCGTTAAAGCGTAGATGGGTGTCGCAGCCAGCTGCTGGTTTTTCTCCTGTTGCCGAATCGCAAGGCTCATGGCAAAACCGTCCATCTGCGGCATGGTGCAGTCGGTAATGACTAATCCAATCTCATGCTGATGTTGCTGCCAAAGCGTCAGACCTTGCTGGCCATCTAACGCGCTCAGTACCTCGCAGCCCGCCTTTTGCAACTGCTGGCTCAGTAACAGGCGAGCGGGGGGATAATCGTCAACAATTAGCACCTTAAGGGTGGGCTGTGCCGTAGCGCGCGGTGCAGCTGGCGATGCGTTTACCGGTGCCGCAGAGAAGTGCAAGCTTACGCTGTTGCTTTCACCGGCAACGCTGTTGACTTTGAGCTGCGCACCGGCGTCCTGCGCCATACGCTGGCAGGCGGCCAGGCTAAAGCCGGTTTCCGCCCAGGCGCGCGTATCGTCAGCGCCTTGCAAACTTTCCCAGCGCTCGGCCAGCAGGCCGTCGCTCTGATTGCTGACCGCGATCGCCAGCGGTAAATAGCCATTGGGTTCCTGCGTTTCACAGCACAGCGTCACCGTGATATCGCCGTGCTGAGTGTGTTGAATGGCATTACGTAACAGGCTGGAGGTGATACGAATGATCAGCAGCGGATCGAACTCCACGCGCGGCGCATGGGGATCGAGTGTGACATGCAGGCGCAAACCTTTCTCCTCAGCTTGCTGCTGAAATAGCGCCACCGTACTGCGCAGTAATGAAGGCAGGTTCACCACGCGGATGCGGCTCTGTTCATCACGCGCTTCGGCACGGAAAATATCAAACACATCGCCGGTGATGGAGAGCAGCGAGCAGGCGGATTCATACACCGTTTGCAAATTTTCATTGTGCTGATGCTGGCTGTGTAATCGCTCCAGCTCTAACTCCAGCAGGCCGGTAATGGCGTTGAGCGGGGTGCGAATTTCGTGGCCCATGCTCTTCATAAACGCGTTACGCGCCGCGAGCACCCGATCATTTTCTGCTTTGGCTTCCTGCAGTTGACGAATCAAAGTTTGATTACTGTTGAGACGTTCACGCAGGGCCTTTAGCGACTGGCACAATCGACCAATCCACCAGCCTACCAACAGGAACAGCAGCAACCCCAGCAACAGGGTGATCGCGATTAAGGTGGGGGAAAACGCGCGTGCTGATTTCTGATCCGGCGCCAGGAGTGTGTCACGCCAGGAACTGGCCATACTCATCAGCCTATCGGGAGGCGTTTGTTGTAGCGCTTTGTTGAGAATACTGAGAGCAGGTGAGTCTGCGCGTTGGGCGGCAAAGCCCACGCTGTAAGGTTTTACCGGCAGCGAAAGCGACTGGTGTTGACGGTGGAATGGGTTGCGCTTCAGCTGATACTGCACCGAGAATTGCGATCCAATCGCGCCGTGCGCCTCGCCGTTGTTGACCAGCACCAGCGCCTGCTGCAGCGTGTCGGTGACGATCAGTTGCAACGTGGGATACCAGGTTTCCAGCCACGGAATCAGCGGATTATTCTGCTGGATCGCAATTCTCTCGCCCTCCAGCTCGTGCAGTGAAGCAGGCTGAATGGTGTTGCGTTGCATCACCAGCACTGCTGGCGTCACCAGCCAGGGCTCACTTTGCGTCATCGAAAGATCGGCGGCTTCCGGTTCCCCCGGTATCGTTAGGCTGCTGGCCAGCACCGCCTGCGGATATTTCACCCACAGCGCGGTCAGCTGTGCATCGTCTTCAGCTATTTGATAGTTGAACTGTAAGCCGAAGCGCTCGCTGATGTGCCGCAGCACATCGACCGCCAGTCCAGAGGGTTCACCTTGCTGGCTGATATAACTGATAGGTTCGCGACGACCATCCAGCAATACAGTGATGGCCGGATTTTGCTGGCTCCATGTCAGCTCTTCCGGCGAGAGTGATAACGCGGGATGACCGATCACCGCTTCACGATCCATGCCCCAGCCTTGTGCAATGCGCAAACGGCTTACCAGCGGCAGATGAGTGAGCACATTATTGATGGCGCTCAGCAATTGCGGTTCGGCAGCCGGCACGCCAAAAGTGAGCCGGAACTCGCCGAGTGAAGGATGCGGCAGCAGCCACAGATTATCGAGTTGATTATTACGCTGAAGATAGCTGGCGGTAGCATGGCTAAAACCGGCGGCAGCGGATTGACCAAAGGCGATGGAATTGATCGCCTGATAGTAATCTTCAAACGCTTCCGGCGAAGGACTGATATCTGGCAGCGTTTGACTATCCAGCATGAGTAACGGCAGCTTACCGCGCGGCGCTTGCTGTCCGGCGCGCGTGACGATCACCGCTCGGTCGTTTAGCCATGGCAATGAAGCATGCACCGACATGTGCGGCGAGAGATCGGGTGTCCAGATCGCCAGCATGTCGACTTTTTTATGATTCATCGCGCGAATCGCCTCTTCACGGCTGCGATAGTGAGTCAGCTCAAAATGTACCTGTAGCGTCGATTCGAGCAGCGCCAGGTAATCTGCGTCAATGCCCGCCAACTGTCCACGCTCCATGCCCAAGCTAACCGGCGGTTGTGACGCGCCCCAGACGCCGACGCGCACCACGGGATGCGTTAGCAGCCACGCGCGAACATTCGCGGCAAAGGTCACCGGCGGCGGATTGACTTCAATGCGCGGGGCCAGCGTCAGCACGTTTCCTTGCGCATGTGGCAGCCCTGGCATGAAAACCAGCGTCAGGAGAGCAAGCAAGAGGTAAAAAAGCAGTCCGTTTTTCATCGTCAAATAATCGGTAATTTTTCTACCTTGATTTTGACGTAATACTGCCTGGAATCAGCCAGGCCAGGTCTTGGTTTTTAGTAGTAAGTGTATGAAAAATAATATAAGTATTTTCCTACGCGCGCCTAAGCATTCAGCGCTTCAGAAAAGTCCCGGTAATGCCTATGCTGGGCCAAACCGTATCAATATGAGTTTCAGGTTACCGAGGTGGCAGATGGCCGTGTTTCACGCGAACAAAATTAAGGTGGTGATGCTGGATGATCATCCCATGATGCGCTTCTCATTCGAAGTTGCTGCCACACGTGAACCCGATATCAACATGCTGGCGACATTTGGCACCAGCAAAGCGCTGTTGGCCTGGCTTGGGCAGAACAGTGCCGACGTATTGGTGCTGGATTACATTCTGGGTAACGACCAGTTAGATGGCTTATCGCTAATTAAACACATCCGGATGCATCATCCGCAGTTGAAAATTTTGCTCTCAACGTCGATGGAAAGTGTTGCGGTAATTCGAGCAGCTCTGCATCTGGGCATTAAAGGCTATATCACTAAACGTGAAGAGACCCCGGCTTACTTTGCGGCAATCCGTAATATTGCTGCTGGCAAGCGCTCGCTGCCGGATGACATCGCCAGCCAGCTAAGCCAATTGCCAGGCCGTAAGCGGGATCGTCCTATTTTGCAGGAAGATTCGAACGAGGTTTCGCGTGTTTCACAGCTGAGTAAATTGCTCACGGCGCGTGAAGCGGAAGTGATTCGCTGTTTTATTGATGGCATGCAAGTGTTCGAAATCGCTGCAAAACTCAATCGCAGCCGCAAAACCATCAGCGCTCATAAGCAGACCGGCATGAAAAAACTCGGCATCGCGTCGGATTTGGAGCTGTTTAAATATCGTGGCGATCTGTTTCAGTAACCGCTGTGCTTAAAGCGCCGCTTCCAGCCGATCCAGCGCAAACAAAATGCCGTAACGGCGCGCGTGTTGCGCTTCCGGCAGCGGCAACCAGATATCGGCCTGATTGGCGAGATCTAATGTCTTCGCACAAAGCGCAATCACCGGCGTTTTTTGAATGTGCGCATGGTGTACCGCGCTGAGCACGTGGCTGTTAACCGTATCAGGCGCGAGAATCAGCAACAGATCGTCCGGTTGCAAACGGCTCAGCGTCATGCTCAGCAGGTTATCATCCTGAATCCACGCGCTGGCCAGTCCGGCGTTTTGCAGGCGCTGATGGACGTCCGCCACCAGCGTAGTTTGCAGCCCCGATGCGCCAATCAGCAGTACGCTTCGGGCTTTACGCAACAGCTCTGCGGCACGTTGCCAGGTCGCCGCTTCCGCTTGACCATATTGCTGGGTTAACGCTTGAGTAATAGCCTCAATCGGCGCAATCGCGTGAGGGGGTTGTCTCTGAGGCGCGCGCGCCAGCCGCATACGCAAATCACGGATATCCTCGCAACCCAGCGAACGCGCAAAGCGGGTGATGGTGGCGGCGCTGACTTCTGCGCGGCCGGCAAGTTGCTCGATGGTGGCGGAAGCGGCAAAAGCAGTGTCGCTGAGAATCGCTTCGGCAACGCGTTTCTCCTGCTGACTCAGCGACGATTGCCGCTGGCGGATAACATCGATAAATTCGACGTCCTGTTGTTGACCGGCTTTCCGCACCTGATGGAGAAAATCATCAAGATCCTGACAGCCCGCCGAGGTGGCAAAGCGTCTTAGCACATCCAGACTCACACCAGCCTGTGTAGCCAGACTCTCCATGGTGACGTGTACATTGGCGTGCAGGTTCGCCAGAATAAAACGCGCCAGCCTCGATTCCTGCGCATCCGCGCGCTCCGACTGCTGTCGTAATTGCCAGACAATATCCATCAGCTCATCACATCCTCAGTAGCGAAGATCCATCATGCATGAAATTATTTTTCATGTTGAGTTTTTTTTCATCTCATCGCGGGGTGTTAGCGCCGTTTGTTGGGCTTTTTACTGTTAAATTACGGTTAAGATCACACTCATGAAAAATATTTTCATGACGATTTTAATCGTATCCATCTGACTTGTATCAATAAATTATCTATCCATCAGAAAATCCTCTGCCCGCAGCCACTTTACAGCGTCTGTGAGACAGGTCTTAAATGGCCGGAACAAATCACAGGAGAAGAAATTATGCGCATCGTACTTTGCTGTGCTGCAGGCATGTCAACCAGCATGCTGGTGAGCAAAATGCAGCATGCCGCTGCAGGTCGCGGTCTGGAAATTGACATCAGAGCCGTGCCGGTGGCGGAATTTGAACGCATTCTGCCAGATGCCGATGTGGTTCTGCTTGGCCCGCAGGTGCAGTTCGAAGCAGCCCGTCTTAACGCCATAGCCGCGCCACAAGGCAAATCTGTCGCCGTCATCGACATGATGGATTACGGCATGATGCGCGGCGAACAGGTGCTCGATAAAGCGCTGGCCTTACACGCCTCTTAAACGTCCTTTTTAATCATCCGACTGACATTACACGGCGTTGTGCTGTGGGGGATTCTGCATGTCTGAAATCATGGCTATCGAGTTCGAAGAGGAAATTATGTTGCTGCTGGTGCAGGCCGGCGCAGCCCGCAGCGCGGCCATCAGCGCGCTACGACTGGCACGAGAAGGGCGCTTCAGCGAGGCGCAGCAACAGCTGGCGGCGGCAGGCGAAAGCATCAGCGCTGCGCACCAGCAGCAGACCGCGCTGATTGGTCTGGATGAAGGCAGCGGTAAGTTGCCGGTCACGCTGATTCTGGTGCACGCCCAGGATCATCTTATGAACGCCATGCTGATTCAGGATTTGGCTGGCGAAATCATTGAACTCTACCGCCGCACAGCGGCAGGAGGCATAGATGCTTAAGATCGCAATTATTGGTGGTGGCAGCAGCTATTCACCGGAGCTGGTGGAAGGGATCATCAATCGCTATGCGCAGCTGCCGGTGACGGAACTGGCGCTGGTGGATATTGAGCAAGGGCGCGAAAAGGTTAATGTCATCGCCGATCTTACTCGTCGCATGCTGCAGCAAAACGGGCTGGAGCAGGTAAAAGTGAGCGTCCATTTTGAGCTGGATGACGCGATTCGCGGTGCTCGTTTTGTTCTGACGCAGCTGCGTGTGGGATTGTTGGCCGCGCGCGCGGCGGATGAGCGCCTCGGGCTGAAATACGGTCGGCTCGGCCAGGAAACCACTGGCGTTGGCGGCTTTGCTAAAGCATTGCGCACCATTCCGGTGATGCTCAAGGTAGCGCGCAAAGTCGAGGAGCTGGCGCCGGACGCCTTCATCATCAACTTCACTAATCCTGCAGGGATTGTGACGGAGGCGGTGTCGCGCTATAGCAAGGCGAAAATCATCGGGCTGTGCAATGTGCCGGTGAATATGCATCACATGATTGCTGGCATGCTCGACGCGCCCTGGGATGACGTGCAGCTGCGCTTCGCCGGGCTCAATCATCTGGTGTGGGTGCATCAGGTGACCTGTCGCGGCGAGGATGTGACCGCGCAGGTGATCGAGCAACTGTGCGATGGCCAATCGCTCACCATGAACAACATCAAAGATATGCCGTGGTCGCCGCAGTTCTTGCGCGCGCTCAAAGCGATTCCGTGCCCGTATCACCGTTATTACTGGCAAACGCCGCAGATGCTGGCCGAAGAGCAGGAGAAAGCGCAAAACGGTCATGAAGGCACGCGCGCGGAGCAGGTGATGAAAGTGGAAGCGGAACTGTTCGCGCTGTATGCCGACCCGCATCTGGCGCACAAACCCGAGCAGCTGAGTTTCCGTGGCGGCGCGTATTACTCCGAAGTGGCGGTCGAGCTGATCAGCGCAATTCACAATAACAGCGGCAAAAATCTGGTGGTGAACTGTCGCAACAACGGCGCGATTCATGGCTTGCCGGATGACGCGGTGGTGGAAGTGAATTGTCTGGTTGATGCGCAAGGCGCGCATCCGCTGGCGTTTGGTGAGTTGCCGCCGCTGATGAATGGCCTGACGCAGCAGATCAAAGCGTTTGAACGCCTGACTATCGAAGCCGCAGTGCATGGCGATCGTGAGCAAGCGCTGCTGGCGCTGCTCGGCAATCCGTTAGTCGGTGATGTCGCGACCGCCGAAGCCTTGCTTGACGAAGTACTGACCTTAAACAAGCCGTGGCTGCCGCAGTTCGCCACGCCATAATCCGTTGCGCCACTGAGCCAGAGGAACACCTATGTCTAACCGTACTTTTATAGACCGTTATGTCTTGCCCGTCGCACTGAAAATCGCCGGTCAGAAGCATGTGCTCTCCGTGCGCGACGGCATCATTCTCAACATGCCGTTTATGCTGATTGGCAGCTTCTTCCTGATCTTTGCCTATCTGCCGATTCCGGCGTGGGGCCATTTAATGGCGGATCTGTTTGGCGAGACGTGGCGCAACAAACTGCTTTATCCGGTGCGCGCGACCTACGACATCATGGCGCTGATCTCCAGCTTCGGCATCGCTTACCGCCTGGCGGAAAAGTATCGCACGCTCGATCCGCTCACCAGCGGCGCGATGGCGTTAGTGGCGTTTGTGATGACGATTCCGCAGCAGACGCTGTTTGCTCCGGTGGAAGGCGCGCCGACGCAGTTGGTCACCGGCGTGTTGCCGATTTCACTGATTGGCAGCCAGGGTTTGTTCGTGGCTATCGTGGTTGCGCTGCTCTCGACCGAGATTTATCGCTTTGTGCACAACCGTAATCTGGTGATCAAGATGCCGGAGGGCGTGCCGCCTGCGGTGGCAAAATCCTTCCTCGCGCTGGTGCCCGGTTTTTGCGTGCTGGCGGTGGTGTTGGTAATTCGTCTGGCGGTGGAAGCATCGCCGTTCGGCGATATCAATAACCTGATTGCTACTGTAATTGGTTTGCCGATGCATCACGTGGGCGGCACCTTGCCTGGCATGATTTTCTCGGTGCTGCTGATTGGGATTCTCTGGACGCTTGGACTGCACGGCGATGCGATTGTGCTGGTATTCATTCAGCCGGTTTGGCTGTCGAATATGAGTGAAAACCTCGAGGCGTTTCAGCACAACCAACCCATCCCGCACATCTTTACCCAGCAGTTTTATGATTTGTGGATTGCACCGGGCGGAACCGGCGCGCTACTGGGATTGGTGATTTTCATGCTGATTCGTTCACGCAGTCGCCAGATGAAACAGCTTGGTAAAATTGCCGCACCGGCGGCGCTGTTTAACATCAGTGAGCCATTAGTGTTTGGTATTCCGCTGGTGATGAACCCGTATCTGTTCCTGCCCTTTATCCTGACTCCGGTGGTGCTGGTGATTGTGTCTTGGGCGGCGATGAGCACCGGTTTGGTGGCGCCTCCGGCGGGGATTGCGCTGCCGTTTACCACACCGATTTTCGTCAGCGGCTATCTGGCCACCGGCGGGCATATTTCCGGCACCGTTTTGCAGGTGGTGAATCTAACGATTTCGCTGGTGATTTACTATCCGTTCTTCCGGGTCTGGGATCGTCTGAAATTCCGCGAGGAAGAGGCCAGCCTGCAGCAAGCAAAAGTAGTGAGCGGCGAAGCGGTAACGCCTTGAACACCGGGGCAGAAGCGCATCAAAGTGCGCTTCTGCAATCTATAATCCGATAAACAACAATGCGCATTAATCACCTAACAGGACTTATTTACAATTCTCTTTGGACTCTAACTATCACTCAACTGACTGTTATCGCTGATTTTATTCCAACTGCTTAAAATAACAGCGGTTTTATTAAAAGAAAATTCTGTACTCTTATTCCGTGTTTGTATATTTTTGTGATCAAGTGGTGACATAACTTCTTTCACCCCGAAACCCACGCTACTCAATGTAAACTTCAGCAGGCTCTCTTGATAGACATTTTCTCTAAAATTAACAACATTCCCCTTTTATTAAATTCAATCAGCTTAATGAGATCATTTGCGATCTCATTTTTCAGACTATTCCATTAATTTTTTATTACTCCATAAAGTGCTGGCACTAACGTCGCCAGGGGAAACGCATGCAAAAAATGAATATTAGTACCGATTTTATCGCTTATTTAAATTGTGGTTCTGTAAAGCTGAAATCTGAGGCCGAAATATTGGGCTCAATTATCACCGCTATCATAAAAGACAAAAAAACTGTTACCAATAAGAGCATTATTGCCTATCTGCTGGCAGAGCTTGAGAGCACCAATGATGTGATTTTCCAGGATTGCCTGCGGAATACGCTGCAAATCGTGGTAGGAAAGACGCCGGATGATGACGGCTTTTTCAGTTAAGATAATCTCCCAGAATTAAGAACGTGGGTTTTAAACCGATTCAATTTTAAAAGTTCAGGATTTATCTGACAGTATCAGGCCATGAAAATGGCGTTATAATTACTGGCCCGACCAGAATAATCTGGCACACAGATTAATCCAACAATAAGTGATATTTTATGAATTACAGCAATTTTTCAGCAAAAGTGAGTTTCTGGCCCAATATGCATTTCACCGCAATTGAAATTGTACAGTGTGGCGATCTCTACGAAATATATGCGACGGACATTTCCCGTCTCGCTAAAAGTAAGCTTTTTGTCGGGCGCACCCATGATAAAAATCTGGCGGATTCCTACGCGAAACAGTTCGAAGAGTGGTTACCTAAAGTTAATCGTGAAATGAAACTGCGTGACATTGCGCCGTTAACAGGAAATATGCCGTCGCAGGCTTTTTGTGGAAAACGCGATCTTGAAATTTTGCCGAGCCAGGCTGAATTTTTGCGTAACCCTCATCAATGGTAGTCCTCAGTAAGTAGTCTTAAAATGCGAGCTTGCGATTAAGATTATTACTCTTCTAAAGGCGGTGCTGCCCATCACCGCCATCAGAAATAAACTTTTACTTATTCACCGGTTAAATCGTATACGTTTAGCCTGCTCATCGCTTTCGCATTATACAAAACTGAACCAGGCTCAACATGTCATGGTTAATTATGTATACAAGCGAGGAACGAATGGATTTTGTACAACGCACGATCGATTTAGCAATGAAAAACGTTGAAGAGGGCGGTCGCCCATTTGCAACAGTCATTGTTCGCGACGGCAAGGTAATCGCTGAGAGCGCAAACCAGGTCGCACAGACGAATGATCCCACGGCTCACGCTGAAATACTGGCCATCCGCGAAGCCTGCCGTCAATCAAGCAGCGAAAACCTCACCGACTGCGACATTTACATTCTTGCCAGCCCTTGTCCAATGTGTCTGGGTGCACTCTATTATTGCAGTCCAAAGCAGGTGATATACATCACCAAACGCGAAGAATACTCGACGTATTACCGTGACGATCGTAAATACTTTGAACTGGACACCTTTTACGCTGAATACAGCAAGCCAATTGAACAACGTCGCTTGCCGATGCAATATCAGCCTCGACCGCAAGCGCTCGACGTCTATAAACGCTGGCAGGTTTTAAATAAATAAAAACGTGTTAGTTGCTCGCGGCTACATCCCTCCCAGGATGATCAATACCCTTGCCACGTACCCAACTGGTGCAAATCCCCTCGATTTGCACCAGCAAAACTCATAATGTCCACTTATAACCCCGCACAAAATTCATTCAATTCAGCGGATTAATAATCTGGCACGCGCGTTGCTATTCGATTGGTAGAGATGTTGGACCAATTAAGGCATTGCCATGCAGATACCGGCTGAGCTTCATCCTATTTCCACGCCGCGCAGCGATACGCTGATTCTCGATGCGCTAACGCGCTATATGGCGCAGTCGGGTGCGCAGCCCGGCAGCCGCTTGCCGCCGGAACGCGTACTGGCGGAGAAGCTTGGCGTCAGCCGCAATACGGTGCGTGAAGCACTCAAACGCTGGGAAGCGCTAGGCATTATTCTGCGTAAAAAGGGCAGCGGGACTTTTTTGCAGGCGGAAGTGGGCGTCAACGACAGCTTCTTATCGCTGCGCTTTAAAAACGATTCGGCCAACATGCTGCACGCGCTGGAAGTGCGCCGCATTATCGAGTCGGAATCCTGCGCGTTGGCGGCTCAACGTGCCTCGGCTGCCGATCTGATCGAAATCGAACAACGTCTTAATGAGATGGAAAAAGTGCATCTGGCGATCGGTTCTGCCGGTGCGGAAGACTGGGCATTTCACGCCAGTATCTATCGGGCTGCCGGAAATCCATTGCTGCTACAAATGCTCAACGGCATTTACGACTCATTTCATGCATTTTTTGAATCACCGCCGGAACAGGCGCTGTTTTCAGACTCTTTCCCGCTGCATCGTGAACTCTTTAACGCTATCCGCCAGCGCGATTGCACGGCAGCGCGCGCGATCTGCCATCAAATTCTCGATATCACCGAACGCGACATGAAGGATGTAATGAATGCCAAACGATAAGTTGATTTCGCAACAAACGCTGCTCACTCACGATCAACGCCATGAAATGGGCGCGGTCACTACGCCGATTTACCAATCTTCGCTGTTCACCTTCAGTGATTACGACAGCATGATCGCGCGCTTTCGCGGCGAGAGCGATCAGCCGCTCTATTCGCGCGTCGATAACCCGACGGTAAAAGCGCTGCAGGACAAGATGGCGGCGCTGGAGGGCGGCGAAGCCTGTCTGGCTTTTGGCAGCGGCATGGCGGCGATCAGCAATGCGATTCTCAGCGTGGTGGCGCCGGGTAAAAAAGTGGTGTGCGTTAATCACGTTTATCCCGATACCTATCGCTTTCTGCGTGGCTTCTGCCAGCGCTTTGGCATCGTCACCGAGTTTGTCGATGGCGATGACGAAGCTGCAATTGGTGCGGCCTTATCGGATGCCAGCCTGCTGTATCTGGAAAGTCCCTCAAGCTGGGTGATGAGTGAACAGAATCTGAATCAGCTCGGCGCGATGGCGCGCGAAGCGGGCGTGGTCAGCATGATCGATAACAGCTGGGCTTCACCGATTTTCCAGCAGCCGCTGCTGTGCGGCATCGATATCGTGGTGCACTCGGCGTCGAAATATATCAGTGGCCACAGCGATGTGGTGGCTGGTCTGGTGATCGCCAGCCAGCAGCACATCAACAACATTACGCGTCACATCAGTCCTTACCTTGGCGGCAAACTTTCGGCGCATGAAGCGTCACTGCTGATGCGCGGCCTGCGCACGCTGCCGCTGCGCATGAAACACCATCACCAAAGCGCGCTGACTATTGCTGAGAAACTGGCGGAGCATCCGCTAGTGACCGACGTCTGCCATCCGGGGCTGACACCGCAGTCGTGGTCCACCTTGCGCGGCTACAGCGGTCTGTTTGCCTTTGAAGTGGCGGAGCAGGTGGATATTCCGCAGTTGTGCAACGCGCTGGAGCTGTTCCACATGGGCGTGAGCTGGGGCGGATTTGAGAGTCTGGTGATGCCGGCGATTTCGGTGATCAACCAGGCCAGTGAATTTAACTCGGCGGTGGATTTCGGCGTCTCGCCACGCCTGATCCGCATCTCGGTCGGCCTTGAAGAGACCAACGATTTGTGGGCCGATTTGCAGCAAGCCCTTGCCAGCGCGAATTGCGCGTAATCACTCACTGGAGAAAAGTCATGACGCAACGTTTTGCCGTGAAAGCATTAGTGTTAGCCGTGGGTTTGAGTGCGGCCATGAGCAGCCTCGCCGCCAAGCTTACCGTAGTGGAAGTGATTACCAGCCCGCCGCGCACCGCGCTGCTGCAAAAAATGCTCGATGAGTATAAAACCCAGCATCCCGGCACGGAGATTGAACTGATTTCACTGCCGTGGGGCCAGGCGTTTGAAAAGCTCGGCACCATGCTGCAGAGCGGTCAGGTGCCGGATGTGGTGGAAATGCCGGATACCTGGCAAGGATTGTATGCCAGTAACAATATGCTGGAAGACCTCGAGCCGCGCCTGAAAAGCTGGGATGCCACGCCGCAGCTCACCGATAAAACGCTGGCCATGGCGCGCGCCGCCAACGGCAAAGCCACCATGGTGCCGTACGGCTTTTATCTGCGCGCGCTGTTCTGGAATAAAAAGCTGTTCCAGCAGGCAGGATTGAGTGAACCGCCCAAAACCATGGAGGAATTCGCCAGCGATGCCCAGCGCATCAGCAAATTGGGGAATGGCATCAGCGGCTACTGCATGCGCGGTGGCGTGGGCGGCACCAACGCCTGGATGATGTTTATGGCGGCGATGAACGGTTCGCCGGAGTTCTTCGATAAACAAGGTAACAGCACGCTGACCGAGCCGGGTGCGATGAAAGGCGCGCAGCTGCTGGTGGATATGTATCAAAAGGGCGGCGCCTCGAAAGACAGCGTTAACTGGGGCTTCAATGAGATCGTTTCGGGCTTCTATTCAGGTAAATGCGCAATGCTCGATCAGGATCCCGACGCGTTGATCGCCATTAAAAACAGCATGGCGGCCGATGATTTCGCTGTGGCTCCGATGCCGGTTGGCCCGTCAGGCAAAGCCTTCCCGACTATTGGCTATACCGGCTGGTCGATGTTCAAGCAGGGTAAACAGAAGGATCTCGCCTGGCCGCTGATTACCTTCCTCAGTGACAAAACCAACAACCTCGCATGGTCAAAATTCGTCGGCACGCTGCCGATTTACAAAGGCGCCGAGCAGGATCCGTTCTACCAAACGCCGCAGTTCGCCGGCTGGTTCAAAGAGCTGAACGATCCTAACTATGTGCCGCTAACCATGCCAACCCATCTCAAAGGCTGGGGCTATTTCAACTCGGTGATTGTGAAAGAGAGCAGCCAGGAAACCTTGCTGGGTGAGAACGATACCGAAAGCATGGTGAAGGATTGGGCGAACTATCTCAGCAAAGAGCAGAAAGCCTGGCTTGCCACGCAGTAACCTTCAACCACGCGGAGTGTGATTATGATGCTTGATGCTTCTCTGCCCAACAGTCCGGCGCGCCGCCGCCTCCGCTGGAGTCGGCTGGCTGAGCCGTGGTGGTATCTCTCGCCTGGCCTGTTGCTGATCGCTTTGTTCATCTTTGTGCCGATGGCGATCGGCATCTCCTATGCGTTTCAGAGCATTAACCTGCTGAATCCGCTGGAGACCGGTTGGGTCGGCTGGGATAACTTCAGCGAGATGTTTGATGACCGGCGCTTTTTCAAAGCGCTGGGCCACACGCTGAACTGGACGCTCAGCTCGCTGCTGCTGCAGTTCTTCTTCGGTTTGGCGCTGGCGCTGCTGCTCAATCGTGAATTCCGTTTTCGCCGTTGGGTGCAGGCGCTGGTGTTCTTGCCGTGGGCGGTTCCGGCGTTTCTCTCTGGCTTGACCTGGTCATGGTTGTTCAATCCGGTAGTCGGCCCGTTGCCGCAGTGGCTGAGCGATTTGGGCGTGCTGAGTGAGCCGTACAACATCCTGTCCGATCCGCAGCTGGCAATGTGGGGACCGGTGATCGCCAACGTCTGGTTTGGCATTCCATTCTTTGCCATCACGCTGCTGGCGGCGCTGCAGTCGATCCCCAAAGACCTGTACGAAGCGGCCTCGATTGATGGTGCCAGCGGCTGGCAGCAGTTTCGTCGCGTCACGCTCCCGTTTCTGGCACCGATGATCGCTATCACCGTGATGCTGCGCACCATCTGGATCGCCAATTTTGCCGATCTCATTGTGGTGATGACCGATGGCGGTCCGGCGGGATCGACCTCGATTCTCTCCAGCTACATCTTCACCACCGCCTATCGCAAGCTCGACTTTGGCTATGCCTCAGCGATGGCGGTGTTTCTGTTACTGCTGATGACCTGTTATGCGCTGGTGTTGCTGCGCATCCGTCATCAGCTGCTGAAATAGGAGGCGACGATGCGACTCTTACCGCTGATTGGCCATCGCCTGAGTATTGCGGCGTATCTGCTGTTCGCGCTGTTTCCGCTGTATTGGATCATCAAAATCTCGCTGACGCCGGACCAACTGCTGTTTAGTCAGGGCGTAAGGTTATTGCCGAGCGGCGTGACCTTTGGTCATTTCAAAAAAGTGCTGACCGACAGTGATTTCCCGACCTTTTTTACCAACAGCCTGATTGTCTCGTTTAGCACCGCGTTTCTTACCACGCTGATTGCCGCTGCGGCCGGCTATGCCTTTTCGCGCTTTCAGTTTCGCGGCAAAGTGCTAATCGCCGGACTGCTGCTGTTCACGCAGATGTTTCCGCTGGTGATGATCATCGCGCCGATTTACAAGGTGATGGCGCCGCTGGGCCTGACCAACAGCTTGCTGGGGCTGATTCTGATCTACACCGCGTTTAACGTGCCGTTTGCCACCTTCCTGATGCAATCCTTCTTTGATGCGATTCCCAAAGATTTGGAGGAGTCGGCGATGCTGGAAGGCTGCACGCGTTTTCAGGCGCTGTATCGCGTGCTGGTGCCGCTGACCTTGCCGGGCATGGCGGCCACATTGGGCTTTGTGTTTACCGCAGCGTGGAGCGAGCTGCTGTTCTCGCTGATGCTGATCAACAAAAACGAAGTGATGACGTTCCCGGTTGGACTGCTCAGCTTTGTGTCGAAATTTGCCGTTTCCTGGGGCGAGATGATGGCAGCGGTGGTGCTAGCGCTGATCCCGGCCTGTCTGTTCTTCGCCTTCATTCAACGCTATTTGGTTCAGGGACTCACCGCCGGTGCGGTTAAGGGGTAAATCATGGCTGAAATCACGCTCAAACAGATCGACAAGCGCTATGGCAACGTTGAGGTGCTGCGCGATATTAACCTCACCATCAAAGACGGCGAATTCGTGGTACTGGTGGGACCTTCCGGCTGTGGCAAATCGACGCTGCTGCGCACCATCGCCGGACTGGAGCTGGCGACCGGCGGCGATATTCGTATCGGCAACCAGCTGATGAACGATGTGGCGCCCAAAGATCGCGATATCTCGATGGTGTTTCAAAGTTACGCGCTCTATCCGCATCTAACGGTGGCGCGCAATATGGGCTTCAGCCTGGAAATTCAGAAGCGTCCGCGCGCGGAAATTGAAGAGAAGGTGAGGCGTGCGGCGGAAATTCTCAGCCTGACGCATCTGCTTGATCGCCGACCCAAAGAGTTATCCGGCGGTCAGCGGCAGCGTGTGGCCATGGGACGCGCCATCGTGCGTCAACCGCAGGTGTTTCTGTTTGATGAACCGCTGTCGAACCTGGATGCGCAGCTGCGCGGTCAGATGCGCGTCGAAATCAAGAAGCTGCATCAGCAGATGAACAACACCATTGTGTACGTGACGCACGATCAGGTTGAAGCCATGACGCTGGCGGATCGTATTGTGGTGCTGAACAACGGTGTGATTCAGCAGGTCGGTACGCCGCTCGAGCTGTATGACACACCGGCGAACAAGTTTGTCGCCAGCTTTATTGGCTCGCCATCAATGAACTTCATCAATGGCATGATGACCGCGCAGGGCGTGCGTATTGGCGATAGCGCACAGCTGCCGTTGAATCAGCATTGGTCGCAGCATCAGGCTGGGCGAGCGGTAATTTACGGTATCCGACCAGAGAATGTGGCGATTGCCGAAGCGGGCGCGATGAATGCGCTGCCGTTAGAAGTGTCGCTGGTGGAGCCGACGGGATTATCCGAGCTGATTCATGGATCGCTGTTAGGGCATGACATCATGCTATTCACCACGCAACGTTCTGGCGCACAGGCGGGGGATATTCTGCCTGTGACCATTGATGCGGATCGCGCGATGCTGTTTGATGCGGATTCGCAAAAACGTTTATAACGCGTGTTACAGCTGCCTGTTTGCACAGGCAGCTCAGGGAATTACTTAGACTGCTGCTGTTTGCTGTCCGCTTCTTTCTGCTTTTTGTTCGCCATATGGTGACCAACCGCACAACCCGCTGCTGCACCCGCAACGCCGTGATGCGCCACGTGGCCCGCCACGCCGCCGACAACCGCTCCTTTGATGCAGCCCTTCGCTTCGACCTGAGAAGTGACCGACAGCAGCACGCCCGCAGTTAATACAATCAGAGAAAATTTACGCACTGGATTTATTCCTTATAAAGTTAATAGCGTGTAAATACACGCTTCCAGTGTAGTAAGTGGAATAAATCCTACCGTTATAAACTGTAAACAAAGATATTTTAGCGAAATACCCTAAAGCGGTTTAGTGAACGCTTTTTAATCGGCTTATTTAACGTTATTAATCATTGATAAAAGTCACAGACGAATGGAATGTGCTGGCGAGTGTTCATCACGCCTGTAGAAGAAAGTGCAGCCTCCTTGCTGCCCGCATTATCGTTAACGTTTCAGTCTGGCCCAATCGACAAACTGGCCATCCTTCATCACCGCAGCTTTTTCCGGAAAATAGTGATAGAAAATAACGGTTAATCCATCGCCTTGCATAACACGCGCAGAGTCGGTGGTGGCTATCTCCGCCATCATCTTGCCGTCGCAGGTGACTTCATGATTCTTCACATTAAAAGTGAATTTTCTGAACTGATAGATTTTCAATTTCGCTGCATCCTAACCGATAACAGTAAAGCAAAGTGAGGTGAGAAAAGCAGGGTTTGCGGCTTTCATACTAATTATTTCCCGTGGTGATTTTTCGCCATGAAAACGTACGCGAGGCCACTAAGACTTTTCTTATCTTTAATCAAGTTGGATGAGCTTGTTTTTATCGGGGAATGTCATCGCGCCGAGGCGATCATTTTTTATGCGGCAGGACTTGCTGATAGCGCTGATGAATTAGATTGGATTTTACAAAACAATTGTTTTCTCTTAACCTGACTGACGCACGTTGATTTTCTCAAGATAACAACGCCATTGGTAAATAACTCTTATGCTTGAGTAAATATGACTACACAGAGAATTAAATGACTAGCAGTTACGATGAACAGATGAAGGACCGAATGATTGGTGAGGCGCTGCTTGCTCTTTTAGAAGACCAGGTTGCGGTATCCTCTGCGGCGCTGATAGCCAAACTTGAAGAGATGGCGGAAACAGAAGAGGAAAGCTACAGGCGAGTTGCCTGCCAACGCGCACTGGCGGATGTCAGAAATCATAGCGTCAGGACCAGCACGCAACGCGACGGACAAGATTTCAGTAGTGAGAAGCATGCTAATATCCCGAATCAGAAAAAGCACTGATTACGATGCTAAACACTTTTCCGCAATCTTACTCATCGCGTTGACATAATCCTGCTTGAGCTGAACGGGCGCGGCTTCTTCATGCTGCTTCAATAGCGCAGTAATGTGGTCAAGTTGCAAAGGTTGATCGGATTTAAGCAGGCATGACACGGCGTGACCAATGACAGCATGAATGTCATCCATATTTTCCGCTTTCTCGTCTGACATCACCTTCTCCTTAATTCCTTTGCTAATTAACATTTTTCAGCTTGCTCCAAAGCATTCATAGGAATGTATTATTTCGCGCCCTCAGGGCAGGGCATTGATCAGTTTCTGGCGCAGCGTGGTAACACGTGCAGTAAGATCGGCCAGTTCTTCATAAGGCGTATCCATCACTGACACCATGTCAGCCGGAACGCCGGCCGCCGCGATCTTTAATTCTTGTCCCTGCTCAGTGACGGAGATCAACACTCTGCGCTCATCGCCACCGACATCGCGTTTTCTACTGATAATGCCAGCCTGCTCCAGTCGTTTTAAAAGCTGGCTGAGCGTGCCTGAATCCAGCTGCACGCGCGCGCCCAATTCAGAAACGGTGACATGGTCTTTTTCCCACAGCGCCAGCAGCACCAGATACTGCGGATAGGTCAAACCCAGTGGTTTCAGTCGCGACTGATAAAGTTTGGTCATCGCAAGGGACGCGGAATAGAGCGCGAAGCAGAGAAACTGGTCGACAGTCACCGGCGCTTCACTCTCAGGACCTACACAGCAAACTTCATCGTTTAACTCTTTCATATCACCACTATTTTTAAGGCAGAGTTGCAGTCATTGAGACTGAAAAACGTGAATATATTGACATAAATTAGATTGAAGTCAATCTAATTTGGATTGGCTATTTTTTATTAATATCTATTATAAATCATAGGATTAGCTATAATTTCATTAACAATCGATGGTAACGCAAGGTTTAAAACTTCTATGGATTCAGCAACGCCCGGCATTCTCATCCTCGCGGCAGGTAAAGGCTCGCGTTATATCGCCAGCGGCGGCAGCGGCAATAAGTTGCTGGCCAGCATAAACGACGATGCGCCGAAGGTAATTGAAACGGTGATTGAACAGGCAAAGCTGAGTGGCTTGCCGGTGGCGCTGGTGACGCGTCCCGACTATCTGGCGGTGCGTCAGCATGCATTAAAGGCAGGCGTGCAGCTTGTGCTGTGTGAAAGTGGCGGCAGCGGCGAATCCATTGCGGCGGGTGTGGCGATGACCGCTCACTGGAACGGATGGATCATTACGCTGGGAGATATGCCGTGGCTAACGGTGGATCATTATCGGCACGTAAAAGAGGCGTTAGAAAAGGGCGCGGCGCAGGTGCGTCTTACTTATAAAGGCAAACCCGGCCATCCGGTCGGGTTTGCTGGATGCTACGCTGAGGCGTTACGCAATTTGCAGGGCGATGAAGGTGCCAGAGCGCTGCTGGACCCGCGCTTACTGGTCACCCTTGAAGCGGACGCTGCTGTACAGCGCGATCTCGATGTGGTGGCTAAACCACGTTGAGCCGAGCCGCCGCGACATCCGCAACAATTGATAGCGCTAGCGTGCGCGCATCGCGCGCCTGGGCAAAAATGCCAATCGGCGCTTTGATGCGCGCAATCTCTTCCTCACTAAACCCTAGCGACAGCAGTTTCTTAACGCGCGTTGCATGCGTGCGCCGACTTCCCAATGCTCCGATATAGAAGGGTGCAGAACGCAGCGCTGCCAGAAGTACTGGGAGTTCGCGATCGAGATCGTGATACAGCAAAATCACCGCCGTAAGGGGATCAACGGCCTGCGCCTGCACATCCTCGCCAGAAAGCACCTCGTAACCAGCGGCCTGCGCAATCGACGCCGTCGCCAACGCTTCGACTGAACGTCCATATACCGCCACGCGTGTTTTTGGCAGATAGCCGGTGATAAAGACATCCTCCTGCCAGCCGGTCATCTCAGTGCAAGCAACGCTCGCCAGCCGCTGAAACGTCGGCAGATAGCGCAGCGCTGCGGGTTGACGCTTTGCCAGCAAATCCAGCACGTTTCTCAGCGGTTGCGCGTCACGTAGCTGATGGAAAGCCAGCGTAATGCCGCCACCACAGGGCAGCACAATATCCAGATAAGGCGATCCTTCGCCATATCTCATAAAGCGATCTTTGCCAGTGGCGATGACTTGCAACGCTTCATAAGCCGCCGCCGCTTCCACGCAGCCGCCGGAAACATAGCCGCAATAGCGGCCATCTTCCCGCACCACCATCTGCGCACCCAATGCCCGCGCCGCGCCACCGCGAATCTCAACCAGCGTGACCAGCACGGCAGCGGAATCTGCCTCCATTGCTTCAAGCGCGAAGCGCAGGATGCTTTCACTGTCATCGGTCTGCAAAGCCTGCTGCGGCTTGATCTGCGGTTGCAGATCGTCATCAATCAGTAGCTGCTGCAATGCGCTTCTCCTCAACTTTAGACAAGGGCAGGCAAGCCTTTAAGTAACTTATCCAGCGTCACCGGATAGTCGCGCACGCGTACGCCGGTGGCGTTGTAAATGGCATTGACGATTGCTGCGCTGACGCCGCACAAGCCCAGTTCACCCACGCCCTTTGCTTTCATCGGTGAGGAGATGGGATCGGTGTCATCAAGGAAGATCACCTCCTGCTGCGGGATATCGGCGTGAACCGGCACTTCGTAGCCCGCCATATCGTGGTTGACGAAATAACCGAGGCGTTCATCGACGAACAGCTCCTCCATCAACGCGCCGCCAAGTCCCATCGTCATGGCACCAATCACCTGACTGCGCGCCGTTTTGGGATTGAGAATGCGTCCGGCGGCACAAACCGCCAGCATGCGCCGCACGCGCACTTCACCGGTAGCGACGTCCACGCCGACTTCAATGAAGTGTCCGGCGAAAGTGGATTGCTGATATTGCTCGTCAAGATCGCCAAACTCGATGGTGTCTTCCACGGTGATGGTGGCTTCAGCGGCGGCCTGGGCGAGCGGCGCGCTCTGGTTTCCGTCATGCACCTGACCGTCGCTGAAGGTAGCGCGTTGCGCATCAAAGCCCAGTTTGCTGGCGACCGCTTCACGCAATTTCACGCAGGCGGCGTAAACGCCGGATGTTGAGGTGTTCGCGCCCCATTGGCCGCCGGAACCGGCAGAAACCGGGAAGTCTGAATCGCCTAAACGAACCGCCACACGCTCAATCGGCACGCCCATCATCTCCGCCGCCGTTTGCGCGAGGATGGTGTAGCTGCCGGTGCCGATGTCGGTCATGTCGGTTTCAACGGTGATGATGCCGTTATTGTCGAGATGCACACGCGCACCGGAAGGCGCCACCATGTTGTTACGGAAACCGGCCGCAACCCCCATGCCGACCAGCCAGCGTCCCTCTTTGACCATTGCCGGTTTGGCGTTGCGTCGTGACCAGCCAAAGCGCTCGGCGCCGGTATTCAGGCACTCAACCAGCTGGCGGCGTGAAAAAGGGCGCTCGGGTTTGGCCGGATCGACCTGCGTGTCATTGAGGATGCGGAAGGCGATCGGATCAATGCCCACTTTTTCCGCTATTTCATCAATGGCAATTTCAAGCGCCATGAGTCCAGGCGCTTCACCCGGTGCGCGCATGGCGTTACCTTCGGGCAGATCCAGCGTCGCCAGTCGTAATCCGGTAAAGCGGTTAGCACCGGCGTAAAGCAGTTCCGTTTGCTGCACGGCGGTTTCAGGTGTGCCTCCCGGCAGATTCCCCGACCAGCTTTCATGCGCGATGGCCTGAATCTTGCCGGCTTTATCGGTGCCGATGCGGATGTGCTGAATGGTGGCCGGTCGATGTGTGGTGTTATTGGCGATTAATGGCCGAGGCAGCATCACTTTGACCGGACGCTTTACCGCGCGCGCACCCAACGCCGCTAATACCGCATCGCTGCGCAGGAACAGCTTGCCGCCAAAGCCGCCGCCAATATAAGGCGACACGATGCGGATCTTCTCCATCGGCATGTTGAGCGTGGCGGCCAGATCGGTGCGGCACCAGTCAATCATCTGATTCGAGGTCCAGACGGTGAGTTTATCGCCTTGCCATGTCGCCATCGAGGCGTGCGGTTCCATCGCGGTGTGACTTTGGTCCGGCGTGGTGTAGTGCGCATCCAGCTTAACGTCAGCTTCAGCAAACGCACCGGCGAAATCACCCACGGACTTATCTGGCGTATCTTCGGGCGCGGAGGTAACGCCCGGCTTTTGCTGCGCGAGATCATAAGCGCCGCGCTCACGCTGATAATCCACCTTCACTAAACTGGCCGCAGCACGCGCCTGCTCAAACGTCTCCGCCACGACCAGTGCGACGGCCTGGTGATAGTGTTCGATGGTGTCGCCCGCCAACAGGCGAGCGGTATTTTTATCGCCTTTGCCCAGTTTTCCCGCGTTGATAGCCGTCACCACCGCTAACACGCCCGGCGCATTTTGCGCTGCCTGCACATCAATGGCAGTGATTTTTCCTTTGGCGATCGGCGCGCCGACCACATAGCCGTACGCCGCATCGGGCGCTTCGTGATGCCATTCGTACGCGTAATGCGCCAGGCCGGAGGTTTTCAGCGGTCCGTCGATACGATTGAGTGGCTTACCAACTACCTTGAGCTGATCAATTGGGTTATTGCCTGCGGATTTTTCGAATTTCATCAGTTATCCCCTCGCTTCTGCCAATACGGAAGCGAGCGTTCGCTGCGCCAGAATGATCTTGAACTCGTTTTCAGCGGTAGGTTGCGCCGTGGCGAACAGCCGATCGCTCACTGCCTGCGCGCCCTGAATCACCGCATTGTCCGCCTCTGCCAACCGCCACGGCTGATGTGCCAAGCCACCGAGCGCCACGCGGCCGGATTTATCCGGCTGAATGATGGCGGCAACAGAGACCAGCGCAAAAGCGTAGGACGCGCGGTCGCGCACCTTGCGGTAAATGTGCGTGCCGCCCAGCGGGGCCGGCAGTGAAACGGCCACAATCAGTTCGCCAGGAGTGAGCACGGTTTCCAGATGCGGCGTATTGCCAGGCGCACGATAAAATTCAGCAATCGGGATTTTGCGCTCTCGCCCATCCGGGCTGACCGTTTCCACTACCGCATCCAGCAAACGCATCGCCACCGCCATATCGCTCGGATGGGTGGCGATACAGGCCTGGCTGGTTCCGACCACCGCATGCTGGCGACTGAAGCCATCCAGCGCCGCACAGCCGCTGCCGGGTAAACGTTTGTTGCACGGTTGGTTGGTGTCATAGAAATAGGGGCAACGCGTGCGCTGCAGCAGATTCCCTGCGGTGGTCGCCTGATTACGTAACTGGCCGGAAGCGCCAGCCACTAACGCGCGCGACAGCACGCCATAATCGCGGCGAATACGCGCATCGGCCGCCAGATCGGTGTTACGCACCAACGCGCCGATGCGTAATCCGCCATCGGCTGTGGCCTCGATTTTGTCCAGCTCAAGACCATTCACATCAATAAGATGCGCGGGCGTCTCAATCTCCAGCTTCATCAGATCGAGCAGATTGGTGCCGCCGGCGATGAATTTGGCATTAGTATGTTGCTGAGCGCTGGTAGCGGCTTCAGCCGGGGTTTTGACCCGCTGGTAAGTGAAGGCTTTCATGATTCCAGGCCCTCCGCGTACTCTTCAATCGCCGCAAGAATGTTGGAATAGGCACCGCAGCGGCAGATATTGCCACTCATGCGCTCACGGATTTCATCCGCAGTCACGTTGGGCGCGGAAACCAGATCGTGGGTGACGTGGCTGGGAATGCCCGCTTTGATCTCTTCCAGCACCGCCATAGATGAACATATTTGCCCAGGCGTGCAGTAGCCGCACTGGTAACCATCATGTTTGATGAACGCCGCCTGCAAGGGATGCAGCTCATTCGGATTTCCCAAACCTTCAATGGTGGTGATTTCTGCATCCTGCTGCATCACCGCTAAGGTCAGGCACGCGTTGATGCGACGTCCGTTGACCATCACCGTACAGGCACCACATTGGCCGTGATCGCAGCCTTTTTTGGTGCCGGTCAAATGCAGGTGTTCACGCAATGCATCCAGCAGCGTGGTGCGGGTATCAACGTTTAATTGCTGCTGTATACCGTTGACTTTGAAGCTGATCGGCACCATTGACGGCACAGGTGTTGTTAAGTGTTGGCTGCTCATGCCAAACCTCCAGTAAAAGGGTTAAATGTTGGGGTACAACTTATTTTTGTATGGTTTTAGAAGGGTAAGCATAGTCGGCATCTGCGAAAGCATTATCCGTAATCACTAAATGGGTTTATGAGCGGGAGTAATAAAAGCAGGTTAGGGCGCTGAATGGCCCGAGAAAACGGCGCTTTTCCGGGGCCGCAGCGGCTATCTATTTCGCCAGGTTTTTGATGTTTTCGTCAATGCGCGTCTGGAGAAAGCGCAGCGTTTCCGCAGTGATTTGCTCTGGGAACAAATCGGCCGCTTTGCGGGCAAAGCCAGATGCAACCGAACTGTAATTATCGATGATATCGCCTGCCTGCGCTGGCGTGAGTTCAGTTTCCTGTTGCCCGAGCGCTAACAGGTGAGCGCGTTTAATCTCTCCGCAACCGGGGACCTTTCAGAGGGGCGAACAGCGCTTCCAGCTCGTTAACCCGACCGAGCACCATCGCCACTTTCACCAGGTTTTCAAAGCCGACGTTACGACCCGCTTCCAGATTAGAAACCGTATTTACGCCAATTCCCGCTCTGGCCGCGACATCCGCCTGCTTCATCCGCCTGCTTCATCCGCTCAACAGCTTGACGATTTCTTCGGGTTTGCTAAGAGTTAAATCCAGCATATTGTGGCTTAACGTCCAAAAATGACTTTAACACCCAATATTATGGAGTTAATCAACGCTTTCGGCGAGCTGTTGTTCCAGAAACCCAATAAACGCTCTTACCTTTGCATTCAGCGCCGAACGCTCGTTGACGCAGGCATAAATATTCATCGGTGAAGCCACAATGTCGCTTTTCTCACCCTGATCTAAGTGGAACAAAGGTATGAGTTGGCCACTCTCGAGCAACGGCTGAGCAATAAAACTCGCCAGCCGGGCAATTCCACCGCCGTTTTCGGCAATTTTCGCGATGATATCAATATCATCGCTGATGAATTCTGGGTTGAGCTTTGCATTCACCGGCTGGCCATTGACCATAAACGTCCACGGAAGAAAGCGTCCGTCGGTTGGATAGCGGAAAACCAAACAGGCGTGCTGGCTCATATTTTCAGGCGTTTTAGGGATGCCCGCACGCGCCAGATAAGAGGGTGCCGCGCAGAAGATAAAGGGTAATGAGGCAATTTTGCGGGCGATCAATTGATCGTTCAGTTGCGCCTCAATACGAATACTGACGTCAACGCCTTCCAGGCGGTGGTCAACATTGCGATCGGTACTGATCAGTTCGATATCAATATCGGGGTAAGTTTGTTTAAAGGCAGGCATCAGTGGAGCGAGAACGTGTCTGCCAAAGGCCGCCGTGGTGGCGATGCAAAGCGAACCCTGCGGTTTGGTTTCAATCGCAGCGGCCTGCGAGGCAAGGTCAATATCATGGGGAATGTGTCGGACTTTTTCGAAATAGCGTTTACCGCTTTCGGTTAACGTCATGCTGCGGGTAGTGCGTGAAAGCAGCCGCACACCCAAATGTGTCTCCAGACGCGCGACACTTTGGCTTACCGCTGCTGGACTCATTCCTTTCGCCCGCGCGGCGGCGGCAATGCTGCCGTTCTCAACTACGCTAATAAAAGTGTTGATCAACCCCAGTAAATCCATAGATCCCTCAATGCGTGATTCGTTACTTTTACTTAATAATGATTAAAGCAGAAGCGTTCTACTCGCATCCTGATTAACTTGATAGGTTAGCGGCTGTTTTGCTTAAACTTACTGAAAAGGATCACGCTATGACAACAGCAACCGAGAAAAGTAGTGCTCGTCTACGCCTGCCAAAGCACGTTTCACCTTACATCTTCGCGCTGTATATGGCGACTATCATGGCGTTTCTGATGAGCCTGGTCATTACCTTCGCCGAATTTGGCATCGGGCCGCATTATATGGAAAATGTGATGAATGCATATCAAGTTGCGATGCCCGCTGCTTTTGTTTGCATACTGGTAGTGCGCCCGATTGTGGTTCGGTTGGTGGGGTTGACAGTGCATGGTCATTGAGTCGTTTGATGCTCCTCGCATCAGTTTTATTGGGGGCTTCCAACTCTGCTCTGTAAAAAATCGATGAACGCTCGTACTTTTTCAGGTACATGGCGGGTATTGGGATAAAGGGCAAAACGCGCGTGGCCATCATGTAATCAAAGGCCGATTCACTCTGGCAGAAGCGCAGGTGCATCAGACGACCGGTCGCGTCATCGATGTAAACCAGCAGGTGACATTATCAAATAGCACCCACAACTTAAGTGCGCATAATCATGATTATGTTAAATGAGGTGTCTCATCACGCACTCTAGCCACGTCTAAACCCGATATCAACTGTCACCTTTTCAAGTGACGTTTAACGTTAAACACCCGCGTTAAGGCGGCTGGTAATAATCTCAAGGCCAATCTGTTGGCCATATGAAAGTTCAAGCGTGTTGCCATCGGGATCGGCGAAGAATGCCCAATAACCGACGGGAGCGGCTGATTGTTGCGCTGGGCGGCGTAACACACCTTCGCATTCAGCCTGAGCAACCCTGGCATCAATCTCTTCTTTACTGTCACACGCAACGCCTATATGACCAAACGGACCCAGAGGCGTATCCACTGTGGTTTGAGATTGCACCAACACCAACGCAAATGGACGCGTTAAATCAGAAAGCCATGCGACTTTTTGCGCTTCTGCAATGCCTGGTGCCCGCTCATGGATCACCTGCATCCCTGCGTAACGTTGATAGAAATCGATGCTGCGTTCTATATCTCTCACTTGCAGCGCTATGTGGCTAAAACCAATATCGTGCTCTTTCATAGTCCAATCCTGTAAAATAAGAAGAATTGGAATATGACATAAAATGTTGATGGCACTTGTTCACGAATGCCTAAAGATGAAGCTCATACACCACGCAAGGCACATCGTAGTGTTGCTCAATCGCTTTGTAGGTCATGCCAAGCCGCTGCATCACCTTTTGCGAAGCGGCATTCTCAGGATCGGCCACCGCAACCAAATATTCAACGCCAACCTTTTCTACCGCAAACTTAACTATCGCCTGTGCGGCTTCGGTGGCAAAACCTTTGCCGTGATAATTGGCATTGAGACGCCAGCCAATTTCCAATGGCGCACCATCCTGATTGGCTAAATGCTGCAGACAGCAAGCACCGACGATTTCGCCAGACTCTTTTTCCCGCATCGCCCACCAGGAAAAACCATATTGCTGCCAGCGCGATTGAACGCGTTCGATACTCGTCAGGGTCTCTTCTGGCGTTTTAACTACGCCATTGCTGATGTAACGCATAATTTCCGGATCGCTTTCCATCGCTCGAAGTCCGTCAAAATGCGCGAGCTCAAAGGGTTCCAGCCGCAGTCGGGTTGTTTCTAATTTCATTATTCCTCCACTTTATCAAGAGCCTACACCAGCGTCATCGCATACGGTGACGCTTCAGAAATATCCAGCTGCTGCTCCAGTTAACTATGTCGGCTATTTTCCTCAACAGCAAATGAAAGGCGCCAGGCTGATACACCACCCGCTACCTTTCCTGGCTGTGAATCGCTTTATGTTCTTATTTTCGTTGCACATTTTTTCCAGCGGCAGGCCCGATGCAAGGCTAACGCCCAGCGCGTCCATACGTTCACCCAGCGGTTATATCTCAACAACACTGACATGCCTTTAAATATGTAATCGTGAATTTGGGAAATTTCGTACAAACCTCCCTTCCCCAGTCCGATATTCATAGCACCGGGATCGCGCTTTAATGCCAGCATAATAAAGATGGGGATAACTATGTTGTCATTAACGCTGATAGACAATAACAAATGGATTACTGAAGGGATTTCGCGTTATTTTTCCGGGAAATTTATTCATGTAAAAAATATAGATAGTGACGATATTGACTCAGCGCTGAGTAAGATCGCCGGAACGGATTTGCTCATCAGTGAATTAACCGCTTATGGCCGCGATGTGCAATTCTTTACCGAATTATTGCTGATAGTCCAACGGACTTCGCCAGACACGCGGATTATCGTGCTAACCGATTTGCATGAGAAAGCGGTCATCAGCTATGTGGTCAGTTTGCTGCCAGATGTTACTTTTCTCTCTAAAAAGTGCAGTCTGAAAGCGCTTTCTGATGCTGTATTAGGTTTACCGTTGGCTACAGAATTTGAGGCGGGTGTTCGCCGCACCAAGCAAACCCTTTCAGCGCGGGAGTTCGGCTTATTGCGCATGCTGGGGCAAACCAGCAATCTCACCGATATTGGATACAAACTGCATCTCAGTTGTAAAACCATCAGCCATCATCGGCAGAGTATTATTCGCAAGCTCAACTGCGCCAATAATAAAGAGTTATTCAGCCGGTTAAGCCGGATGGGATATCACAGCAAACCGGTTTGAACAAAGGGGCATGGCATCGAATATTGTGTGATTGCGGTTGCATTTCCGTCAATGATTGCTGGTTAACTGCGCACGCCGAGGCGCAGAATGGAATATATAACCATATATGAATATATATTCAATGACGCAATCATCTGAGGAGAAGGTCTAATGAGTTCCTACACGTATCCGAAATTCGGTGCCGGCTTGTGGCACTTCGCCAACTATATCGATCGCTACGCCGTAGATGGTTACGGGCCAGCGCTTAGCACCCTTGATCAGATTAAACTCGCTGGCAGCGTCGAGGACCTTTCCTATGTTGATGTGCCCTATCCCTTCACCGAAGGCGTGACCGTAGCGCAGGTTAAACAAGCGCTCGCCGATGCCGGATTGAAAGCCATTGGCGTGACGCCAGAAATTTATCTTCGCCGCTTTTCACGCGGTGCTTTCACCAATCCCGATGCCGCCATTCGCCAACAGGCGTTTGATTTAATGCACGAAGCCGCCACCGTAGTGCGTGAGCTGGGGGCTAACTACGTGAAAGTCTGGCCGGGTCAGGATGGCTGGGATTATCCGTTCCAGGTCGATCATAAAAATCTGTGGAAGATGGCCGTGGAGGGTATGCGCGAACTGGCGAGCGCCAATCCAGACGTCAAATTTGCTATCGAGTACAAACCGCGTGAACCACGCGTGAAAATGACCTGGGATTCAGCTGCGCGTACGCTGCTCGGCATTGAGGATATTGGACTGGATAACGTTGGCGTGCTGCTCGATTTTGGTCATGCACTGTTTGCCGGTGAATCCCCAGCGGATTCCGCCCAGCTGATTATCGATCGTGGTCGTCTGTTTGGTATGGACGTCAACGACAACCTGCGCGGCTGGGATGACGATTTGGTGGTCGGTACCGTGCACATGACCGAGATTTTTGAGTTCTTCTATGTTCTGAAGATCAATAACTGGGACGGCGTGTGGCAGCTTGATCAATTCCCGTTCCGTGAAGATCATGTTGAAGCCGCCAATCTGTCGATTCGCTTCCTCAAACATATCTATCGCGCGCTGGATAAGCTGGATATCGCCGCGTTGCAGGAAGCGCAGCGTGAGCAAAACCCGCTAAAAGCGCAAAGAATTATTCAAAATGCGTTGCTGACTAGCATAGAACAGTGATTTTACGTCGTGGGTCGCCATTTATGGCGACCTCAAATGCGAACGCCGTACTCGCATTTCACCCCGCCGCCAATGCTCATCCGCACTCTCGCGACCATCAATCAATCGGTTTAACGCTTCGGCGATCAGCAGATCAATACGTTGGCTAAAGGTGGTGAGTTGGCAGCCTGGCGCGCTGGCTTCTTCAATATCATCGAATCCCACCACCGCAATCCTTGGCCTGGTCGGGGCGGCGCGCATCGCTTCCATCGCGCCGAGCGCCAGCACATCGTTTTCACAGAACAGCGCATCAATTGCGGGCGCATCCGGTTGATGCAGATAATCGCTCATCGCTTGCCAGCTGCGTGCACGATCGTAACTGCCGGCTTTAAGCAACACATCAATTTGACAGCCCGCTTGTTGCAGCGTCGCTTCAAATCCCTCTTTGCGCAGCAGATGTGACGTTGGTGTATCCGGACCTTGCATAAAACCAAACCGTTGCGCGCCCTGCGCCAGCAACAGCTCGGCGATTTGCTTGCCGGCGGCATAACCATCAATCGCCACCACATCGATGCCCTGCGCATGCGTATTGCGGCACAGCTGCACCAGCGGAATGTTGTACATATCCTCCACCAGCGTAATCAGCTGTGCCGATAACACCGTACCGAGAAACAAAATGCCGTCGATCTGCAATTGATCCGCCTGCGTCATTACCGATCGATACGGCTCGCCGTCGGTGATGTTGAGGATCAACGCCATATAGCCCCGACGTTGTAGCTGCTGCGTAGCTTCATTGAGAATCATCAGCGTATGCGGATTTTTCAGCTCGTCGATCACCACGCCAATAATATGCGTCTTCTTTTTTACCAGACTGCGCGCCAGCAAATTGGGCCGATATCCCAGCTCTTTAGCGATGCGCATCACCTTCTCGCGCGCCTTCTCAGAGATTGAAGCGCCAGGCATAAACGCGCGCGATACCGTCCATTTCGATACGCCGGCAAGAAGTGCTACATCGCTGGCCGTGGCTTTTTTTACTGTTCTGGTCATCGGCTCCCTTCCGCAAATTACCTGACAAAAAGCGAGCATAAAGCGATCCCTCATGTAAGCAAGAGGCGATTTTTGCAAACTTTGCACCCGGTTGCATTTTTGTAATGCACTCGGGTGCAAATCGTGATGATTTTGTGATCGTGGTGATGAAATCGATTTTTGCTGCGTTGACTATTTTTCAACCGTGCCAGAGAGTGGAGACAGCACATTGCGTTGTCCGTCTGAACATGATGTCAATCAGCGGGAGAAATCCCGTTGATTTTGCACCCGGATGCAAAATAATAGAAACCTCCCCTACAGAGATAAAAAAATGAAATTATTCAAAGTAGTAATGCTTATCTGCGGTTTGCTCAGTATGTTCACTGCCCAGGCGAAAACCTACATGGTTGGCGTCGCTCTGGCTAATCTCGATCTCAATTTTGTTTCCATCTTACGAAGTCAGATGGAAAAGCAGCTTAAAGACAAAGGGCTTAACAGCCAATTTGCCGATGCCAAAGGCGATGTATCTCTGCAAATCCAGCAGGTGGATGATTTCATCAATCAGGGCGCAGACGCGATCATCATCAACCCGGTGGATACGCAAGGCGTAATGCCGGTGATCGCCGCCGCGCAAAAAGCCAATATCCCGCTGATCTTCGTGAACCGTAAACCCGAAGTGAAACTGACCGGTAAAATGGCCTATGTCGGTTCCGACTCAGCGTTAAGCGGCAAAATGGAGATCGAAGCCTTAGCCAAACGTCTGGATAACAAAGGAAATATCGCCATTCTGATGGGCGCCCTCTCCACCGAAGAAGCACGTCAGCGCACCAAAGCGGTTGAAGATTATGTGAAAGATCATCCCGGCCTGAAAGTGATCCAGAAACAGAGCGCCAACTGGCAGCGCAACGAAGCGGTCGATAAAACCCTGTCATGGTTGCAGGATGGGAATGATATCAACGCCATCATCGCTAACAACGATGAAATGGCGATCGGGGCGATTATGGCGCTCGATCAGTTGAAGAAAAACAATGTGTTAGTCGCCGGCATCGACGGCACGCCGGATGGTTTGCAGTTTATTAAGAACGGCAAAATGGCGGTGACGATCTTCCAGGATGCGAAAGGCCAGGCGACCGGTGCAGTCGATGTGGCTTACGACATGCTGAGCGGTAAAAAGACCGAAGCCTACAACTGGGTGCCATACCAGACGGTGACCAAAGAAAATTATCAGGAATTCACCAGTAAAAATCAGAAGTAACGCCGCTCTTGTTGGGTCGCCGATCATTCATGGCGACCTGCTTATGACCATTGCCTTTAAAGCAACGCTAAGTGCGAATTTTGTTGCTTCCATTGCACTATTAACCCGCTATGTTGGGGTTAAAAATGGAGGTCAACATGCTCAAACCGTCTTCGCCCTGGTGGTGGGATCTCTCAACCCGGGAATTCAGTGAACTTGATATGGCGAATATCGTCGCCGTGCTGCCGATTGGCGCAGTTGAACAACATGGCCCGCATCTGCCGGTGCGTGTGGATGCGGCGATCAACGCCGGCATTATTCAACGCGCGGTGGAATTATTGCCCGACGATCTTCCTATGCTGGTGCTGCCCGCGCTGCCGATGGGTAAATCGGATGAACATCTTGCCTATCCCGGCACCCTTTCACTGCCGTATGACGTGTTAGGCAAAGTGTGGTTCGAAGTCGCGAAAAGCGCCTGGCGCGCCGGAATTCGCAAGCTGATTTTCTGGAACTCGCACGGCGGACAGCCGCAGTTGATGGAGATCGTCTGTCGCCAGCTGCGCATCGAACTGGGCATGTTTGCCGTCAGCGCCAGCTGGTTCCGTACCATTGATGCATCGGATCTCTACAGCGCGCATGAACTTAATCACGGCATTCACGGCGGTGAATCAGAAACCAGCATGATGCTGCATTTGCACCCTGAACTGGTGCAGATGCAGCACGCCGCTAATTTCGTTTCCACTTCGGTGGCGCTTGAAGCGACCGGCGGTATTTTAACGCCGGAAGGCGGCATTGGTTTTGGCTGGATGGCGCAGGATCTGCATCTGTCTGGTGCCACCGGCAACGCCGCAGCGGCGGATGCTGAGCGCGGTGCGATTGCCACCGATCGTGCTGCGCATGCGCTGCTGAAGCTGGCACGCGAAGTGAACGATTTCGATATTCATTTCCTGACCGATCGCACCGCATTCTCGTAGGGTAGCCATGTAAGGTGACCAAGTGCGCATTAATGCGGGCCCTACAAAACCCGCATCGTTGCGACCTGCTCTCAACGCAATTCCGACATCATCCCTTTAATGGTTTCGGCGAACACGCTACCAATCGCGCTGGTACCGCGATCGTGGCCGATCAACATCAGCGTTTGCGTGTGCTGCGCCAGTTCGCGCACCGGAATATAGATTAACCGGCCGCTGCGCTGGTCAGATTCAATGTCAATCGGCGTGAGAAACGTGAGAGTTTGATCCATCATCGCCGACTGGCGCATCACCTCGATCGAATTGGTTTCAATAACTGGCTGCATATTGATCGAGGCACGCGCGAACACTTCATTTAGGTAAGGCCGAATCACCATCGATTTGTCGGCAATCACCACCGGATACGGCAAGCAATCACTCAAACGTAAACTGGATTTCTCCGCCAGCGGGTGCCCCGCGCCCACCACCGCGCCCAATCGCACCGGCACGCTGGCAATGTTGCGATGTACCGGCTGCAGGTCGAAATCAAATCCAATCCCCAAATCGGCCTCGCCACTTGCCACCGCGTTAGTGATGTTCTCGCCGGTGGTGAGTTGTTGCAGCAGCAATTTCACCCGCGGATTGGCGCGGCGAAACTCCGCTGCCACGCGCGGAATCAGGTTTGCTGCTAATCCGCTCATCATTGCTACCGTCACTTCGCCGCGCCGCAGTCCTTTCAGCTCTTCGATTTTCATCTGCGCGATTTCAATCTCTTTAAAGCTCTGCCGCACATGATGAATCAGCGCTTCACCGGCGGCGGTAAGAATCATTTTACGCGGCAAACGCTGAAACAGCGGCGTGCCCAGCTCCTCTTCCAGCGCAATCAGCTGGCGGTTAATCGCCGACGCCGAAATGTGTAACCGTTCAGCCGCTTTGCGAATCGAACCGCTGCGCGCCACCTGATCGATATACACAAACAAACGATGTTGCAGCATATTCCCCCTGCGTTGCCTTTTAGGCATCGGTAAGTACTAAAAATGATGCTTTTAAGATAATGCTCTTCCGGTGATTAATACATCAAAACCACACCAGGAGAACACATGATGGCAGACGTATCCCGCAGAAAGTTTGCGAAGTTAGTGGCTGGCGCACTGTTGTTACCCGCGCTGGCACCGATGTTGTCGCGCAAAGCGATGGCGGCGAATAACACCATAAAAATCGCCCTGCTGTTGCCCGGCTCGGTTGCCGATGGCGGCTGGAGTTCGCTGGCGTATGCCGGATTGCAGAGCCTGCAAAAAGCCGGTTTCAGCGTGGCGCACAGCGAAAGCGTGTCGCAGGCGCAGATGGATCAAACCATACGTGGCTACGCCGATGACGGTTACACGCTGATCATTGGCCACAGCTTTGAATACGGCTCGGCGTTTGCCGAAATCGCGCCGGAATATCCTGACACCTATTTCTTCGCGTCCACCTTCAAGCCAGGCGAAAAATCACCGGACAACGTGGAATACGTCAACCTCGCCTATCTGCAAGGCGCCTATGCCGCCGGTGCGCTGGCGGCGCTGATCTCCGAAAAAGGCAAAGCGGTTGGCTTTGTGGGCGGCGGCGATAATCCCACGCAGCAGGCAATGATGCGCGCCTTTATTCAGGCCGCTGAGAAAACACGTCCGGGCATCAAAGGCATGGGCGTGGTGACCGGCGATTACGACAACGCCGCCAAAGGCCGTGAAGCTGCCACCACCATGATTGGCAACGGCGCGGATGTGATTTGGCATGCCGCAGACGTCACCGGCCTCGGCGCGATGCAAGGCGCGGCAGCGGCGAAAGTCAAAGCTATCGGCTGCTATGTCGATCAGCGTGATGTCGCGCCAGATTATGTTGCCTGCAGCTTCCGCCAGAACCTCGACTGGATGGTGGAACAGGTTGGCGAGTCGGTGGCGAATAAAACCTTTAAAGGCGGCGACGAATGGCACCCCACCGTTGGCAAAGCCTGGTCGGTGGTCAATGGCAGCGAACATTACAACGCCAAACTGGTGAGTGCCAGCGCATGGGCTAGCTTCCAGCAGATCTGGCAGCAGCTTGATAGCGGCGCGCTGAAGCCAGTGGTTTAACCATCATGACAGCAATAGCAAATATCCGCGTCGCGCTGAAAAACATCACCAAACGCTTTGCGCGCGTGGTGGCCAATGATGACGTGTCGCTCAGCATTAAAGCCGGCGAAATCCACGCGCTGCTAGGGGAAAACGGCGCGGGAAAAAGCACGCTGATGCAAATCCTTTACGGCCTGTATCAGGCCGATGAAGGCAGCATTGAGGTGGATGGCCAGGCGCAGCGTTTTCGCGATCCCAGCGATGCTATCGCCTGCGGCATTGGCATGGTGCATCAGGAATTCATGCTGGTGCAGCCGATGAGCGTGGTGGAAAACGTGGTGCTGGGATTGAAAGAAGGCGCTAGCGGCGTACTTGATCTGCGCGCGGCGGCGGCGCGTTTGCAGGCGCTGTCGGATAAACACGGGCTGGCGATCGATCCCTGGGCGAAAGTGCAGCATTTGCCGATTGGCGTGCAGCAACGTGTGGAGATCCTCAAGCTGTTGTACCGTGATGCGCAGGTGCTGATTCTCGACGAACCGACGGCGGTGCTGACGCCGCAGGAGAAAGCCGGCCTATTCGCTACCCTGAAATCACTGTGCGCAGAAGGCCGTTCGGTAGTGATTGTCACTCACAAACTGTATGAAATCATGGCGATTGCCCATCACGTTTCGGTGATGCGCGGCGGCAAAATGGTGGATTCAGTGGATATTAAAGACACTTCGGAGCGCGATCTGGCACGCCGCATGGTTGGGCGCGATGTGGTGCTGCGCGTCGAAAAAACGCCGTGCCAGCCGGGCAAAACCGTGTTGCAGGTGGATAGCATTGCGGTGCGTGATGCCAGCGGCCAGCAGAACATCTGGCGCGTGTCGCTCAACGTCGCTGCGGGCGAAATCCTCGGCATTGCCGGTGTGGAAGGCAACGGTCAATCGGAGCTGGCGGAAGCGCTCCTTAACCTGCGTGAACTGGAAGCAGGCCGCATTCTGCTGAATGGCGAAGACATCAGCGACGATTCCCCCGCTACGCGCCGCCATAAAGGCATCAGTTTTATTCCGGCGGATCGGCGTGGCGTCGGTTCGGTGACCGATTTATCGATTACCGATAACGCCATGCTCGGCCGCCAGCGCACCTTTACCCGCGCGGGCGGCTGGCTGCTGGATCGCCAGCGCATTAGCCAGCATGCGCGCGACATCATCGCCCGCTTTGCGGTACGCACGCCGGATGCCGATTTCGAAGCCGGAAAACTCTCCGGCGGTAACCTGCAAAAGTTGATTCTCGGGCGCGAAGTCGCCAGCAATCCCTGCTTATTAGTGGTTGAACAGCCTACGCGCGGGCTGGATGTCGGCGCGATTGAGAGCGTGTGGCAAGGTTTGATGGCGGCGCGCGATCGCGGCTGCGCCATTCTGATGATCTCCGCCGAGCTGGAGGAGATCATCAATCTCTCCGATCGCATCGCGGTGATGTACAGCGGCCAGATTGCCGGAGAAATGGACGCCGCCGACGCCACGCCAGAACGCCTCGGCGAACTGATGGCGGGCGCGCACCTGAAAAAAACCGGAGGCAACCATGAAGAAGCTGCTTGAGCGACGTCTGGCGCCCGCCGAATCCAGCGGCGCGCTGGTGTTAACCAGTTTTTGCGGCATCCTTGCCGCCTTCATCATTGCCGGCTTGCTGTTTATCCCGTTTGGCGGCAATCCGCTCTCGGCTTATGGCTTCCTGTTTGATGCCGCTTTTGGCTCGCTGCGCAGCTTCGGTCTCAGCCTGGTGCAATCCACGCCGCTGATGCTGATCGCGCTGGCAACCATCGTGGTGTGGCGCGCCGGGCTCGGTTATATCGGCTTTGAAGGCTGTTTTCTGCTAGGTGCCACGGCGGCCAGCTGGATCGCGCTGTCGGGTACGCCGCAGGGCTTTCCGTGGGCGATTCCCGCACTGCTCTACTGGCCGATGGTGCTGATTGCCGCCTTCCTTGCGGGCGCGCTTTGGGCCGGTTGGGTTGGCGCGTTACGGGTAAAATTTGGCGGCAACGATGTGCTGATTTCGCTGATGGCCAACTATGTGGCGCTGTTCATGGTGCAGTATCTGGTTTCCGGCCCAATGCGCGCGCCGGGCGATCTGCCGCAGACGCCACGTTTGCCGGTGGAGAGCTGGCTGCCGTTTGTGATGAACGGCATGCGCGCACATTGGGGCATCGCCATCGCGCTAGTCGCCACGCTGTTTGTCTTCTGGCTGATGCGTGCCACGCCCGCCGGTTTCGAAATCAAAATTGCCGGGCTGAATCCGCGCGCGGCGCGCTACAGCGGCGTGGATGTCAATCGCCGCCAAATGGGCGCGGTGCTGCTCGGCGGCGGATTGGCTGCACTGGCGGGATTGTGCGCGGTATTAGGCGTGCAACATCGCCTGATGGAAGGCATTTCCGGCGGCGTCGGCTTTATCGGCGTGGTGGTGGCTTTGCTGGCACGCCTCAATCCGCTGCTGGTGATCCCGACCGCCATTCTCTACGGCGGGCTGGAAGTGGGCGGCAGCGCCATGCAGCGCCAAACCGGCTTGCCCACTTCGGTAGTGTTGATTCTGCAAAGTCTGGTGGTGTTACTGATTCTGGCGGGCGATCTGCTGCGCTATTACCGCATCAACCTGCCCGGCGGGCGTAAGTCGCGCAGCCAGCTGGCGGAGGAACACTCATGAATCTGTGGATGAATCTCGATACCGCCTTTTTCGTCAGCTGGCTAGCCGCCGCAGTGCGCCTTGCCGGTCCGGTGTTACTGGCGGCGCTCGGTGAAATCTATGCCGAACGCTCCGGCGTACTGAATATCGGTATTGAAGGCACTATTCTGCTCGGCGCGCTTTCCAGCTACATGACGGCGGTTGAGAGCGGATCGACCGCGCTGGGCTTCATCGCCGGGGGCGTCGGCGGACTGCTGGTTGGCTGCGTGCTGGCGGCGCTCTACCTGCGCGCCCATGCCAGCCAGATTGTGGTGGGCATCGTCTTCAATATATTGGCAGCGGGATTAGCCACCTGGATTTACGCGCTGGTAATGGGCAATGCATCCTCTCCCACCATCCCAATGCTCGAACCCTGGCATGTGCCGCTGCTCTCTTCGCTGCCGTTTATTGGCCCGATCCTGTTCCAGCAGCCGCTGCCGCTCTATCTCACTTTGCTGCTGGCGGTGCTGGCGCACTTGGGTCTGTTTCATACCCGCTTTGGCCTGTCACTGCGCGCGGTGGGCGAAAACCCGCGTGCGGCGCATGCCGCCGGGCTCAACGTGTTGAAGATTCGCACATGGGGCGTGCTGTCCTCCTGCGTGGGCGCTGGATTGGCGGGCAGCTATCTGGTCACCGCGCAGATCGGCCTGTTCCGCGACAACATCGTCAGCGGGCAAGGTTTTATCGCGCTGGCGATTGTCATCTTTGGTCGCTGGAGCCCGCTTAAAGCGCTGGTCGCCGCTTTTATCTTTGGCGCTGCAGATGCCCTGCAACTCTCGCTACAGCTGTTTGAAAACACGCTGCCGCCGCAGGTGCTGCTGGCGCTGCCTTACTTGCTCACCATTCTGGCGATGTCCGGCGTGGTGGGACGCACATTGCAACCCGGCTCATTAACGCAGCCTTATCGAAAGGAATAATTTATGAAATCGTTTCGTTTCAACAATCTTGCGGATGTTAAGGCGTTCCGTATCAGTGCGGACAGCAGCAACTATTTCGCCATCTTGTTCGACAAGCCGTTAGACGGCATTGAGAACATTTTCGTGTTGGAGATTTTCAACGTCGGCGGTGCTACGCCACCGAATGAACACGCCAGCGCGCACGAGTTCTTTTATGTACTACACGGCGAAGGCGTGGCGCGCTGTAACGATGATGAACTTGAGATAAGGAAAGGCGATTCCCTGCTGCTGCATCCGGGCAACGATCACGCCATTCGTAATACCGGCAACAGCAAACTCTATACGCTGACGGTGATGACGCCGAATGAAGGCTTCTCTGAACTGATTCGTAGCGGTGACCCTGTCACGCTCGATGCAGAAGATATTCGCGTATTAACGGGAGCCTGATATGCCGGAGAACGTTTTAGGCAGCAGCCGACACAATCAATGGCGCGTTTCAGCGCAAGTGGTTGATACGCGGCGTCCAGCGCAGGCGTCGCGCAGCGTGCAGCTTACATCGCGTGAACGTTCAGTGATTTTTGATCTGCAGCGCACGGCTATCCTGGTGATTGATATGCAGAACGATTTCTGTCATGCCGAAGGCTGGCTCGGGCATATCGGCGTCGATGTCACGCCTGCGCGCGCGCCGATTGCACCGCTGCAAGCCTTGCTGCCGACGCTGCGCGCCGCTCAGGTACCGGTGATTTGGCTCAATTGGGGCAATCGCGCTGATAAACTCAATCTCAGCCCTGCGCTGCTGCACGTCTATAACCCGAATGGTGATGGCGTGGGATTAGGCGATCCGCTGCCGGTTTCCGGCGCGCCGGTGTTGCAGGCCGGCAGTTGGGCGGCGGAAGTAGTGGACGAACTGACGCCGGATGCCAATGACATTCGCGTCAACAAATACCGCATGTCCGGATTTCAGGACAGCGAACTCGACAGCATTCTACGCAATCTCAACGTCACCACGCTGCTGTTTGCCGGTGTTAATGTCGATCAGTGCGTGCTTTGCACCTTACAGGATGCCAACTTTCGCGGTTACGACTGCCTGCTGCTGGAAGATTGCAGCGCCACCACCTCGCCGGCTTATTGCCGCGATGCCACGCTGTATAACGTTCAGCAATGCTTTGGTTTTGTGGTTAATGCCGCTGAATTACAGCAGCAACTGGAGAACGCCTCATGAGTTATCTGCTGGCTGACGGCTGGATGATCACTATGAATCCGCAACGCGAGATTCTGGAACAGGCCAGTTTGCTGATTGAAGATAAGACCATTCGCGCCATCGGCACGCGCGACGCTTTGCAGCAGCGCTATCCTGAAGCGGAAATTATCGACTGCCGCGAACGCATTATTATGCCGGGCATGGTGAACACGCATACGCATCTGTTTCAGACGCTGCTGAAAGGTCTCGGCGATGACATGGTGCTGAAAAAGTGGTTCACCTGCATGACCGGACCCAGCGCCGTGGCGTTGACAGAAGAAGATGTTTACGCCGCCGCGCTGCACGGCTGCATGGAATCACTGCGTTCGGGCGTCACGTCGCTGGTCGATTTTATGTACGCGCATCCGCGCCCAGGATTAACCGACAAAGTGATCGAGGCCTTTGAAGTCAGCGGCATTCGCGGTCATGTGTGTCGCGGTTTTCTCACCAGCGGCGCTGAGCACGGCATTCCTGCTGAACTGATCGAAACGCCTGAACAGGCGCTGGCCGATGCGCGCGCGGTGATCGATCGTTATCACCAGGTCGATGGCCGGGTAAAAGTCGGTCTGGCACCAAGCATGATTTGGGCGCTGGATGAGAAAGTGCTGCGCGGCACGCGCCAGCTGGCGGATGAAACCGGCGTGCTGATCACTACGCATGTGGCGGAAACCGATTTTGAGATCGAGCAGGCGAAGCTGCGTTTTCAGGCCAGCGATACCGAATTCCTCAGCGATATCGGCTTTCTTGGCCCGGATGTGCTGGCGGTGCATTGCGTGCAGTGCAATTCGCGCGACATCCGCGCACTCAAACACCATGACACGCGCGTGTCGCACAATCCCTGCAGCAATCTCTACCTCGCTTCCGGCGTGCCGCCTATTCCCGAGATGCTGGCTGCCGGCCTAACCGTTGGTTTGGGTTCAGACGGCCCCGCCAGTAGCAACAATCACAATCTTTTTCAGGCGATGAAAGTGGCGGCGCTGCTGCAAAAAGGCGTGCACCGCGATCCCACCATTATGACGGCGGAAAAAGTGCTGGAGATGGCCACTATCGACGGTGCGCGGGCAATTGGACTTGAACATCTGGTGGGTTCGCTGGAAGTCGGCAAACGCGCCGATGTGGTGATCGTTGATACTTCGCATCCGGCGATGACGCCAATCCATCATCCGGTTTCATCGTTGGTCTACTCGGCGCTCGGCCACGAGGTCAGCGATGTGTTTGTTGATGGCGCTTATCTGCTGCGGAATGGTGAGTTTACCCAGCTCAATCAAAAAGAGGTGATGGCGCGTTCGCAACGTGCAGCGCATTCACTGGCGGTGCGCACCGACAATGATAACGCGCGCGGCTGGCGATCGGCGGCGTTTTAAATTGAAGTGCTAATATTTTATCTTTTATGTTCATTAAATGATAATTTATTAGCACTTTTTCGTTTTTATTTTAATCATTAAAAATGGAATGCAGATCGACAAAGTGCTAATATTTTATCCATTAACCCCATTTAAAGATAAAATAGTGACACAATGGCACAGCGAACTTCTCTGCTTCTTCCTCAAACGAGCGAAATGCTTGCCGCTTTTGCAGAGCGATTAAAACTCGCTCGTAAAAGAAGAAAACTGACGGCTAAACAGGTGGCGGAACGCGCGGGAATGACCCCGATGACGTTGCGTTCGCTTGAAGCGGGTAGCGCGGGTGTGACTATCGGAGCCTATCTGGCTGTGATGCAGGTGTTAGGACTCGAACAGGATCTCAATCTGCTGGCTGCTGAGGATACTTTGGGTCGCCAACTGCAAGATGCACGTCTTACCTCAACGACTAAATTAATTGCTGCTAAATCAGCGTATAAGGTTGATGAGGGTGAGAACAGCACGCAGGTAGCTGAGGGTGAGAACAGCACGCAGGTAGCTGAGGCGAATGAGCGCGGAGTTGAGCAAAAAAACGTTCAGACAGTCACCTCTGCCGGCCTCGCCTCACTGCTAATTTCAGGGAAGAAAAAATAGGACCCGACAATGACCATGATTAGCGTCTACGCCGACTGGAACGGACTCAAGCAACCAAAACGTCTCGGTTATCTGCATATTCGCCGCAGCCGGGCGCGTGAATCTTTTGAATTTCAATATGATCCGCAAGCGCTAAGCGATCCCGATTTGATGTTGATCCAGTTAGATCCCGGCATCCACTTATTCGAAGGGCCACAATATCCTGCCAACAATCGTGCTGGATTTGGTGTGTTTGGCGATTCCAGCCCCGACAGATGGGGACGCTTATTGATGGAGCGTCGTCTGGAACGCGATATCCGTGGCGGATTATTGCCTTCCGGCACGCGCATGTTTGAATCCGATTTTTTACTGGGGGTTCATGACCTGTATCGCGTGGGTGCTTTACGTTACCGGCTGGAGGATCAGGGGGAATTTCTTGATAACAGATTGGAAATTGCGACTCCCCCATTTACTGAAATCGCAGCACTTGAACGTGCAAGCCGCGCGCTGGAAAGCGATCCGGATAACCGTGCTGCTCAGGGACATGAATGGCTCAGGATGTTGATCGCTCCAGGCGGTTCTCTGGGTGGCGCACGGCCCAAAGCCAGTGTAGTTGATGAGGAAGGTCAGCTATTTATCGCCAAGTTCCCCAGCATCCGCGATGAATATGATGTGGGTGGATGGGAAATGGTCGTCAATGCTCTCGCTACGGCTTGTGAACTTGACGTTGCCGCTGCGATGGCGAAAAAATTTGCCAGCGATTATCACTGTTTCATGGTGCGCCGTTTCGATCGCACGCCCGAAGGAAAGCGTCTGCACTTTGCCTCCGCGATGACCATGACTGGCCATATTGATGGCGAAGATGCGTCCACCGGAGTGAGTTATCTCGAACTGGCAGAAGTATTGATTCGTCATGGCTCCCAAACCAATGCTGATTTACGCGAGCTGTGGTCGCGGATAGTCTTTAATATGCTGGTTTCTAACAGCGATGATCATCTGCGTAATCATGGATTTATTCTGGTTCCAGACAAGGGCTGGCGGTTATCTGCCGCCTTCGATCTCAATCCAGTGCCCTATGCTGATGGCCTAAAATTAAATGTGACGGCAGCTGATAATGCGCTTGATCTCGATTTGGCGCGGGAAGTTGCGCCCTATTTCCGGCTGAAGGCACGTGAAGCCGAAACTATCATTGAAAAATTCAGCAGCATTGTTGCGCAATGGCGCATAGTCGCCAGACATTTGGGGTTATCACAACGTGAGCAGGAAAAAATGTCTGATGCGTTTCGACTTGCGGCGGCACATTCCGCTTAACTTACTTTTTGCTACAACATTCAAACTCATAGCCCTCTGCAAAATGCGCTTTTCGCCCTAAGCTTAAAGCCATTCAGCCACTGAAGATGAGGTTTCAATGAGTTTACTGTTTAGTACGACGCAACTGGGTAAGTTAACGCTCGATAATCGCATCGTCATCGCGCCGATGTGCCAATACTCTGCGGAGGATGGCAAAGCCAGCGCCTGGCACCGCATTCATCTCGGGCAACTGGCACTTTCCGGCGCCGGTTTGCTGATCATTGAGGCGACAGCAGTGGAAGCCGCCGGACGTATTTCTCCGGGTGATTTAGGCTTGTGGGATGATGCAACGGAAGCGGCTTTAGCCAGCGTTCTGCAAGATATCCGTCACTACTCTGATATTCCCATTGGTATTCAACTCGGTCACGCCGGACGTAAAGCGTCCTGCGCCGCGCCGTGGCTGGGCGGCAATCAGCTGTCGCTGGAGCAAGGCGGCTGGCAAACCGTTGCACCATCCGCGCAAGCCTTTAATCCTGAAGATCGCGCACCGGTTGTGCTAAGTAAACAGGATCTTGAGCTCCTGAAACTGGCCTTCGTTGACAGCGCGCAGCGTGCGGCGAAACTCGGTATCCAGTTGATTGAACTGCATGCTGCGCACGGCTATTTGCTGCATCAGTTCCTGTCGCCACTGAGTAACCAGCGTGAGGATGAGTACGGCGGCTCGCTGGAGAATCGTCTGCGTTTCCCGCTGGAAGTGTTCCATGCGGTGCGCAGCGCCGTGCCAGATTCAGTGGCGGTAGGTGTGCGCCTCTCGGCAACGGATTGGGTTGACGGTGGCTGGGATGTTGAGCAGTCGATTGTCTTCAGCAAGCAACTCGAAGCGGCGGGCAGCGATTATGTGCACGTCTCCAGCGGCGGCTTGTCACCGTAGCAGAAAATCACGGTTGGTCCCGGTTATCAATTGCCTTTTGCACGCGACATCCGCAAACAGGTAAAGATTCCGGTGATTGGCGTAGGCTTGATTACGGAACCCAAGCAGGCAGAACAAGCATTACAGGTAGGTGACGCAGATTTGATCGCGCTGGCGCGCGCAGTACTTTACGACCCGCGCTGGCCGTGGCATGCCGCCGCTGAATTGGGTGCGCAGGCCAAAGCGCCACCGCAGTATCTGCGCTCCGAGCCGCACGGCCTGAAAGGCACGTTGGTAGCCAACAAAGAGTAATTGTTTTAATCAGGTAGCGGTTGAAAGTCGAGTCGCCATTTCTGGCGACTCATCTCATCCACCAAATTCCGGTAACACCCCAAACCAGCTCAACAGCCAGGCCAATATATTCATCGCGCCAAACACCAACAGAAAAGCTACCGCCAGCGAACAGCGTTGCTGAGATTTCCATGCCAGCAGCGCGGGGATGATCACCGCCCACAAGGTAGCAAACAGTCCGGCAAAACCAATCGCGGCGACAAAGCCATTCGGCCACCAAATCGAGGCAAGTAACGGCGGCAGGAAAGTCAGGCTGGCGGTTTTCAGGCGTGCGACAGATGAATTCCCGAATCCCAGACGATCGGCGATGAAATCAAACAGACCGGCGGTGACGCCAAGGAATGAGGCAATCACGGCGAAATGCGAGAAGATCGACATCATCAGCGCCAGCGCATTGACGTGCAGATGCGCACGCAGCGCCGCCATCAGCGCAGCGATATCGCCGCCCTGCTTCACAATCTCAGGAAACGCGGCGCGCGGTAGATTTCCCATGGTGCTGGTTAGCCAAAACAGATACAGCGCCAGCGACAGCAGCGTTCCCAACACCAAAGCCCGCGTGATGTTCTGCTTATTGCCGCCGTAATAGCTCACCAGACCGGTGATGTTGCCGTGGTAACCAAACGAAGCGAGACAAAACGGCAGCACGCCGAGTGCATAAGGCCAGTAACGTTCACCGGCAGCGGGTCCGCTCAGTAACGACGGCACGTTCACCTGCGTCAGAAGGCCGCCAAACAGCACGATCAACAGCAGAATTTTCGCCAGCACGCAGAAGGTCATCAAGCGACTGACGCCCGTCGTACCGAGCCAAACGACGACGGCGACGCACAGCGTCAGCAACACCTTGGCTTCTGCAGTTGAGATGGGTAATCCCAACTGACTGATTGAGTGCTGATAGACCGGGCCGCTGGCTGAAATGTAGGCGTATGTCAGGATGCCAAGGACGAATAAGATGCTGAGGCCGTTCAGCGCCGCCCAGCCGCGTCCAAGCAAATCTTTGGTTAAAGTGTCGTATCCAGCGCCCGGCGGATACGTGAGGCTGACGCGCATAAACAACAAGCCGGACAGCAACATGCCGCCCCAGCTGATCAGCAGTAACATCATCGCCCAGCCAAACCACGCGCCCGCCATCACCACCGGCAGCGTAAACATCCCTGCGCCCACCACGGTGCCGCAAATAATCATCGCGCCCCACCATACGGAAGGCTGGCGGCGGGACAATGTCATCTCCGTCATCACTTATTCCCTACAAAGCATCTTAAAGGCGGCGATGATACACGGGAAAACGCTGAGAAGAGAGTGTGATACGCGATAATACGCGCGCCAGTTCAACCTGACGCGCGTTTAAGGAAGGGAAAGCAACTTAGTTATAAAACGCCGGTTTCGCTGGCATAGTGACCGGTACGATGTCTCCGGATTTTTGCGCCGCAACACAGGCATCGGCAGCAACCGCCGCAGCGAAGCCATCCCACGCAGACGGGCCGCTCATCTCACCCGACAACACGTTATTGATGAAGTCCTGCAACTCCACGTCATAGGCATCGATGAAACGCTTTTTCCAGTCGGTAAGAATGCTGGTGGAGAGTTTGGCCGCGCTGCGCGTCTGTACCGACATCGGTTCAGGCAGGCGCGCAATACCGCTTTCGCCGACCACTTCACACTGAATATCGTAGCCGTATGTGCAGTTCACGAAGATTTCGACGTCGATGCGCACGCCTTTGGCGGTTTCCAGCAGCACGATTTGCGGATCTTTCAGATGCGAAGCGGCTTTACTGGTTGAGCGCGGGTAGATCACCTGCGCACTGACGTAATCATCTTTCAGCAACCAGCGCAGCACATCGAGCTCATGAATCAGCGTATCGGTGATCGCCATATCAGTAGTGTAGGAATCGCCGACTTCGGGATTGCGATGCGCGCAGTGCAGCATCAGCGGTTCGCCGATGTCACCCTTCTCAATCACCGCTTTCAGCGCGCGGTAGCCCGCGTCGTAAGGACGCATAAAGCCGACCTGCACCAGCTTCTTACCGGCGGCGATTTCCGCTTCCACGATGTTCATACAACCCTGCGCGGTGACCGCCAGCGGCTTTTCGCAGAACACCGCCTTGCCGGCTTTGATCGCTGCCAGCACAAACTCTTCATGGGTTGGGCCCCACGAGGTGACCAGAATCGCCTGCACCTCTGGCGCGTTAATCAGATCATGTGCGTTGTCGTAAATCTCCGCCTGAATGCCGAAATCGTGGATGATCTGCTCGCAGTTGCTGCGGTTGATGTCATTCAGCGCCACCACACGCGAATGTTGCAGCACCTGGCTGCAACGACGAATGTGTTCGCGACCGATCGCGCCCGTGCCAATTACACCGATATTGAGCGTCATGGAAGTGTTCCTTAGTTATTCAGGTAAGCAATGCTGGAGTGGATTTCACGAGCAATTTGTTCTTCGCTCCAATTATCCATCACCGACGAAAACGGTTCGAAAGCGTAAATGCCGCGATAGCCCATCTCTTCCAGACGCTGCACTTGTTGTTTCGATTTCAGCACATCGTCGGCGCTTAACATGATGCGCTCTTCGTCGGTTAACTGATGCGTTGGGCGCGCGTCGGTCACGCCGGACAAATGCACCAGCCCGATATTGTTGACGTCGACGCCGCCAGCAAAGTCTTGTTCAGCCCCTTCGTACAAATGATGGTGAAAGGTATCCAATACGATTTTGAACGGCGCGCCGGCTTGTTTGATCAGCTGCTGTGCCAGAGCCGCTGAACGCAGCGAGCTTTGCGGGAAACCGAGCGGCTCCACCAGACCGGCAATGCCATATTCGGCAAACAGCGGCGCCAGCGTTTTTAACGCATCGACGGTTTGCTGCTGGGAAATAACGGTGCCGTCATTCAGTGGGCAAAGGACTAACGCTTTCGCACCGGTGGCACGCGCGTCTTTTAATAAAGCGCGCGTTTTCTCCAGCACGTCATCGCTTAATTGGTTAAACGGATAAACCGCATTAATAGTTTCAATGGTAAAAGCATGCTGCGTCGCGAGATGGCGAACTTCTTCGCCTGTTAAATTATCGGTCACGCTACCACTTTTCATATCATTGCGGATTTCGACTTTATTTAGCCCCAGCTTTTCAACCAGCGAGAAAAAACGCTCGAGACTAAGATTAGGCGCGATTTTACGATTAACGCAGAGTCGGTCATGGCTTATTTTGTAGGTCATGGTGTGTTCTATCCTGAAAGAGTAATATTTATTAGCTTCTGTTTTGTCATGTCGCGTCGATATCTTGCGATAGTAAGCGATGTTGTTTTGCTGCTCTGCCAGAACCTTGATTGATTTACATCAATGCAACATCATTTGTACAACTCATGGAAATAGTGCTCGACCTGTTCCAGGCTGCGTCCTTTGGTTTCCGGGATGGTGCGCAACACGAACATCGATCCCCCAATACCAATCACGGCAAAGGTTAAGAAGGCACCGGCCAGACCAAATGCCGCCAACAGCAACGGGAACGCCATGGAAATTGCGAAGTTGGCCATCCACAACGCAAATACCGCGCCGCCCATGCAAATACCGCGCATCCGCGCTGGAAAGATCTCGGAAAGTAATAGCCAGGTAACCGGCGACAACGCGCCTTGCTGGAAGCACAGAAACATCAGCATGCCCGCCAGCACCAGATAGGCGCGCAGCAGATTGACGTCGCCTGCCGGGTGATATTCCGGCATGAAGAAACACACCGCGGCGATAAAAAACAGGCACGCGGTGCAGCCCATCTGACCAACCAGTACCAGCGGACGACGGCCGATTTTGCCGATCATCCAGATACCGATCAGCGTCATCAGCACCGAAATCACGCCGTTGGCGATGGTGGCGAACAGCGCGGCATCGTTGCTCAAGCCGGTTGCCGTCAGCATGGTAGGCGCGTAATACATGATGGTGTTGACGCCGGTCAGCTGCTGAATCGCCGCGATGCCGATACCAAGCAGGAACACTTTGCGCAGCCACGGCGTACGCAAATCGCGCAGGCGGCCTTTGCCCTGTTGCCGGTTCTCTTCGATGGTTTCTTCTATCTCTTCCAGCTCCCATTCGACGTCATCGGCCGCGCGGGTTTTCTCCAGTACTTTGCGTGCTTGCTGGCTATTACCGCGCATTACATGCCAGCGCGGGCTTTCCGGCATAAAGATCATGCCCAACCACAGCAATACTGCGGGCACAGTTGAGATAGCGATCATCCAGCGCCACGTGTGTTCTCCACCCCAGATTTCATTGAAAGTGGCGTTGGACACGTACGCCAGCAGCTGACCTGAAACAATCATCAGCTCCTGCAAGGTCACCAGTTGACCGCGCTTGTTCGCCGGGGCAATTTCCGCGATATACACCGGCACCGTGGCCGCTGCGCCACCGACGGCGATACCGAGGAACAGACGTGAAGCAATCATTGAGATGACATCCGGCGCGAAGGCCGAACCGATGGCGCCAAGGGCAAAAATAAAGGCCAGAGAGATGATGATCTTGCGGCGTCCCAGCGCGTCCGCGAAATGACCGGCGAGCAGCGCGCCAAAAGCGGCGCCAAACAGCAGTGAACTGGTGACTAACCCGGTGGTAAAGGGCGTGAGCTGCAGATCGTCACGCATAAAGAGTAAAGCGCCTGATACTACGCCGGTATCGTAGCCGAACAGCAATCCACCCAGCGTGGCGACCAGCGCAATAATTTTAACAAATGGCTCGGTGCGCGTGGCGCTATTGGGGCCGGAAGCGGTGTTAGTGGATATATAAAGTTCTCTTTCCATAATACCTCCTGGTGAAAAAATTAAGGAAATACGGCAGAACAAAACAGAGCACTCACGCTAGCGGTGTTTTTATTTCATGTTAATTTTTATTTGAAATTTGTTTTTCGAAGTGTGAGTTCAAGCATTTTGGGATTTTTATTTTGATGGATTTACATCAGTATGATGTGTTTATTTAGGGAGGGCTTTGAGGGGGTAAATAAAAAAGATCGCCATGAGTGGCGTAATGGCTTTCAATTAAGCGCCGTGTCACATCACTGCACCTTCCGAAGCGGCGCAATTTATTGCGCAATAAATTGCGCCGCTACGGTATGTGCATAAATAAACACCATCACTTACGGCGCGGCAGCGAAACCAGCATCAAGCCAAACACGATCAGCACCACGCCAGCAAAGCTGCTCCAGCGGAAGTTTTCGCCCAAAATCGGCAAGGAAATCGCGGCCAGCCACACCAATACATAACTCAAACTGAGCAGCGGATAGAGCCGGTTAAGCGGCAGCTGGCGCAGCGCCAGCATCCAGCACAGCATCGACAGCGCATACGCCCCGAGGCCCATCGCCAACAGCAGCAGCGGTTTCCAGTGCTGCACACTCAGCAATTCGCTTAATGGCGGGAAATCCAGCATCGCCAACCGCAGCACCAGCTGCGCCAGCGAAACCAGCAACACGCTGCACAGCGCCAGCATCACGCCTTTCATAGATGACTTCCCATCAGCGCCACGCCAGCAACAATCGCCAACGTACCGATCCACTGCTGCACGCTGTAGGTTTCGCGCCAAATCAGCCGCGCGGCGATCGCCACCAAAACAAAGTTAAGACTCAGCATCGGATACGCCACGCTCACCGGCACCACGCGCAATACCGCCAGCCACAGCAGCATGCCGATACCGAGCAGCAGGATGCTGAGCGCCAGCCAGGAAATCCCCTTTTTGATGCCGAGATGGGCCGCCTGCTTCTGACACAGTTGAGCGGCACAGCTCAGCACGCTCACCAGTAAAATCAGCAGCAGATTCATGGTTTCGCATCGTAGCCGTAGTAAACCAGGCGGCCCTGACGATAGACATCATCCGGTTCCGGCAGGTTTTTATCCGGCGTGCTGTCGCTGGCATTCAGCATCAAAACCAGCGAAACCTTGCCCAGCCGACGATGGATACGCAGCCAGTCGGCAAAGTTATCCGCATCAATATAGTGTGACTGTGCATCCGGGTAGCTCAGGCCATATTGCAACTCACCTTTGGCATCGTAGAAATTGATGTCGCTGCGCTGCAGTTCCCAGGCCACCGCTGATGCCACGCCAGGATTGTTTGCCAGCAGATAACGGCTATCCGCCAGCTGATCGTGTACCGCGCTAACAAAACTTTGTGGCTGCTTTGAATCGCGCACCTTGTCAGGAATGGCAAATCCCACCAGTAACGCCAGCGCCAGCGGACAGAGCGCGGCTAACTGCCAGCGACCCTTCTCCGGCTTGCGGCTTAGCCAGCCCATCGCGGCCCAACCTATAAAGGCGAGCGCCGCACAGAGCACGCCCATCCCTTCATCGCCGGTATAAACCGGACGATGCGCAACGCCCCAGGGGGCCAGCACCACTAAAACCACTATGGTGGTGATCAAACCGAACAGCAGATTGATCCAGCCATTTACCTTAAGCGCTTTAATCACCTGCGCCGAACCACTGTGTGCGTAATGCGCCATCAGCAGCGCCAGCGGTGCGAAACACGGCAGAATATAGGTCAGCAATTTGCCTTTGGCGATGCTGAAAAACAGCAGCGGCAGCAGCACCCAGCTCAATAAATAGATCGGCCCGGCTTGCTGGCTGCGCTGACGCCACGCGCCAATCAGCGATCCCGGCAGCAGCGCCAGCCACGGCAAAGTGCCCGCCAGCAACACCGGAATGTAGTACCAGAATGGCGCTTTGTGCTGCGCGTCCGACTCAGCGAAACGCTGAATATGCTCGACCCAGAAGAAGTAGTGCCAAAAATCCCCTTCCTGTTGATTGATCGCCAGCGCCCAAGGCGTGCTGAGCAGCGCAGCGACCAACATCGTCAGCGGCCCCCAACGCAGCAGTTCGCCAAAGCGACGTTGCCAAATGGCCCAAGGTAGAATCGCCAGTACCGGCACCGCCAGCGCGAGAAAACCTTTGGTCATAAAACCCATCGCGCAGGCCGCACCCAGCAACACATATCCGATCAATCGTTGCCGCGTGCTGCTGGCCTGTGACGCCAGCCAGTAACTGCACATGGCCGCGACCAGCCACAGCGTCAGGATCGGATCGAGCACCGCGTAGGTGCCGACGCCGTACACCAGCAACGAGGTGAGAAAAATCATGCTGCCGCTCAGCGCGATTTTACGGCTGGCGAACATCTGCGTGCCGAGCCAATACACCAATACCGCGCTCAACGTGGTGCTGAAAATCGATCCGGCGCGCACGCCAAAGTTAGTGTGACCAAACAGCAACTGGCCGAGGTTATTGACCCAATAACCGGCGATCGGTTTCTCGAAGTAGCGCAGATCGAAGAAGTGCGGCACTACCCAATTGCCGCTAAATAGCATTTCCCGGCTGATTTCGGCATAGCGGGTTTCGTCCGGCTGCCACAAGGCGCGGAACTCAATCGGGATCAGGTAAAACAGCGCGAAGAGCGCGAGGGGTAACGCGGTTTTAGTGACTGTACGCATCCGTGGTTCCTGTAAAAATTAGCGCTGGCAGCCTAGCCAGCCTTCACGCCCGGGAATATGCCCGCGCACGATGTTGCCCCGTGGCAGCGTAGTGAGATCGTCGGGTAACAAGGCGCTGAGTGGACAAAACTGAATGTCTTGCTGCTCCGCACGCCTCAGCAGATCGGCGAACGCCTCAAGCCCGACAATCCCTTCCACTTCGGCATGAATGGTGTAAACTGGCGAACCGCTTGCGGCATGGATCTGCTCGAGGATGAAGTCGTTATAACCTTCCGCGCTCACCGATTGCCCAACCACTTCATCCCAGGTCGGCAAGGTCACCGGGATTTGTACCGTGCCGTGGCTGCCATCACTGAGAATCGGTATAAATGGGCCGCTGCCGCGACAATCACTGTTATAGCTGAAATCAAACTGCTGCTTGGCAGCCACCACGCGACCATCAGCGCGCCAGCCCGCCACCGCTGAACAGGTGACATTGTCACCGATTATCGCTTCCAGCGCCTGTTTACCGCGCGCAATTTGCTCAACCAGTTTCTCTTGCGGCCACACACCCGCCCAGGTTTGCCAGGCAAAGTGATCCCACGCATGCAAACCGACTTCATGATGATCGGCGGTGGCGCTGATGATCTCCTCCAGACCGCGACCAATCTCACGTCCCGGCCAGGCGGTGCCGGCCAGCAAAATATCCCAGCCGTAGAGTGATGCGGCGCGCGACCGCAGCATTTTCCACAGAAAACGCGGTTTTAACAGGCGCCACAAGTGGCGCCCCATATTGTCCGGCCCAACGCTGAAGAAAAAACTGGCCTGCAGCTGATGCAAACTGAATTGCTCCAGTAACGCCGGCACGCCAAGTTGGGTGCCGCGCCAGGTATCGACATCGACACGCAAACCGACTTTCTTCATGGTTTGTCCTGTAGCTCAACGGTGCGCAGGAAGAAGTCCAGCGTGTTATCGATGGTGGTATCCATCTCTACGGTTGGCGTCCAGTCCAGCAGACGACGCGCGTTTTTGATCGACGGCTTACGGTGTTCCACGTCCTGATAACCTTTGCCGTAATAGCTGCTGCTCTCCACTTCACGGAAGCCGGCAAACGGCGGGAAGTTGCTGCGCAGCGGGTGACGTTCGAAACTCGCCAGCAGACGCTCGGCCAACTCTTTGATGCTGGCTTCGTTATCCGGGTTACCGATGTTGACGATCTGGCCGTCGCAGTTGTTCTGTTTGTTTTCGATGATACGGAACAGCGCTTCGATGCCGTCGCGAATATCGGTGAAGCAGCGCTTCTGTGCGCCGCCATCAATCAGCTTAATTGGTGAGCCTTCCACCAGATTGAGGATCAGCTGCGTGATAGCACGAGAACTGCCGATACGCGCGGCATTCAGATTATCGAGGCGCGGCCCCATCCAGTTAAATGGACGGAACAGCGTAAAGCGCAGCCCTTCTTTCTCACCGTAAGCCCAAATCACGCGGTCCAGCAGCTGCTTAGACACCGAATATATCCAGCGCTGTTTATTGATCGGCCCAACCACCAGATTAGAGTGATCCTCATCGAAATGCTGATCGGTACACATGCCGTACACTTCGGAAGTCGATGGGAAAATGATGCGCTTTTTGTACTTCACGCAGTCACGAATGATTTTAAGGTTCTCTTCAAAGTCGAGCTCAAACACGCGCAGCGGATTGCGTGTGTACTCAATCGGCGTGGCGATGGCCACCAATGGCAACACCACGTCGCACTTCTTAATGTGATACTCGATCCATTCTGAGTGAATGCTGATGTCGCCTTCGACAAAGTGGAAGCGTGGCTGATCGAGGAAACGGCTGATGGCGTCAGAACCGATGTCTAAACCGTAGACTTCGAAGTTATCATCCTGCAGCAGACGCTCGGTGAGGTGGTTACCGATAAAACCGTTCACGCCGAGAATCAGCACGCGCGTGCGTCGTTTCACCGCCGCCACTGGCTGAGAATAGAGCAAGGCGCCCTTCACCATACCGAGGTTTTGCGCCAGCTGGCTGCCGTTCATAAACACGCCGTTATCGCTTTGACCGGTCACCACTTCCAGCGCGCCTTCAGCGCAGGCGATCAGGAATGGCTCAACAGAAAGCACGGTACCCGGTTTGGCCTGATGTTCAGTGCTGTGTACACGACTTTTCCATACCACGAATTTCACCGTTCCGGCATAGGCGAACGCGCCGGGCCACGGATAGGTCACCGCGCGCACCAGATTATTGACTGTCTGCGCCGGTTGTTCCCATTTTATGCGGCCATCTTCTGGAGTGCGGCGACCCACAACCGTGGCTTCGCGCTCATTTTGTGGTGTGGTAACAATATCGCCGCGTTTTACCGCCGGTAATGCGCCTTCCAGCATCTGCGTTGCACAGGCAACCAGCTTGCGATGCAGCGTTAACGCGTTGTCCTGCTCGTCAATCGCCACGCGCTGTTGCGCCACGATGTCACCGGCATCGGCGCGCTTCACCATGCGGTGCAGCGTTACGCCGGTTTCGGTTTCGCCATTGACCAGCACCCAGTTCAGCGGTGCGCGGCCACGGTATTTGGGCAGCAGCGAACCGTGCAGGTTAAAGGCCCCCAAACGCGCACTGCTGAGAATGCAGTCGTTCAACAAAGCGCGGTAATAGAAGGAGAAGATGTAATCCGGTGCCATGGTTTTAATGCGATCGACCCACAGCGGATGATTGACATCCTCCGGCGCATAGACCGGAATGCCCTGCTCAGCGGCTAAACGCGCAACGGAGTCGAAAAAGTGGCTCTCAGTTCCTGTGTCTGAGTGGGTGAAAATAGCGCTGATTTCATAACCAGCGTACAGAAGTGCAGAAATACCCGCACAGCCCATTTCGGCGTAGGCGAAGACGACAGTTTTCATTGCTCAATTTCCTGTACAGATGAGGCGTTTTGCTGTGGGTGAATCACACGTTGGATGAAGTAGCGCGGACGGGCGCGTACGTCGTTGTAAATGCGGCCGATGTATTCGCCGAGTAATCCCATACCGATGAACTGCGCGCCGACAAAAATAAACAGCACCGCGAACAGCAGGAACACGCCGTCACCGGCCCATACCGCGCCGAGGAACAGACGCAGCACAATCAGAATCAGCGAGAAGGCAAAACCGGCCAGCGCAATCAAACTGCCGACGATACTCAGCAAGCGCAGCGGCGTGGTGGTCAGGCAAGTGACCAGGTCATACATCAGGTTAATCAGCCGCATAAAGCTGTACTTCGAATCGCCAAATTCGCGCTCGGCGTGCGCCACCGGCAGCTCGGTGGTGCGGCGCGCGAAGGTGTTGGCGAGGATGGGAATAAAGGTGCTGCGTTCGTGGCAGTTCAGCATCGCATCGACGATATGGCGGCGATAAGCGCGCAGCATGCAGCCGTAATCGCCCATCGCTTTGCCGGTGACGCGCTGAATCAGATGATTGATGGTGCGTGAGGCGCGACGACGGAACCAGCTGTCCTGGCGGTTTTGACGCACGGTGCCCACCACGTCATAACCCTGCTTAGCCGCTTTCACCAGGTTCGGGATCTCTTCCGGCGGGTTTTGCAGATCGGCATCCAGCGTGATGATCAGGTCGCCGCTGACGTGGCTAAAGCCCGCCATGATCGCCGAGTGCTGACCGTAATTACGGTTCAGCAACACGCCAACCACATGGCTGCCCGGCATATCGGCGGCATCGGCAATCATCTCGCCCGAGCGATCGCTGCTGCCGTCATCGACCAGCAGAATCTCGTACGCCAGATTTAATCCTGCGCAGGCTGCATCGGTACGACGCACCAGCTCCGGCAGGCTCTCCTCTTCGTTGTACACCGGGATCACCACGGAAACTTTGCGAATGGTTTTTTCTTCCAGCATGTCAAACTCCAGCGATCTGACGTAATGCGCTAATCACGCGCGTGACATCTTCATCGCGCATATCAGGGAATAACGGGATTGAGCAGATGCGATCGCTATTCCATTCGGTGTGCGGCAACGAGAGTTGCGGATAGCGTTCGCGATAATATTTGTGGGTGTGCGCGGCACGGAAATGCAGCCCGGTGCCGATATCCTGTGCTTTCAAGGTTTCCATAAGCGCATCACGACTGATGCCGCACTGCGCCTCATCAACGCGAATAATGAACAGATGCCACGCGTGTTGATGTGACCATTCTGGCTGCGCCAGCGGCAGAAACGGCGTATTCGCCAGTTCAGTGAGATAGCGCTGCGCAATCGCCGCGCGGCGCTGATTGATGGCGGGCAGCTTTTTCAGCTGCACCAAAGCAATCGCTGCGCTGATATCTTGCAGGTTGTATTTGAAACCCGGCATGATCACTTCGGCCTGCGGCTTGCGGCCGTGCGTGTGGCGATCGTACGCATCGACGCCGAGTCCGTGGAATTTCAGACTGCGCATGCGGTCGGCCAACGCCGCATCATCGGTGACAATCAAGCCACCTTCGGCGCAGGTCATGTTTTTGATGGCGTGGAAGGAGAAGATCGCCGTGCCCTGCTGACCAACGTGCTTTCCTTTGTAATAACAGCCTGCGGCGTGCGCCGCATCTTCAATCACCGGAATGCCATGGCGCTCACCAATGGCGCGAATGGCATCTATATCGGCGGGCGCGCCAGCGTAATGCACCGGAATGATGGCGCGCGTACGCGGCGTGATCGCCGCTTCAATCAGCTCCGGCGTTACCATCAAGGTGTCGCGATCGATATCGATCATCACCGGCGTCGCACCCAGCAGCGTGATGATGTTGATGGTGGAAACCCAGGTTAGCGAAGGCGTGATCACCTCATCGCCGGGCTGGATGCCCAGCGCCAGCAGCGTGACGTGCATCCCCGCCGTGGCGGAGCTGACGGCAATCGAATGCTGATTGCCGGTGAGCTGGCCAAAAGTCTCTTCCAGTTCGGCATTTTTCGGGCCGGTGGTGATCCAACCCGACTCAAACACCGATTTAACGGCGGCTAACTCTTCTTCACCCAACGAGGGCCGTGAGAATGGTAGAAAATTCATTATGTTACCTTGGAATTAAGCACTATTTAACGGCCATTTATTCCAAAATACGCGGGTTAACTTAACGCAACATTAAATGAGAAGGGTACTAAGTCGGCTTTTTCTGACACGTTGAGGATTGGTAGAGGAAGGGTCAAATTTGCCGGTTTATCATCATGAACCAGCACACTTCTTAAGGTTAAATTAAGGTTTTGACCCTATACTAAGTCAGGATATGTCTTATAACGTCTGGAGGATAATGCGATGAGTACGGCTACTGACAGACTTTCTCAGGCAGCGCTGCGCCGCCACCATATTGGGGTGAAAACCAAAGGATTGCGCTATCGCGGCGATCTATATGTGTTCCGCTATAACGCCGGCCACTACGATGTGTTCCTTAATAACGACCGCGTAATGTCATTGAATACCAGCAATGTGCAGGAAGCGATCCAGCTGTTTAAGCAGCAAGCTTAATCTTCTCCTCTCCATTTCTGGAGCCCGCTCTGCAATCCCGATGTATGCCGCTGTAACGCCCTTTTACCTCTCGCACCTATCCTCGCTTCGGCGTAAAGTCCTGGCAACGACAAGCCTGGATGGCGCGAGGTATGAGTAATGGAATACGTACATGGCTTAATTAGTGGCCTATTAGGATTGGCCGTAGGCAGCTTTCTTAACGTGGTGATCTCGCGGTTGCCATTGCAAATAGTGCACCCGAACACTCCGCTAAATGTGTGTTGTCCGCCCTCTCACTGCCACCAATGCACCACCGCGCTGCGCTGGCGCGACAACATTCCGCTCATAAGTTGGTTACTGTTACGCGGTAAATGCCGTTATTGCCATTGTAAAATCAGCGGGCGTTATCCACAGGTGGAGATAATTACCGCGCTTCTGACGCTGCTGCTTATCTGGCTGATGCCAGTCAATATGCAATTGCTGGGCGCGCTCATATTGTTCTGGGCGTTAACGGTATTAGCCTTTATTGACCTCGAACATCTGCTTTTACCGGATGTGATTACGCTGCCCTTGCTGTGGATTGCGCTGCTGTTTAAAGCGATGGGATGGCTACCCGGCTCATTACAAGAAGCGGTATGGGGATCCATAGCGGGATATTGCGTGTTGTGGGCGCTATCGATTTTATATCAATGGATTAGAGGCATTGAGGCGTTAGGGATGGGCGATGCAAAACTGCTGGCGGCAATCGGCGCCTGGTTGGGCTGGTCGCTTTTACCCTGGGTGCTTTTATTGGCTTCGGGCGGCGCTATTTTATGTGTTTTGATTTCCAAAGTTAGCGGGCAGCGCGAGCTCAATCACGTCATCGCCTTTGGTCCGTGGATCGCCTTAGCGGCTATAAGTCTCTTTATTCATTCGATTATTTTTTAACCACCCCAACTGCGGTGCGAAATTAAGTGGCCAATTTCTGGCCAACGCCCTGATTCATATATGGAAAGAGTAAACAAATCTAAACAAAATTAATCATTGTGATGTAGGTCAAAAGGCTCTATATTGGCCGCGTTTTTTCACGGCTGTTACTTTTTTGTTCAATTAGTCAATTGGCGAGCCTTACGTGCCCCGGTTGAAGGAGAGATATGATGACGGATAAAGTCCGTATTGATAGTTTTGGTGCCAATGCATTCAACGGAAATAACGACGCATTCTTAGCCCGTCAGGCTGAGTTTGAATCTAACGTCAGGAGTTACCCGCGCAAACTGCCTTTAGCTATCGCTAAAGCCCATGGCGTGTGGATCACAGATGTTGAGAATAAACAATATCTTGACTGTCTGGCTGGCGCAGGGACGCTGGCACTGGGTCACAACCATCCTGATGTTCTCCAGAGCATTCAAAATGTCATTACCAGCGGCTTGCCGTTACATACTCTTGATCTGACTACTCCACTGAAAGATCAGTTCTCTGAGTCTCTGCTCTCGCTGCTGCCAGGCCAGGGTAAAGATTATTGCCTGCAGTTCACCGGCCCTTCTGGTGCCGATGCGGTTGAAGCCGCGCTGAAACTGGCGAAGAAAGCCACTGGCCGTAGCGGCGTGATCAGCTTCTCTGGCGGTTATCACGGTATGACGCACGGCGCGCTGTCCGTCACCGGTAACCTGGCACCGAAAGAAGCGGTTGATGGCATGATGCCAGAAGTGCAGTTCATGCCTTATCCGCATCAGTATCGTTGCCCGCTGGGTATCGGTGGTGAAGCTGGCGTGAAAGCGCTGACCTATTATTTCGACAACCTGATCAACGACGTGGAAAGCGGCGTGCGTAAGCCTGCAGCAGTAATCCTCGAAGCCGTTCAGGGCGAAGGCGGCGTGAACCCAGCACCCGCTGAGTGGCTGCAGCGCATCCGTAAAGTGACGCAGGAACACGGCATTCTGTTGATCCTCGACGAAGTTCAGGCTGGCTTTGCCCGTACCGGCAAATTCTTCGCCTTCGAACACGCCGGCATCGAGCCAGACATCATCGTGATGTCTAAAGCTGTTGGCGGCGGTCTGCCACTGGCTGTGCTGGGCATCAAAAAGCAGTTCGACGTTTGGTCACCGGGTCATCACACCGGCACCTTCCGTGGCAACCAGCTGGCGATGGCTACCGGCCTGACCACGCTGAAAATCCTCAAAGAGCAGGATATTGCAGGCAAAGTGGCTGCGCAAGGTGAATGGCTGAAACAGCAGCTGGCCGCGATGCAGAAACGCTTCCCGGTGATTGGTCACGTTCGTGGTCTCGGCATGATGATCGGTATTGAGATCGTTAAACCGAACGAAGCGGCCGATCACATGGGCAGCTTCCCGGCTGACGGCGAACTCTCTGCGCTGCTGCAGAAGAAGTGCTTCGAAGCAGGTCTGATTCTGGAGCGCGGTGGCCGTCATGGCGCAGTTCTGCGTCTGCTGCCTTCACTGCTGATCACCAACGATGAGCTGGCGATTTTCTTGGATAAATTTGAGCAGGCGCTGATTGGCGCTGGCGTCAAACCTGTTTGATTGGAAGAGTAAATGTCTGAAGTAAACCCGATTCTGGCCGCCTCTGCACAGAGCATTGAGGCGTACCAGCAGGCGATTGCCCAGAGCAGCGCCGCGGTTGTGCAGTGGCTGCAACAGCCTGAGATGTATCAAGGCAAAAGCGTTGCCGAACTGCGCGAGCGTATCACGCTCGACTTCAATCCAAACGGCCTGGGTAACCAGGCCGCGATTGAACGCGCGATTGAATATTTCCTGAAAGACAGTCTTTCAGTGCATCACCCACAATGTGTAGCGCATCTGCACTGCCCGAGTCTGGTGGTAAGTCAGGCGGCAGAAGTCCTGATCAACGCCACCAATCAGAGTATGGATTCGTGGGATCAGAGCCCTTCTGCCACCATCATTGAGATCAAACTGATCGAATGGCTGCGTGCGCAAGTGGGTTATCCGGCTGGCGACGCAGGTGTGTTCACCAGCGGCGGCACCCAGAGCAACCTTATGGGCCTGATGCTGGCGCGCGACGCCTTCTATCAGCGCCAGGGCCACTCGGTGCAGCAGCACGGTATCACTGGTGATCTGCGTAAGATCAAAGTGCTGTGTTCTGAAAACGCGCACTTCTCCGTACAGAAGAACATGGCGCTGCTTGGCCATGGCTACCAATCTGTGGTGCAGGTGAAGTCTGATGAGTTCGCCCGTATGGATGTGTCAGACCTGAAAGCCAAACTGGCGCAGGCCGACGCTAACTGCGAACAGATCCTGGCGATCGTGGCGACTGCCGGTACCACCGATGCCGGTGCGATCGATCCGCTGCGTGAAATTGCCGGCATTGCTGCCGATCGCAACATTTGGGTACACGTTGATGCAGCATGGGGCGGCGCGCTGCTGCTGTCCGAGAAGTATCGCGACTACCTCGATGGCCTGGAGCGGGTGGATTCTGTCACTTTGGACTTCCACAAACAGTACTTCCAGACCATCAGCTGCGGTGCGTTTCTGCTGAAAGATGAGCGTCATTACGAGCTGATGCGCTATCAGGCGGCTTACCTGAACTCTGAGTTTGATGAAGAGGCCGGCGTGCCGAATCTGGTATCCAAATCCCTGCAGACCACGCGTCGTTTCGATGCGCTGAAACTGTGGATGGGCCTGGAAGCGCTGGGTCAGAAACAGTATGCGGCGATCATCGATCACGGTGTGACGCTGGCGCAGGAAGTGGCGAAGTTTGTTACCTCTGCACCACGCCTCGAGCTGGTAATGCAGCCTCAGCTGGCTAGCGTGCTGTTCCGCTATCGTCCAGAGCAACTGACCGATACCGCTCAGATTGCGCTGTTCAACCAGCGTATCGGCGATGCGCTGCTGGATTCAGGCCGCGCCAACGTGGGTGTGACCGAGAACCAGGGCATAACTTGCCTGAAGTTGACCTTGCTGAACCCAACCGTAACGCTGGAGGATGTTAAAGTCCTGCTGGCGCTGGTTGAGAAAACCGCAAATCAGCTGCTGAACGCGTAATCACCTGTGTTGCGAAAAAGCCGATAACTGGCAACGGTTATCGGCTTTTTTTCGCTTCTGCACCTGAATTCAGTTCGCGCACATAATCCAGAAACGCCTGTAGCGGCGCCGGAATCAACCGGCGATCGTTGTAATAGAGCCAAAGGCCAGAGAAGCTTTGCCACCAATCCGGCAGAATCGGCTGCAGGCTGCCATCATTCAGCGCCGGTCTGATCCAATCCTCAAATAAGTAGACCATGCCGCAGCCAGCGATTGCCGCTTCTACCGTCAAGTCCATCGCCGCGCCGATACTGCAAATCAGCGGACCTTTCGGCTGCAAGCGCACGGTTTCCTCGCCGCAGGTAAATTCCCATTCGGCAATCACGCCAGTCGCATAGCGTCCGTGTAAACAGCGATGCTGCACTAAGTCGCGCGGATGCTGTGGTTTACCGAACTGCGCCAGATACGCGGGAGATGCCGCCAGGGCAAAGCGCTGGGTGCGCGGACCGATTGGCAGTGCCACCATGTCTTGCTCCAGATGATCGTCGTAACGAATGCCGGCATCACAACTATCGCGGAACACATCCTGCACATTACTTTCCGCCACCACTTCCAGCTGGATATCGGGATAGCGCTTTAGAAATCCCGGCACAATCGCCGGTAACACAATGCGCGCGGCGCTCACCGGCACATTTAAGCGCAAGGTGCCGCCCGGCGTATCGCGGAACGTGTTCAACGCATCCAGCGCCGCATCCATTTCGTTCATCGCCGGAAGCAGGCGCGACATCAGCGCCCTGCCGGCTTCTGTTAACGCCACAGTGCGCGTGGTGCGATTAAACAACCGTACGCCAAGTTGCTCTTCGGCACGCCGCACCGCATCACTTAAGCGCGACGGATTACTGCCGGTTATGCGCGCCGCCTCGCGAAACCCGCCTGCTTTGGCCACTGCCACCACCGCGTGCAGCAAGGCAATATCTAATGCCATTGTTCGCTACCTCGTACACTGTGTCCTGATTTGTACGGATAGTCGCACAGCGTTTTGGCGATTACAATCTAACCACACACTGACGAAGGAGCTTTCCATGTCTCATCCAGCATTGACTTACACCCTTGGCGACCGCCAGGTTGCACGACTCGGTTACGGTGCCATGCAGTTAGCCGGTCCCGGCGTGTTTGGTCCGCCGAAAGATGAAGCGCGTGCTTTACAGGTGCTGCGCGATGCGGTCGCAGCAGGCGTGAATCACATTGATACCAGCGACTTCTACGGTCCGCATATCACCAATCAGCTGATCAAAAAAGCGTTACACCCTTACGCCGACGATCTGGTTATCGTCACCAAAGTAGGCGCGCGCCGCAACGATAAAGGCGGCTGGTTACCGGCATTCACGCCAGAAGCGCTAACGCAAGCGGTGGAAGATAACCTGCGCAATCTTGGGCTTGATGTGATGGAAGTGGTTAATCTGCGTTCGATGCTGGACGTGCACGGACCGAAAGAGGGTTCGCTGGAGCCGCAGGTTGAAGCGATGATCAAGCTAAAAGAGCGCGGGCTGGTTCGACACATTGGTCTGAGCAACGTGACGGCTAAACAGGTGGCCGATGCCCAGGCGATGACGCCGATCGCCTGCGTGCAAAATCTCTATAATCTGGCCAATCGTCAGGATGAGGCGCTGCTCGACCAACTGGCAGCGCAAGGCATTCCTTATGTGCCGTTTTTCCCCCTCGGCGGATTTTCACCGCTGCAATCGGATCAGCTGAGCGAGGTAGCGATTGAGCTCAATGCTACGCCGCTTCAGGTGGCGCTGGCGTGGCTGCTGCAGCGTTCGCCTAATATTCTGCTGATTCCGGGAACGTCATCGCCGGAGCACCTGAAGCAAAACCTGGCGAGTAGCGAAGTGACACTTACGCCAGAAATTGTGCAGCGGCTAAACACCATCGGCCAGCGATAGAGCACCCTTCGTAGCGGCGCCATTTATTGCGCGTGTTTTGCCATATACATTGCGCAACAAATTGCGCCGCTACGGATTATTCACTGTTTAAATGATTTTTGCCTCGGCCAGACAACCTTTGAGAATACCAAACGCATCCTGACACTGCCGCTCATCGACGCAGGCAAAACCCAACAGCAAGCCGCGCCGCTCCTGCGGATGCATATAATATTGCGACAACGGCCGCACCTTAACGCCGCGCCGTAGCGCCAGCGCGGCGACCGCCACATCGTCGCAGCCGGTTGGCAGATTCATTACCAGGTGCAATCCCGCCTCATGATTCACTACCGGCAGAAAATCGGCGCCCAAATAACGCTCAATCAGGCTCACCATAAAGCGCCGCCGCTGGCTGTAGAGCTTGCGCATGCGGCGAATGTGCGACATGTAATGCCCTTTTTGGATGAACTCTGCCAGCGCGCGCTGCACCAGCAAATGCCCGCCGCGATAGAGTTCCGCCGCCGCCACACGCAGCGGCTGCGCCAGCGCTTTTGGCACCACCAGATAACCGAGACGCAGCGCCGGATAGAGCGTCTTGCTAAAAGTGCCCATATAAATCACCGGCGCATCCGGCTCAAAGCCTTGCAACGACGGGAACGGCTGGCCGGAGAAGCGAAACTCGCTGTCGTAATCATCTTCCACCAGCCAGGTTTTGTGTTTGCGCGCCAGATCGAGCAGCTGCTTGCGCCGCTCCAGGCTGAGATGCACGCCCATCGGATATTGATGTGACGGTGTCACGAAAATCATCTTCGGTGCGCGACTGCGCGGCGGCAAATCGGGGATCAATCCCTGCTCATCCACCGCAATGGCATTGATTTTCAGTCCGTTGATGCGTAGCAGATTGCGCGTCCCCCAATAACCAGGCTCTTCGATCCACACCAGATCGCCGGGATCGCACAACACGCGCGAAACCAAATCCACCGCCTGATGAATCCCTTCAGTGATGATGATTTGGTCGGCATCGGCGCGTACCGAACGCGCCACGCTCAGGTACTCCGCCAGCGCAGCACGCAGCTGTGCGCAGCCGCCATTGCTGCTGTAAATCAGCCGTTCAATATCCGGTTCACGGTTCAGACGCGCCTGAATCTGGCTGAAGAGTTTATGCGGGAACTGCGTGACATCCGGCGCGCCGGGCACAAAAGCGCCCCACTGATACGGCGAGGCATTGGCATGGCCGAGCAGCGAAGCGCCGCGTTTGGAAATCGCCGCCGGTTTCGCGCTTAACGTTTCGATCGGCGCCACGTTGCGCGGCGTGTTCAGCGATCCCTCCGGCAAATTTTCTGCAATCCATGTTCCGCTGCCGGTACGCGCCGTGACGTAGCCTTGTGCCATCAAATTCTCATACACGTTCAACACCGTGTTGCGCGACACCGACAGCTCGCGCGCCAAATCGCGCGTGGCGGGCAGGCGCGTGGCGCGCGGAAAAATGCCTTCTGCAATAGCGGCTTGCATACAACTCAGCAAACGCTGCTGCAACGTCCCTTCCGGCATAAACTGCATGCGCTCTAATACATGATCGGCGTACAAACTTCGCAATTGGCTCCCCTCTTTTCACTGAAAGTGGCTCTGGCAAGATAACTCAGCGCAGGCATAAATAAGCGTGTTTGTCGTGATTTGTAAAGACGCTTATCGCTAAGGAAAGGTTATGGAAGGTAAAAACAGCCAGTTGCAGCAACGTAAAGATGATGCCCTGCCACGCGGCACCGGCAATCTTTGTCAGTGGTATGTAGAGCACGCGGAGAACGCCACGCTGCGCGATGGTGAAGGCAACAGCTGGATCGACTTCGCTGGCGGCATCGCGGTGCTGAACACCGGGCATCGCCATCCGCGCATCGTGCAGGCGATTGCCGATCAGTTAGAGAAATTTACCCATACCGCATTCCAGGTGACGCCGTATGAGAGCTATGTGGCGCTGGCGGAACGCCTCAATCGCGTGGTGCCGATTGCCGGTAAAGCCAAGACCGCGTTCTTCTCCACCGGCGCTGAAGCGGTAGAAAACGCGGTAAAAGTAGCGCGTGCGGCTACGCGTCGCCACGGCATCATCACCTTCGGTAACGCCTTCCACGGTCGTACTTTTATGACCATGGCGATGACCGGCAAAGTGGCCCCTTACAAACGCGACTTCGGTCCGATGCCCGCGTCGGTGTGGCACGCGCGCTATCCCAACGGCGTCACCGGCATCAGCGTTGATGATGCGCTGGCCAGCTTGCAGGATATTTTCACGCAGGACATCGCGCCACAGGATGTTGCGGCCATCGTGCTGGAGCCAATTCAGGGCGAAGGCGGCTTCCACGTCGCGCCGCCTGAATTCTTCAACCGCCTGCGGTCGCTGGCCGATGAGCACGGCATTCTGCTGATTGCCGATGAAGTACAAACCGGCTTTGCCCGCACCGGCAAATTGTTCGCGATGGATCACTATACGGTGAAACCGGATCTCATCACCATGGCGAAAAGCCTCGCGGGCGGCATGCCGTTATCGGCGGTCAGCGGCCGGGCCAAGATTATGGATGCGCCGGGTTCAGGCGGCCTGGGCGGCACCTACGCTGGCAATCCGCTGGCGATTGCCGCGGCGCATGCGGTGCTGGACGTGATCGCCGACGAGAAGCTGTGCGAACGTGCGCAACAACTCGGTACGCAGTTAACCGACTTCCTGTACAGCGCACGAAGCCAGTGTTCCTCCATCACCGACATTCGCGGCCTTGGCTCGATGATTGCGGTGGAGTTCGCCAGCGCGCAAACCGCGCAAACCATCCAGCAACACGCGATGGCGCGTGGGCTGCTGCTGCTTACTTGTGGCCCGCAGGGCAATGTCATCCGCTTCCTCTATCCGCTCACCATTCCTGATGCGCAGTTCGGCCAGGCGCTGGAGATCCTCAGCAGTGTGCTGAGTCAACACGCCGATTCGTAACAATCTACCCAGCTCGCGCGGCGGGCTGGGCTTCTCACCTGTTGTAACCCGGCTGCGCGTCGCGCGGCCTGAGAGACGCTTTGGAGAAACATTGATGAGTTCACAGAATGCCGATGTACTGGCGCAAGGCCTGAAGCCGCGCCATGTACGGATGTTATCGATTGGTGGCGTGATTGGTGCCGGATTGTTTGTTGGCTCTGGCCATGCGATCGCCGAAGCCGGTCCGGCGGTACTGCTGGCCTACATCGCCGCGGGCGCGTTGGTGGTGCTGATTATGCGCATGCTGGCAGAAATGGCGGTGGCGTCACCGGATTCCGGCTCTTTCTCCACCTACGCCGACAAATCGCTGGGCCGCTGGGCCGGCTTCACCATCGGTTGGCTTTATTGGTGGTTCTGGGTGTTAGTGATCCCGCTGGAAGCCAACGCCGCTGGCACCATTCTGCATTCGTGGTTTCCGCAGGTTCCGGTGTGGGAATACACGCTGGCGATCACCACGTTCCTGACCATCAGCAACCTATTCAGCGTCAAAAACTATGGCGAGTTTGAATTCTGGTTCGCCCTGCTGAAAGTGGTGGCGATTGTGGCATTCCTCTGCGCGGGAAGTTTAGCGGTATTCGGTTTGATGCCGGGCAGCAGCACGCAGGGAATTTCACATCTCTATGACACGCAAGGCTTTATGCCTAACGGCATCGGCGCGGTGCTGGCGGCCATTCTGACCACTATGTTCTCATTTATGGGCACCGAGATTGTCACCATTGCCGCCGCCGAATCGCGCGAGCCGAAGAAACAAATCACCCAAGCCACCAACTCGGTGATCTGGCGCATCGCGCTGTTCTATCTGCTGTCGATCTTCATCGTGGTAGCGCTGGTGCCGTGGAATACGCCGTCGCTGATGAAAGCCGGTTCTTACCAGACAGCGATGCAGATGATGAACGTGCCTTACGCTAAGCAGATCGTTGATGTGGTGGTATTGATTGCGGTGTGTAGCTGTCTCAATTCTGCGCTGTATACCGCATCGCGCATGATCTATTCGCTTTCACGTCGTGAAGATGCGCCTGCCGTCGCGTCGCGCACTACACGCAGCGGCACGCCGTGGGTAGCGGTGTTGCTCTCCACGGCGGCGGCCTTCCTCGCGGTGATCGCTAACTATCTGGCGCCGAGCGCAGTATTTGAGTTCCTGCTCGCCAGTTCCGGCGCCATCGCGTTGCTGGTGTATCTGGTGATCGCCGCGTCTCATCTGGTGCTGCGTAAAAAGCGCGAAGCGCGCGGTGAAATCCTCAGCTATCGCATGTGGCTATTCCCTGGCCTGACGTGGGCGACGATGGTGTTCATCGTTGGCGTGTTGGTTGCCATGCTTTTCAACCAACAACACCGTCCAGAGATTATCGCCACCGGCCTGTTGACGCTGGGTGTCGTCGCCGCCAGCCGTATTGTGCATCGCAAACGCGTGGCGCGGAAAAACGAGGAGATGGTGGCGTTACGTTCGTAACGCATGACTTCCAGGCAAGGATGCCGCGGAACTTAGTCGTACTGCACGTCGATGCTGATGGCTTCTTCCTGCACGTTGAGGTTTATCGCGCATTTACGCCACACCGGCAGACCGTTGGTCATATTGTTATCCACGAAGTACTGCTGAAAATCTTTCAGCGCCTCCGAGAGATCGCCTATCGCGCGCGCATCGGGTTCAAACCAATCCGGTTCACCGTTTTCATCGATGTAATCGAACTGAAACTGCCCGCCATCATCGTCCGCAAACAGTTCAGCCTGAACGATCAATTCCCGCGCACCTTGCGGGCCACAGCTAAAGATGATCTGGCCGATACGGCGATAAAGGTCTTCGTATTGCATAGGTTTTGGGTTCCTCAAATAAATTTACTGCGTGCAACTCATTGCGACGCTACAAAATCCCGTACTTATCAGTAGCGGCGCGATTCATCGTGCAAACCATGACACCATTATTGACTTTAGTTCGCATGATAAGAGAATGAGGCTCTTCGAACAGAAAGTTGCAAAAAAGGGAGTTTATCATAGCCTGTTCACATCGTTTTCCCTGGGTTAACACCTATAAAAAATCTGCTGCGCTGGTCGCCATTGCTGTCGCCCTCTCACTGGCCAGTTGCTCCTCGCCACCACCGAAATCACTGGTCACGCCGTTGCCGACGGTCACCAAACCGCCAATGCCGACTAAACCAGCGCTGAGCAAAGAACCGGTACGCGGCGTGTGGCTCACCACCGTTTCACGCCTCGACTGGCCGCCAATCAATTCCGTGAATGTCAGCCCGGCCAACCGCATCCACCAGCAGCAACAGGCGTTGACCGATAAGCTAGATAAACTGAAAAGCCTCGGCATCAATACGGTATTTTTCCAGGTAAAGCCGGATGGCACCGCGCTGTGGCGCTCCAGCATCTTGCCGTGGTCAGATATGCTCACCGGCAGGATTGGTGAAGATCCCGGCTACGATCCGCTGAAATTTATGCTGGATGAGGCGCACAAACGCGGCATGAAGGTGCACGCGTGGTTCAACCCATATCGCGTCTCGACCAACGTCAAACCTTCCACGGTTAACGCGCTGAATAATACGCTTGCGCTGCAACCGGCCAGCGTATTTGTGCTGCATCGCGACTGGATCCGCACCGCCAGCGACCGCTTCATGCTCGATCCCGGCATTCCCGCCGCACGCGACTGGATCACCAGCATCGTTGCGGAAGTGGTGTCGCACTATCCGATCGACGGCGTGCAGTTCGATGACTATTTCTATACCGAAACGCCCGGTTCAACCCTCAACGACAGCGCCACGTTCCGCCAGTATGGTCAGGGTTTTGCATCGAAAGCTGACTGGCGGCGCAACAACACGCTGCTGTTAATTGAGCAGGTGTCGCGCACCATCAAGCAACTGAACCCGAACGTAGAATTTGGCGTCAGCCCGGCAGGCGTGTGGCGCAATCTGTCGCATGATGCGGCGGGCTCCGACACGCGCGGCGCGGCCGCCTACGACGAAGCCTACGCCGATACGCGTCGCTGGGTGCAAATGGGACTGCTGGATTACATCGCGCCGCAGCTTTACTGGCCGTTTGCGCGCCAGGCCGCCCGTTACGACGTGTTAGCCCACTGGTGGGCGGACGTGGTGAAGCCAACGCATACGCGGCTCTATATCGGTGTGGCACTGTATAAAATCGGCGAAGCGTCGAAAAGCGAACCTGACTGGACGGTGAATGGCGGCGTGCCGGAGCTGAAAAAGCAACTCGATCTCAACGAGTCGCTACCGCAAATTAACGGCACAATTTTGTTCCGCGAGAATTACCTTAACCAGCTACAAACCCAGGATGCGGTGAATTATTTGCGCAGCCGTTGGGGCGGTTAACATTATCGTATGGTCGCCATTCATGGCGACCGATTACACCAACAGCTCCTCACTCTGCATCAGCGCAAAAAACGACTCCAGCTCGCGCAGCATCATTGAAGCAGCAATCGAAAGCTGGCGCTGCGGCGCAACACACAGCGACAAGGTAAACGGTTTCAGCACCGTATCGATCAGCGGGATAAACTTCAGTTCGCCGCGCCGATACTCATCAACGATATCCAGCCAGCACATCAGGCTAATCCCCACATCATCACGCACCAGCGAACGCAGCATATGAATGTTATTGGTGCGCGCCACTTCGTTGATCTTAATGCCCGAACTGTTGATCAGCGCCTCCAGCGGATCGGCCAGCATCAGCGGCGCGGCGGGCACGATAAATGGCCAGGATTCGCAGTGGCTGAAACGGATCGACTCCAGATTGGCCAGCGGATGTTGACTGCTCACCACAATACCCAGACGTAAATCGGCAAACGACTTCACCAGCAACTCGCGCGAACTTTGCGGATTAAGCATGATGCCGAAATCCGCATCGCCCGAGGTCAGTGCATTGGCGATGTGGATGTTGCTCATGGTGGTCAGCGTGAAGGAGATGCCGGGATAGTCGCTGCGAATGCGCTGCAAAATCGATGAAAAAAAGCCGCGATTAATCGCATCAATGGTGGCGATATGCACATGGCCGTGACGTAATCCGCGCAAATCATCCAGCTGCGTGCAGACGCGGCCAAAATCCCGCTGCCAGTTTTTCGCCGCATTCAGCAGGATCTCACCCGCCGCAGTCATACGTAATCCTGATGGATGGCGCTCAAACAGCGGCATATCCAGCTGTTCCTCCACGCGCAGAATCTGCCGATCGATGGACGATGCCGAGACATGCAGCACCTCAGAAGCCTTACGCAGCGAACCCTGGCGGGCCACCTCAGTAAAATAGAGCAGAAATCGGGAGAAGGCGAACATAAGGGGTGCTCTCTTTTTTGCAACGCATCATGCGAATTAAACAGATGGACGCTTACACATGGGCAAAATAATAATCGCTGCCATGATAAAAACAAGGGTTTGCGCGGCCTTCCAGCTGACGACATCCCTGCTCAGGCAGATAGACGATGAAATCCAATCCTCTCGTCGTCACCGTCATCGCAAAGCAGTTCAACGGTGCAGGCAATGTGTTACTGACGCTGGCGAATCGCAGCGGGCAGCCGCTGCCTGCTTTCACGCCCGGCGCGCACATTGATGTCATTATTCCTGACGGCGGTAAACGCCAGTATTCACTCTGCTCTGCGCCAGCCGAGTATTATGAAATCTGCGTACGTCTGGATGAGTGTTCAACCGGCGGATCGCGCTGGCTGCATCAGCAGTTAACCACCGGCGATAAGCTAGAGATATCCGCGCCACGTAACCACTTTCCGCTGCCGCACGCGTCGCGCACGCTGCTGTTTGCCGCCGGCATCGGCCTGACGCCGCTGTTGGTGATGGCCGAAGCACTGGCGGCGCGTCAGGCGGATTTCACCCTGCACCTTTACCTGAAACACGCCGACCAACTGGCTTTCAGCCAACGTCTGCACAATCTCGGCACGCGCGTGGTCATCCACTACAGCAGCGAAGGCGACAGCCTGCGCCAGCGCGTTCCCGAAGATCTCACCCAGCCAGACAACGCTGCGCTGGTGTTCTGCGGCCCGGCGGGTTTTATGCATCATCTGCAGCAGCTGGCGTTGCAACATGGCTGGGACGAAGCACAGCTGCACAGCGAGCGCTTCCAATCCACATCTTCGCTGATGGCTGGCGCTGCCTTCGAAGTGCAGCTCGCCTCCTCCGGCGCACGCTTTGCCGTGGGCGAGCAACAAACCATCGCTGAAGTACTTGAAGAAGCAGGGATTGAGATTGAACTCTCCTGCGAACAAGGCATGTGCGGCGCCTGCATCACCGGCGTGTTGGCGGGCGAGCCGGATCACCGTGATGATGTGCTGAGCCAGCAAGAGCGTGCGGCCAACGATTGCATCGTGCTGTGCTGTTCACGTGCGCGTTCACCTTTATTGGTACTGGATCTATGAGCGGCTATCCGGGTGCGACCGGCGCACGTTTACCCCGCTGGCTGCTGCCAGAAAACTGGCCTGAAGCCAACAATCAACCGCAGCTGGCGACCTTACATTTCCACGCCGCGGGCCTGCAATTCGAACCCGACCATGCAGCAGCACCCGCTGATTATCTGCCGCTTCACGGCGCGCTGGTGCTGCCCGCGTTTATCGAACCGCACGCGCATCTGGATAAAACCTTCACTATTCAACGCAGCCCGGCGCAACAGCCCGGTTTGCTGGCCGCGATTGCTGCCATGCATCAGGACCGCGTGCACTGGAACACAGCAGATCTGCAGCAGCGCGCTACGCAGGCGCTGCGCTGGGCGGTAGAAGCTGGCGTCGGTTTGCTGCGCACCCACATCGACTGGTTCTCCGTTGATGCACCATTAGCGTGGCAAGTGATTGGCGATCTGCACCATCCGCTGTGCAGCATCGAGCGCGTGGCCCTCGCGCCACTCACCTTCTTTGCCGACGCCAGCGATGCGCAGCATATTGCCGCGCAGGTCGCGACCAGCGGTCCGGGCGCGCTGTTGGGCGGTTTTATTCACAGCAGCAACTGGGATGCGCAGGCGTTTCAGCATCTGATGGAAGCCGCCGAATTGTGGCAGCTGGATATTGATCTGCATATTGATGAAGAACTTAATGTCGAGGCGCAGGGATTGCGCTGGCTGGCGCACTATTTGCAGCAGCATCCATTTAGCGGCGCGATCACCTGCAGCCACAGCTGCGCGCTGGCGCAGCAGGACGATGCGCAACAGATTCTTGCCTTACTGGCGCAACACAATGTGACGTTAATTGCGCTGCCGCTCACCAACCTGCTGTTGCAGGACGCGGTGCCCGGCCGCACGCCGCGTTTGCGCGGTTTAACGCTGGTGAAAGAGGCGCAGGCGCTGGGCATTCCGCTGCTGCTCGGCGCAGATAACGTGCAGGACGCGTTCTGTCCGTTTGGCAGTTACGACCCGCTCGATACGCTGTTCAGCGGTTTGCTGAGCCTGCAACTGGGCGCGGCCTTTGATCAGGCCTCCGCGCTGATCTGCCAACGCCGCGCGCTGCTGGCCAATGATTTGGTGATTTTTCCGCATGCCGATGTGGCGAGCTGGCCGTTGCGTCAACGTCAGCGCTATCGGCTGAAAAGGGGTGTGTGTTATGGAGAAACAACAGATGGCGCTTGATGCAGGAGCGGGAAAACCGCTGGCGAAATATGCCGCGTGGCGACGCGCGGGTGACTTCATTTTCCTCTCCGGCATTATTCCGGTGAATCCACAAACTGCCACCATTGTGCGCGGCTACGACGACATTCCCGCAGCGGCGCAACAGCTGCTTGGCCGCACCGGCGAGTTCTCCACCGATATTAAAGAGGGGCCGATTCTGGCGCAGAGCTGGTACGTGCTGGAGAGCATCCGCGCCACCATCGAAAGCGCCGGCGGACAGATGAGCGATGTCTTCAAACTGGTGCAGTATTTCCGCAATCTCGACCATTTTCCCCACTACAGCCGGGTGCGTAAGCAATTTTTTCCCGATGCGCCGCCGGTTTCTACCGTGGTGCAGGTGAGCGAGATGCTGCCGAGTCCGGACGTCTTAATTGAAGTTGAAGCCACGGCGTGGTTGCCGCAATAACACGAGGAGTTGAAATGTTGCATGGTTATATTCCGGCAAACCGCTTTTTGCCGTACCTGAGCTGGACCGACATCGCCACGCTGGAAAATAAAGCCAACACCGTGATCGTGCTGCCGACCGGCGCGATTGAGCAGCACGGCCCGCATTTGCCGTGTGCGGTGGATAGCGTGATCGCCTCCGGCGTGGTCGGCCATGCGCTGGCGCGTTTATCGGCGGAAATCCCGGCCTACGCCATTCCGCCGATCACCTACGGCAAATCGGATGAGCATCTGCATTTTCCCGGCACGCTAACGCTGACCGGCGAAACCCTGCTGCATACCATTCTGGAGATTGGCGAATCACTCTATCGCGCCGGTTTTCGCAAGTTCCTGATGGTTAACGGCCACGGCGGCCAGCCGCAGCCGTTGCAGATGGCAGCGCGCGAACTGCGTCTGCGCCACGGCGACATGATCATCATCATGCAAGACACCTTTAAAGTGCCGAACTGCGCGGAAAGCTTTATGGACGACAAAGAGCGGCAGATGGCGATGCACGCGGGACATGCCGAAACCGCGCTGATGCTGGCGCTGGCGCCCGATACCGTGCAGATGGATAAAGCGGTGGCTAATTATCCGCCGGCATTCCCCTGCCCGACGCTTTCGACCAACAAACCGATGGCGGCGTGGGCCTCCTATGATTTCGGCCCAAGCGGCGTGATTGGCGATCCTTTGCCCTCCACACCGGAGCAAGGCGCGGCCATCCTCGATTCGCTGGCAGAAAGCTGGGCGCAGGTGATTACCGAAGTGCACCAGATGACATGGGTAACCCGCGCCGAACCGGCGTGGGGCACCGGCCAGTGGCAAGGCAAAGTATTAGATCACCACGACGCAGCCGCCTTTTTAACACCTCGCTAGGGAATAACGATGAAAAAAACATTGAGCACCGTTGCCGCGCTTGCGCTGGCACTCTCGGCCCCGAGCATGGCGGCAGAGAAATTCACCTTTATGACCAACTGGTATGCGCAGGCCGAACACGGCGGCTTCTACCAGGCGCAGGCGCAGAATCTGTATCGCGATGCCGGCCTTGATGTCACCATCAAGATGGGCGGTCCGCAGGTGCATACCATGCAGCTGATGGCGGCCGGTCAGGCCGACTGCATCATCAGCGATAACATGCAGGCGCTGGAAATCTGGCAGCAAGGCGTGCAGGCGATGCCGGTTGCCACCACCTTCCAGCACTCGGCGATTGCCTTTCTCACCCATCCGGATGTGAAAAACCAGGCCGATTTGCAGGGCAAAACCTTCCTGCTGGCGGCGGAAGCCTATACCTCATATTGGCCGTGGGCGCAGAGCGCGCTGAAGCTGAAAAATGCCCGCGTGCGTCCTTACACCTTCAGCATTCAGCCGTTCCTCGCCGATAAAAATCTGGTGCAGCAAGGCTATATCACCTCCGAACCGTTTGCGGTGCAAAAAGCCAATGCGCAGGCCAATGTTTACCCGATCAGCGATTGGGGTTATCCGCCGTACGGCAACAGCATCGTGTGCATGAAATCGACCATTGAGAAACGGCCGGCTGCGGTGGCGGCGTTTGTGAAAGCGTCGATGCAGGGCTGGAAAAACTATCTGCAAGATCCTGCCGCTGGCAACGTGCTGATCAAGAAAGAGAACCCGCAGATGAGCGATGAACAGATCGCTTTCGGCATTGCGCAGATGAAGAAATACCAGATGCTGACCGGCGGCGATGCGCAAACCGGTGGCATCGGCATCATGACCGAAGCGCGCCTCAAGCAAACCTGGCAGCTGCTGGTCGATACCAAGCTGATCGATGCGGCCAAAGTACCGTTTGACGGCAGCTACACGCTGAAATTCATCCAAGACGTCAAGGTTCTGCCATGAATAGCGCCAGCCATCTAACGCTGCTGCATCCCGATGCGCAAGCGGTGCCGCGTTCTGCGGCGCCAGCGGCGATTGAGGTGCTGTCAGCGGAGAAAATTTATCCCAACGGTACGCGCGCACTGCTGCCGGTCGATCTCACTATTCGTCAGGGCGAATTTGTCTCGCTGCTCGGCCCGTCCGGCTGCGGCAAAAGCACCTTGCTAAAGATGATCGCCGGGCTGATTGAACCCACCGATGGCAAGTTAATGCTGTTTCGCCGCGATCGGCGGGAAAATCAGCGCGATCTGCCGCTGTCGTTTGTGTTTCAGGAAGCGACGCTGATGCCGTGGAGCAACGTGCACAAAAACGTGCGTCTGCCGCTCGATTTGGCGGGCGTGCCGCGTGCCGAAGCGGACACCCGCGTGCGCGAAATCCTCTAACTGGTCGGCCTCGGCCAGTTTGGTCACGTATTGCCGCGCGAGCTTTCCGGCGGCATGCAGATGCGCGTGTCGATAGCGCGCGGCCTGGTCACGCGCCCGAAGGTGCTGCTGATGGATGAGCCGTTTGGCGCGCTGGACGAGATCACCCGCAATAAGCTGGACAGCGATCTGCTGGATTTGTGGCAAGAGCAGAAGCTGACGGTGGTGTTTGTCACCCACTCAATTCAGGAAGCGGTATTTCTGTCGCAGCGGGTGATTATGATGGCGGCGCGCCCCGGGCGCGTGGTAGATGACATCCGCATTGAAACCACGTTACCGCGCGACGATGAGTTTCGCGTCAGCCAGGATTTCACGCATTATGCGCAAAAGCTGCAACGCGGCCTGCTGGCGGCGAGCAAGGAGAGTCAATGATGAAACCGTTAGCAAGCCATCGGCAATTTCAGCAGTGGCTGTTTCCCGCCATCGTCGCGGTCGCCATGCTGCTGCTGTGGCAGTTTCTGGTCACCACCTTCAAGGTGCCGGTGTTTCTGGTGCCGTCGCCGCTAGTGGTGGCGCAAAGTCTGGTGCAGAACTTCCCGACGCTGTTTATGTCATTGCTCTACACCCTGAAAATCACCGTTATCTCCTTTGCGGTGGCGATTGTGATTGGTTCGATTGTGGCGTTTCTGCTGGTGCAAAATCGTTTTATTGAGACCGCCCTTTTTCCCTACATCGTGTTCTTGCAGGTGACGCCGATTGTCGCTATCGCGCCGCTGATCATCATCTGGGTGAAAGACACCACGCTATCGCTGGTGGTGTGCGCCACCTTAATGGCGGTGTTTCCAATAATCTCCAATACCACGCAAGGTCTGCGCAGCGTGTCGCCAGGATTGCTGAGCTATTTCCGCCTTAATCATGCGTCACGCATGCAGATTCTGCTGCGCCTGCGTATTCCTTCAGCGCTGCCGTACTTCTTTGGCGCGCTGCGCATCTCCAGCGGTTTGTCGCTGATTGGTGCGGTGGTGGCAGAGTTTGTCGCTGGCACCGGCGGCACCGATACCGGGCTGGCGTACCAGATTTTGCAGGCCGGTTATCAGCTCAATATCCCGCTGATGTTTGCCGCGCTGCTGCTGATTTCACTGGCAGGCTTCCTGCTGTTCGCGCTGATGTCGTGGCTAACGCGCCGCGTGCTGGCGGCATGGCATGAGAGTGAATTGAGCCCCAGTTAAGAAACACGCATGCGCCGTAGCGGCGCACTAACCCTTTCACACAGGAAATAAACATGTCTGATTCCGAACGCCAGTCTGCACTGGCGGCGCTGGTCGCGGCGTTGCCTGAACTCGACTGGATCAAAGAAGCGCCGAAGGTCAAACGTCTGTCGCGCGATTTCCACTGGTTCAGCCCGGTCTTGAAACCGCAGCTGGAAGCGAAGTTTGCCGAACTGGCGGTACGTCCGCGTGATGAACAGGAGCTGGCGCTCATCGTCGCAGCCTGCGCCAAACAGCGCGTGCCACTCAATCTGCGCGGCGGCGGCACCGGCAATTACGGTCAGCTGATTCCGCTGCATGGCGGCTTGATGGTTGATATGACGCGTCTCAACGCGGTGACCGCCGTCGGCCACGGCACGGTGCGTGCGCAGGCAGGCATTCGCCTTGGCGACCTCGAAGCGCATACGCGTCCACTTGGCTGGGAGCTGCGCTGCATGCCCTCCACCTGGAAACTGGCGACGCTCGGCGGCCTGTTTGGCGGCGGATTTGGCGGCGTAGGTTCGATTAATTACGGTCCGCTGGCCGCGCCAGGCAATGTGTTGTCGGTGCGCCTGATGACCATGGAAGAGACACCGCGCATTATCACCCTGCAAGCGCCGGATGCGCTGCTGCTGCATCACGCGTACGGCAGCAATGGCATCGTGCTGGAGATTGAACTGGCGCTGGCACCGCGCCACGACTGGATCGAACGTCTCGACACTTTCAACGACTTCCCTACGGCGATGGCCTTTGCCGATGCGCTGGCCCGTTCGCCGGGCATGGTGAAGCGCCAAATTGCGGTGTTCGCGGCGCCGGTGCTTGATTACTTCAGCGATCTGGCCGATGCCGATGTGGCGGGCAAACATGGGGTGATTTCCGTGGTGGGCAGCGAAAGCGACGGGCTGTTACCTGCGCTGCTGAGCCAGCATGCGGGCCGCAATGCGCTGCATTTTGCCGCAGGGGAAAATAGCGGGCATTCGCTGATTGAATATTGCTGGAATCACACCACGCTGCAGGCGCTGAAAATCGATAAGACGCTAACTTACCTGCAAACTGCTTACGCGACGGATAATTATTTGCAGCAGGCGCTAACGCTGGAAGCGCAATTATCCGATGAGGTGATGTCGCACATTGAATTCTTACGCGATATGAACGGCAGCATTACCTGTAGCGGTTTACCGCTGGTGCGTTATCAGGACGAAGATCGCCTCAACGCGATTATGGCTATTTACCGCACGAATGGCGTGAAAATTAATAATCCACATGTGATTCATATTGAAGATGGCAAACAGGGCATGGTGCGTGCTGATGTGGTGGCGATGAAACGCGCCTGTGATCCCCACAATTTATTAAATCCCGGCAAATTGCGCGGCTGGGAAGTACGCGATACGTTACCGGATGTGCATATCCCTGGCGTGAATTAACCACGTAGATTTTATTATTGTCGAGCCAGCAACCTCGATTGCTGGCTCTATAAAATTAATAGGGATCGGTAGCACTATGCAATTCAATACTGCGCTCCGCTCCATTGACTCGAACTTTTAAGAACCGACGCGTTCTCCATGTTCCATCGGGATTTTGCACGCTCTTTTCGAACACCGGACCATGCAATAACAACTCTTTGTTGTCGTTGTACCCAAAGCCAACTTGTTTATTACCAATCCAGTGCTGTTCAAAGGCAACAACTTTCTCCGCATCCAGTCTGGTGCTCTCTTCGGCGCTACAGGCCGTGAAACTTTTACGGAAAATAAAGCAATTTCCAGCCTGGTATCGGTCTTTGCCATTGGTATCGACTAGCGCAATGGAATAGGCGGTAAAGCCCGCAATTTTCACATAGAGTTTGGTTCGGGCACCATTACCCGAAATATGCACTTTGGTCACCGGACTGGAACCCTCGCCGTACCAGCTGCCAATAGAATCTGCACCATTTCTTGCCTGCAGATAGATATTTGCCACGCCTTCCGGCGTACGGCTACTAAAGTCAGTTTGGGTTGCACTTTGTGAGAGGAATTGTGCGGTGCCAATAATTCGCACATGTATTTGCGAGTTGGCATTAGAGAAAGCGAATTCCCCGACATAAAACCACTGTTCAGCCTCCTTCCCCTGATTATCCATGTGATATTGCGAGGAGATATAGTCATAACTCAGTGAACCTTGCGCAACGATTCCCCAATCCGACATTTCCAGTACGCCACGATCGCCTTCACCGATAAGCGTCCACGGCTCAATACCTTCGGTACTGTAATCGAATCCGGCACTTTGGTTATGAATACTTTTTTGAATAATAGTGGCGCGGCAATAACCCAGTTTTAATGGGTTATCGGTGGATTCAATCGCTAACCCCTCAATCACCCACTGGCCATTGGAGAGATCACCGGCAAATTCGGAGTGTTCAATCCAGCCGTTGCGAATAAAAGATTGCGTACAGCGCGGTAAATCCAGCACCGGCTTTTTGGTGCCGCCCTGCAAATTAAAATTGGAGAGTTCAATTGCCGTTGAGTGATCCCAGGCGCCTTCTACCCGACCGGACCAACGAGCATAAACAATGCTGTCCTGACAACCACGGGAATAGAACTGGTCGATTTTACAATCCAGCGTATCGATAAGATCAAGCGCACGTCCGCCCAAATAGCGGAATTCCATACTGCTGACGCGCAAGAACTGGCCGCCGATAATGGTGTTGGCATAGAAACCGACATTATTGAACGCCGTGCCGCCATCACCACCGCTGTCCGAACTCTTGCCTTTCACAACCAGCCCAGAAATTTCGGCATAGCGTGCCTGCACTTTAAAGAAATGTTGACCACGAGGTTTGGTATCCCAGTCGAAAAACAACGTCGTTGTTGGAAAATAACCGAAATTGACCGCCGCACCGGTCACCTTAAAACGGTTAATTTCTTTATCTGAGATATCAAACGTCGACATACTAAATTCGCCCGCAGTAAAACGTATCCCTGCTGATGGCAGCACGCGCTGCGACCAGTTAAACATACGTTTTACCGCCTCGATGCAGTCGGTTTTCCCGTCAGGCACCGCGCCAAAATCCAGCACGGTGACCGAGTTATAATCCAGTATCACCCTTTTCCAGCGTTTCTTTCCCGCTGTCACAATCACCAACCCACCATCGTCTGGCGATGTGGTATCTGTTGCGTCATAAACAAATACGCCGCCGCCAGCTTTAGTTCCGCGCTTATATTCCAGCACCGTAGCGAGTTCACCGCCGGTGGTAGGTTCGGTGGCTTTGAGCTGTTCGATATCTATGACCTGAATAACCGGTGCCGCCGCCGTGACACTATTTTGTGGTGTGGTATTCGTATTGCTGGACGCATTCGCCATGGTGTACCCCTTAACTATTAAGAGAAAGTAACTGCACCATCGAGTATAAGTAACTGAAAATTAATGTGTTGATGCGTACCACTCTAACTGGGGCATTTGACTTATGTGATTTTTGCATGGCCAGACAACAATTTGATTAATGGAAAAAAGCGTAGCGGCAGCGAGGCGATTTACAGATTAATCGCAGACAACTTCTTTATTTACATGGCACGAAACAGGAGAGGTTACGCGGAATTACAAGGTTGATTGCTAAGCAGAGAAAGCATTTGTGATCGTTATAAATTAACAGGCCAGCAACTAACAGTTACTGGCCTGCATGCTTAGAACGTGGCGCTCACACCGACATTCCAGGTCACCTGATGATAATCGCTATTCCCACCGACGGTTGAAACCCCGGCAAACGCATTCACCGTTTCGCCGAGCGGCACGTTGGCACCCAGCGACAGATCCAGCCAGTTTTTATCGCGCGCCTCGACGCTGCGTTCAAACGAAGTACGCGTTGATTTCAACCCGGCACGCACCGTGGAATCGGTATCGCCAAACTGATGGTTGTAGCTCACCTGTGCCCAGGGATTAACCACCCACTGTTTGCTGTCGATGCGCCAACCCACTGAGCCAATCTGTGAATGGGTGGTTTGATCGGAGTAGCGCATTGCGGTACTGCTGTCGCTGTTCTCGCTATAGCCGCCGACGCGACCGTAATCCAGCGCGTAACTGGCAACCGGCCCGGTGCTGAGATTTTCAGTAATTGGCAGCGTCCAGCCAGTCTGCACGCGCATGCCGAGCAATTTACCGCTGGTGCTACCCTGCTCGGTACGTTTGGCCGGGCCGATGTGGATATCACGCTCGATGCTGTCGAAATCGAGATCGGCATAATGCAGATCGGCGTTAATCCAGCCCTGATCGAACACCGTCAGCTGGCTGTAAAGCGCCACCAGATTGCCGCGCAGTTTGTAGTCGTAGTTCGACGAAGGTTCCTGGCGCTGATTGGTGTTGGAGAACAGCACACCCGTTTGCCAGTTGTCGGTGATCTGATAGCCGATACCCAGCGTTAAGTTGGTGGTGTTGGCATTTCCGTCGCTCCAGCTGTCGCCCTGATAATCGACATGTTGCCCGGCATAGCCGCCAAATACCGTGAACTTTCCGGCGCTGGCGGGCTGTTGACGCTGCTGCTGCAAATGTCCATCCAGCGTGTTTTGCGTATCACGCGCCATCATCAGTGGCGATTGTGATAACGCCGCCACCTGCGCTGGCGCATCCAGAATCGACTGGATGTAATCGGCAATCATCGCGTGCACCGCTGGGCTCGGGTGCAGACGATCGGCAAACAGATAATCCTGCGCCGTGGAGAAGCCCGGCGTGCTGGATTGACACTCATCCGCTGAGGTGCCAATCGGACAAGCGATGCCAATGGTGTTGGTTAAGCCATATTGGGTTGGATTGGCGATCACTTCATCGAACAGCCCGGCGATATCCACGCGCACAATATTGCCATTCAAGGTCGCCAGCCCCGCTTCTTCCTGCTGGTTATAACCGTCGGAGAGCGCCGTGACCTGCTCGCTCAGCTCCTGCCATGCGTTATAAAGCTGTTGCGCCAGCGCGTCACGCACCGCTGGAACCGACGAAACTTCGCCTGCCGCTTGCGTGAAGGCATCCTGCACCGCTTGCTGTCGCGCGGCTTTATCTGGCGTGGTCACGCCATCCAGTGACTGAAACGCCGCCACCATCGCTGGTGTGGCTTCACTTCCCAGCACGCGCAGCACGGTTTGAATCATATAGGGCGTTGAGCCGAGCTGCGGCACGGTGGGCACAATCACCGCGCCCGCGCCGGCATCCAGCAGGGTTTTAATTTGCGCAACCGATTGATTGGCGCTGTTGCTGATGGTTTCACTGGCGGTTAAGGGATTGGTGACGGCAACGGCGATGTCATTGGCACCGACCCAATGAATATACAAACCGTTGCTATCCGCGCGACCGCCGGTTGAAGCGAGATAACCCGCCAGTTGGTCCTGGGTGTTTAAATCAGGATCGAGCTTGGGTACCGAAACTGCGCCACCCTGCGCATAATTGCTGCCGCCTAACGTTGAGCGCTGTAAATCCTCCCCCAAATGCGCGGCAAGAATTTCATCATATAAAGGATGTTGTGCACCGTTGAAGGTAAAGCGGCCTACGTTGCCGCTATCACTCAGGCTATCGCCAAACACGGTCAGGCTGTCCCACGCCAGCGCAGGTGCGGGCGTCAATAACGCAGTGAGTGTGGCAATGGCGACGGCAGAAAGCGCAGATTTGTGGTTGTTCATCATCAACTCCGTGATGGGCCAGAGATGCAGCGTCTGACCGGCAAAAGGTAAGGTCCGCGCATCAAGCGAACCCGCAACATCGCATCAGGAATGCGTTAAGAAAATATCAAGGACGTTTAACTGTTTAGTCAGGAAGGAGGCGTTATGCCAGTTTGCAGCGGCAAATAAACTTAAGTTTATTAACAGCCCTTTTACATGCATTTAAATTAAACCTTTAAATAAGGCCGCCGATAACTCGTATTGCGGAGTGCGAATACGCTCTGAGCGGTACATTTCGAAAACATCAGGTAGGTTAATTACATACCCCGTGCGGCGCTGCGGCGCACAGAGACACTTAAGTGTACGGCGAAGGGGAATCTGCGGGCAGCTCAGGTGACGCATGTTGAGCGTGACCAATTTTGCACTGCACGCATTACGTTCAACAGCACAATAATCACCTGAGGCTTCCCATGTTTGGTGTGAAAAAGTCGAGTCTTTCTTTGCCGTTTTATAAAAGTGGCGATGTGGCTAAAGATATCAATGCGATCAAACAGCATGTGGCATGGATTGAATTTACGCCTAACGGCGAGATTCTCACCGCCAATCACCTCTTCCTTGCCACCACCGGCTACCAGTTGAATGAGATTCAGGGGAAGCATCACCGCCTCTTCTGCAGCCCGCAACACAGCCAATCCTCGCGCTATCTCGCCTTCTGGCAAACGCTGGCGTCTGGCGAATCGGTGACCGGCATTTTTGAGCGCTTCAATAAGCTAGGTCAGCGTTTCTATCTCAGCGCCACCTATTTCCCGGTGAGCGATGACAAAGGCCAGGTTTACAAAGTGATCAAGGTGGCATCGGATATCACAGAACGTCATCAGGAGCTGGAGCATAAAGAAGCGGTGATCACCGCGCTGGATCTCTCCATGGCGGTGATTGAGTTCACGCCGGACGGACAAATCCTCACAGCCAACAGTAACTTCCTTAAGCACATGGGATATGAGCTGGCTGCGGTTATGGGACAGCATCATCGCATGTTCTGCTTCGATAACTTCTATAGTGAAAATCCCGACTTCTGGCGCAAAATGGCTAAAGGCCAGCACTTTGTCGGCCGCTTCGAGCGCAAAACCGCCAGCGGCGAACGCATCTGGCTTGAGGCCAGCTACAACCCGGTTTATGACGCCGATGGCAAGGTGTACAAGGTGATCAAAATCGCCTCAGATATCACCGCGCGCGTGGAAGCCGCCAAGCGCGTGGCCGACATCGCGCTGACGACCTCTGAAGAAACGTCACAAATTACCGACAACGCCAACGAGGTGCTGGACGAAACCATCCGCAACTCCGGGTTGGTGGCGCTGCAGGTTAATGCAGCAACGGCGATCGGTGGCGAGCTTAACGCCTCGGCGAAAAGCATTAGTGAAGTGGTCGAGACCATCAACCTGATTGCCTCGCAAACCAATATCCTGGCGCTGAATGCGGCAATTGAGTCTGCGCGCGCCGGTGAAGCGGGACGCGGATTCAGCGTGGTGGCGGGCGAAGTACGACGTTTGGCGGCGTCCACCTCCAGCGCGACTAAGCAGATCACGCAAGTGGTGGAACACAACGCCAGCCTGATTGCGCAAATGGAGCAGCAGCTTAATGAGGTCAAGCAGTTTGTGGTGACCGAGCAGGATAAAATCAGCGTGTTGTCACGCAGCCTGCGAGAAATTAACAGCGGCGTACATGAGTTTGTGAACGTGATTCATCGGTTGGATGTGTAATGTTCGGCCGGTGTGCAACAACGCGCACCGGCCAACCCTCACATCATCTGCGGTTCACGGATCGCCTGACCTTTGGCGAACCGCGCCAGGCTGTACGGCTTCACATCAGTGAACAGCGGTTTGTTATTGACCATCTGCGCGCATAGCAATCCTGCGCCTGGCCCAATACCAAAACCGTGGCCGCTGAAGCCGGAGGCGATAAATAAGCCCGGTATGCTCGTCATCTCATCAATCACCGGCACCAAATCCGGCGTGGTATCAATCCAGCCGCCCCACGCGTAATCCACCTTAATGCCGTTCAACTCCGGATAGAGCTGCACCAGCGCCTGCATCGCTTCCTGCACAATGCCGTTATCCGCTGCCGGATCGAGGGTGCGGATCTTTTCAAACGGCGACTCGCTTTGATTGGACCACGAACCGGCGGCTTCCGGGCCGTTGAAGAACGAGCCGTTGATGCGCACCTTGAGCTTCTTAGCGATCTTGCTGCGATACATCGCATAGAACCTGGTGGCGTAACGGATATTTTGCGGCGAGAGATCAATCTGCCCGCGTCCGGCGAGCGCCACGGTGTAGCTGCCATCCTGACGACGGCGAATACATAACCCGCCGGTGCTGAGACAGCCTTTGATCACTTCAGGCGCCGCCGTGGTTTTGAACGCTGTGCCCAGGATATTGGCGCTCGGCAGTTCAATGCCATATTGCTTGCAGAAGCGCGAACTCCACGCGCCACCGCAGCAAATCACGCGGTTGGCTTTCACCAGACCGCGCTCGGTCCAGACGCCGGTGACGCGTCCGCCAGTTACATCGAGACCGCGCACCGCGCAGTTTTGCTGGATTGATGCGCCGAGATTTTTCGCGCCAGTCGCCATCGCCGGCGCTGCCAGCGACGGCTCTGCGCGTCCATCGCTGGGCGACCACACGCCGCCAATCCATGGCGCATTGTTGCCGATGCGCTCGCGCGTCTCTTGTGCGGTCATCAAATGGCTGACGAAACCCAGTTGCTGCGCCTGCTTGCCCCACGCTTCCCAGCGCGCCAGATCGCTTTCACTCTGCGTGCCGTAAGTAATGCCCTGCCGCGAGAAGCCGAGATCGAGGCCAATTTCACTGCTCAACTCGTCCCAGCGCTGCAAACTGCGCATCGCCATCGGCAGTTCGTACAGGTCGCGGTTTTGCTGGCGAACCCAGCCCCAGTTGCGGCCGGATTGCTCGCCGCCGATCACGCCCTTCTCAAACAGCGCCACGGAAACGCCCTGCTTTGCCAGTTCGTAACTCACTGACGTGCCAATGATGCCGCCGCCAATCACAATCACATCAACGGATTCGGGAAAGCGTTCACTGTCTGCTACTGCATTGATTTTGATGCGCATCGTCTTAAATCCTGTCCGCTTTTTATTGATGTAACCATATTTAATGTTTTAGGGGAAATGCCGTTTAATTCCGTCTTTATGACACTTGCCCCTTTCGTAAATTTTTGTCTTTACACTGGCGTTGTGAACAAAAATGACTCATATAGATAGCATCAGCTATATATTATAGCATTGGCTATATTACTCTGGAGATGATCATGTTCACTCAACGCCTTTTGCCTGCGATTGCCGTCCTGTTGTCACTCAGCGCATTTACCGCGTCAGCGGCTGAAAAACTCAAAGTGGTCACCACCTTTACGGTGATCGCCGATATGGCGAAAAACGTCGCGGGCGATGCGGCGGATGTGACGTCGATTACCAAAACCGGCGCAGAAATCCACGAATACCAACCCACGCCAGGCGATATTCGTCGCGCGCAGGGTGCCAATCTGATTTTGGTAAACGGCTTTAATCTGGAACTGTGGTTCAGCCGGTTTTACCAGCGTCTTAACGATGTACCGCAGGTCACCGTAACGCAAGGCATTGAGCCGATGGGCATTACTGAAGGTCCGTACAACGGTAAACCCAATCCGCATGCATGGATGTCGCCGGATAACGCGCTGATCTACGTCGATAACATCCGCAACGCGCTGCAGAAATACGATCCCGCCAATGCCGCAATTTATCAGGCCAACGCTGAGCGTTACAAAGCGCAGATTCAGCAAACCATCGCGCCGATGCGTGCCGCTGTCGACAAGCTTCCCGCCGATAAACGCTGGCTGGTGACCAGTGAAGGTGCCTTCTCTTATCTGGCGCGCGATTTCGGTCTGAAAGAGCTCTATTTATGGCCGATTAACGCCGATCAGCAAGGCACCCCGCAGCAGGTGCGTAAGGTGATCGATGCGGTGCGCGATCATCAAATTCCTGCCATCTTTAGTGAAAGCACCATCTCTGCCAAACCCGCTCAGCAAGTGGCGCGTGAAGCCGGCATTCATTACGGTGGCGTGTTGTACGTCGATTCGCTGAGCAACAGCGATGGCCCGGTGCCGACCTATCTGGATCTGCTGCGCGTCACCACCGAAACCGTGGTGAAAGGCATCACAGAAGGAAGTCAGAAATGAACCCAGCCGCAGGATTAATCGTCGAGAATGTGGGTGTTACCTACCGCAACGGCCACACGGCGCTGCGTAAAGCCTCTTTCAGCGTGCCCGCAGGCAGCATTACCGCGTTGATTGGCGTTAACGGCTCCGGCAAATCCACACTGTTCAAAGCGATCATGGGATTTGTGCCGCTCTCCTCGGGCGCGGTAACGCTAGCGGGTTTACCGGCCAATAAGGCCCTCAAACACAACATCGTTTCCTATGTTCCGCAGTCCGAGGAAGTGGACTGGAGCTTCCCGGTGCTGGTGGAAGATGTGGTGATGATGGGCCGTTACGGCTATATGGGCATGCTGCGTATTCCGCGTGCCGCCGATAAACTCAGCGTTGATCAAGCGCTGGAGCGCGTGGGCATGAGCGCTTATCGCCACCGTCAGATTGGCGAGCTGTCGGGGGGGCAGAAAAAACGCGTTTTTCTGGCACGCGCGCTGGCACAAAGTGGTCAGATTATCCTGCTGGATGAGCCGTTTACCGGCGTGGACGTCAAAACCGAAGCCGCGATCATCGCCCTGCTAAAAGAGCTGCGCGACGAAGGCCGCACCATGCTGGTTTCCACTCACGATCTCAACGCCATCCCTGATTTCTGCGATCGCTGCGTGCTGGTAAAAAATACCGTGCTGGCGAGCGGCCTGCTGCATGACACCTTCACCGCCGATAATCTGGCGCAGACCTTTGATGGCGCGCTGCATGAGCGTAACGCGGTGTTAATGCAGCTGATGAAAGACAAAAATCCTGACCGGGGAGCGAACCATGTCGTGGATTATTGAACCGTTTGGCTATCAATACATGCTGAATGCGATGTGGATCGCAGCGCTGGTCGGCGCGATTTGCGCCTTTCTCTCCTGCTTCCTGATGCTGAAAGGCTGGTCACTGATCGGTGATGCGCTGTCGCACTCAATTGTGCCCGGCGTGGCGGGCGCGTACATGCTCGGACTGCCCTTTTCCCTCGGCGCGTTTCTCTCCGGCGGGCTGGCGGCGGGCAGCATGCTGTTTCTCAATCAGCGCACACGCTTAAAAGAAGATGCCATTATCGGCCTGATCTTCTCGTCGTTTTTCGGCATCGGCCTGTTTCTGGTTTCACTCAATCCCACGTCGGTGAATATTCAAACCATCGTGCTGGGCAATATTTTGTCGGTCGCGCCCGCCGATATCTGGCAGCTCGGTGCGATTGGCTTTATCACCCTGACCATTCTGCTGCTGAAGTGGAAAGACCTGATGGTGACCTTCTTCGACGAGAGCCACGCGCGCTCGCTCGGTTTGAATACGCTGCGACTGAAGATCCTGTTCTTTGCCCTGCTCTCGGCGTCCACCGTCGCCGCGCTGCAAACCGTCGGTGCCTTTATGGTGATTTGTCTGGTGGTGACGCCCGGCGCCACCGCCTATCTGTTGACCGATCGTTTTCCGCGCCTGTTGCTGATCGCCGTGACCATCGGCAGCGTCACCAGTTTCCTCGGCGCATGGAGCAGCTACTTCCTCGATGGCGCGACCGGCGGCGTGATTGTGGTCGCGCAAACGCTGGTCTTTTTAGTGGCCTTTGTCTTCGCGCCAAAACATGGCGTGCTGGCTTCGCGACGCCGTGCGCGTCAGACCATGGAGGACGGCGTAAATGGCTGAATTATTGTTGAGTCCGTTCCAGTTCGAATTTATGAACATGGCGCTGATCACCACCTTGGTACTGTCGCTGCCGTGCGCGATGCTGTCGGCGTTTCTGGTGCTGAAAGGTTGGTCATTGCTCGGTGATGCGATGAGCCACGCGGTATTTCCTGGCGTGGTGATCGCCTGGCTGATTGGTTTGCCGTACGCCATCGGCGCGTTTGTCGCAGGCATGGTGTGCGCCGTCGCTACCGGCTACATCAGTGAGAACAGCCGCATCAAACCCGATACGGTAATGGGCATCGTCTTCTCCGGCATGTTTGGCGCCGGTTTGGTGCTGTATCTGAAATTGCAGCCCGAAGTGCATCTCGACCACATCTTGTTCGGCGATATGTTGGGCATCAGCCTGGCGGATATTATCCAGACATCGGCTATCGCGCTGATTGTTAGCCTGTTGATTGGCATCAAATGGCGAGATTTACTGCTGCACGCGTTCGATCCCAATCAGGCGCGCGCCTGCGGCATCAACGGCAAACTGATGCATTACGGCTTGTTGTGTTTAATCTCGTTAACCATCGTCGCTGCGCTGAAATCGGTGGGCGTGATTTTGTCAATTTCCATGCTGATCGCGCCTGGCGCTATCGCTTTACTGCTGGCACGTCGTTTCGTGCAGGTGATGTTGCTGGCGATTGGCATTGCGGTGGTGACAGGTTTCAGCGGCGTGTACGCCTCGTTCTTCCTCGACAGCGCGCCGGGCCCAACCATTGTGGTGATCTACGCGGCGCTGTTCGTGCTGGCGTTTTTGTATGTCACGGTAAGAGATCGGCGCACGCAGCAAGTGCACGGCTAATGATTTTGGTCCCCAGGCATTAAGTCGCCTCTAACCCCTCATCCTTGAGGGATTGAAAACAACTTATCTTGACGCACACCAGCATAAGGCGTATCGCGCATGCTGAAGAGTTCAGCATGCGCGATGGACAGGCTGAATTTTAAAACGACCACCTCACGCCCGCGTTATAGCGCCAGCCTTTGGCGCCGTTGCCGTCGATCTCTTTGCGGTAATCGGCTTCGGCATACAGCGCAACGTCGTTATTCAGCGTGGCGCTGCCGCCTAAACCAACGTCCCACATCTGACCAAACTTGCCACTTTCGAAGATTTGACTGCCTTCAGTATCCGCCGCACCGATTTTGGTTTTCGCGGTGCCGCCCCAGCCTTTGTAGTAATTGGCGCGAACGTACGGCGTGTAGGCGTTCTGGCTGGTATCCAGCCAGGTGCGATCGAGGCGTGCGCCGAGTCGGCCGATGGTTTGATCGTAATCGTTGTACGACACGCGCGTGCGATCCTGATCGGTGAAGCTGTCCATCTTCATCTGCAGCCAGGTGATTTGCGCCTGCGGTTCGAGGCGCACGCCGTTGGCGAAGGTGAACGGATAGCCCGATTCCACCGACGCCGTCCAGCCTTTGCCTTTCGGTGTTGCCACCTCTTTCTGCCGGGCGATGTCGGTTTCACCGCGATACCAACCCCAACTCAGCGAGCCATCGAGGTAGAATCCGCTGTCGCGCAGCCAGGTGCCGTACAGAGAAATGCTGTCGCTGTCGAAACTGGTGGAGCTGTAACCGTCGTATGCGTGAGGACGAATGCGCGTGTTACCACGCGTGTAGGCCACGCCGCCGCGCAAGCTGTCTTGTGGGCCGTCGGCGCGCAGTACGTTGCCGCCCAGCTGTACCGCGCTGTAATCCAGGTCGAAGTCGTAGCCATAATCGGCCAAACCGCGATTGCTTTGATATTTCAGGTTGGAGCCGAGATAGCGGATAAACATCTCGCCGCCCACGGCATCGGACGCGGTTTGCTGCTGACGCAGTTCGCCGAGACGTTTATGCAGATCGTCGGTCACCGCCAGCGAGTAATACGCCAAACCCACCGGCGCGGAGATGTAGGACGGCACCTGCGGCGTAACAGCCAGCCGCACGGCACGCTGATTGCTGCCCGCTTGTGGCTGGCACAGCGAACCGTCTTCACAGACAAAGGTGTTAGCGAGTCGATAATCCCACGCACCGGATGCTGAACTGCCCGGCGCGAAGCTGGCCAAACCATATTGCCACGGCCCGGACGCCACATAGCCGCTCTTGAGCGCAAAACTGGTTGCGCTGGCGCTGCCGGTTACCTGCGCCAGCGACACACCTTCGCTGGCGGCAATCACGCCATCGCGATTGCTATCCAGCTGCGGGCCGCCGATCAGCGTATCGTCGATCAAGGTGGTGCCCGACACATTGCCGTTTACGCGCAGGTTGTCGCTCTGCGTGGCGGAGGAGTTGAGTTTCAGGCTGCCGCCCGCCGATGCCAGTTGGCCATCAATGGTTAAAACATTCGCCGCCGCGTTGCCGCCGTTAGTGAGATCCAGCGTACCGGCGTTATTTACCACCAGCGAATCATCGGTCGCGCCTTGCAGCAGCGGATTGACGTTATCACCGGCAAACAGCGTACTGCCGGCGTCGATATTGATGGTGCTGTGCGCTAGCTTGATGTTGTCGGTTAGCGTCCACTGGGTGGCGAAGAAGTTGAGCGTGCTCCAGCCCGCGCCGAGGTTGGTGCCTTTGCTGACATCATCGCGGGTAAACGAGCCGCCGCGCGCCGTCAGTTCGCTGAGATTGAGCGTGCTGCCAGCGCCGTTTTCGGTGGTGATGTGACGGGTATCGGCCAGGCTGACTCTCTGCACCGTTGCCTGATTCGCCGCACCATTGCCCATCGTCAGGCTGCCGTTCAGCGTGCCGCCAGTCACCACCAGTTCATCGTTGCCGCTGCCGGTATTCACATCGCCGACCACCGCACCATCGAGCAGCGCGATCACATCATTGCCTGCGCCTCCGGCTACGACGACCTGATCCGGGAACGGCGCGGAGATGGTGCCCTGGTTGATAAATACCGTATCGCCACCGCGCAGATCGATCAGCGGAGAGACGCGGCTGAGTGAGGCAATCGAACCCTGATTGATCACCTGGCTGGCGGTGCTGGTGACGATCGCCGAACCGCCGTTGAAATCGCGAATGCCAATTGAGCCCTGCGAAATCACTTTGCCGCTGGTGTTAGCGCGAACGCCGGTACCTTGGCCGGAAACCAGAATGGCGTAATCCTTGCCGATCACAAGATCGTTGCTGGTGGTTGAGCCATCGGCGTTTTCGAAGCGATAACCGGTAGCGCCGCCGCTGACGTTAATCAACGCGCGACCATTGGGATCGAACGAGGTCGCCGAACGCACGCCGTTGCCGCCGCTCACATCGAGCATCACGTTATCCAGCGAGATATTGCTGGTTTCCGCGCGGTTGTTGATTACGCTGCCGCTGCCATAAGCGCCGAGGATGATGTCGTTGGCTTCAAAGCCCTGCGCGCCATGATCCAGCAACAAGCCATCGGCTTTGCCCATCGCATAAATATTGCTCGCGCCCTGCCCGTCGCCGTAGATTTTCAGCCAGCCGCCGTTGCCAACGCGTAACGCTGCGGTGCCCTCATCAACGCGCAGGGAACTGTCCACCGGTACGTATTGACCGTAGCCGCTGCTGACGTCCACACCGATGCCCGACGCGATACGCATGCTGCCACGGTTAATGAAGTTACCGCCGTCATGCACGCGCGCGCCTGTGCTGTTTGGTCCGGTGAGATCGACGACGCCTTGATACTGATTAAACAACCGTGCGCCACCGCTCACATCAAAAGCGGTGCTATTGCTGCCGTTACCGGTGATTCGCGAGGCGGCGTAGATTTCCGACTCATCGCCGCCGACCACCGCCGCGGTGCCGTTTTCGCCATTCAGGGCAATGCCGCTGGTGATCACGCCCTCGGCGCTGCCGCTGACGCGCATCACGGTGGCATTTTTGCCGGTCACGGTGTAATTGTCGGTGCGGGAAACCATCGCGTCGTATCCGCTCACCTCCATGCCAGTGCTGTTTTCCCCGCTGAGCGTTACATTGCCTGGCGTTTCGGCATACAGCCACGCGCCGTTGACAATCTCGTATAGCCTTGAGTTTTCAGTGCTGACATCAACGCTGCCGCCGTGGCTGATCAAACGCGTGCCGGGATCCGCTGCGCGAAAACCGTATTGGTTCCTGTCGTGGAACACCACGCGATTGCCATCACCTAAATCAAGTAGTCCACCGGCAAACACCGCGCCCGCCAGCGCGTTTGAGCCAAACAAATTGATGGTGCCGTTTTGATAGAAGCGCGCCAGCTCATGATAGGAGATCAATCCTCTGCTGGGTGAGAAACTCTCGGCATCCACGTTATACACATTGAGCAAGCCGATATTGATAACTTCAGTCGGCGTTACGCCATCGGTGTATTCGGGATTGCCATACGCATACAGACCGGTGCTGCTGCGCGTCACGGTGACATCGCCACGGTTGAAGGCAAAGGCACCATTCTGCGCATAAATACCGTTGGTGCTCTGACCGCCTAAGGTAATGTCGCCGGTATTGATCAACTGGGCGTGATTCATGACAACCAGCGCCTGTTGATTATCAGCAACGCCGCTGAGCGCCGCATGGTTGACCAGCAGCGTATCGGGATTGAACTGGGTTTGCGGATTGATCGGGTCGCCTGTCAGGGTGAATTTATTGCCATCCGCCACCGCGCCGGTCGCGCCGTTGCTGAGCAGCCTGATGCGGGTCGCCGCATCAATGGTGGCGTGCGCGCCATCACTGATCTCAATAGCACGCGCGTAATTGCCGGCAACGTTGAATGTCGCGCCATTGGTGTTGACGTCGGTGAACTCACCGCTGCCGTACACGCCCGTGGCGAAGGAGTTGGTCATGGAAAGCGTGCGGCCGGTGCCGTCAAAATCTGCCCCATCTGCAACGCGGAAAATATTGCCGTACGGCACGGTGGTGCTGTAGCTGCCGTTGGCGGGCAAGTTGATTTTGGCGTTGGGGCCAAGGGTGTAAAAACTGATATGCCGTGCGGTATACACGTTGGGATCAGGCACGGATAGCGGCACCGCATTAGCGCTGACATCAACCACAGCAAGCCCTTCTGCACGAATACCAATATTCGAGTTTCCGCCGAGCCGGATCGGTCCGGTCAGTTTCGCGTAAGCTGTGCCGCCAGGATCGCCCTTCACCCCTACCGCCGTGTTAAAGGAATTAACAAACCGATCGCCATCGCCAGGCACGTTGATCGCGCCGCTGGAAAATGCCACGGAGTCATTGCCATCGCGCGCGATGACTTTTAGGCCAGTGCTGTTGTAGCCGTTGACATTGATGGTGCCGATATTGCCAACCTTGCCAAGGCTGCCGGAATCGAGCACCAACATGCCAACGTTCTCGGCGGGTTGAACTTGCGCCTTGCCGTTAACGTCGATGACGCCATTGTTCAGCGTGACCGCGTGAGGCGCGAGTTCCACCTTCATCCCTGCCGCGTTTTGCACTTTGGATCCAATCACGATGTGGCCATTATTCACGGCTTTGGAATCAAGGAATTGATAGATACCGCTGGCGCCGCCACTTAGATTGACGGCGACATCGTCGGTGGGATCATTTTTGCGATTTTGCGGCGTGCGCCCGATGTAGATGGTGCCGTCTTTGGCGTTAACGAAACCGCCTTTGCCATCGCTGCTCAGCAATACGCCCGCCGCCGTGCCGCCGCTGCTGACATCGCTTACGCCAACGTTGATGTTGCCGTGGTTCACCACTTTGCTGTTGTAGGCATTGATGCCGGTACTGAAGCCCGCGCCAGGTTGCAGGTTGATCACGCCACGATTGATAAACCGACTTTCATAACTGACGTCAACCGCGCTACCGCCCGCGCCAACCGTGCTGCTATCGACGCCTTTGCCATTGGCGTTATTAAGAAAACCGGCGTTGATGACGCCGTTGTTGAAGCCGCGCGCGCCGCTAAGCAACTCGAGGCCAGAACCGGTGCTGGCGAGTTTGCCATCGACTATCGCCTTCGCCCCGTTGCTGGCACGCATCACCGCGCTGTTGCTGTTCACCACTTCCAGCGTTTTGCCGCGATTGATTTTCACTGTTGCCTTCGGACCATCGGCGCTAAGCACCACCTGATCGAATATCGGTAGCGCCACTTCATCATCGAAGTTGTTGGTGCTCATGCGATACACCACGCGTCCTTCGCGCAGCGCGTAGGCCTTATTGAATTCTGTGTTGTAACTTTCGGTGCTGAGGTTGGCGTTGGAGAGCTGATCGATCAGCCAGTCGTTGTAATTGCGCAGTTCATTGAGATTAGTGACGTTGAACGTGTTAGTGCCGCCATCCAGTGTATTGACGGTGAATACACCCGCGTATTCCACCACGTTGCCGACATCGTAAGCCAGGCGATCGCCACCGTACGGCGTGGTGCCGGCGGTGAAGGCGATACGGTTATTGGAATTCCAGTTCAAATTGCCTTTTTTGCTGGCGGTAAATAACTGGCTTTGCTTAGCCGCCATCGACCAGCTATTACTGGAGGACGTCGCCGCCGCGTTATGCTTGCCAATATCGATATTCAGCGTGCCATTACTGACGGAAGCGACACGCGCGTTGATATATTGTTTGTCGTTTACATCAAAATAATCTGGCACGACGGTATCCAGACCTACAGCAGGTAAATCAACCAGTTCTGCAGTATTAAATACCTGATAGGTGGTGTAGGTATTTTCTTCGTAATTGGGGATGCCAATAGCGTAATTCTGCGCACCGATTTGCAGCCGCGCCGCGCCAATCACGTTGTCATTGATAATTCGCCCAATATTGCGCAACTCACCAATCGTTACGCTGCCCGTACCGTTTTCACCCGGCGCGAACTGCGGCAATCCGCTCAGCGTTTGCGTGCTGCCATTACATAAACAGTAAGCACCAACCTTATTGTCATTAATTTCAGGCGTATAAGGCTTTAATATCGCTGCCGTTGTCGGCAACACAGGGAACATCACGCCTTGCGCAGCCACAAGGCTTAGTAACACCGGATTTAATTTAAACACAATGTTTTCCTCAACAGAGAAAAGACAATACGCGCACGGATTATTACCGTTGCGCTTTAGGTTTGTTTAAGTAATCGAATTATTTTGTTTCAGCTTTTTAATGTTTGAAATCGGGTGAAATGAGTATCTACGCTTTAGCTGGCAAGCGTCCAGTTTGAGTTAAGGATTTGTGAGGTGGGAGAAAGGATTTAGGAATTAAGCCAGGGTGATTTTATAATTACCCGGATCTAATAGTCGTAAAGATGATGATATTGAAACATCAAGTAAACTATATAGGATTTAATAAAACTCTCATGAATTCATTGTGATTTATTCGAATCTTTTATTCAGCCAAAGGCCAGGCCGCTAATCCCTTTAATTCCTGCAGTACAAACATACTCTGCATCTCCAACTGCGCGATAAATCGCGCCGCTACAAAATGTGCGGAATTTATACTCCAGCGATCGCTTACTTTTGCATTCCCACTCAAGGTGAAATACTCAACATGGATTTCGACGCAAACACCCATCGCTGCACCATCTTGATTGATCAGCAACTGCCCGCCGGATTGGCAATGAACGCTGCCAGCATTATCGGCATTAGTTTTGGCGAATTACCAGGAAATTTGGTGGGGCCGAATCAGCAAATCCAGGATGGCGTTGATTATCCCGGCGTCATCTACGCGCCGCTAGCGCAATCCTGCAAAACGTACGAAGAGTATGGCGATCGTATTGCTGACGCGCACAGCGATCAGATTGAGTTGGTGGCGATCGGTTTGATCGGTCCAAAGAAAAAAATTACCCTTTTAACCGGCAATTTGAAGCCGTATCGCTAAACATCCTCTTCGGCGGCGAACCACGCAGGCGGCTGGCCGACATAGCGACTGAATGCCACGCTGAAGGCGCTGGCGGAGCGATAGCCAACGCGCTCTGCCACTTCGGCTACCGCCATGCTTTTACCGCGCAGCAGATTTTTCGCCAGCGCCACGCGCCACGTCAGCAGGTAGACCATCGGCGCCACGCCAACCGCTTCGCGGAAACGCACAAAGAAAGAGGAACGTGACAGCGCGGCGGTTTTCGCCAGTTCGGCCACCGTCCAGCTGTGCGCAGGGTTTGCATGGATGGCGCGGATTGCCGCCGCCAGCCGTTCGTCAGCTAACCGCTCATCACGCCCGGACACGCATTGCAGATCGGCATTGATCGCAGCGCTTCGATTAACAGCAGCTCTAGCAAGCGTTCCAGTACCACATGACGCGCCGGACGCTGTGCGCGGCACTCATCCATCACTAACTGCACAAGCGTGGTCAGGCGCGATTCGCCGCGCATGGAGAACACGCAGCTTGAGCCGTATCAGCCGCTGTTAGATGGCGTTTTCAGCACGATGCAGCAGCCACAACCCACCACCAAGGCGCTGGATGTGGCGGAAGCGGTGTGGCGTGCGGCGACCGATGCGCATTCCAGCTGACGAAGATGCGGTGGCGCTGGCGAACGAAGTGGGTTAACCGTGAATTTCGGCGACTGCCATGGTGAAAACCAGCGGCAGTTCGCCGAGGTTCGCATAACTGTGCGGTGCGGCGGTTTTCGCCACCGCTGAACTGCCGCGCGGCACCTGCAACCGCTGTTCATCAACCGTCAACGTAAGTTCACCTTGCTCGACATGCAGCAGTTCGTAAGTGCGCTGCGGATGGCCCGGCGAGGCGAACTGTTCGCCGGGGAACATCTCCCAACGCCATAGCTCGATCATATCCGGGCCTTGCGTGCCCGCCAGCAAACGCGCCGTACCGCCCTTGTCCCCTTGCCAAAGTATTGGAATGTCCTCTTCAGCAACCAGATGCGCCAGCGGATCGGCGGTGACATTCACAATATCGGCCACCGATATTCCTAGCGCTGCCGCCACTTTGCACAAAATGGCGATGCTGGGATTCGCGCTGCGTTTTTCAATCTCAACTAACATGCCTTTACTGACGCCCGCGCGGCGCGAGAGCTCATCCAGCGACAGTTTTTGCTGTTGGCGGAAACTTTTGATGCTGGCTGAAACGGCGGCGCTGACATAGTCGATATCAGAACCTGCTTCGGTCAATTTATTGACTTTTGTTTTCATCGGTCACTATCATGGAATAAATTAGTCATTACATGATTATGTTATGTTCGCCTTAAGCCCGTCAATCGATCCTTCCGTTTCTGCCTTAGCGCCTGACTTTACCGCGCTCAGCATTTTAGTTCAGGCTGCGCCAGTGTTGCGTCCGCAAGTTGGTAAAGAAGCCCTCGTACAAGCTTGTCGCGATATGCTGCAGGATGATTTTCCGTGGGCTGAAGCACATCTGACGCAATGGACGGAAATGTTCAAACATTTTGGTGCCAAACCGAAACGTACGCCCTGTTCGGCAGATGCCTTGCGCAAGCGCGTGCAGCGCGACGGATCAATGGCAGCCATCGATCCAATCGTGGATCTCTACAATGCGGTGAGCATTCGTTTCGCCATTCCGGTTGGTGGTGAGAATGTGGCCGCTTACGTGGGCAACCCGCGGCTGACGCGCGCCGATGGCAGCGAACTCTTTGATGTCTATAAAGAAGGCGTCTTGAGCCATGAATTTCCCGAACCTGGCGAAGTGGTGTGGCGGGATGACGCAGGCGTAACCTGTCGTCGCTGGAACTGGCGACAAGGTGTGCGCACGCGTCTCAGTATTGAGCAAACGCAGATGTGGTTTGTGCTGGAGCGATTACCGGCGATGCAACTCGAAGCATTGCAACATGCGGGCGATATGCTGGAGCAAGGTATTCAGCAGATGATGCCCGGCGCTATTATCGAACGCAGTATACTTGGCAATATCAATCACTAATCGCTATGTTGTCACTCTCGCCTGCCACCTTTTAGGAATCGGAATGCACATCAGCCTGCTGGCACAACAGCCACAGTTTTTGGATGCGGTGACGCAAATGCTGCATCAAGAATGGTCAGATTTCCCCAACTGGCGCGATGCGGCAGTGATTGAGCAGCGATTACAGGCGCGCAATGCCGCCGAGGCCAAAACGCTGACGCTGGTGGCCACCACAAGCGATGGCGAATTGATGGCGACCGCCAGCATTATCCATTACGAACTGCACGATATCGCCGAGCGCGAGTTTTGGCTCGGCGAAGTCATTACTGCCGCAACACACCGTGGAAAAGGGTTGGCGAGTGGCCTGGTGACGCGCTTAATTACCGAAGCGCGTCAGCGTGGGATCACCGCGTTGTGGCTGTATACGCCGGATCAACAAGCGCTCTATCGCCGCTTCGGCTGGCAGGATGTAGAGCAGCGCGTGATTGCTGATGAAGATGTTACGGTGATGAAGCTGGTGCTCTAAGTGGATTTTGCCAACGCCTGTAACGCCGCCAATCCATCGCGTGCTATCCATGTGCGCAGCGGCGCAAACAGCGGTTGCGGCAGATTCTCTGGTGCGAACCATTGCCAGCCGTGGCACTTTTCAGGCTCCATCAGTTGTGGTTCATCGATTGCGTCCTGCGCCACCATCAGTAGCGTAATGTAGTGCTTGTTGACCTCGGGAAACACATCGCTAACGAACGCGCCGTTTTGCAGTTTACCAAGCTGTAAGCCAGTTTCTTCCAGCACTTCGCGACGCGCGCAGGCTTCCGGCGATTCGCCAAACTCCAGATGCCCGCCCGGCGCAGACCAGTCGCCCGCGCCGTGGCTGCCTTTGCGTTGCCCTAATAACAGTTTTCCATCGCGGAAAACTAAAACGCCGATTCCCACTTGTGGCGACATGGTTGCTCCTTGGTTTGCAGGCTGTCATAAATGACGAACCTGCGTGAAAAAATTGTCCCACGTTTTATCACATTGATTGCCGCACGATTATCGCTGCGTTTTAAACCGCAGCGCCATCACCATCAGCAACACAATGCCCACGCTCATGATTATCCACGCACTATCGAGCGAGGCGGCGCGGTCACGCACGATGCCAGCGACCAGCGGCATCAACGCCGCCAGCAAATAACCGCCGCCCTGCACGAAGGACAGCAATGCGCCCGCTTCTTCCGGCGTGTGCGCATGATCAAGCGTGACGATCAGCGAGAGCGGGAACAGCGCGCCAATGCCTAATCCGAGCAGCAATGTAGGCAGCCACGCCTGCGCCCCGCCAAGCCACAGCAGACTGATCAAGCCCAGCAGAATCAAAGTTAACACCACCAGCAACGGACGGCGACGATTGCGGAAGCGATGGATCAACGCCGACAGCACAAAACCCGCGGCAACTTCCGTCAGCGTGAGCGCGCCCAGCACATAGCCACTTTGTTCAGGTTGCCAGCCGTGCTGCATGTAAAATGGCGGCAGCCACGCCAGCACCAACGTGTACGCGCCGGTGCCAATGCCAAAGAAGATCATCAACAACCAGGCACGCGGTGAGCGTGCAGTGCGTGGAGCCTGGCTGCTTTGCATTGGCGTTACGCCGCGTGAAAACGTCAACCACAGCAACAGCGCGATGATTGCGGGGACAACAGGAATTGCCAGCGTTAACGCTAAACCTTGCGATTTCGCCAATGGTGCGGCGCTGGCGGCAGCAATCGCTGCGCCCGCCATAATCCCGGTGGTGAACAGCGCCATCAGCGTGCCTGCTTTTGCACCAAAGTGACGTTTGATCTGCGCTGGCATTAAGGCCTGAATCAATCCGATACCGCAACCCGCCACCAGCGCGCTGGTAATCAACGCTGTGGCAGATTGGTCGAACCCACGCGCGACGCTCGCCAGCGCCAGCAACAGCAATCCGGCAACGATACCGCGCACTTCGCCAAGCCGGCGCAACAGCAGCGGCCCGGCCAGCGCCGCCAATCCCATCATGATGACCGGCAACGTGGTCAGCAGGCTAAGCTGCGTGGCGCTGAGCTGTGCATCACGCTGCAGTAATGGAAACAGCGGACCCATCGCCGCCATAATCGGCCGCAAATTCAGTGCGATAACAAAAACCAGTAAGGCAAACATCCCAACCGCAGGTAAAATACGATTCACTTTGCATCTCCATGCTCATTAAAAGTATCTTAACGTTAAGATACTTTTCGCAGCAGCAACAGCCCATGCGCACAAAGCAACAAATGGGATGAGATGACGAATATTAATCACCGCACAATCCGTAGCGGCGCAATTTATTGCGCGATGAATCGCGCCACTACGGATTGTGCAAACAGGCAACAACAGCATCTGGAGAAATCATTTTGACCGATCACGTCGATTTTGTAGTTGAACAGTGGGCCAGCGCGATGCCGGAGCTGGATGCATCGTCGATGGCGGTATTTGGTCGCATGCTGCGTATCATGAAACATCTGGCGAAAACGCGCGCTGAAGCGCTGGCACCGTTTGGATTTCGCGATGGCGAATTTGATGTGCTGGCGACGCTGCGGCGCGCGGGTGCGCCCTATCGCTTATCGCCGACCCAGCTGTATAAATCATTGCTGGTGACATCGGGCGCGATGACCAATCGCCTCAATCGGCTGGAAGAAGTGGGGTCGATTGTGCGCGTTGCCGATCCCGACGATAAGCGCAGCATGCTGGTAGCGCTAACTGAAGAAGGATTAGCGAAGATCGAGCAAGCCCTGCTGGTACACACGCAAACGCAAAATAGCCTGCTGAAAACGCTGGATGCAGCGCAGCAAGCGCAGCTGAAAACCTTGCTGAGTCAATTGTTGGCGGCAACAGAAGCGGAAAGGTAAAAACGCTGTTGCTGATGTGTCAAATAATGAATTCATTCAGCGCATTTTCCATTAAAGTAACCGTCCCGCCAGGCCTTTTTACGGATTAAAAATGAGCAATAAATACGCCCCATCGCAGATTTTTCTTCACTGGTTGACCTTCCTGTTGGTCGTCACTGCGTATTGCACCATGGAATTTCGTGGACTGGCGACGCGCGGTTCGTGGCAAGGCTTTGCCATGATTATTGGTCACTTCAGCGCAGGAAGTTGTGTGCTGGTGATTATGCTGTCACGCATCCTGCTGCGTTTTCGCCATCGCAGCCCGGCGATTTTGCCTAGGCCGCCGCACTGGCAAACCGGCCTGGCGCATCTGATGCATCTGGCGATCTATGTGTTTTTCATTGTCTTACCCACGCTGGGCATTTTGTCGCGCTTTTATATGGGCCGCACCTGGTGGATTTTTGGCATTCCGATGCCGGTGAGTGGCAATCCGGATCCGGATTTCGCCGACATGATTGCGGACTGGCATGAAACCCTCGCGCCTTACGGTTACTGGCTGATCGGCATCCACGCCGTTGCCGCGCTGGCGCACCATTATCTGTTTAAAGACAATACGTTAATGCGCATGATGCCTGCGCGCCGCTCGCGCGCTAAAACGTCAGACTGAAGCTGTCATCCAGCAGCGCCAGAATCTCGCTATCCGGCAAGCCGTTCTCCAGCGTGATGCTCAGCCAATGCTCTTTGTTCATGTGGTAAGCCGGATAAACGCCGGGCAACTGGCGCAATGATCCAATCAGTTCAGGCCGCGCTTTGATGTTCATCACATCAATTACCGGCCTATCCGGTAAACCGAGTTTGTGACTCTCCAGCGGGAACACCAGCGCAAACCATTTGCGGTGCCGCGGATGACGCAGCACCGCATATTCACTGTGCTTTTTCCACGGATAATCGGGTTCTACCTGATAGTGCTGAATGATGTAGTCGAACAGCTGCTGGCGTTGCATGCATCCTCCGTGGTGTATTGCGCCTAAAAAAGTACGTGCGAAGCCATGATAGTAATCAGTTACGTCTACACTGCGTATAGATTTCTTGCGCTAAATCAGCGCTCTTAGACCAGGGAAGTGAATGATGTTCCATCTGATTTTCAGCATACCCAGCTGGTATGTGATCGCCCGATTTTTGTTCCCGTTAGCCATGCCCTTGCTGTTAAAAATCATCCTTTCTCTGCTGGTGTTGCTGGCTTCGCAATATCTGCTGGTGAGCCGTTTTACCTCTGGCAGCATGTTTTCGCCGGAAATGCCGCGCGCCATCGTCATCCTGTTCAACTGGGGTTTCAGCGCCGTTTTATTCCTCGCGCTGACGCAGTTTGTGATTGATATAGTGGCGCTGGTTTCACTGTTGTTCCGCCATCCGTTCGAAATCGTGCCCGCGGTGCGTTATGTGGCGGCGGCGTTTGCCTTGATTCTTGCCACGGTTGGCGTTTATCAGGCTATCCGCGTTCCGCCCATCAAAGATGTGACCATTGAGATCGACAACCTTCCGCGCGAATTCGAAGGCTATCAACTGTTGCAGTTAACGGACATGCACATCACCAAACTTTTTAATGAGAAATGGACGCGCGCGCTGGTGCAAAAAGCCATGACGCTGGACGTTGACTTGATTCTGGTCACCGGCGATGTGATTGACGGCACGCTGCAGAACCGTCGTGCGGACGTCGAACCGCTGCGCGGATTACACGCGCGCGATGGCGTTTTCGCCATCACCGGCAATCACGAATATTTCTTTGAGCAGGAGCGCTGGACCGCACATCTGGCGTCGCTAGGTCTGGAGCCGTTACTCAATCGCCATACGGTGATTAAGCGCGATAACGCCGAGCTGGTGATCGCCGGCATGCCGGATACGTCAGCAGCACGACGTGGCGCAGTTGGCCCCAATTTGGAACTGGCGCTGGCCGGTGCGCCGGAAGACGCTCCGGTGATCTTGCTCGACCACCAGCCGCGCAACGCCCGGCAAAACGCACTGAAAAACATCGATTTGCAGCTGTCCGGCCACACGCACGGCGGCCTGATTGTTGGCTTCGATCGCCTGTTTGCCAAACCCAACGCGGGTTTCGTGTCGGGTTTGTATCAGGTCGACGGCATGCAACTCTACGTCAACAACGGCACCGCGCTGTGGCCTGGCATGGCGGTGCGTTTGGGCCGCCCCTCAGAGTTGACCCGCATTACGCTGCAGCGCAAACCCTAACGCACTTAAGATTGTGGGAGTGCCCGCGAGGCATCCCACAATCTCATCATCTGTGCGATTCCGCGCTCAACTTCGTGGAGAGGAACGTCATCGCGCGCTAGCGTTGAGATCCCCAGCATAAAACTGTTGAAGCTGACCGCCAGCGAAAGCGTCTCCTCCTCATCCCGCAACTCACCGCTGCCGATCCCTCTTTCAACGCAATGCTTTATCCCTTCACGGGTGCGCATGCGCGATGCTTCAAGCGGTTTAAGCACGTGGCGATTTTCCTCAGAACAGGAAGACATCACGCTTAGCGCAACCATGCATCCACGCGGATGCGCAGGATCGTACTGCATTCTGGCGGAGTTGAGCAGCGCGGTTTCCAGCGCCTGCCGAGCGGGCACGCGGGTATCCCACAAAGCTTCCGTGACCTGAGCATGGGTTTGCAAATAACAGTTCACGGCTTCAGCAAAGAGTGCCTCTTTCGATCCAAACGCGGCATAAAAGCTTGGCGCGGTGATGCCTTTGCCTATCGAGGCTTTGAGCTGCGCCAGCGAGGTTGATTCATAGCCGTTTTCCCAGAAAAGGTGCATCGCTTTGATCACCGCTTCATCCCGGTCAAATTGTCTTGGTCTGCCTGTTCTCATCATCACATCCTCCGCCATTTATACTAATCGATACAGAATTCATTGACAACGCACAGCTTGCCTCCGCAATATAAATACCGATCGATACATATATCCATGGCGCTTCGCTGCGCTGTCGCAAATCAAGAGCAGGCTAAATAATGAATTCAACGTTTAAGCACGAAGAAGCCCAACGGCTGCCACTCCCGGCGCTTTTGGCGCTCGCAATGGCAGGTTTTATCTGCATCCTGACTGAAACCATACCCGCCGGATTGCTGCCACAAATCAGTCAGGGGCTTAATATTTCCCCCTCGCTGGCCGGTCAATGGGTTACCGCCTATGCAGCCGGTTCGCTACTGGCCGCGATTCCGCTCACATTGCTGACCCGAAGCTGGTCGCGCCGGGTTGTGCTGCTGAGCACCGTGTGTGGATTTCTGCTGTTTAACACTCTTACCGCCGTCTCTTCTGACGTTGTCATCACCTTAATAGCGCGATTTTTTGCGGGTGCGTCAGCCGGTTTGGCGTGGAGTCTGATTGCGGGCTATGCGCGAAGAATGGTGGTTCCATCGCTGCAGGGACGCGCATTGGCGCTCGCTATGGTGGGCACGCCAATCGCTCTTTCACTCGGTGTTCCGGCAGGCACATGGATGGGTTCGTTGCTGGGATGGCGTCTGACATTTGCCGCCATGTCGGGTCTCTCTCTCATTCTTATCGGCTGGATTCTGCTGGCCGTGCCGAACTATCCCGGCCAATCTGCCACGCAAAAAATGCCGCTCGGCGCAGTGTTACGCCTCCCCGGCGTAGGTGCCGTGCTGGGTGTGGTGCTGACCTGGATGCTGGCGCATAACATTCTCTACACCTACATTGCACCGTTCATTGCTTCAGCCGGTCTGGCAGATCGCGTGGATGTGGTGCTGCTGATCTTTGGTATGGCGGCATTGGGGGGAATATTCATCACCGGTAAGATCATTGATACGCAACTGCGCAAAGCGGTGCTGCTGTCACTCTCCATCTTTGCTGCGGTGTCGGTGATTTTTGGTCTGAGTACGCCAACACCCGCCGTGATCTATGCGGGCATAGCCGTTTGGGGACTCACCTTCGGCGGTGCCGCGACGCTGCTGCAAACGGCTCTGGCAGATGCCGCCGGCGAATATGCCGATGTCGCGCTCTCCATGAATGTCGTCACCTGGAACAGCGCTATCGCCCTCGGCGGTTTGACCGGCGGAATGTTGCTGGAACATGTCGGCTCCCAATCTTTTCCGTGGGCGATTCTGCTATTGCTGTTGGTCGCGTTGGGAATTGCGCTGCGTGCTAAGCAGGGTTTCCCGGCTGCGAACAGCCGGGCGAAAACCTCACTCAGCCCGGCCAGCGAGACTGACGGATAACGCGACAGAAATTGAGCGGTGAGAAATCCGGCTCTTTATCCTTAATCACATCACCTTTTACATTGCCAAAGGTGGTATCCGGTTTATGCCGGATGCCATCGTAAAAGGCCTGAATGATCGCCTCCTTGAACGCCGCCGGGCGCGGATAGTTCGCCGTCACGGCGACAATCTCCTCTTCCGCGAACTTTTCATAACCGATGCCCAGCACGTCCATCTCCACGCCAACGGTAACCAGCGCTATTTCTGGTGCCATAAACTCCGGGATTCCCGGCGTGGTGTGCAGTGCAATCGCGGTCCACACTTTGTCGATATCGCTGCTGGCGATGCCGTAGCCCTGCAAAAATGCCCGCGCGGCATTGGCGCTATCTACTTCAAAACGCTTATCGCAGCTGCAGTGTTCGTGCGTCAGGCCGATGTCATGGAACATGCAGCCGATATACAGCAGCTCGCGATCGACGTTAACTCCACGCTGCTGCCCCGCTAGCGCGCCCCAGTAAAAGACGCGGCTGGAGTGGTTAAACAGCAACTCTGATTCGGTATCGCGCACAAACTCTGTCGCTTCACGGGCCATTTTGCTGTCCGGGATGCGGATGCCGGTAATGTTCACGCTCATTTTTTCTCTCCTGTTGGTTGTCTTTTTCAACCATAGAGCGCAGGCTAAAAGTCTTAAAGCACCCAATACAGACGATTAAAGACATTGTGATGTTTTGCGACATGAGGAAATGAATGCGTCATGAAATAGCGATTCTGGCGGTGCCGGGCGTGCAGTTACTCGACGTTTCCGGCCCGCTGGATGTGTTTGCCGAAGCCAACCGTCTGCTGCAGCGCCAGATTTACACGCCACGCATTATCGCGGTTGAGGGCGGTGAGATTCACGCATCATCCGGCGTGCGGCTGAGCGCCGATATGCAGCTGGCTGAAACGCAGAACTATGCGCCGCACACCTTTCTGATCGCCGGCGCGCCGGGCATAGAAAATTTTGCTGCCGATGACAACCTGCTGCATGCGCTGAGCGGTTTATGCCAGCGCAGCCAGCGTTTCGGCTCGGTGTGCAGCGGCGCGTTGCTGCTGGCGCGCACCGGATTGCTGGCCGGAAAACGCGTCACCACGCACTGGGAAAGCGCCGCTTTGCTGGCTTCACGCTATCCGGAGATCACCGTAGATGCCGATGCGTTGTGCGTTGCAGATGGGCGAGTGCGTACCGCCGCGGGGGTCACGTCTGGGCTGGATCTGGCGCTGCGCCTGGTGGAAGAGGATCTTGGGCGTGAAGTCGCGATTGAGATTGCCGCGCATTTGGTGATGTTTTTCCGTCGTCCGGTCAATCAGACGCATTTTATGCGCAGCGACAGCGCGTCGTTGAGCGGCCGTTCGGCGTTGCAGGAGTTACAGCGTTGGGTGATTTCGCATCTGGCGGAAGTTAAAACCGTGGTGATGATGGCCGAACATATGGCGATCAGTGAAAGGCATCTGACGCGATTGTTCCGCAATGAATTGGGGATGACGCCGGGACAATGGCTGGAGCGCGAGCGCGTGGCGAAAGCAAAACAGCTGCTGGAACAAAAATCGCTGCCCGCTAAAACGCTGGCATTGCAGTGCGGATTTTCCGGCGCTGACGTGATGCGGCGGGCGTTCAGCCGGGTGACAGGCATTACACCCGCCGCTTACCGCAAAATGACGGAAAATAACGAATAAAATAAAAATATTGAATATTTCGTAGCTGCGCGATTTATCGCGCAAATAATTGCGCCGCTACGATTCGTGAACTCGGTAATTTACGCTTTCGCAAACGCCAACAAATCAGGATTAATCTGCTCAGGATGCGTCGCGAACATACCGTGCGACAAGCCTGGGTAGGTTTTCAGCGTGCCCTGTTTCAGCAGCTTAATCGCCTTATGCGCCGAATCATTAATCGGCACCACCTGATCGTCTTCCCCGTGCAGCACCAATACCGGCACCGTGATCGCTTTTAAATCTTCGGTAAAATCGGTTTCCGAGAACGCAGCGATACAGTCGTACTGCGCCTTAGCGCCGCCCGCCATGCCCTGACGCCACCAGTTATCGATCAAACCCTGGCTCACTTTCGCACCCGGACGGTTAAAGCCGTAGAACGGCCCCGCTGGCACATCGATAAAGAACTGCGCGCGGTTAGCGGTTAGCGCCGAGCGGAAACCGTCAAACACTTCTTTTGGCAAACCTTCAGGATTGGCGGCGGTTTGCAACATGATTGGTGGCACGGCGCCCATCAACACTGCTTTCGCCACGCGACCTTTTTCGGCATGCGCCACATAACGCGCCACTTCGCCGCCACCGGTAGAGTGACCGATATGGATGGCGTTGCGCAGGTCAAGCGCTTTGGCCAGTTCTGCCACGTCAGCGGCGTAAGTGGTCATATCGTTGCCGCTAGCGGTTTGGTCGGAACGTCCGTGGCCGCGACGGTCGTGGGCGATAACGCGATAACCTTGTGCCAGGAAGAACAACATTTGGTTATCCCAGTCATCGGCGCTTAACGGCCAGCCGTGATGAAACACTACCGGTTGGGCGTTTTTTGGGCCCCAGTCTTTGTAAAAGATTTTGGTGCCGTCTTGGGTGGTGATGATGCCGTTGCTCATGAGTAAGTCCTCTGTATGTGATTGTCTGCGTTCGATGGGCTTATTGTTATGGAAAGCGGCAGCGGCTAATATTGTCAAATATGACACATTAAGGGCCGTAACTGACAAATGATTAAAACTGACGAAAGCAGCGTTGTCGCGGAGATTGGCTTGGTGATCTATCCCGATTGCCAACTCGCGGCGATATATGGCTTAACCGATATGTTCAGGATTGCTGCGGAGTGGGCCGAGAATATATCGGGTGAAGAGCGCAAGCGGACGATTCGTGTCTCACATTGGCAGATTGATGCGCACAGCGATCACATGGTTTGCGTCTGGGATAGCCATCCCGATACAGCACATCGCCTGAGCCACGTGATTGCGCCGCCAAGTCTGGTGGTGCCAGCGAAAATGGTGCCCATGAAGGTGCCCGCCGACTGGATGAGTGAGCTTTATGACGCAGGCGTAACGCTCTGTTCGGTGTGCGCCGGTGCCTTTGTGCTGGCCGAAACCGGACTGATCGATCATCGTCGTGCCACTACACACTGGGCCTTTGCACAGACGCTGTCGGAGCGTTTTCCTGCGGTAGACGTCGCGGTGGAAAATATGGTGATTGACGATGGCGACATTATTACCGCCGGTGGGATTTTGGCGTGGACCGATTTGGGTTTAACGCTGATCGAAAAAGTGCTCGGCACCGGCACCATGCTGGCGACCTCACGCTTTTTACTGATCGACCCGCCGCGACGCGAGCAAAGCACCTATTCGGCATTTATCCCCAATTTCGATCACGGCGATAGCCAGATTCTGCGCGCGCAGCATCATCTTCATGCCCATGTTGCCGAGCATCACAGCATTGAGAGCATGTCGGCGCTGGCAAGCATGACGCCACGTACTTTTCTGCGCCATTTCCAGAAAGCGACCGGCCTGCGGCCAACGGATTATTTGCAGCAGGTACGCATTATGAAAGCGCGCGATGCGCTAGAGCTGAGTAATCGTTCGGTCGATCAGATCGCCTGGGAGATCGGCTACAGCGACCCTTCCGCTTTCCGCAAAATTTTCCGCAAACTCACCGGCGTCACGCCCGGCCAGTATCGGCAGCGGTTTGGTACCCGGCAACATAATTAACGCCCATCACAGCAGGAAAATTGCCGTTTTCCTGCCATGATTACGTTCGTCCCGTTCCGATTACTTGCTAAGGATTCCTATGCCACTGCGTTCGCTTCAGGCTCTGTGTCTGGTTAACTTTTTTATGGCTGACGTACGAGATGGTCTTGGGCCTTTTCTCGGCATATTTCTGACAGAACGCCACTGGAATGCAGGAGATATTGGCTGGGTGATGACCGCCGGTGGCCTTGCAGGTCTGGTTGCCACCCTGCCGGCGGGTTTAGCCACAGACGCTACTCGCCATAAACGATCGTTGCTGCTCATCGGTTCACTCCTGATCACCCTATCCACCTTGCTGCTGTGGTATTTCCATCAGGGATGGATCGTGGTTTTATCGCAGATTGTGACTGGCCTTTCCGCCGCGCTCATCGCGCCGATGTTGACGGGTATTACCCTTGGCCTGGCCGGTCCGCAAGGATTCAGCCATCAAATGGGGAGAAATGAAGCCTTCAACCACGGCGGAAATATGACAGCCGCCATTATTGCGGGTGCTTCAGTGTGGTTGTGGGGCACGGGTGCGGTGTTTGTACTCATGACGACGATGGCGCTGTGCGCAGGTGCAGCCGTGCTGGCTATTCGCCATAACGACATCGATAACCTTGCCGCGCGCGGGCTTTCTGGCAGCGAATCGGCCAGCAACGTCCCGCGTCTTTATCAGATTGCCCGTAATCCTGCCGTCATTATTACGGGAGTTACGCTGTTACTCTTCCATCTTGGCAATGCCGCGCTGTTACCTATGCTGAGCCTGCGGGTGGCGGCAGCGCACAACGCAGCCATCAGCCCCGGACTTTATGCTGCCGCCACGGTGGTTATTTCACAATGTGTGATGATTCCCATGGCGCTGTATGCTGCACGTCACGCACCGCGTTTTGGCTACCCCGTGCTGATCACGGCGGCGCTGCTGGTGCTGCCATTACGTGCGTTGATTGCCTCCGCTTTTGACGGCGCTTATTTCATGATTCCGGTACAGATTCTGGATGGCGTAGCGGCGGGTCTGCTGGGCGTGGCGGTGCCGGGTTATATCGTGAAGGTGCTTGAGGGCAGCGGACATACCAATGCCGGTCAGGGTTTTATCATGCTCATGCAGGGCGTCGGCGCGGCAATGAGTCCCGCGTTGGCGGGAAACATTGCCGCAGCCTATTCCTATCGCAGTGCGTTTGCCGTGCTAGGCGCAATCGCCCTGGCGGCGCTGATCACCTGGTGGATAGGCAGCCGTTATTCAGAGAAAAACGGCGTGCCACGCTCAGCGCGTTCTTAGCTAAGGCTCAATTAACTCAGCTGGAAACGCCCAACGGTGTTCGCCAGCTGCGAGGCCTGATCTTCCAGCGAACTGGCGGCGGCAGACATCTCTTGCACCAGCGCGGCGTTCTGCTGCGTGGTGCTGTCCATCTCGTTCACCGCGATGGTCACCTGACTGATGCCGCGCGCCTGCTCATCGGAAGCAATCACAATTTCACCGATAATGGTGCGCACCGAATTCACCGCCTGCGTCATCTCCTGCATGGTCTTGCCCGCATCCTGCACCAGCTGCACGCCGCTGCCGACGCGCTGCGTGGATTCTTCAATCAGCGCGCCGATATCTTTCACCGCATTGGCGCTGCGTTGGGCCAGATTACGGACTTCCGACGCCACCACGGCAAAGCCGCGTCCTTGTTCTCCGGCACGCGCCGCTTCTACTGCGGCGTTCAGCGCCAGAATATTGGTCTGGAAGGCGATGCTATTGATGATGGCGGTGATGTCACCAATTTTCTTCGCGCTGTCGTCAATTTGCGCCATGGTTTGCACCACTTCGCCCACCAGCGTTTCACCACGGCTGGCAATGTGCGTGGCGTTGTCGGTGAGCGTTGTCGCCTGATGCGCGTTGGTGGCGTTGTGTTTCACCGTGGCAGTGATTTGCTCCATGCTGGCGGCCGTTTGCTCCAGCGCGGCAGCTTGCTGCTCGGTACGCGAGGCGAGATTGAGGTTGCCGCTGGCGATTTCACCCGCGCCCTGACGCACCGACGAACTGGCATCCTGAATCTGTCCCACGATATCGCGCAGCTGGTTCTGCATGGTATGCAGCGCATAGAACAAGCTGCTGTTATCGCGACCTTTCAACGTGATGACGTTATCGAGTTTGCCATCGGCGACGGCCAGCGCGATGGTCGCGGCTTCCAGCGGTTCGCCACCAATCGGCTTCAGCACTTTGCGGCTGAACAGCATGCCAAGCAGCGTACACACCACCAGAATGCTGATGATCATCAGGATCACCGCGTTAATCAGTTGACGATGCGCCGCCGCCATCACCTGGCTGACCGGCGCAACCACGCCGAGATACCATTTCTGATCGCTGTTACCAATCACCACCGGCTGCCAGGTCACCAGCGCATCTTCACCCAGCAACGCATCATGATGTTCCATCACGCTGCTGCTGAAGTTATGGGTATCACCTTTCCACGGCTTGCTGGTCTGGCTTTTATCCGGATAGGAAACCACATTACCCGCGCTGGAGAGCAACATCGCATAGCCGCTGCCATCCCACGGTTTGATTTTGTTGACCTTCTCCTGCAGCGACGCCAGCGAAATATCGGACGTCACCACGCCCCACAGTTTGCCCTGGCTCACAATCGGCGCCGCTACCGAAGTCAGCAGCGTCGGCACGCCGTTGTAGGCGTAGCTGTAAGGCTCAATCAGCATATCTTTCTGACTTTTTTGCGGCAGCAGATAGTAATCGCCCTGACCTGGCGTGAAGATCGAGGTCAGCGGATGCAGGTTAAAATTGCCGGTTTGATCGCGATCGACGAAGAAGGCGTAGCGACCTTTCGGTGCCGCATTGGCTTGGGTGGCGAACTCCGCGTCACGTCCGTCGAAGGCGTTCTCTTCGAAGATCACCGAGATCGACAGGTAATCGGGATTATCGCGCAGCGCCGATTCCATCAGCTTATCAGCAACTTTACGGTCCTGAATGCCCGCCGCTGGCAATGCGATCAAGCTGTGGCCGAGGTTATGCGCCACATCGCGCGCGTAGCTAAGTTCATGCTGAATTTGCAGCGCCTGGCTTTGTGCAATCTGCTGCAGATAGCTTTCGGCCAGTGACTTTTGTTCGTTACTGGATTGCCAGCTCAGCACGCCGATGGTTACGGCAAAGCCGAGTGTGATGGTTAAGGCGCCCGTCAGCAGCATCTGCGTGCGGGTGCTCATTGTTTTCTTGGGTGATGCGTGTTTGGCCATTATGGCGCTCCTGGAGTTGACACTTTTCGGTATTCAGAACCACTCCCTGTGCGCGTGCATCCTTTGAACACTCTATCGGCGCGCGGCGGTGGAACTTGATGGCAACGCACCAAACTCCGTTGGGGCGCCATTTATGGCGACCGTCATCAGGTCAGCGCCCAATACACGCTCTCTCTGCTGGTCAATGAGCCGATTACAGACTATTATTCAGCTCAATATATGAGCCGAATATCCGTTCTATTCAGCTCACGCGATTCAGGAGTGACTTTATGATGTGGATTTGGCAGCAGCCTGATTGGCCGCAGTTTCGCTGGCAGGATGAGAAATTACTGCCGCGCCTGCGCCAGTTGCAGCAGCAGCGCGGCGTCTTGCTGGGCCGCGCCAGCGTGCAAGATAACAGCGATCAACAAACGCTGGATACGCTGCTCAGCAATATCCTCTCTTCCTCAGCGATTGAAGATGAGCGCGTCAACGCGCAGTCGGTACGATCGTCCCTTGCCCGCCGTTTAGGTGTATCGCTCGATCAGCCTTACCCGGTTTCCGAACGTTCCGAAGGTTTGGCAACCATGATGATGGATGCCATCACGCAACGCGATCAGGAACTCACGTTGGCGCGTTTATGCCAGTGGCATCGCTGGTTATTCCCCGCAAGCGAATGGACCATCAAGCGACTGAATGTCGGCACGCTGCGCGGTGATGAACCGATGCAGGTCGTTTCGGGGCGTATCGATCGGCCAACAGTACATTTCGAAGCACCGCCGCGCGCCGGGCTGGAGGCACAGCTTGAAGAATTTATCGCGTGGTTTAATCACAGCCGCGCGGATCCGCTACTCGACCCGCTGTTGCGCGCCGCGCTGTGCCATCTGTGGTTCGTTACGCTGCACCCGTTTGATGACGGTAATGGACGCATCACCCGCGCCCTGACCGATTTGGCGCTGGCGCAGGCGGATAGCCAGAGCATCCGCTTGTATGCCATGTCCGCATCGATTCTGGCGCAACGTGCCGATTATTACCGCATCCTGCAGCAGACGCAGCGCGGTGCGCTGGACGTCACAGATTGGCTGCTGTGGTTTTGTGATGTGCTGAATGACAGCCTTGAGCGCGCGCTGGAAACCGTCACGCGCACGCAAAACAAAGCGCGCTTCTGGTTAATGCACAATGCTGCTGAGCTGAGTGCGGAGCAAACCCGCGTGCTGAATCGCTTACTGGATGGCGGTGAACAGGGATTTAACGCAGGCATAAGCGCCGGCCAGTATCAGAAGGTGGCGAAAGTGAGTAAAGCCACGGCGACGCGACATCTGACAGAACTGCTGGCGAAAGGTTGTCTGGAGAAATTACCCGGCGGCGGGCGCAGCACGCGCTACCAGATTAAGCATTGATGGGTAACCAGGTGCGCGTCAATGCGCACCTGACAAAACGGCTTACGCCGCTTTAACCGCGCGGACTTTCTTTTCCGGCGCTACCGCTTCCGCTTCGCTCTCGGTTTCCGCAGCGGCTTCAGGCGCTTGCGCAACCTCTTCTGCCTTTACAATATCCGGCAGCTTGCTGGTGCGCAGGATATGCTGCACCGCGTCTTTCTGTTCAGCCAACAGCAGACCCAATGCTTCGGCCTGCGCTTCACCCAAATCTGGCTGATGTTGCTGTAGCCAATCGGTAAAGGCGTCTGCCATATCGAGCATTTTGTCCCAGGCATCCGCGTCTTTTTTATTGGCAAACGTCATCTTTTCTTCACCCTTTCTGACTACAACATATTTGGTTTCGACTGCCATGATGCACCTCGATTAACTGTATTTATATACAGTATATTCTGATCAAACTTTTCCAGGCAATGACTTTCTGCTGTTAAGCCAGTAATTCTTCCAGGAATAGCGCCAACGCTTTGCGCGGATCGTCCTCTTCCGAGACGATCATCTCAATGCCCCACTGCCCTAATACCTCTTTTGCCACCGGGTTGTTGCGGTTGGTGAACAGGTACGATTTAGGACGCGCGGTGGCCAATCCGGTTCGGCCCCACATTTTTGTCAGGCGGTAGAATAACAGACGAATATTGAAATCGCTGATGCTGTAGCCCACAAACAATACCGAGTTGCCCATGACGTCGTGCGTGAGTTTGATATCCAGCGGCGAATCAAAATAGAGGCGTTCAAAGTAGCTGCTTTCATCCAGCACAATTGACGTATCGTCGTCGAAATCACCATGCAGTTTGATGATGTGGCGCTTATCTTCAGTCAACGACACCAAATCTGCCGCGTTCGCTACTTTACTGTAAGGCACGTTGTGCGCCTCATGCGCCATTTCAAGCCAGCGATCGTAATTGGTGGTGTAGATGCGTGAGAAATTGCCTTGGGTGATCATGGTATGGATTTCAGAACTGCGCACGTCAATATCCGGGCGATGCCATTCGCGATCCATCCAGCTGCGCAGCGGTCCCAGCGAGCCTTTACGCTGCTTGTAATACTCCGCCAGCGACAGATGCGTGCCGTAGGTATTGAAGATTTTTGGGTCGTAGCCCAGCTCTTTAGCCAGGTGCGCAATCAGTTCATGCCATTCCGGCAGGCCAAGATTGCGTGAAATGCCTGCACCGGCGAACAGGATCAGTTTACCGGCGTCATAGGCGCGTTTTAGCTCGGGTTTCATGCCAATCCCCGCGATGTTTTCAAAAAGGTTGCGAAGCGATCCAGCGCCAGGCGACGCATCGAAATCTCATTTTTCAGCTCGCCCATTTCGGCGAAAGTTTGCGTGTGCCCTTCCGGGATAAACACGCAGTCCCATTGAAATTCGCGTGGACCAGCAGGCTCGGTGGCGATGGTGCCGCGCAGTTCGCCTTCGAACTGATACATTTTTTGCCCATCGCAATAGCCAAGCACGGTTTTTGCCGTGACGCAGGCGCTATCTAAACCGTTCACCAGTTTGGTGAAGCGCTCAGCATTCAGGCGGCTCCAGAAGATGCGCGTCAATCCGGCCGGTAAGCCGTTCAGGCCATCCAGATAGAGCCCGGTGTGTTCGACAAACAGCGGACGACCAATAATAGAGAACGCTTTGGTGAGCTTGTCGCGCACCAGTTCAACCTCATTTTCAGTCTGAATCTCTTCAATACGGCGTGCGATGGGCAGCACTTCGACACCGACCGGCTCAAGGATGGTACGCACCTCGGCCAGCTTTAGTTCATTGGCAGACAGGAATCGTATTTTCATTGCAATCAGTATGTTGAAGGTGAGTTTAAGCTTTGTGAAAGCCTTTCCGTTGGTCGTTGATTCTAGCGCGCCTACCGGGCACTGGGTAGGAACAATCTCTGATAGGAGAAAACAAAATTATGACTTTATCGATGCAAGAATCTAGAATAATTATGCGATTAAATTTAATAAATATGACAGTAAAAATGAGAACCTCAGATGATTTCTTATTTTAGCTCCAGATATTCCATGCTAAAAGATTTACCCTTCATTTTGCAGGGTGATAACCCAGAAAAAAAATTGCGCTTAACTCTGCTCATTGCTGGATTTTCCAGCATCCTGGCGGGTTTTTATATGGTAGCGACGAATTTCATTAAGGGAGAAAATGGTGTTTCCGCCTTATATTGCCTGAGCACCGCGATGGGATTTTATATTGTCATTGCGGCATTCCGTGACAAGCTGAACAAACATCTCTACATCATCGTGCATGCTTTGTTACTGATCATAATGCTGTTGTTTCTGCTGGATAATGACCACAGAGTAGAAAAACACTCTGAGTACAATTATCTGGTGGCGTTAACCGTTGGCTCAGCATTGGTATTACGCCAGCAAACACCTTACTTAAGTAAAATATTCCCGTTAATCTGCCTGGTGGTTTATCTGTTTTTTATCTCGACCGGATTAACCTGGCAACATAGCGCGTTTCAGCTCAATATTCCGCATGAATCCGGCTTTTATATCGTCAACTGTGCAGTGCCGATGATCGCGCTGTTGTTGACGGCATTCACGCTGCGCGGCAACTACTCCGAAACCGATTTGATCAAACGCGAACTTTCACAAGCCATCGAAAAGAATCAGCTGGAGCTCTATTACCAGCCACAAGTCGACAGCAATAAAAAGCTGATTGGATTTGAAGCCCTGCTGCGCTGGAAGCATCCTGTTAAAGGCTTTATTTCACCCGAAGTGTTTATTCCAGTGGCCGAAAAAAGTGGCTTGATTATCGACATTGGCAAGTGGGTGATGGAACACACCTTACAGCAAATCGCCGAATGGGATCGCGGTCAGCACCTTAGTGATTTGGTGTTTTCTGTTAACATCAGTCCGCTGCAGTTAATACACCGCGATTTCACCCAGGATACCTTGTTATCGCTGTCGCATTATAAAATCCGCCCCGAACGCCTCAAGTTTGAAATTACTGAAACCACTTTTGTCTACGACCAGAAGCGTATTGGCGACGTAATCAGCCATTTTAGCCAATTAGGTGTTAAATGGGCGATTGATGACTTTGGCGTCGGCTATTCATCGCTTAAATCGATCAGTGATTTTGCCATTGATGATATTAAGATTGATAAATCATTAATCATGCAGATTTTTAAAAATGAGTCATCGGCGATTGTGGTGCAGAAAACCATCGAGTTATCGCGTGAAATGGGTCTGAATGTGCTGGCTGAAGGCATCGAGAGTGAGGAGTATTTCACCTACCTGCGCGATAAAGGCTGTCATCTGTTTCAGGGCTACCATTTCGCCCGCCCGCTGCCGCCCGCAGATGCGCAGGTATGGATCAAGAAAGCCAAAATATAATCTGCTGTTTTGCAGGGTCGCCATTTATGGCGACCGGCACACGGCATATTAACTAAAACAGTAGTTTCGCAAGTGAAAGACCCGCTCCTAAGGTTACAAATTGGGTAGTCACCATCCATTTGGTTTGTGTAATCATTGCTTTATATAAATCGACCTTTATCGCCGCAACATCCTCCTTGGTAGCGTAATTAGACTTGATCACCGCTACATCCGCTTTCACGGCAGCCACATCCTCTTTAGTCGCATAATTTGACTTGATTACCGCCACATCCGCTTTGACCGCTTCGACATCCTGTTTCGTGGCATAGTTTGACTTAATCACCGCTACGTCAGAAACCAATACGGTAACATTGTCTTCCAGACTTTTAACACGCTCTTGCATTCCTTTACCTCCGCTCGGTGGTTGTCCGCCTTGTTTGCATTTACGTTGACGGCACGCATAATTGATAACACTTTATTTAACGGTTCAGCTAACATTATTTCACCCCAATCGTTTCCATTTTTGATTGGGTAATGCAGGTTGACGGTAGGCCATATAATCAAACTCCCTTTTGCAATGGTAAACGTTAAACTCCGCACTCGCCCAAAACCCTGAACATCTTAACACCGGTTTTTTTCACAAACATTAGTGGTTTGAATAAGAAAATAAAAATAACTGTCAAAAAAACAAAGAAGATAATCAATCAACTGAGCAAGTAACAATCTACAGACAATTTAATGTGAGCCGACCTAAAACCCAATGAAATAAAAAAAGCCCACAACTTTCACATCGTGAGCTTTCTCGCAAAATTAAGCAGAACAGAAAATTACTGGTAAACAATCCCCGGCGGATTCACCTGCGAGGTTTCCACCGCCTCTTCCTGTTCGCCCCAGCGTGCCAATACTTGTTTGTACTCGCCGCTGGCAATCGCGCCATTGATCGCCTGCTGCAGTGCCACATCCAATCCATTACCTTTTTTAGTGGTCACCGCCACCCAAGCGCGGAACGGGCCGTGACCGACGATTTTGGTCTGCCCGCGCGAAGCGACTTTCCATGCTGCCAATGATTGAGGGCCAAACGTTGCATCCGCACGTCCCGAAAGCAGCGCCAGCGTGGCCGCCGCATCATCGTTGAGATAGATCGGCTGCACCGGCGCTAAACCTTGCGCGCGGTTCTTCTCATCCCAGCTGAGTAAAATCCGCTCCTGATTGGTGCCCGAACCCACAATGATGCGCTTACCCGCCACATCTTCGCGGCCCTTAATCGCAGTTATCGCGCTGTTAGTTTTCACCGCAAAGGCGTGGTTATCCGCGCGATAGGTGGCGAAATCGAACTTCTTTTTGCGCTCTTCGGTGACGGCAATATTGAACATCGCCACGTCATACCGTCCAGCGGTAATACCCAGCGGCCAATCTTCCCAGGCGGCTGGCACCAGCTTCAGCTTTAAACCCAAACTGTCCGCCAGCAGACGCGCAATATCCGGATCGCTGCCGATCAGCGTTTTATTATCCGACGCCCATAAACCGATCGGCGGCGAGTTCATCGCCGTGGTAGCGACGGTCAAATAACCCGGATTCACAAAGTGAAAACCCGCCGGAATTTTCGCGATAGCCTGGGGATTCGCGGCTATATTGATGGGCGTTTCGTTGTTTTTGGCATCCAGCGTTTCTGCTGCGATGGCTGGCGCGCCTGACATCACTGTCAGCAACGCCGCAATAATCACTCGTTCCATTAAAGTACCCGCGCCAGAAAACGTTTGATGCGCTCGTGGCGCGGCTGATTCAGCACCTGATTACTGCTGCCCTGCTCAACAATGCGTCCATCGACCATAAACACCACGTTGTCCGCCACTTCACGCGCAAAACCGACTTCGTGCGTGACAATCACCAGCGTGGTGCCGGAACGCGCCAGCTTTTTGATCACATCCAGCACTTCACCCACCAGCTCGGGATCGAGCGCTGACGTCGGTTCATCAAACAGCATCACGCGCGGATTGAGCATCAAGGCGCGCGCAATCGCGATGCGCTGCTGCTGGCCGCCCGACAAATGGCGCGGCCAGGCATCGGCTTTGTGGCGCAAACCGACCACATCCAGCAGCTCACCGGCACGATCAATCGCTTCACGGCGAGACAGTTGACGATGCGCAATCGGCGCTTCAATCAGATTCTCCAGCACCGTCAGATGCGGGAACAGATTGAAGTTCTGGAACACGTAGCCAACGTTGATGCGCTGACGCAGAATCGCCTGCTCTTTCAGCTCATACAGCTTGTCGCCGCGACGCTGATAACCGATGTAATCGCCATCGATCTGGATATAGCCTTCATCAACGCGCTCCAGATGGTTAATGGTGCGCAGCAGCGTCGATTTGCCCGAGCCAGACGGCCCGAGAATCACCGTCACCGATCCCGGTTCCAGCTCCAGCGACACATCATCCAGCGCTTTCAGTTTGCCGAACGACTTGCTCACGCCGGTAATGCTAATGGCGCCAGCGGTATGCAGATTGCGGTAATCAATGGCTTCGGACATGGGAAAGCTCCTCGGTTGCAGGTTTGGCGCTGCGGTTACGCCATTGACGCCAGCGCGACGGCTGCGGTTCACGGGTGACACTGCGCGCCAGCCAGCGCTCAACGCTGTGCTGCAGCAGTGACAGAACGGTGGTGATGATCAGATACCAGGCCGCGCCGACCATCAGCAGCGGAATCACCTGCTGCGTGCGGTTGTAGATCATCTGAATGGTGTAAAACAGTTCCGGCATCGCCAGCACGTAAACCATTGAGGTGCCTTTGGCGAGGCTGATGATTTCATTAAAAGTGGTAGGAATAATCGCGCGCAGCGCCTGCGGCAGAATGATGCGGAAGGTACGGCGCGTGGAGGATAATCCCAGCGCCGAAGCCGCTTCAAACTGGCCGTGATCGACACCCAAAAAGCCGCCGCGAATGATCTCAGCACTATAAGCGCTCTGCACCAGCGTCAAACCAATCACCGCCGCCGGGAACTGGCCGAGCACGTTGATGGTCTGGAAATGGCCCCAAGACAGCGCGGTAAACGGAATGCCGAGCGACAGCGTGTCGTACAGATAGGAGAAGTTGTAGAGGATGATCAGCACCACGATCAGCGGCAGCGAGCGGAACAGCCAGATATAGCCAAACGCCAGCGTACTCAGCAGCCAGGATGACGAGAGGCGCGCCAGCGCCAGCAAACCGCCAAAAATCAGGCTGAGTATGGTGCCAAACAGCGTCAGCAGCAGCGTTTGCCCCAAACCGCTGAGGATCACCGGATCAAAAAACCATTTGGCGAACACGCCCCATTCCCAGCGCGGATTGAACGCAACCGAATCAATCACGCTGGCCAGAATAAACAACGCGACAATCGCGCCGACGGTACGTGCCGGATAGCGCGCCGGCACCACGGTTAAACGTTGTGGTTCATTACGCATTACAACTCCTTAGCTGGCCTGCGCCACGCTATGTACATCAATCACTTTCAGGAAGCGCAAGCGTCCATCGTGTGGCGGCTGGCTGTAGACTTCCATATCCTCCAGCAGCTCAAACTGCGGCTGATAACCGTGGCCGATATACAACTTCACCGCTTCTGGCTGGCGGAAACCGGTGGTGAGAAACACGCGCTGATAGCCCGCACGCAGCGCACGGCGCTCCAGTTCCTGCAGGATTAGCAGTGCCAATCCCTGACGACGCAGATCGCTGCGCGTCCAGATGCGTTTAAACTCAGCGGTCACCTCGTCGTAGGGTTTATACGCGCCCATCGCGATGATCTCGCCGTCACGCTCCAGCACGATAAACAGCCCGCGCGGCGGTAAATACCATTCGGTCAGCTCCACCTCTTTTTGGCTGGTGAAGAACGCGCCGTAGCGCGCGGTATATTCACCAAACAGTCCGGTCAAAATCGGTTGCAGCTCAGGCGCTTCCGGTGATACTTCGCGGAACAGTTGCTCGCTCATGCGGCCTCCTTAATCGCCCAATCCGGCCGGATTGATCTCTGAACTGTCGATACGCTCAACGCCTTCACCCCAGCGCTTCAGCACCTTGTCGTAATCGCCGTTCTTGATCACGCCATTCAGCGCGGTGTTGATCGGCTGCACTAAACCGCCATCTTTCTTCACCGTTACCGCGATGTGCGCCGCTTTCGGCCAGCCGCCATCGACGCTGCCAACCAAACGCGTCTGCTTGGTCAGCGCCGCTTTCCAGGCGCCAATTACGTTCGGACCAAAGTAGGCATCGGCGCGGCCTGACTGCAGCGCCAGCGTTTGGGCCGCATCGTCTTTGGTATACACCGGCGTAAACGGCTTCAACCCTTTGGCCTGATTCTCTTTATCCCAGGCCAGCAGGATCGATTCCTGATTGGTGCCAGAGCCGACGATAATACGCAGTCCGGCAATATCTTCGGCTTTGGTCAGCGACTTAATTGGACTGCTGGATTTGACGTAAAAACCGAGTGAATCTTTGCGATAGGTGGCGAAATCGAAGCGCTCTTTGCGCTCTTTGGTGACGGTTACGTTACTGATCGCCGCATCGTATTTGCCCGATGCCACGCCCAGCGGCCAGTCTTCCCATGACGTTGGCACCACGTTGAGTTTCAGACCCAGGCTGTCGGCGACTAAGCGGGCGATATCCACTTCGCTGCCGAGCAGGGTTTTGTTGTCATCACTGAATACAGTTAATGGCGGCGAATTCAGCGCGGCGACCGCTACGGTGAACGAACCCGGCACGGCAAAGCGATGTCCAGCCGGGATCTGCGCCACTGCGGCGTCATTTTTCGCGGTATTGATCGGCGTTTTGTTGGCTTCAACACTGATGTTCTGACCGTTAACCGCCACATCTTCGGCGAATACGGCGCTGCTCATGCCCAGCAACAACAGCGCAATAAGAGATTTTTTCTGCATAGCGTTTATTCTCGTGTTTTATTTTTGTGTGTATTGGTTAACCGGATCTTTCAGACCAAAGCTGGCGCGCAGCGTGGTTCCGGGGTATTCGCTGCGGGTTAAACCGCGCGCTTGCAGAATCGGTACCACGCGATCGACAAAGCGTTCGAAGGTATCTGGCGTGCCGCCCTGAATGATGAAGCCATCGGTCGCTTCGCTCTCAAACCACAGCTGCAAACCGTCAGCCACCTGCTCTGGCGTGCCATGGAACAGCGGACGCGGCGTTGCGGCTTCCAGCGCCGCCTGGCGCAGCGTGTGGCCATGCTCGCGCGCCTTACGTTTGATTTCGTCGGTGGTGCTGCGGAAGCTGTTTTGCCCGATATCGCCGAGTTCCGGGAACGGCTCATCCAGCGGATATTGTGAGAAGTCGTGATGATCGAAGAAGCGACCGAGATAGTTGAGCGCATCTTTGATGGAAACCAGCGCGGCGGTGGTTTGATACTGCTGCTCCACATCTTCCGCACTGTCGCCAACAATCACGCCAACGCCCTGGAAAATGTGCAGATCGCCCGGTTCGCGGCCATTCGCCACCAGCTGTTTTTTCACATCGCGGTAGAACGCCTGCGCCTCTTCGCGCGTCGGCTGATGGGTAAAGATGGCATCGGCGTGTTTAGCGGCCAGCTTGCGGCCATCTTCCGATGCGCCCGCCTGGAACACCACCGGACGTCCTTGCGGCGTACGTTCGATATTCAGCGGCCCTTGCACCTGGAAGAAATCGCCGTGGTGATTCAGCGTGTGCAGCTTCTCAGGATCAAAGAACTGGCCGCTCTCTTTATTACGCACGAAAGCGTCGCCTTCCCACGAATCCCACAGCCCTTTCACCACTTGCAGATACTCATCAGCGATGCGGTAGCGCAGCGCGTGTTCCGGATGCTGCTGGCGCGAGAAGTTCTTCGCCGAACCTTCCAGCGGCGAGGTCACCACGTTCCAGCCCGCACGACCGCCGCTCAGATGATCGAGGCTGGCAAACTGCCGCGCCACGGTGAACGGCTCGCTGTATGAGGTGGAAACCGTGCCGACCAAACCAAGATGCTCAGTAACGCCCGCCAGCGCCGACAGCAAGGTCAGCGGCTCGAAGCGATTGAGGAAGTGGGGAATCGATTTTTCGTTAATAAACAGGCCATCGGCAACAAACAGGAAATCCAGCTTGCCCGCTTCCGCCTTGCGCGCAATGTGTTTGGCGTAATCAAAATTGATGCTGGCATCGGCCAGCGCCGCCGGATGACGCCACGCGGACATATTGCCGGACGCGCCATGCAGAATGGTGCCCAATCGCAGTTGTCTTGCAGTCATAATGTTCTCTCTTTTGCCAAGGCGCAGCCTGACGGCGACATGCCTGTCGCCGTGCAGAACCGGAATTAAACGGGTGAATCGCGTTAGTTCAGAATGGCGTCACGACATCGCGCGTTGAGGTGCTGCAACGCTTGCTGAGCCAGTTGCGTAAAGTAGTGTGCAGCGGGGGCAATCAGCGCTTCATCAGGATTGAAGCCGCCATGATGCAGGCCAAATTCGCTCGCGCTGCCAATGCTGACAAACGCCCCGGGGATCTGCTGTAAGTAGTAGGCAAAATCTTCGCCGCCGAGATGTAACTCAGCGGTCTGCACGCGGTAGCCCGCCTGCTGCGCCACGTTGCTGGCAAACTGCGCCCAGCGCGCATCGTTCTCCAGCACCGGCGGACCCGGATGCCAGCTGAAGGTGGCGCTGGCACCGTTGGCGGCGGCGATATTCTCCACCAGCGTGCGGGCGCGCTGCTCCAGCTCCGCGCGCACCTGTTTGTCGTGGGTGCGCACCGTGCCGCCAAATTCGGCCTCGCCGGGCAGTACGTTCCAGGTTTTGCCAGCGTCGATACGCGTCACGCTGAGCACTAAGCTGTCCAGCGTATTGAAGCTGCGGCTGGTGAGCGATTGCAGCGCCTGAATAATCTGGCTGGCGACCACAATGCTGTCCACGCCCTCTTCCGGATGCGCGGCATGCGCGCCTTTGCCGGAAACGCGCACGATAAATTTATCCGCATTGGCGTAAAACGCGCCGCCGCGTGTGGCGAAGGTGCCGGTCGGCAAACCGGGTTCATTGTGCATGCCGAAAATCGCCTGCACCCCGTCCAGCACGCCCGCATTGATCAACTGGCGTGCGCCGGTGGCGTTCTCTTCCGCCGGTTGGAACAGAATACGGATGCGGCCCGGCAAGTGATCTTCAACGGCTTTCAGCTGCAAGGCCGCGCCCAGCATCACCGCGCTGTGAACATCGTGGCCGCAGGCATGCATTACGCCGCTGTTGCGCGAACGGTAAGTGAGTCCGGTGGCTTCGTGAATCGGTAGCGCATCGATATCGGCGCGCAGCGCAATCAACGTGTCGCCGTGCCCCACTTCCACGATCACGCCGGTTTCCAGCGGATAATCCAGCAGACGCAAACCGGCGTCCTGTAACCAACGGCGCAGGCGCGCGGTGGTTTCGACTTCACGGCCGGATAACTCCGGCCAGCTGTGCAGCTCACGTCGCCAGTCAATCAGCTGATGTTCGCTAAATTGCGTCATACCTGCCTCCGGAAGCAGCGAATCATGCGGTGACTAAACGGTGAGTGGCCAACAGTTCGAGTGATTTCACGCGCGCCTGCTCTTCAGCCACCGGCGTATCAATCACGAACTCTTCAATGCCGAAATTCTGATGCAGCGCATCCAGCTTGGCATGCACCTGCGCGGCGGTGCCTTTCAGCAGCGATGGCGTGCGCGGTTCAATCACGTAATCGGTATAACCGCCCTGACGCACGTAGCGTTCGGCCTGCTCGACGCTGCCGACGTTAACGCTGGGGCCATCTTTCACGCTGACGTGGTAAACGCGCAGGTTATCCACCAGCAGATCGGCTTCCGCCGGCGAATCCGCCACCACCACTTGCACCGCCACCAGCGCGCGCTGGCCGTTGCTGTGTTGGCGATAGCTGTTGAGGACTTTTTCCATCAGTTGCGGATCGCCGTTGTGATGCGCCGCAAAAACCAGCTGCCAGCCGAGTTCTGCCGCCAGTTTAGCGCTCTCTTCGCTGGCACCCAGCAGGAAGCGATTGGCCGGACGCGGCGGCTGCGGCGTGGCGCGCAGAATCTCTTCATCGCCCACTGGCGGCACTTGCAACCAGCTATCCAGCAGCGTCAATTGCTCGGCGAAGCTGCCTTTCTCCTGCAGATGCACGCCGAGCTGCAACGCACGCGTTGAGAGTGGCAAGCCGCCTGGCGCTTTGCCGACCCCAACGTCAATGCGGCCCGGCGCTAAGGACGCCAGCAAGTTGAAGTTTTCCGCCACTTTGTACGGGCTGTAGTGTTGCAGCATCACGCCGCCGGAGCCGACGCGAATATGTTGCGTCTGGCCGATGATCCAGGCGATCAGCAGTTCCGGCGACGGACTCGCCAGGCGATCGGTATTGTGGTGTTCCGCTAACCAGAAACGGTGATAGCCCCAGGCTTCCGCCTGCTGCGCCAGCTGTAACGTGCGGTGAAGCGCGTGGCTGGCTGTCTCTCCGTCGGCAATCGGCGATTTATCCAGCAAACTCAGTCGGTATGACATGCGCCTTATCCTTTTCGTCATGAATATGGCGAGTAGTTTGTGGCGGAGAAGGCGGATTCGTAAAACATGATATTGTCGTATCTATATTTACTTTATGCATATCAGGGAGATAGATTGGACCATGTGGTTTAAACTCCTTTGAAAACACACAATTATCCCCACAGGATATGGATTGTTGTGGTGATGTTTTGAAAATGTGACACTCAATATAAAATTATTAAAACATCGTTTCAAAATGTGACGCAATTCATCCAATCGCCATTCCCTTATTTTTCCAGCCACTATTTTCTCTATGCTGACACCACGCGGCATCCTTCGACAAATTAATGCGCCGCACCTTCCTGCCTCCCCTTAGCTGGAGAAAAAGCATGACGTTTAAAAAATTACTTCTGGTCGTTTCGTTATCCTCTGCAGCAGCGTTTTGCCCGGCAGTGGCTTCCGCCAAGGTCATTAAAGTGGCCGAAGTTCAACCGGCGGGTTATCCCACCGTGGTGGCGCTTGAACACATGGGCGAGAAGCTAAAAAAAGCCACTGATGGCCGATTAGAAATGAAGGTTTACGCCGGTGGCGTACTAGGCGATGAAGACCAAACGCTGCAGCAGGTGCAACTGGGCGCCATTGACATGATCCGTGTTTCGCTGGCACCGGTCACCACCATCGCGCCAGAAACCAGCGTATTAACCTTGCCGTATGTTTTTCGCGATGAGGATCATATGCACAAGGTGCTTGATGGTGATATCGGGAAAAATATCGTCGAGAAATTCGATAACGATCCTAACGCCCGCATGATATTCCTCGGCTGGACCGACGCCGGTGTGCGCAACATGATCACTAAAAAGCCAATCGCCAAACCCGACGATCTTAAAGGTATGAAAATCCGCGTGCAAAACAGTGCGATTTCGTTGGCGACCTTAAAAGCCATGGGCGCAAACCCGGTGGCAATGGGCGTGAGCGAAGTGTTTAGCGCCATGCAAACCGGCGTGGTGGATGGCACTGAAAACAACCCGCCAACCTTTGTTGCCCACAACTATATGCCCGTCGCTAAGTACTACACCCTCACCGGTCACTTCATTCAGCCTGAAATGATTCTCTACTCTAAACCGTTGTGGAATCGCCTCTCGGCTGACGACCAGGCGTTGCTGAAGAAATTAGGCAAAGAGGCACAGGAGGAAGAGCGTCAGCTCTGGGCAACTTACACTCAACAATCCATTGAGAAGATGAAAGCCGGTGGCGTGACCTTCCAGGAAACCGATCGTGAAACCTTCATGAAAGCCACCCAGCCAGTGCGCGATCAGTTTGGCGGCAAATATCAGGATTTGATGAAACAAATTGCTGATGTGAAGTAATCCTCCCCACGCCACGTGCCTGCGTGGCGTTTTAATCAGGTAAACATTATGACTGCATACTCTCGTCTGATGGATGGGCTTTATTTGCTGTGCATGGCGATCGCCGCTGTTGCCTTGTTGATCATGGTGACGGTGATTCCCATCGGGATTTTCACCCGCTATGTGCTGAACGACGCGTTATCCTGGCCAGAACCGGTCGCCATCATTTGCATGGTCATCTTTACCTTTATTGGTGCGCCAGTCGGGTTCCGCGCCGGTACGCATATTTGCGTCTCGATGATGACCGACCGGCTCTCGCCGGTGAATCAGCGCTGGCTGCTCAAGTTGTCTGACGCGCTGATGATCATCACCTGTCTGGTGATTTTCCGCGCCAGTTACAACCTGTGCGAAGCGATGTGGGTGCAAACGCTGGCCTCACTACCGGTGGTGACCTACGGCGAAATGTATCTGCCGATCCCAATCGGCGCGATTTTCACCCTGCTGTTTGTCATTGAAAGATTGGTTAATGGCGATCAAAGCCAACGCGCCATCGTGACTCTTGGCGGCACCCACTAAGCGGAGAAGAAAATGGACGCACTGATTTTGATAGGCAGTTTGGTGGTATTACTGCTGGTGGGTTTCCCGGTGGCATTCGCCGTTGGATTGAGCGCGTTTATTGGCGCATGGTGGATAGACTTACCGCTGGAAGCGGTGGTGATTCAGATTACCAACGGCATCAATAAGTTTTCGCTGCTGACCATTCCCTTCTTTATTTTGGCTGGCGCGATTATGGCGGAAGGCGGCATTGCCCGACGACTGGTCAACTTTGCCTATATTTTCGTTGGTTTTATTCGCGGCGGTTTGTCGCTGGTGAATATCGTCGCCTCAACCTTTTTTGGTGCAATTTCGGGTTCTTCGGTGGCGGATACCGCCTCGATTGGTTCCGTGATGATTCCGCAGATGGAGGAGAAAGGCTATCCGCGTGATTTCGCTGCGGCGGTAACGGCCAGCGGCTCGGTACAAGCGGTGTTAACCCCGCCCAGCCACAACTCGGTGATTTATTCGCTCGCCACCGGCGGTGTTGTCACCATCTCATCGCTGTTTGTCGCCGGCATCATTCCTGGTCTGTTACTGGGTTTTTGCTTAATGGTAATGTGCCTGGGATTTGCGCGTAAACGCGGCTATCCCAAAGGTGAGCGCATCCCTTACAAGCAGGCGTTGAAAATCTTCTTCGATGCGTTTTGGGGATTGTTCACCATTTTCATCATTCTCGGCGGAATTCTGTCCGGCGTTTTCACCGCCTCGGAATCGGCAGCCATTGCCTGCATCTGGGCGTTCTTTGTCACCATGTTTATTTACCGTGATTTCAAATGGACGCAATTGCATATCCTGGTGTTTCGTACCATCAAAACGGTCACCATTGTGATGGTGTTGATCGCCTTCGCCGCCGGTTTCGGTGCGGTAATGACCTTTATGCAATTACCCACCATTATCACCGAAGCCTTTACCCAATTTTCCAGCAACAAGTATGTGATTTTGATGTGCATTAATCTGCTGCTACTGGTGGTGGGGACGCTAATGGATATGGCACCGCTGATCCTGATTCTGACGCCGGTACTATTACCGGTAGCCACCGCACTCGGCGTCGATCCGGTGCATTTCGGCATGATAATGCTAACCAACTTAGGCATCGGATTAATTACGCCACCGGTCGGCACGGTATTATTTGTCGCCAGCGCAGTGAGTAAGCAAAAGATTGAGCAAGTGGTCACCGCCATGCTGCCTTTCTATGGCGTGTTGTTTATTGTGCTGATGTTGATTACCTATATTCCGGCGATATCGTTGTGGCTACCGCGTTTGATGGGCGTGATGTAACCGACCAATGTTAACCACCACGTAGCGGCGCAATTTATTGCGCGTGATATTGCCGTGCAGAATTAAAAGACGCGCGATGAATCACGCCGCTACAGAAATCTGTGATCTTCTCTATTTATTTTTTTCGGCAAAGCTTAGTGCAATTCCTTGGTTCAACTCCCGTGTGCGGCATTCAATGATGAAAACCGCCCGTCGGGCTATTGATTAAAAAGGGAAACACCATGACTAAGCATTTTCACTTGCAGGCGTTGAGTTTGGCCCTGCTATCAGGGATTTTTAGCGCCCACGCGGCAGACACGCCCGTCAAAGGCGGCACGCTGGTTTACCTCGAACAACAGGCACATACCAACCTTTATCCACCCGCCGGTGGCTTTTATCCCAATGGCGGTATTCTGAATCAAATTACCGATAAGCTGACGTGGCAGAATCCTGAAACCTTAAAAGTGGAACCGTGGATTGCCGAAAGCTGGAGCAGTAACGCCGATAAAACCGAATATACCTTTAAAATTCGTCCCGGCGTCACCTTCTCTGATGGCACGCCCTTAGATGCTAAAGCGGTAGCCAAAAACTTTGATACTTACGGTCTGGGAAATAAAGCCCAGCGCCTGCCGGTTTCCGAAGTGATCAATAATTACGACCGCAGTGAAGTTATTGATCCTCAGACGGTGAAATTCTATTTCAAAAAGCCATCTCCCGGTTTTTTACAGGGCACCGCTACCATCGGTTCAGGCCTGGTTTCCCTCAGTACGCTGCAGCGTAGCTTCGACCAACTCGGCGATGCGCGTCATATTATTGGTTCCGGTCCATTTGTGGTCAGCGATGAGAAACTCGGCCGCGAGGTCGATTTAACCGCGCGCAAAGATTATCAATGGGGCCCGAAAAACCTCGCCCAGCAAGGTCCCGCCAATCTCGACGGCATTAAATTCATCGTCACGCCGGAAGACAGCGTGCGTATTGGCGCGCTGCTGGCCGGTCAGGCCGACTTTATTCGTCAGGTGCAAGCCTACGACGAGAAGCAGGCGCAGCAGCAAAACTTCCCGATTTACGCTGCACCCACGCGTGGCGTTAACGACAGCATCAGCTTCCGCCCGGATAACCCGCTGGTCAGCGATGTGAAAGTGCGTCAGGCGCTGCTGCACGCCACCAACGCGCAGCAAGTGGTGCAAACCCTGTTCTCACCGAACTATCCGCAGGCCACCTCGGTGATCGCCACCTCGGCGGCCGGTTACGTCAATCTGGCCGACAAGCTGAAATTCGATCCGGCGTTATCGAAAAAGCTGCTGGATGAAGCGGGCTGGAAACCGGGCAGCGACGGCATCCGCGAAAAGGATGGCAAGAAACTGGCGCTGACCATTTATGAATCGCTGCCGCAGCCGCAGAACAAAGAGGTGCTACAGCTGGTGGCACAGCAGTGGCGTCAGGTTGGCGTCGCGCTGGCGGTGAAAGCCGGTGATGCCGGCAGCCGCGTGCTGGATAACCTCGATCCGCTGAAAACCCCGCTGGTGGTGTCCGAAGTGGGACGCGCCGATCCTGACGTGGTGAAGAGCCAGTTCTATCCGACTAACCGTGATGCGCTGCTGCAAAAAGGCGGCTCCAGCGACAAGGTGCAGAACTTCCGCGACGACAAACTGAACACGCTGTTGCTGGGGATCTCCTCGGAAGTCGATCCGGCAAAACGCCTGGCGGTGACCGGCGAGGCGCAGCGCTATCTGCTCGATCAGGCCTATGTGATTCCGATTTTTGAAGAACCGCAGGTGTTTGCCGGTGCGCCGTGGCTGAAAGGCGTGAATTTTGAAGCCGTCGGTCGTCCGTCGTTCTACGGCGCGTGGCTGGAAAAACACTAAGGCAGGTTGATGATGCAACGTTCACTGCTGCGAAGAGTGGGTCAAAGCGTTTTGGTGCTGTGGGCCGCGTTTACCCTGTCGTTCTTTCTGCTGCAGGTGCTGCCCGGCGATGCGGTGCTGATCAAGTTTCAGAACCCGGATCTGGGCCTTAGCCCGGATCAAATCGCCGAAATGCGACTGGCTTACGGCGCGGATAATCCGCTCTGGCAGCAGTACGTGCACACGCTGCTGGCGATGGTGCGCGGCGATTTTGGTTACTCGGTGCAGGCGGGCGTGCCGGTCAGCGAACAGCTGATCAGCAACCTGCCCGCCACACTGCAACTGGCGCTGCTCGGTTTTGTGCTGGCAACCCTTATCGCGTTCGCGCTGGCGGCGTTATCGCGCTTGCCAGCGCTGCGCTTCCTGCGTTCGGTGCTGCAATCGGTACCGGCGCTGTTTATCTCGCTGCCGACCTTCTGGCTCGGCATCGCGCTGATTCAGCTGTTCTCCTTCCAGCTGCGCTGGATCCCGGTGATCAATCCGTCGCCGCTACAGGGTTTGATTCTGCCGGTGATTACCGTGGCGATCCCGATCTCCGCGCCGCTGGCGCAGATTCTATTACGCAGCATCGATCAGGTTTCTACCCAGCCGTTCGTGGCGGTCGCGCGCGCTAAAGGCGCCAGCGAAAGCCATGTGCTGTGGCATCACGTGATGCGCAATGCGCTGCTGCCGGTGCTGAACGTTGCCGGTTTGCTGCTCGGGGAACTGATCGCCGGTGCGCTGATTACCGAAACCGTGTTTGGCCTGAGCGGCGTCGGTCAGCTGACGCAGCAGGCGGTGAATAATCAGGACGTCGCGGTGTTACAGGCGGTGGTGATGATCTCGGCGCTGGCGTTTGTGCTGATTAACCTGCTGGTCGATGCGCTGATGCCGCTGTTCGATCCGCGTCTGCAATCCATTGCCGGAGGCAACCGATGAGTCTGGTCGATTACTCAACTGCGCGTCAAAGCAACGGCAACGCACGTGCGTCCCGCGTGCTCAACATCCAGCCAGGTTTGTGGCTGGCGTGGGGCGTGATGCTGTTGGCGCTGCTGGCGGCATTTGCGCCGGGTCTGTTTACCCATTTCAGCCCAACGGAAGGCGTGCCTGGCGCGCAACGTCTGCCGCCGCAGGCCGCTTACTGGCTCGGCACCGATCAGCTGGGCCGCGATCTCTACGCGCGCATTATTTATGGTGCGTCACAGTCGCTGTCGGCGGCGGTCGCAGCGGTGGCGATGGGGCTGATTGGCGGCACCACACTCGGCGTGCTGGCGGGCGCGATGGGCGGTCGCACTGAGAACTGGCTGATGCGCTTAGTGGATGTGCTGCTGTCGATTCCTTCGCTGCTGCTGTCGCTCAGCATTCTGATTCTGCTGGGTTTTGGCACCGTGCACGCCGCGCTGGCGGTGGGCATCGCCTCGATTGCCAGCTTTGCCCGCCTGGCGCGTGGCGAAGTGGTCCGCGTACGCCGCAGCGAGTTCGTCGAAGCGGCGTACGGCAGCGGCGGCAGTTTCTGGCGCGTGTTGTGGCGTCATATTTTACCCAACTCGCTGACGGCGGTGATCGCCTTCGCCGCCTTGCAGTTTGGCCAGGCGATTCTGGCGTTATCCACGCTCAGCTTCCTCGGCTACGGCACGCCGCCGCCGACGCCCGAATGGGGATTATTGATCGCCGAAGGACGTAACTATCTGGCGACTGCGTGGTGGCTCACCACCTTCCCCGGCATTGTGGTGGTCGCCGTGGTGCTGGCCGCCAACCGCATCAGTCGTCAACTGGCCGGAGGTGACGCATGAGCGCGTTATTAGCCATTGAAAATTTAACCCTCAGCTATCGCCAGCGCGGCGAGTGGTGCGCGGTGGTTCACAACGTCAGCTTTGAATTGCAGCCCGGTGAAATGGTGGCGCTGGTCGGTGAATCCGGCTCCGGCAAAACCACCACCGCGCAGGCCATTATGGGTTTGATGGCGGAAAATGGCCGTCGTGACAGCGGCAAAATTGTGCTGAACGGCACCGATATCGCCGGCTGGTCTTCTAAACGTCTTGATAGCCTGCGCGGCGTCAGCATCAGCTTAGTGCCGCAGGATCCGGGCAACTCGCTCAATCCGGTGAAAACCATTGGCGATCAGGTCGGTGAAATGCTGCAGCTGCACCTGAAAATCAGTAAAGCCGAACGCCAGCAGCGCGTACTGGAGCTGCTGCAAAAAGTGGGGCTGAGCCATCCGGAACAGCGCCTGACGCAGTATCCGCATCAGCTTTCCGGCGGCATGAAACAGCGCGTGCTGATTGCTATCGCCCTTGCCCTGCGTCCGCAGATTATCATTGCCGATGAACCCACCAGCGCGCTGGATGTCACGGTGCAAAAACGCATTCTCGATCTGCTGGATGTGCTGCGACGCGAATCCGGTACGGCGGTGCTGTTTGTCACGCACGATTTGGCGCTGGCGGCAGAACGCGCCGATCGCCTGCTGGTATTTCGTCATGGCGAAGTTCAGGAACAAGGCCCGGCGGCGCAGGTGATCAACGCGCCTAAGCATGCTTACACGCGGCAGCTGTTGCAGGACGCCGATCCGGGCGACAGCGCGCTGTCCGTGCCGACACAGGCCAACTTCTCGTCGCCAGCGATTCAGCTCTCCGGCATCAATAAACAGTTTTCCCTCGGTCGCCAGCAGCAGCTGCAGGTGGCGAAAGAGGTGTGCGTCACGGTGCCGCGCGGCACCACGCACGCGCTGGTCGGCGAATCCGGCTCGGGGAAAACCACGCTGGCGCGCATTCTTTTAGGCTTTGAGCAGGCCGATAGCGGCCGCGTGGTGATCGATGGCATCGATGCCACCGCGCTGCGCGGCGAAGCGCAACGTCAGCTGCGCCGCAAGATTCAGTTTGTGTATCAGAACCCGTTTGCCTCGCTGGATCCGCGCCAGACGCTGTTCGCCATCATTGAAGAGCCACTGCGTAACTTTGAGAAACTCAGCAGCGAGCAGCGCCGTGAACGCGTCGCAGCCGTGGCGCAGCGCGTGGCGTTACCGCTGGAGCTGCTGACGCGCAAACCGCGCGAGTTGTCTGGCGGCCAGCGTCAGCGCGTAGCCATCGCCCGCGCCCTGATTCTGCAACCGGCGATTCTGGTGCTGGATGAAGCGACCTCAGCGCTGGATGTCACGGTGCAGGCGCAGATTCTGCAACTGCTGCAACAACTGCAACGCGAGCTCGGCCTTACTTATCTGTTTATCACCCACGACCTCGCCACCGTGCGCCGCATTGCGCACAGCGTCACCGTGCTGCGCGCCGGTGAAGTGGTGGAGCAAGGTGACACTGTCACGCTATTTAGCGCGCCGCAGCATCCGTATACCCGATCGCTGATTGACGCGATACCCGCTTTCCGTCCGCTGATTAAGGAGTCTGCATGACGCGCAAACGCATTGGTTTTTTCACTCGCCTGCTGGATGACACTTCCGCACAGCAGCGCTATCGCCTGGCAACTGAACAGATTCAGCACGCCGAGCGCACCGGTTTTGACAGCGCGTGGATTGCTCAGCACCACTTTCACGAGAAAGAAGGCGGCTTGCCTTCACCGCTGCTGTTTCTGGCCCACGTTGCGGCGCACACCCGCACTATTCGGCTTGGCACCGGCATCATCACGCTGGCGATGGAGAACGCGCTGCGCGTCGCCGAAGATGCAGCGGTGCTGGATTTGCTGAGCAACGGTCGGCTCGAAGTCGGTTTAGGTTCGGGCGGCACCGCGACCTCGTTTCTGCCGTTCGGTATCACTATCGACCAGCGCGCCAGCGTGTTTGCCGATCATCTGCATCAGCTGCTGAGCGCCTGGCGCGGCGATACGCTGGGCCATCCGGAGAATCATCTTTACCCCGCAGCGCCGACGCTGGCGCAGCGCGTGTGGATCGCCACCTTCTCGGTGGAAGGTGCGGCGCGCGCAGGCCTTGCCGGGCACGGTTTGATGCTGTCGCGCACCCAGCCGCGTCCGGCGGGCCAGCCTGATTTGCCGCTCCACCAGATACAAAACCCGATGATTGATGCCTATCTGGCGGCTTTACCAGCAGGCATTGCGCCGCGCATTCTGGCATCGCGCACCGCTTTTGTGGCCGATTCCAACGACTACGCGCGCCGTCTTGCCGAGCCGGGCTTAAAGCGCCAGGCGCAGCATTTCCGTGAATCGGGACACGTGATTGGCAACACGCTGGACGAACAGGCGCGTCAGCTGGATGCGCACTTCGGCGATGCCGACACGGTGCGGCAATCGCTGCTGGCCGATACGTCGCTGCAACGCGTCACCGATATCAGCTTCCAGGTGCACTCCATTGATCCGCCACACGCCGACATTCTGCGTTCTATCGAATTGATTGCCGAGCATATTGCGCCCGCGCTGCGTGCGCTAAGCCACGCTTAACAGGAGAATTTCATGTCTCAAACGTTTGATTTACTGGCCGCGCTGGCGGATATCGATCCCGCGTCTGAACTGGCGCAAGCCCGCGCCGAGCGTCACGCCGCCACCCAGCACACGCAAGGCAGCTACGACGTGCTGTTTTCGCAGGATGATGAGGATTTGCCGTTAGCAGAACGTTTCGCCCTCGCCGCGCAGGTCGCGGCCTGGCATGGCGCGTCGAGTCTCGAAGCGCATTACCGCCAGCCGGATCAGCCTAACAACGCACGCTTCGCTGCGGGTCTGGCGTTTGCGGAACTGCTGAGCCTGCATCCGGTCGATGCTGCGCCGCAGCACATCGAGACGCTGCAAACTGCCGGATGGTCGCCACGTGGCATCGTCACGCTGGCGCAGCTGATTGCCTTTGTCAGCTTCCAGAGCCGCTTGCTTGCGGGTTTGCGTTTGCTCAACGGTGAAGAGACGGCGTCGCAGCCGCATGCGGTGGCCGGTAAATGGCACGATGCGCCGCTCACCGTCAGCGGGAAAACCGCCCTCACCGCCTTTACCCAACAGGAACTCGGCTGGGAACCGTGGCTGGCAGCAAAACCGCTGCATGAATTTAGCGCTGAAGAGCAGGCAACGCTGGCGAAATTCGGCCATAGCGACTCTGATTACTTCCGCCTGCTGGGCCGCAATCAGCCGCTGCTTGAGCAGCGCACGCTAACCGATAAAGGCATCTTCTACACCGCAGGCGGACTCTCGCGCGCCGAGCGAGAACTCGCCGCCACGGTGGTGAGCAAGGTCAACGGCTGCATCTACTGCGCCTCGGTGCATGCGCGCAAAGCCAGCCAGCTGTCGAAAGATGAACCGGCGGTGCAGAAGCTGCTGAATGTCGCGCCGGGCGCTGAGCTGTCGCACGGACAATCGGCGCGCTGGGCGGCGCAGATCGATCTGGTTGCTACCTTATCGATTACGCCTGCCGCCACCAGCCTGAAACAGCTGCAGGCGCTGCGCGCTCAGGGATTCAGCACGCTGGAGCTGCTGGACCTGATTCAATCCGCCGCCTTCTTTGCCTGGGCAAATCGCCTGATGCTGACGCTCGGCGAACCTTTCTTACCTGAACACACACAAGGATGACCATGACGGATCTTTCCCATCAACAGCTGGTGCGCTGGCGACGCGAGCTGCATCAGCATCCTGAACTGTCGGATCAGGAATTTGCCACCACCGAGCGCCTTACCCGCTGGTTGCAGGAACTCAACGTCAAGCTGCTGCCGCTGGATTTGAAAACCGGTGTCGTGGCAGAAATCGGTCACGGTGAACCGCTGATTGCGCTGCGTGCCGACATCGACGCCCTGCCCATCGACGAGCAAACCGATCAAGTATGGCGCTCCCAACAGCCGGGCGTGATGCACGCCTGCGGCCACGATCTGCATAGCAGCGTGATGCTGGGCGTCGCACAGCAGTTGCAACGCATCGAATCCCAGCTGCCTGGCCGCGTGCGCATTCTGTTCCAGCCAGCCGAAGAGATTTTTACCGGCGCGAAACAGCTGCTGGCGGCGGGCGCGCTGAAAGAGGTGCAGGCGATTTTCGGCCTGCATAATGCGCCGGATCTGCCAACCGGCACGCTGCGGACGCGCGGCGGTGCCTATTATGCCAACGTCGATCGTTTCCAGATCACTATCAACGGCAAAGGTGCGCACGCCGCGCGTCCGCATGAAGGCATTGATAGCATCGTGATTGGCAGCCACATCGTCACCGCGCTGCAAACGCTGCCGAGCCGCGTGTTCAGTTCGCTGGAGTCGGTGGTGGTCAGCGTGACGCGCTTTACCGCAGGCAACAGCTGGAACGTGCTGCCACAAACGGTGGAGCTGGAAGGCACGGTGCGCACCCATAATGCGGCGATTCGCGCACAAATCCCGCAGAAAATTGATGCGCTGATAAACGGGATCGCCGCCGGATTTGGCGCACAGGCGGAGCTGGTGTGGCAGGAAGGTCCGCCTTCGCTGGTTAACACCCCGCAATGGGCCGATTTCGCGCTGGATCTGGCCGCAGAGCAAGGCTATCAAACACAGGTCGGCACGCCGCAGATGGGTGGCGAAGACTTCGCCTTCTACCTGCAGCAGCTGCCGGGCGCGTTCGTCAGCATCGGCAGCGCCAGTGAATTTGGCCTGCATCACGCCGGATTCGATCCGGATGAAGCGATGCTGGAACCGGCGGTGCATTACTTTACCGAGCTGGCCCAGCGCGCGCTGCTGACGCTGCGCCAACAACAGGCGCTGGCATCGTGACCATGAGAGCAAGGAGAAAAGCGATGGCGATTTCTGTACCTGTTCCACGTCTCGACCATGTGGTGATCAACGTTACCAGCCAGTTGGATGACGCCAGCGCGCTGTTTCGTCGCCTGGGATTTCAGCTGACCGAGCGCGGCCATCATTCGCTCGGCTCCAGTAATCATCTGGCGATTTTTGGAGATAACTATCTGGAGCTGTTGGGGTTTGAGCCTGGGCGCGGCAATCTGCGCCAGGATTTGTGGCAGTCGCCGATTGGCCTCAGCGGATTAGTGTGGAAAACCGAGGATGCCGATGCGGTGTGGCGCTATCTTGAGAGCCAGGATATCGACGGCGATCTGCCTGCGAGCTTTTTCCGTCCCGTTACTTTGCCGGACGGCACCGAGCAGGAAGCACGCTTCCGCACCGTGCGGTTGCGCCCGTCGCTGGTTGCGAACGGCCGCAGCTTCTTTTGTCAGCACGACACACCGGATTCGGTGTGGCAGGACGCGTGGCGCGTCCATCCGAATGGCGTGAGCGATATCGTCGAGTTCGTGGTGGTGGCGCAGGATCCCGCCGCCGCTGCGCAGCCCTACAGCCGTTTATTCGGTGCAGATAAACTCACCGCCTGTCAGGAAGGCGCGTTTGTGCTCAAAGCGGGCGTGGCAACGGTACGCTTTGCCGCCGCGGAATACGTTACGCAGCGCTTCGCCGGATTGCCGATTGATTACGACGGCAGCGCGCGCATGGCCGGATTGAGTTTGCGCACCTCGGATCTGCGCAAAGTGAAAGCCAGCCTTCTGCTCGGTGATGTGCCGTTCCGCGAAGAAGAGTCGGCGATTATTGTTGGTGCCGAGCAGGCGTTTGGTGTGGCGTTGCGGTTCCAGCAATAATCACGTTTTGCATGTATCCGTAGCGGCGCGATTTATCGCGCAATGTGATGGCGATTGCGCAACTAGCCTGATATTGCGCAATAAATTGCGCCGCTACGTTATGAGCGTTGTAAAATATCGTTGTGGAGTAATCTGAATTCTAAAGGTGAAAAGTGACCGCTAACCTGCATCTCGACACGCCCAGACTCACTTGCTCGCAGATCGCGGAAGACGACTGGGACTTCTTCCGTCAGCTCCAGCTCTCGCCTCACGTCATGCATTACGTCGCCGATGCAAAATCCGATGAAAAAATTCACGCCGATTTTACAGCAAGATTGCCGCGCTGGTCGCCATTCAGCGCGCATTGGCTGTGTCTGGTGGTGCGGGAAAAACAGTCAGGCAATCGCCTCGGCGTCAGCGGTTATATTCGTAGGGAAAATGACTGCGCCGAAGTCGGCTTTCTGTTCGCACCTGAAGCGCATGGCAAAGGCTATGCGCACGAGTCGCTCCGCGCGATTTGTGACTATGCATTCAGCGACGGCGGCATTCGACGCCTAAGCGCTACCGTCACCGCAGGCAATACGCCCTCACGGCGACTGCTGGAAAAAGTCGGTTTTGTATTAGAAGGTGAACTGCGAGAAAGTTACTGGCTGAGAAATGCGTGGCATAACGATTGGCTGTTTGGGTTGTTGCGCGAGGAATATGGGTTGTAGTGCAGGTGTGATCAACTCAGCTCGGGATCAAGGTTATTTAACGAATTAGCCATATTTAACCCGACCAAACATAGAGATGTCTACTAACTCCTATATCGTCACCCACGTTGAACGCCATTCCCGCTTTGTTATGCTGTCCAAAATCAGCGACAACAAAACCATAACTGTTGTATCTGCACTCATCAAACAAGCGCGGAATTACCAGCTGAGCTTTTATAAAACACTAACATGGGATCGAGGCGCCAAACGACCAGCCACGCTCGATTTACGGTAGCGACAGACATTTGGATTTATTTCTGTGGTCCTCAATCTCCCTGACAGCGTGGCTCAAATGAAAATACGAACAAGCTGGTCAGACAATATTCCCAAAAGGAACTGACTTTGGACGCTCAAGTTATTCTGTCCAATTCATAATATTTCGCGAATCAGTAAATGAATACGAGGCGGTTTGGTGCGATTTTTAGATGCATTCTAAATAAGCTGCAAAAAATTCTCAAGAAATGAATCGTCAAATATTATCAGCCTAACTATTAAGAACGTTACAAGCCAGGCGTAATATCCCACTATGGAAAACTGAATATGAGCTTTTGAACGATCATTTATGTTAATTATAAAGCCTTTTTTGTTGGGAACGCTGCCTCCGCTCGTCATACTCCTTCGCTTTTTCCTTATGCCACATATTGCTGCATCCTGGATCGCTAGGGGTAAGACAATAGTGAGTTTTATCATCTTGAGACTCACTTTTCTCCCAAGATAGTTTTGGCGTTACCTCTGTGGACCAGGAATAATCCTTCGCTTTTTCCTCATGCCACATTTTGCTGCATCCTGGATCGCGAGGAGTAAGACAATATTGGGTTTTATCACCTTGAGACTCACTTTTATCCCAGGAAAATTGTGGCGTTACCTCTGTTGACACCGAATAGTCCTTCTTATCAATGTCATACATCAAATCTGGTGAGGCCGTTGCTGAAACACCATAAAGTAGTGATATAAATGGGGCATATACATATTTTTTTAAGCATGACATATTCGTTATTCCTTTAAACGTAAATTCGTTTAACTTCAATTTAGAAGCCCAGGTTCCTGACACGACTAGACGCATGAGTAAAGTAACGTAAAATGTAGAACTGTCGATTATATCCTCATTACTGGGGAAGACCCACTATACATATTTTTTTAAGCATGACATATTCTTTATTCCTTTAAAAACAAATTCGTTTGACTTCAATTTAGAATCCCAGGTTCCTAATTTTAATATTCGATATCGCATCGTAAAAATCGTGCTTTCCTACATGAACGAAAAAGCATATTCGGAAAGAATGTTTAGTGACAAAGTCAGTCAGATCAGAATTAATCATCTTGCTTGATTGCGTAATTTCAAAACCACCAGCATCTGTAAACGTTATGTCAGTTCTTTGCTCATTACAGACAGCCGCTTCTTACAACCAGCAACTTTGTACCAGAAGCGGACACCGGAGAAATTTACGGAACGGTTAATGATGAAAAGTCGTTTCCGCTCAGTTTTTAAGGTCTTCTACATTCAATCCAGCAAATGACAATAATAGCATTCACTCACTTACTGTATTAACGCCTCTCGCTGTTCGCTGACGCATAGCGCCCGGTGGATACCCATTAATACGCTTGAACGCTCTGCTAAAGGCTGCCTGCGAGGCATAGCCGAGGCGAAGCGCTACGGTGTCAATTGAGATCTTATCGTGAGTAATCCAGTGACCCGCGATGCGCATTCGCACTTCCCTTGCATAGCGCTGCGGAGGTATGCCGATGATTGATTTGAAGCGTTCAGCAAAAACAGAACGGGATACATGCGATTGGGCAGCAAGCTCGGCAACAGACCACTCCCGGCTTGTATCACGATGAATGGCCAGAATGGCACGGGCAAGTCGTGGATCACGTAACGCAGCGATCAGACCAGCGGCGTTCTCGCTGCCGTTTTCAATCCATCCACGCACAATCATGGCCGCCGCCACTTCTGCGAGGCGTGCCAGAATGCCCGCGAAGCCCGCGCGTCCGGAACAGATTTCAGATTTCATCGCGCCCAGAACGGGAACCAGCCCCGGATAAATCTGTTCATTTGCCTCAACCACGATGGCTTGCGGCATCAGTTTACCCAGGCCCTGCATTCCACCAAGATCGAACTCCATACAGCCATAAAACAGAACTGTGCTGGGTGTCGGATGCGAACTCGGGCAGGTATTAATTCCGCTGACGGCCTCGCCTAAAGGAGCAGAGCCGAACGTGTCGATATGTTGAAATGAACAGCTGACATCCGATAAAAGCTGATGCTCCTCGCCCTGCGGCATGAATACCATGCTCCCGGCTTTCAGTTCGTGCAACGTACCATCATGTGTGCGCAGCAGAGCAGTACCCACTGCGATGTAATGAAAATAGGCATGTCCGAGTCTGCTGCTGAAACCGACGCCAAACTCAGAGCCCGTCTGTAAACGGCGATACTGCACGCCACGCAGACGCATTTCCAGCAGCAATTCACTAATGAGTTCGGATGACAGGGCAAAGTGTTTATTCACATGCATAACCGGAGTTTCGGGTAAAAAATCAGGATGTGGCATCATAGATCGTCCAGCGGCTCAACTCTAGACTTGGAGTTATCATTTTTTCTCCAAAAAAGAGTGTGTTATGAGAAACGAAGCAACTGAAGCTGCATCCGTTAGTTTGAACAGTTCGGAACCCAAAGAATCCGCATGGATGGCCGTTATTTCACTGACGATGGGCGTGTTTGGCTTGCTGACTGCAGAATATCTTCCTGCCAGCCTGTTAACACCCATGGCCGCGGATCTTGGTGTGACCGAAGCGCTTGCTGGTCAGGCTGTGACGGTGACAGCTGTGGTGGCCCTGTTTGCGGGCCTGATGGTTCCCCGGCTGACGCGTAATTATGATCGCCGAACTGTTTTACTGGGTTTTACCGTGCTGATGATCGCCTCCAACCTGCTTGTCGCACTCTCCTCCAGTCTGGCTGTTCTGCTGGTCATGCGCATTCTGCTGGGCATCGCGCTGGGAGGCTTCTGGAGTATGGCTGCTGCCGTAGCTATGCGACTGGTCCCTGCAAAAAGCGTCCCGCGTGCTCTCTCCATTATTTTTAGCGGTATTGCTGTCGGTACCGTGGTTTCGATCCCGCTGGGGAGCTATTTAGGTGGGCTTTATGGCTGGCGTAGTGCTTTTATCGCTGCAACCGCAGTTGGCCTGCTGACACTGCTTTTCCAGCTGTTTACGCTTCCTGGGATGGCTCCGCGTAAAATGATGATTACGGCATCTGTCATGGATTTACTCCGCCGTCCAGGCATTGCTGTGGGAATGACGGGTTGTGTGATTGCCCATACGGGTCAATATGCGCTGTTTACCTATATTCGTCCGGCTCTTGAAAATATCGTTCAACTTGATGTGGATCGTTTGTCTTTGATACTGCTTGGATTTGGCGTCGCTAATTTTATCGGTACGCTGCTGGCCGGGTGGCTGATGGAGAAAAGCCTGCGTCTTACCCTGGTACTGATGCCAGCACTTGTTGGTTTAGCGGCATTAAGCATGATTTTGCTGCCACTTGAGGAAGCAGGATTGATGTTGTTCGTCGCGTTGTGGGGGATGGCATTTGGTGGCGTACCCGTTGCGTGGTCAAACTGGGTAGCGCGTTCCGTTCCCGATCAGGCTGAAACCGCTGGCGGCATGGTAGTCGCAGCAGTTCAATCCTCAATTGCTATGGGTGCTGCATTGGGAGGATTACTTTTTGGTCTCAGCGGCGTAACCGGTGTTTTCATTACCGCGGGTTGCATAATGTGTTTTGCCGCGCTGGTGATTGCACTAAAAGTGAGGGTCGCGCTGAGCTGACCACTTCCCTTATTAAAAACGTTTAAATAAAGGCCAGCTGAACCATTTGGCTGGCCTGAAAAAAGTAGCGAGGTTTCCTGGCTCTTTCCGCTCACTTAAAATCTCTACTACTCTGTTCGGCACCTCAGCGTCCAAATGAATTGGCTTTGAGGTGTCAGTGTAATGAAGCAGTAATGTCCGGAATTAATTATTTCCCATCGAAGAAATTGTCCGGAAGTTGACCTGGGGGCATATTAATAACAGCATCATTATCAGGCCCTTCATTTTTCATATACGTGACCCTGGCAAATTCGGGTATCACAACATAGGGATATGCCGGTCCTTCATCGCGGAAGCGATGCATATCCTCAATGAACTCATTTTGATAACAAATTGTTTTTTCGGGATGTTGATTTTCACCTGCAATCCACTGAGGAAAGAAGATGGTGCCATGAATGATCTTTCTTTCAATGTCAAATAACAGGCTCACACAGGTTCCTGTCGGCTCGTGCCAGTCGACTTTATAAATGCCAGGTGCGAACTGCACGGCATTCATTTTTTGATTTGTCACCCAACGACCACCTACCAACCCCTGATGAATCCTGTAATCACACGTATTGTCATTACGCGCATACCATTCATATTTCCATCCATTATCATAGGTATAGACAAAATGCGTCCCTACAAAGGCGGATAAGTCTTTTGATATATCATTAACTGATTCACTTGACATAACGACCTCATATTTTCCGATAGAGTGGCGTAGTGTGGAATGTTACTTGCTGCACCCGCGTAATCTAAATACTGTAGCGTTACGCGGTGAGCATGTTATGAAACAATGCGCAAGCATTTGCATATCAATTATTTACATAATATTAGCATTTAGATGACAGATACAAGTCATTTGCTTAGGAATAATATAGCCACTTTGCATGAGTTTTCCATAATGATTAACCATTTTATAATGCTTAATAGTTTGACTCAGTCGAAAAATGAATAAAAAAGTTAACCGTATGTAATAAATTGCCGGTTCGCCTTCAAAATGTAACGATTAAAATTAGACTACTTATCAGTATTTTGCACTACCTTAAACCTGTTTCTTAGGATTTTTAATTTGCGAAAGTAAATTATAAAGCTACCCTGAGATAAGCATCAAACGCTGACGTTTCTTCTAACTGAATAATCACTCTTCAGGCAGAAAAATATGCCTGAGTCCTAAGAATTTTCTCTGCAGGATATATTTCTATGGATTTGATTCATGAAGTTTTTCGATTATCACCGGAGCTGGCGCTTTTTCTTTCTCACGCTGTAGGCACGTGGATTGGTAAATTCAAACTGGGCGCATATTTGCGCTGGACAAGAGAATTGCGGTCGCCATCGCAAAACTGAACTTGATCCAGCACAGCTCCAGCAGATGCAGGGGAATGTCGCGGTGGGATATGCGGTGACATACATCTTCGGCTCCCTGGGTGCCATCATTATCTGCGTTAACATTCTTGCCAAAATTATGGGGCGCTCTATTCGTGAAGACGCAATAAAAGCTGAACAGGAACTGATGCATGGTGTAATCATACCGGCATCAAGACAGATGCCTGCTTTATCTGAACTGATAGGTCGGGTGTTTCTGGCAGGAGCGGCCGCGAGCAGGAGCATTACTCAGATTAGAGCGTTAGCTAACCCACTTTCCCGGTTACCGTTGAACGCATGAAACGCGGCGATAAAGTCATCGCCGTTACGCCTGACATGCCGCTAAATGAGAACCACATTCTGTTACTTGTGGGCCGCCGCAAAGGCATCGTTGCCCTTGCCTCCTCGCTGGGAAAAGAGCTGGATGCAGAGGATGGGCCGGAAATGACCATGAAGACATCTGAAGTCTTTTGGATGGTATCAAGCGCGGAAGCCCCTGACCGGGAATTTGCCTTTGCCGGCCTCTGGCCTGCGGGCCGTAGAGACCATCAGGAACAACGGTATTTCTATGGAGTTAATAGATAAGGTTGTGCAGAGAAAAAGCAATGAGCATTATCCCGCCGACAATGTTGACGTACTTTTTCAGCATTCGCGGGTTAGTTTTTTTGGCTGAGAATATGAGCGTTTGAGTGATTGCAAAAAGCCAGATACTCATAACCACTATATGAACTGATGCCAGTATAAGGTAGTTGTAAACGCCACCCTTCGCGCCTGCGAACTGTGAAACGACCGTCAAATAAAAAAGGATGGCTTTAGGGTTCAAAACATTAGCCAGCCAAGCCTCTTTTAAAGTCACGGAATGCTTTGCACCAGTAAACCCGCCTGAATTTACCGCTATCCCTCTCCGGATAAGCATCGCGCCTAACCAAAGCAGATAGACAGTTCCGGTTACTTTAAGCACAGCAAACGCTGCTGACGACGAGATGAGCACTGCCGTGATACCAAACCCTATAAAAATTGCATGGGTATATATGCCCAGAGCGGTTCCGGCGAGGGTTCTAAATAAACCTTTGTTACCTCCTGTCAGAGCACTGTTCATAACGAGAGTGAAGCTCGCTCCGGGAGACAGGGCAACAGGGAGTAAGGCTGGCATAAAGCCCAAAATGTTCATATCCATAGATTCTGGATAGTAATTGGCACTCTCTGAAATTGCCAGTGCAAGCGTTTCGCATATAGGCAATGTTCAGCTAAGCAAAAACGGGGATCTTTTTGACTAAAAGTCCGCTCTTCGCTCATAGCGACCTCGACTCAGTTAGCTTGTCCGCTTCGTGCCAGAAGCGGACATTGAGTATCACTTTCATGTAATCGATCGGAAGTGTTGTTATTCCATAAACGAATAATTTGACGTTACACTGGTATTGGCGCTATTAGTATGGCCCTTTCTGTCTGTATGACTTCCTCAATAAGGATTAAAAGATGGTCTCGTTTCGCTCAATGACAGAAGAAGAGTACTCTGCTTATCTGGAATATTTTATTCCTGATTATGCAATTGAGATAGCGTCAAATTATAGAATGTCTAAAAGTGATTCTCTAACGATGGCCAGGCAGGAAATATCAAAGTTGCTTGCGGAAGGAGTGAATACGCACGGGCAAATTTTACTGTCCATTTTCGCGAAATTAGATGTATTTGAGAGGCACGTAGGCTATCTCTGGTACAAACCAGACGCGGCAATGCGCACAGTATTTATCTATGATTTTCATATTTTTAATTCACTTCAGGGAGGGGGATTGGGTAAACAGGCTCTTCGCGCTTTTGAAGAGGATCTTCAGGATAAGGGTTTTAAAGAGATTAGACTACGCGTAGCTGGAGATAATGCTCGTGCTTTCCATGTATACGAGAGCAGCGGTTTTGGAGTAACGGGTATCAATATGAGCAAGTCAATCGTGCGTTAGGATATTAAATAAAAGAATCAGCAATTGAAAACTACGCCTGCTTTCGTTCGCAGCGGACCTTCAGTTCAGTCCGATGGTCAGCTACGTGCTAAAAGCAGACATTGCTAACATCGGAATGTACTAATATGCGGGGTTCTGGCCAGAACTTCAGCGAATCACTTTCGCAAACTAAACCGTATAAAATCGTGAGGAAATAATGGTTGCATCATTAAATTATCATTAAATATAAAGACATTAGATGATATGGAGATAACATCGTAGATATTATCGACAATGAGTTGTAGATGCGTTTTGAACACAGGCACATTAGCATCATCCGCTATGACAAATACAGTTTCATTACCTAAGCCGCCCCCATTAAACATCTCATCAGTAATTTCATGATCGCTGAATTCCATTTCATGCCACATAATTTTACCGCTATGCCATGGATATTGATGAAAAATATCCATTACCATGCTCAAATCATCTCCTTCCACAACATCAAAATCTGCCTTGAGCAATTCCTTACATTCTTCAAACAATGTCATGTCCATTCCCTTTGTAGCTGTTTATTTCTAGCATAACCGCTTAGAAGATTGTCGAAAAAATTATGAACTTCCGCTCCTCACTCATAGCGGACCTTGCCATATGCACACATTCTTTCAATGCCAGATGCGGGAGATGTTAAAGCGCTTTACCCAGATCAACGGTGAGCAGATGAACATGGGTAATCCACCCTAAAACCATTATGGTAACGAAGTCACGACTCATATTCACTGCCCTGGCCAGACGTTGAGGCAGTGAATACATCGTTTCTGAATAATTTATTGCAAATCTACATTCAACGCCGGTGCACCAAAACTTACTAACTCTGCATTAGACGCAGTAAAATAGTCGCGCCAGAATATCTCAAGCTGCTGAATGATTTTGCCTGAGCGATAATTATTTTTCGCGTCGGTATCAATCAATCCTGCACCTGCGACAAATACCTTAGCGCCGGCAAAATCCGCTAACAAATTCTGCTGTTTAACCTGCTGCAACGCTTTCTCAGGCGAAAGCAAACGCAGCGCGTTATTGCGATAGAAGCTATCAAAAGCGCTGTTTTCCAACATATCGGAGATCAGAAACAGAGTGCGTGACGCGTTTTCATCCTGCTCAAGATCGTGACTAATGCGTTTCAGGCTATCGAGGATCTCGCTTTTAGCGATGTTATCGCCCTTCTCAGCGAAACTTTTTGCCATCAACCCACCCATTGCGCTCGCGAAATATTGCTTTTGCTCACTCAGGCATTTGTCGAGGTTCTTCAAACTCTCCATGCCTTGATTGTCGCGGATCTTCTTGTCCGTGAGTAGCGGCTCCAGACGTCCATCAAATAAGCGCTGCATGAAATTGTTCTGCAACAACGCCGAGAACTGATACAGCACCACATGATCGCCGGGCTGGCTAAAACGCATAATCTGCTGCCAACTGGCATTTTTGATCTGCAGCGGCACTTTAACCGTTTGATCAATAATCACCACCAGCTCACGACCGCTGTTGGCCGGGCGATATTGACTGAGTTTGGCATAGTCATAACAGCTCGGGATATCGTTGCGATCCGCAGCCTGCGCCAGGGCACTCACCCCGGCTAACAGCAGCAAACACCATTTGCTGATCTTCACCTGATTACCCTCTGGCCTTATTAAGCACGCGCTGCACTTTACGACGACTGAGCAGTGCTTCCATTGGCAGACCCAAATCCTCAGCCACCAAACGCAGTTCTTCATCATCTAAGGCTGTCAAATCGCCCAACTCCGCGATGCGCGCCTTTTCATCGGCGTTAGCAACAGGTGCCGTTTGCAGTGCCACCGGTGCAGGTGTTGGCGTTGTAGGTTCAAATACTAAAGCCGGTTCTGGCTGATGTACCGGTCGCTCTTGAGCAACGGTTGCGCGCGTGGCGTTAAATTGCTGATGCTGATCGTCAGCCAGTGCTTTATCGCGCTGCTTACCGCGCACGTAATCGTCGAAGGTCCGAACATCAGTTTGTGCAATGCTGGCGCTACTGGCGCGTTGCATCGCCATACGATTCTGCAAGCTTGCCAGTTTATCCTGCGCATCACGCTCTACGCGCTCACGGCGCATGGCGTACCACGCGGCAAACTCTTCAGAGCTACTGAAATTACCAATATATTTCGCCGCCAGGCGCGATTCGATGCCGACCAGAGAACGGTAATAACCAATCAAAATACCGATAATCTGCACGCCAATGAAAATCACCGACAAAATAATGAAGGTCAATTTGGAGGCGAACACGCGGTTGTCACTGACCTCTTTCGCCGCTTGTTTATCAGCCAGCTGATTATCTTCCACCGCTTGCTGTGGCAACTCAAAAGGTGAAGCGTTGCTCGCCGCGCTGGTTTGGCTGAACGGCGTGCCATTAACGGCCTGGGTTTCGGCGGCATTAATGGTTGCCGCACGAATGAAATAGGCGCCTACCGCAAAGGTGACGATCAGCAGCAGCGTCACAACCGTTTGTACATATTGCGGTTTTGCGCCAATACCGTGGTTCACACGGTTGAGCATTTGCAAATAGCTTGGTGCGTCATCGTCAATGCGGCTGTTTTCCAGCGAGACGCGGTTGTCTTTGACCAACGCCTGCGCATGGCCTTCCAGACGCGCTTCTTTATGCCAGTAGCGGATTTTGCTCAGCAGCGTATTTTTGTGTAACTGCGTGCCCATTAAATGCGTTGCGGGCACTAAAATCACACCAATCAGCACCGAAACCACAATCGCCGACAGCTCCGCCTGGTTCGCAGAGATGTTGTTGGCAATGAATGGCGAAAGTACCAGCGCAAAGATAAAGGCCTCCAGAATGACGAGGGCGATACTGCATAACCACAACACCACGCTGGTCGGTTTGCGGCCCCGCTCATCCACTTTGTTCAGATAGTTAACGCAGCGCAGATAAAAATCGGCATCGCGGTTTGAAATGCTATGAAATTGATAAAACTTGCCACACAACGCTTCTTCAGCCGGATGCCAGATGCGTCCGCCGGTGCCCGCACGGCGAGATTCATGGCTACGCGACAAACGGGTGATGTGGCCAAAGAGCGGTAGGGAACAAAACAGGTTGAGAAAGAAGTAACGAACTTGATCCCACCATTTGATCACGCCAAGTGTTAGCGCCAATAGCCCGAAAAGCGGCCAGAAGATGTAGCGATAGGTGGCGATCGCCTGCATTAAGGTATCTAAAATTTCCATAAGAGTGTTATCCGTTTATCCACGCTGAGGAGCGTAATTGGCCAGCCACGGCTGACGATGATTGCTATAAAAGAGCTGTCCTTGTTGCGCAGGCTTGCCCGATTTCGGCAGCAAGAGGTCGACGCACGAGATCGGTTGATGCTGGGCATCGGCGATGTAGACGCGGTAAAGAATGCTGTCTTCACCTTCCCAACTGTTGGCGACACTTGCCATGCCTTGTAGCGCCTTGCGGTTGCCCTGCGCATAGTTTGGCGTGATGAGCACTTGAGGGTTTTGCGTCACCACGGCACCCTCCTTGAGAACAAACACTGGCGTCAATGTCACCAGGTTGCCATTCACCAATCCAGCCCACGCGCGCCCGTTCATATTGGGCAGATATTCCCGCGTATCATGCTGATCGATCGCCTTACCGCTGGCTAAATTCTTAGCCAGCCCACTGACGCGGGGAAGATCGGTGAGACAGCTACCGCTGACACTGCTGGCCTGCGCCTGACTAATCAGGCTGAAACCTTGCGACAGCGGCTTTAAGTTGCTGGCGAGACCCGTAACCTTTGCGCTGGTGGGCTTGCCACCAAAATCGACAAAGTTAACGGGATTGCTCTCAGCAATGGCTTGAGTGGGTTGGGTCACCACTTCCGGCGCTTTTACTTCAACGCTTTTAGTCGCAGCCTTCTTGCTCGCTATACGTGGTGCCGCCCTGGTGGTTGAAGTACGCGCCAGCGTATTTTCAGCAGCAGAGCTGTGGCGCAAATACAGTGGGTTATTGCTTTCCAGCGCCAGACGTTGGCGTAACAGTGCTTCATTCGCCAACGCCACGATTTCAACCCGGCGGTTTTGTGCCCGACCCGAAAGGGAATCGTTATCCGCCAGTGGACGTGAGGAACCCACGCCCTGGAAATAGAGTTGGCTGGCTTTAATGCCACTTTGCTCCAGTACCAGCCCAACGTTGCGGGCACGCGCTTCAGAAAGTTGCTGATTGTGTTCGGCGTTGCCCGTGGCGTCCGTATGTCCCACCACCAGCAAAACATCGTTGGAGGATTGCTGGCCGCCTTTCATCGCTGTGGCAATTTTTTGCACCTGACGCATGCCGCTGCTGGTCAGTTCTGCACTGTCGATGGCGAACATGGTACCGTCCTCAACTTGTGCAACAATCCCAACCGGCTCCTGCTTGCTGTTCTCCTGCGCCTTAAGCGCCTGAGTGCTGATGCGAATTTTTTCTTCCTGGGCGACTTCAGCCAGCGCCTGTTCACGATTCTGCCAAACGTTTCCGACCACGCATCCCGCTACGCCGCCTGCCAGTCCACCCACCAGGGCTTTCCTGGCGTCGTGAGTCACCAGATAAGTGATGCCGCCACCCAGTGCGGCACCGCCGATACAACCGGCAGCGGTACCGTAATCACGAGCAAAGTCATTCATTGAGGCACAACTGGAAGTCAGAGAAGCGGCGATCAGCACGAATGCAGCTTTTTTAGAAAAGGGTAAATTCACATCAAATCCTTGATTGAAAAATCCTCTGTCGTGCGGAGGAAACAATGATTAATGGTTGAGGCTAATTGATAAAAAAAATTCACAGGTTTGTATCGGCAGCAATGCCGATTACTTTAGACCTCAGTGGAGAATTTCTTCTATTCAAGGAGATAGAGGATTAAAACGGATTGACGCAGGAGGAAGTGATGAAATTACGTTAGTAATATTATCTAATCACCGCGCGATTTATCGCGCAATAGGTGTTTGATGAATATGGGCACGCGTGGCAAGTTTGACCAAACGCCAATCCTGATGGCCGTTAATCATCGGGTTCGCCTGCGCTTTTGCCGGCTCAACCGCCGGTTTGCCGTTTTGAGTTTCCTGCGTCAGGAGGCGCACGCGATTATCGGAAAGATCTTCGATCAACCATGCATGCAGCACGTCCAGACGATCATCGCTGCCCCACCCTGGAAATCTCACGTTAACCACTTCTGCGCACAGAATCACGCGCTGGTGTCTTATCTCGGCGGGAATTTTCACGGCGTCACCGATGCGGCTTTGAATGCGATGGGACGCGCGCGCCGCCGCTGGAGATTCAGGCTTCACCAAAACCGTGGCGTAGCATGAAAGAACGCACCGCGATGCCGGGCATCGCTGGTTGCGCGAATTATTGTTCACCACGGTCAGCCGCAATGATGCTGTCTAAAGATAAATCTGCCTCAAAGGATTCAGCCTAAGGTTGACTTAACCTTCTTTTCTTAATCTGGCGCCATCTTCACTGTTACGGATGGACCAATGACGTTTTCGCTGCGCAAAAGACCGACGCTAAGTCGGCTGACGTTTATTTCGCTATTTTCAATTTATATTGCGGTGTTCCTGAATATTGCCTTTTATCGTCAGGTGATTGCAGCAATGCCGCTTGATACGCTGCGCACGATATTCGTCTTCGTCTCAATGCCGCTGGTGGCATTTAGCGTGATCAATATTATCGCCACCCTCGCCTCTTTTGTTTGGCTTGACCGGCTTATTCTTGCGCTGTTCGTATTAGTGGCGGCGGCTGCGCAATATTTCATCTGGACCTTCGGCATTGTTATTGATCGCTCGATGATCGTGAATATTCTGGATACCACACCGTCCGAGTCCTTTGCTCTATTGTCGCCTAAGTTAATTATCACGCTGGGTGGCAGCGGCCTGCTCGCTGCCCTTTTGGTATTCTGGATTCGGATTAAACATAACGAACCTCTGTGGAAAAACATCGCCAAACGCGCCGCGTCAATTGTGGTGTCGGTCATCTGCATCGCCCTGGTGGCGACATTTTTCTATAAGGATTACGCCTCGCTGTTTCGTAACCAAAAAGAGCTGATCAAATCGCTCAGCCCGTCGAACTCCATTGTGGCGACACTTTCCTGGTATCGCCACAGCCGCACCGCCAATTTGCCGCTGGTGAAAATTGGCTTAGATGCCAAACAAAAGCCGCAGATGCTGGCGGGTGCAAAGCGCAATCTAACGATTTTGGTGGTGGGTGAAACCACGCGCGCGGTGAATTTCCAGCTTAATGGTTATGGCCGCGAAACCACGCCGTTGCTGGCGAAAGATGACGTCTCTTATTTCCCCAATACGCAATCCTGCGGTACCGCTACTGCGGTCTCTTTGCCATGCATGTTCTCGAATATGCCGCGCGCGCATTATGACGATCAGCTCGCTGAACATCAGGAAGGCATGCTCGATATTATCCAGCGCGCCGGCGTGCAGGTTTTATGGAATGACAATGACGGCGGCTGTAAAGGTGCCTGCGATCGCGTCCCGCATCAGGATATGACCAGTCTGAATCTGCCGAATATGTGTCACGATGGGGAGTGTTATGACGAGGTATTATTTCACGGTATCGAGGACTATATTAAAAACCTCAAAGGCAACGGCGTGATCGTACTGCATACCATTGGCAGTCACGGCCCAACCTATTACAACCGTTATCCGCCGCAGTTTAAAAAATTCACGCCGACCTGCGATACCAATCAAATTCAGGATTGTTCGCAACAGCAGCTGGTGAATACCTACGACAACACCATTCTGTATATCGATTACATTGTCGATAAGGCGATCAATGTATTGAAGGCGCATCAGGATCAATACACCACCAGCCTGGTGTATTTATCGGATCACGGTGAGTCGTTGGGGGAAAATGGCGCTTATTTGCACGGTATGCCGTATGCGATTGCACCGGATGTGCAGAAACATGTGCCGATGCTGATTTGGCTGTCACCAGATTACCAGCAGCGTTATGGCGTGAGTAAACGCTGTGTCGATAAACAAGCGGCGCATCAGGGTTATTCGCAGGATAATCTGTTCTCCACCGTGCTGGGATTGACGGGGATTCAAACCAGCGAGTATCAACCTGCGGATGATATTTTGGCCGGTTGCCGGATCGTGCAGGGGTAAATGCCAGAAGGTCGCCATGAATGGCGACCCACATCACGCAGCTACCCGATCCGCCCCCAACAAATCCAATATCCTGCTGCGCAGCGCCACCAGCTGCGGATCATCGCGACGGCGCGGCCACGGCAGATCCACCTCGATCACATCCACCACTTTCGCCGGTCTTGGGCTGAATACCACCACGCGATTCGCCATCACCAACGCTTCTTCAACATCGTGCGTCACCATCAGCGTGGTGAACTGCTGCTCCTGCCACAGGTCGACAATCTCCTGCTGCATCCGCAACCGCGTCAGGGAATCGAGCTTGCCGAGCGGTTCATCGAGGATCAGCAAACGCGGCACGTTAACCAGCGCGCGAGCCAGCGCTGCACGCTGCGCCATACCGCCCGAAAGCTGATGTGGCCAGGCACGGGCAAACTGCCTGAGGCCGACGCGATCCAGCATCGCGTTGATACGCTGTTCGCGCACTGGCCGGCTCTCCCCACGAATCTGCAAACCGAGACCGACGTTGTCATAGACGGTGCGCCACGGATAGAGCGTGGGATCCTGAAACACCACCACGCGCGACGGATCGGGCGCGGTGATCGCTTTGCCCTCCTCCGCCAGTAACCCGCTGGCGGGCGGTTCGAGGCCTGCCAGCAAACGCAGCAGCGTCGATTTGCCACAGCCGGACGGCCCCAGCAGCGCGACAAATTCACCGGCCTCTACCTGCAAATTAATATTCTCCAGCACCGGTAAATCTTCGCCTTCTAAGGTGAAGTGATGATTCACCTTCTCAATCGCAATATTAACGCCCGCCGAAGTGGTAGCCATATTTTCGCTCCTGCTTGATTTGCTAAGAAATAAAGCATAAGCCTCGCCTTTCCCACACTGAAATAGCCATTTCGGCAAACCTATCCGCAAATATTCATAATGAAAAACTGCATGATGTCATGCGGGATTGTTATTTGGTCGCGCTAATTGCCTTTGCCATAGTGCCTGTGAACTTTATCTACAAGGAAGACAGGATGGCATTGCAACAATTCTCTCTGAGCCGCCGCGCGTTATTACGCGGGCTGGGTCTCTTTAGTGCCGGCGTGGCGGTAAATCCGTTGCTGAGCAGCAACGTGTTTGCCGACGAAAAACCCCTCAAAACCATCAAGCTGGCCTGGGGGCAAACCGCAGTGTGTCAGTCACCGATATCTGTGGCGCTGAAGCAAGGCTTCTTTAAAAAGTACGGCTTGAATGTTGAGCCGGTGAACTTCAGCGGCCCCACCGATGCGCTGTTACAGGCGATTGCCACCGGTCAGGCCGATGGCGGCATCGGCATGGCGCTGCGCTGGCTGAAACCGCTGGAGCAGGGTTTTGATGTGGATCTCACCGTCGGCACGCACGGCGGCTGCATGCGTTTACTCGCGCCGCAAAATAGCGGCATCCGCGATGTGAAAGATTTGGTGGGCAAATCGGTGGCGGTCAGCGATCAAGCTAGCCCGATTCGCAACTTCTTCGCCATTCAGCTGGCGAAACAGGGCATCGATCCCGATAAGCAGGTCAACTGGCTGCAATATCCGCCCGACCTGTTCGGCGAAGCGCTGCGCAAAGGCGAAGTGCAGGCGCTCGCCACCGACGATCCGCAGGGCTGGCTGCTGAAGAAGCAGCACGATCTGGTGGAAGTCGATAACAACCTGAAAGGCGAATACGCCAACCTCACCTGCTGTGTGCTGGGTCTGCGCGGCTCGCTGGTGCGTGACGATCCCGCCACCGCGCGTGCTATCACCCAGGCGATTGTCGATGCGCAGCAGTGGACCGCCGAACATCCGGAAGAGACGGCGAAAATCTTCCAGCCGTTTGTGCCTGGCTCCGTCGCGGTGGAGGATATCGCCGCGATGCTGAAAGAGCACACTCATAGTCATCACTCCACCGGCGTGCAGCTGCGCAAAGAGGTGGCGGTTTATATCGATGAGCTAAAAAAAATCAACGTGATCCGCCCGGATACCGATGCGCAGCGCTTCGCCGAACACTATGTGCCAGAGCTGCTGCCGGCGGAATCCGCCCATCAGCACGCCAGCAATATGGCGCACATGAGCAACATGTCGAGCTAAGGAGACGAGAATGGCCAGTGAAACCCTGACGATTGCCCGCAACCGTGATGTGCCGCGCCGCCTTCAACCGGCTGTTTGGGGTGCGCTTCTGCTGTGGTGGGCGCTGGTCGCGCTGATGGTGGCGGTGCCGGATAAGCCGCAGGGTTTTGCCGCCCCGCGCTTTGTCAATGAAACGCACGAGCTGTTTGCCGCCATCGCGCTGCTTCTCACCGGGCTGGCGATTGCCTCGGGTCTGTTCCCACGGCTGACACTACTTGCGCCGCTCAAACGCAGCGGTCCGTGGCTGATGGTACTGGCGCTGCTGATTGGCCTGTGGGAAACCGTTACTGGCAAACTGGCGCTGCTGCCCGCGCCGTTTTTCGCCCCGCCGCGTGCGCTGGTCGAAGCCTACGCCACCGATTGGCCGCGCCTGCTGGATAGCGTGCTCAATTCGCTGCGTCTGCTGGCCTTCGGCTTTATCTACGGCAGCGTGGTTGGCTTTATTACCGGCGTAGCGATTGGCTGGTCGCGCGGCTTGGGTTATTGGGTGCATCCGATCCTGCGCTTCCTTGGCCCGGTGCCTTCTACCGCGCTGCTGCCGCTGTCGCTCTACTTCTTCCCGTCAAGCTTCTCGGCGGCGGTATTTCTGATTGCGCTGGCGACCTGGTTCCCGGTGACGGTGCTAACCTGGTCGGGCGTTTCCAGCGTTGATACGCGTTATTACGATGTGGCGCGCACGCTCGGTGCCAATTCGCTGTTCCTCGTGTTGCGCGTGGCGGTGCCGGCAGCGCTGCCGCACTTGTTTGTCGGCCTGTTTATGGGTTTGGGCGCGTCGTTCTCGGTGCTGGTGGCGGCGGAGATGATGGGCGTGAAGTCCGGGCTCGGCTGGTATCTGCAGTGGGCGCAAGGCTGGGCGGCTTACGCCAATATGTACGCCGCGCTGATTGTGATGGCGCTGCTGTTCTCTTCGCTGATCTCCCTGCTGTTCCTGGTGCGCGATCGCCTGTTGTCATGGCAGCGCAGCGCGGTGAAATGGTAACGACATACATTGCGTAATGAATTGCGCCGATCCGGTATGTGCACCCATCCGTAGCGGCGCGATTTATCGCGCAATCATTCAGGCTCATCTCATCTATTTATGAGGTCGATTATGGCTGCAAAAATTTCTGCTTCTATCACTGAACTGATTGGCAACACGCCGCTGCTGCGCCTGTCTCGCTACGCGCAGCAACACGATATTCAGGCCGATTTGGTCGCCAAACTCGAACTGTTTAATCCCAATCACAGCGTGAAAGATCGCATCGCCCTCAGCATGATTGAAGCCGCCGAACGCAACGGCATTATTCAGCCCGGCGATACGCTGGTTGAAACCACCAGCGGCAACACCGGCATTGGGTTAGCGGCGATTGCGGCGGCGAAAGGCTACAAGTTCCGCGTCTATATCAATGATTTCGTTAGCATCGAACGCAGCCAGATTATTCAGGCGTACGGTGCCGAAGTGGTGCCGTTCAGTACCATTGAAGGCTTTAAAGCGTTTTACGATGCCAGCAACGGCGATTTCGTCGCCGCCACCAAATGGCTGGCCGAGCAGGTCACTGCGGCGGAACCGGAAGTGCACTTCCTGCTGCAGCTGGATAATCCGGCCAATCCGGCGATCCATGAGCGCACCACCGGGCCGGAGATCTGGCGCGATAGCGGCGGCGAGCTGGATATTTTTATCGCCGCCGTCGGCACCGGCGGCACGCTCTCCGGCACCGGACGCTATCTCAAACAGCAGCATCCGGGATTACAGGTTATCGCCGTGGAGCCGGGCGTGGGTTCACAGCCGAGCGAACTGCGTCCGGATCCACTGGAAATTACCGGCGTGCATGCGTTCAGCAACCAGACGCCTGAGCGTATTCCTGCCAATCTCGATCACCGCGTTTACGATGAAGTAATCGCGGTGGAAACCTGGCAGGCGTACACAGCGGCGCGGCAGCTGGCGCTGAGCGAAGGTGTGCTGGTGGGGGATTCCTCCGGGGCGGTGTTGTGGGCGGCCCAACAGGTTGCAGCGCGACCGGAGAATCGCGGCAAACGCATTGTGGTGTTGCTGGCCGATGGCGGCAGCAGTTATTTAACCACCCAGCTGTTCGCGCATCAGGTACCAGCGGAATCGCTGAAGCTGGCGAGCGCCGTGCAAACCTCCAGGAAAATCGCCTGAAAATAATGCGCGATAAATCGCACCGCTACAGAGTCCTGCATGTATTCGTAGCGGCGCGATTTCAATTCAAACCAGCACGTTGCTGGTAATCCCCTTAGCAAACAACAGCGGATCGGTTTCCGGTCGTAACACGTTGATCGCCTTTAAATCACGCGCATACACGTCGATCTCATTCACAAACGCGTTCCCCACCGAATAGTGTCCGTGCGTATGGGTTTTCAGCACGCTGGCGATCTCCTGCGGCGTGGTGTTGAGTGCCTGGCCGTTAAACTCGCTGCCAATTGCTTCCGGGTGTTTGGCCGCATAAGCATGCGCCTGCAGAATCGCGTGGGTGATCGCCGCCGCCACTTCCGGCTGTTCGCGAATCAAACTGCCGCGCGTGCCCACCACACAGCAACTCAGTCTGGCGTACTCGTCCATTAAGTTGGTGCCAATCTCGCGGTAGCCCGGCTTCTGGGTTAAGCGCCACATCACCGGATCGGAACCGCTGGCGGCCTGAATCTCGCCCTTCTCCAGCACCATCGGCAGCAAATCCTGCGGGAACACGCGCCAGTCGACATCGGTATTGGGATCGACGCCGTGCTTTTTCAGCATCAGCGAGAAGAAGTTTTTATCCGCGCCCGCCATGTCGGTGACGCCAATGGTTTTGCCTTTCAGCTGCTCCAGCGTGGTCGGCCCGCCATCGCGCGCCAGCAGGCGCATACAGCCGCCGTGCGTGTCGGCGGTGAGTTTGACGTCAAAGCCCTGCTCCAGCGCTTTCAGCCAGCGCAGCGCCATGCCGATGGCAGCTTCGGCTTTGCCGGTGGCGATGGATTCCAGCAGCAGTTCGGTGGAGTTGCCGAAGTTAACGAACTCCACTTCCAGGTTGTGCGCTTTAAAGAAGTTATGCTGATCGGCCACCACTACCGGCGCAAGGCAGATGGCGTTGAGATTGACCACCAGACGCACATGCGTTGGCTTCGCCAGCGCCCATTTTCCGGGGCCATCTTGCAGTAAATCGCCGGGCATCTGCATGCCCGCCATATGATCATCGGCAAACACGCGGCCCGGTAATGTTGCCGCCATCGCCGCGGCGGCGGAATATCCCAGAAAATGCCGACGGGAAACTAAATAACTATTTGGCATTAAATGACTCCCAAAAATAAATGCAGGTGAAGGTGTTGACCCTAATTAATGGCTCGCACAGAAACAGCCATTGCAAATTAACACTTCCACCGGCGGCAGAATTATGCCGATTCCGCATGTATATAGCCGGTTTATTGCTTTTACAGCGGTGGCAGAACAGGAAATAATTAAGCCTGATTTAATAAGGGGATTAATAACGCATGGCAAATAACCCGCCCTTTCTGGCTGAAATATTGCCGGTGATTATTCAGGCCTTAGAAAAAGACGCTGAAGAAGTTGATCGCAGCGGCGAATTTCCCAAAGCGGCTTTTAGCGTGTTGCGGCAGCATGGCTTGCTGCACTTTGTATTACCGACAACATTGGGCGGCAGCGGCGGCGATCTGCTGGCAAGCCAGGCGATTATCCAGGCCGTGGCGCGCGGCGAACCTTCTGCAGCGCTGATTCTCATCATGCAGTATCTCAACACGCGTCGCCTCGACGACAGCTCAAACTGGCCAGACGCGGTGCGCCGCAGGGTGGCGGAGAGCGTGATTCGCGACGGTGCGCTGATTAACGCGCTGCGCGTCGAACCCGAATTAGGCACGCCCGCGCGCGGCGGATTGCCCGCCACCCGCGCACGCCGCACCGCTGAAGGCTGGCGCATCAGCGGCGAGAAGATTTACTCCACCGGCAGCTATGGGCTGAGCTGGTTTCTGGTGTGGGCCAGCAGCGACGATGCCGATCCGCTGGTCGGCGGCTATCTGGTGCCAGCCAACGCGCCCGGCATCCACATCATTGATGAGTGGGATCACCTCGGCATGCGCGGCACCTGTAGCCATCGCGTGGTGCTGGACGAGGTGCTGATCCCGCTCGATCACGCGGTCAACGTCGCGCCGTGGAGCACGCAGCGAGCGGGCCTCAACGAAGAAGAATCAGTTTGGATGGCGGTGCTGCTCGGTTCGCTGTACGACGCCATTGCGCATAGCGCGCGCGACTGGTTTATCGCCTTTTTGCAGCAGCGCGTGCCGGCCAATCTTGGCGCACCGCTGGCATCATTGCCGCGCTTCCAGGAGCTGGTTGGCCGCATCGATACGCTGCTGTTTACCAGTCAAACTATGCTAAGCAGCGCTGCCCACGGCCACGTCGCCAGCGGACATGCCGCACAAATCAAACAGGTGGTAACCGAAAACGCCATTCGCAGCGTGCAGCTGATGGTGGAAAGCATCGGCAACCACGCGCTGACGCGCCACCATCCGTTACAACGTCACCTGAGAAATGTGTTGTGCGGTCGCATACATACGCCGCAGGACGACGCCATTTTCACTTCCGTGGGCAAATCCGCCCTTTATGCTGAGAGGAGTACATCATGACGCTGGAATTTATTGGTCTGGAGGGTAATCAGAAGAAATACGAGTTGCTATAAAAGGCCTGCTTAAGGTGATTTGACGGGTTTATTATTGGGTGCGCATGACACGCACCCTAAATTTTGATTAAAAACGATACGTCGCCGAGACGGAGAAATTACGCGGATCGCCGTACACGATACCGCCGTTGCTGACGTTGGTGTCGTACTCTTTGTCGAACAGGTTGTTGATGTTCGCCTGCAGCGAGACGTTTTTGGTGACGTCGTAGCGTGCGAACAGATCCACCACCGAGTAGCTGCCCTGACGTGCGCGCCAGGTGCCTTCGCCGTCTGGACCGCCAATGTCGCCGTAGGTTTTCGACTGCCAGGTCACGCCACCACCCAAGGTCAACTGATCCAGCATCGGCAAGCGATAGCTGGTGAAGAGGTTGAATGAGGTGCGTGGCAGCTGAGAATTGTAATTCTCGCCTTCGCGATCTTCCGCCACATAACTGGTACCGCCGAAGGTCATCTGCCAGTTATCGGTTACCGCACCGTTGACTTCAAACTCCACGCCACGGCTCACTACGCCACTTTTACCCACATAGATGGCATTGCCCGTTTCCGGGTTGGTTTGTCCGGTCGCTTCGCCAACGTTATCCAGTTCAGTGCGGAATACGGAGATCGAGGTAGTCAGGCGGCTGTTAAACCAGTCTGATTTCACGCCCGCTTCGTAGTTCTTGCCAATCACCGGCGCCAGGAATCCGCCCGAGGCATCCTGATAATCCTGTGGCTGGAATACCGAGGTGTAGCTGGCATATGCCGACCAGTTGTCGTAGAAGTCCCAAATCACACCACCGTACGGCGTGATGTTGTTCTTCTCCATCTCTTCGCTCAGCGTCTGACGATTCCAGTTGGTATAACGCGCGCCCAGAATCACATGCAGCGGATCGGCCAGCGAGATGCGTGTTGCCAGATAAGCAGATTTCTGACGTACCAGCTGTGTATCTGAAGCCGGTTCGCGCGGATCCCAGTTAGATTCCGGGAAATCGCCGTTGTAGTTATTGAAGTTACCCAGCTCTGCTGATGAGATGTTCTCCCACGAGCTGTAGTACTTGTTGTCCTGACGACTGTAGTTAACGCCAATCATCAGCTCATGCTGACGTCCCAACAATTCGTATGGGCCGCTGGCGAAGGCATCCACCGCATCCACTTTACGTTTGCCGGTGTTGTAGCCGGTGCCGCCGATAACCGGATATCCCGCGTAAGAAGAAGAGCCCACGCCGGTGGTTTTATCAAAGAAGCCATCGATATACAGCTGTTTGCTGTCGAGGAACATTTCGTTATGCGTGCCGTTAAGCGTGATGTTCCAGCCGTTATCGAAGTTTTGCTGCAGGTTAACAAAGACCTTTTTTTTTTCTTTGTTGTTGTAAGCCCAGTCTGGCGCGGTGTTGTAACCACGACGCGCTTTGATCTGAGAACCGTCGGTATACCAGCGCGGGGAACCGCTCCACATTGGCGAATCGGTGTTTACCTGGGTAAATTCGTAACCAACCGACAATTTGGTGGAGTCGGTCAGATCAGCGTCAACCACGCCATAAACGAACTTTTTGTCTGCACCGTAGCGTTCGATAAAGCTGTTTTTATCTTCATAGCCCGCTACTAGTCGACCACGCACGTTCCCTTCAGGCGACAGCGGTGCAGAGAGATCGGCAACGTAACGCTGCTTGTTCCAGCTGCCGTAGCTGGCGGAAACATCACCGGTGAACTCTTTGCTATCGGCGTGCTTGCGCACCATGTTGATGGAGGCGGAAGGATTGCCTGGGCCAGTCAGCAAGCCGGTGGCACCGCGCACCACTTCGACGCGCTCATACAGCGCCATGTCGCTCTGCGCATCGCCAAGGTTCCAGCGTGAGGCGAAGGCGGTTGGAATACCGTCGACCATATAGTTGTCGATCAGGAAACCGCGCGAATAGTAGTTGGTGCGGTCCATATCGGAAGAGACGCCGTGGATACCGGTGGTGTTCTTCAGCACATCGTTCAGCGATTGCAGCTGTTGGTCTTGCATACGCTGCTTGCTGACGATTGAAACCGATTGCGGAATATCGCGCGCGGTGAGCGCCATTTTGGTACCGGCACGCGTCACCGGTACGCTGTAATCCTGTGCCGCCTGCTGTTGCTGATCGGCGTTGGCGCTGGCATCCACGTTCAGCGTCTGTTCGGTGTTGGTGGTCTCTGCTGCCTGCGCGATACCTGACGCAACCATCACAGCCAGTAAAGAGAGACGTAACGCACGCTGAGGCGCACTGCCGGGTTTCTTGACGCGCAAATCACTGAAAGACATACGATTCCTCAATCAACTTATCGTTATTTTTTTGCGGCACCGCTGCTGACGTCGGAAAGAGGAACGACAGTAAGGAAGCCGTTAAGAAAGCAAATGAGAAATATACGCATTAAGATTTCCAATGCAAGAAATTGTTACCAGTTTACTGACACTTTTACACTTGGTGAAAAGCCTTATTCTTCAACGAGTAATAGTTGACTTACGTTATTTTCAGGAAGGTTCATGGCGGGGCTTTCGGCAACTATGTGAAATTGAACAGATTCTTATGTGTACGGTAACCATTTATGGCGACCTTCACACGCACCGCATACACACGCATAATAAATCACCCACTATTATTCCCCTAACTCTCCCGCGTCACGTGAATAAGCCAAATAGCTCGATAAAGCGTCATGGAATATAAAAGAATCTCTGATCACCCGGATATTTTACAGACAATTCTGCCCACGTTTGATTATTTTACTTTGGCAAAAAATCTCGTAGAATGCTTCCCTTTACACCAGTTAAATAAGTAATAAGGATTAATACATGAGCGATGCACTTAAAGCATTGAACAATCTTCGTACGCTGCGTGCCGAGGCGCGTAATATTGACGTCGCAGCATTAGAAGAGATGCTGGAAAAATTCGCCGTGGTCGTCGCAGAGCGCCGTGAAGAAGCGGAAGCAGAAACTGCAGCTCAGCGCGAAAAAGAAGAAAAGCTGGCGCTGTATAAAGAGATGTTGTTGAAAGATGGCATTGATATTAGTGACCTGGCGCAATTAACTACCCAGGAAAGCAAACCCAAGTCGAAACGTGCTCCGCGCCCCGCGAAGTATAAATTCATCGACGAACAGGGGAACGAGAAATTGTGGACCGGCCAGGGCCGTACGCCGTCACCGATTAAAGCCGCACTGGAAGCTGGCGGTTCAATGGATGATTTCCTGATTTAATCGGTGACTTGCTGTACAGCGTATGAACAGTAAAAACGCAGCACAAGTGCTGCGTTTTTTTGTTATTACTTCTGCGCGTTAATCTATTTGATATACGCTTTTAAAACGTCGTAGACATAATCCTGGCAAGCGATACTGGATTGCGCATCATACTTACCGTTATGTCAGATAATCCCCCGGAAATATCTGACGTCTTTACCAGTAAGCTTATTTCAGAACCGCACAGGCCTGCGCAATTCTGCGACCCGCTTCACGCACCGTTTCAATGTCGGTGGCAATCGACAAACGGAAATAAGGTGATAATCCGTACGCGCTGCCCGCCACGCCAGAGACTCCGCTCTCCAGCAGATAATTCATCACATCCTGCTCGCTTTCGATCTGCTGACCATCGGGACGCGTTTTACCTAATAAACCGGCGCAGCGACAGAAAATAAAGAACGCGCCATCAGGATTAAGCACGTCAATTTCCTGCACCGGCTTTAACAGCGCCATAATCGCATCGCGGCGATCCTGATAAGCCGTGCGTTGCGGCGGCAAAAAGTCGAGTCCACCGTTATACGCCGCCACCGCTGCAGCCTGACTGATCGCGCTGGCACCGGAGCTGTTTTGCGACTGCACCACCACCATCGCGTCGATCAACGCTTTAGGCCCGGCACCGAAACCGATGCGCCAGCCGGTCATGGCGTAGGTTTTCGACACGCCGCCCACCAGCAGAATACGGTCGGCTAAATCCGGCGCAACGTGCAGCAGGCTAATATGTTCACGGCCATCAAACAGAATATGTTCGTAGAGTTCATCCAGCATGATCAGCACATCAGGATGATCGCGCAGCACCGTCGCCAGCGCGGTCAGCTCATCTGCGCTGTACACCATACCAGAAGGATTGCCGGGATTGTTCAGCACCAGCCAGCGGGTTTTGGCGGTGATCGCCTGCGCCAGCTGTTGCGGCTGCAACTTGTATTCCTGCTCCAGCGGACAAGCCAGCAGCACCGCCTCACCGCCGTTAAAACGCACGCTATCCGGGAACGTCGGCCAATAAGGCACAGGCACAATCACCTCATCGCCTCCATTCAGCGTGGCGGCAAAGGCGTTGAAGATAATCTGTTTGGCACCGTTGGCGATGCAAATTTGCGCCAGCTCATAATCGAGCTGATTTTCATTTTTCAGCTTAGCCAGCACCGCTTTGCGCAGCGGCGTGGTGCCGTTGGTCGGCGTGTAGCGCGTTTCACCGGCTTCCATTGCCGCCACCGCCGCCTGGCGAATATGCGCGGGCGTATCAAAATCTGGCTCACCGGTGGTGAGATCGAGAATATCCACGCCCTGCTCTTTCAGCTGGCGCGTCAGTTGACGCGCCGCCGCATTGGCAGAGAGCGACACGGACTGCACACGCTTTGATAAGGTGACCATGTTGAGCTCCTGAATGGGTTAGACCACCGGCAAACCGAGGTTTTCACGCAGCGTGGGGAACTCGTAATCGTCACGGAACAGGCCGCGACGGCGCAGTTCAGGGATCACCAGCTCAACAAACAGATCCAGCTGCTCGGACATGATCGCCGGCATGATATTGAAACCATCCGCGCCGCCCTCGTTCATCCACAGCTCGAAATCGTCAGCGATATCTTCGGCGGTACCGACAATCACGCGATGTCCGCGTGAACCAGCAGCCACCGCCGCCAGCTCGCGCAGCGTCAGATTTTCGCGTTTCGCCATATCGGTCATCAGTTTAACGCGGCTCTGGTTGCCCTCGCCCAGCGGCACTTCTGGCACCGGACCATCCAGCGGGAACTGGCTGAGATCCATGCTGAAACGCAGCGACAGCTGACGCAGACCGTTTTCGATGTCCACCAGCGTGTTGAGCTCTTTCCACAGTGCTTTGGCCTCTTCACGCGTGCGGCCCACAATCGGCATCACGCCCGGCATAATCACCACATGATCCGGATTACGACCAGCGGCAATGACCTGATCTTTCTGCGAACGGTAGAAGGTTTGCGCTTCTTCGAGGCTGGCAGCCGCCGTGAAGATCACTTCCGCGGTTTCCGCCGCCAGTTTCTGACCATCGGCGGAGGAACCGGCTTCGATGATCACCGGACGCCCCTGCGGCGAACGGGTGATATTCAGCGGACCCTGCACCTGGAAGTGCTCGCCTTCATGGTTAATCGGCTGGATTTTTTCATCAACAAAGTACGCACCGGTCTCTTTGTTCGGCTGCACCGCGCCCTCTTCCCAACCGGCCCACAGCTTGTCGGCCACTTCGAGGAATTCGCGCGCACGCGCATAACGCTCGGCATGGTTTGGCATATCGTTGCGGCTAAAGTTACGCGCTACATCGGTAGAGAACGAGGTCACCACGTTCCATGCCGCGCGACCACGGCTGATGTGATCCAGCGAAGAGAAGCTGCGCGCCATGGTGAACGGATCGCTAAAGGTGGTGGACGCCGTTGCCGCCAGACCGATGCGTTTGGTATTCACCGCCAGCGCCGACAGCATGGTCAGCGGCTCAAGGCGCGCCATGGTCGAGGGCAGACGATACATGCTGGTGGCCAGCGCATCGCCTACGAAGAACAGATCGAATTTACCGGCTTCGGCTTTTTTGGCGATGGTGATCAGCCAGTCGATGTCAGTTGGATCGCCGAGCTTTTCCGTCAGACGCCAGCCGCTGACGTGTTGTCCTACCGGCTGCACGAAAAGGCCTAAACGGATGCGGCGTGGTTGTTGTGAGTTAGCCATTAATTTGTCCTGGTCAATAAAAAGTGGTGCGATTTAAAACGTGTTCTCGGTCGCCAGCAGCGCCTGTTCCAGCGCATCGGCAGAGATGCGGAATGGCAGACGTTCGGCGCTGGCCGCCGGGAATTTAATCTGTTCTGCGATGGTGCGAATCGTCGCCGCGCGGTCGCCGGTTAACGGCGCTAAGGTCAGCGGCATGTCGTACGCACGCAGCAGCGTCAGCAGATCGGCATCCGGCACGCCGTTATGCTCAATCAGCGATTGCACCAGCAGGCTGTAACCCACTTTTTCACCGTGCAGCCATTGATGCAATTCCGGCTGATGCGTCAGACGATTGTGAATGGCGTGAGCAAAACCTGGCGTCGGCAGCACATCGCGCACGCTGTTGGCTAATCCGGCCAACACGATATTGGCATCGATGATTTTCACCAGCTCCGACGTGACCTGCTGTTGCTGGTTAGCGGCTACCGCCGCCGGGCCCAGCTCGCGATAAAGATCCAGCGCGCGTTTGGCGGTCATCACTTTGAGATCCAGCGCCAGATCGTTGGGATTGTTACGCTGATACGGATAGAACTCATAATATTTTGCCAGCGCATCAACGATGCCGGCCTTCAGGTAACGCACGTCGCTGCGCGCGATAATCTCGCTATCGACCAGTACTAAATCCGGCATTTTGCCCAGCGGCTGGCTGCGCACATGGCCGCCCTGCTCGTTGTAAACAATCGCCACCGGCGACCAGGCAGCGCAAGTCGCGGCAACCGTGGCGAAGTTGATCACCTTGAGATTGGGCAGCTGGCTACCCACCGCTTTTGCCGCATCCAGCACGCGCCCGCCGCCGATCGCAAACAGCAGTTCAGCGCCCTGCCGCTCGACATTGTGCTTCAGGGTTTCAATCGCGGCATCGGTGCATTCACCGGTCAGATACTCTATTTCCCAGCGAATATCATTGGCTTCAAGGCTCTGGGTTAATTCCGGATTAACGGCCTGCCAGGCGCGGGGGGAAGTAAAGACGCGAATATGGGAAGCGTAAGGTTTGATAAATTCACCGGCGCGCGCACGCAAACCGGATTCATGTGCATATGCACGCGGAGATTTGATCGCTAACACGGCGTCACCCTGATTAAGAATAAGGCTATAACGGATTAAATTAAGATAATTCAGAGGGTTAATACAGAATAGTTATAGCGCTATGTATTTTCTGCATACTACGGTAAATAACGATTTAAGCAATGCAAAAGGGGCGATTTCATTTTCACAAATTCGCATTAGCTTAGTTATTTTTCACATATAGCGGGGAATGGCTTTGCTGGTAATCTGAACCCTTATAACAGACGAGTACCTTGCGTAGAGGCGCAATTTATTGCGCGATGAATCGCGCCGCTATGGAAGGTGCCTGTTTTTTGATTCTCCGCCTGATGGCGGTTTTTTCCCGGGAATGTCTATGTCACTTGAATTTCGTCAGGTTAGAGAAGACGAGGTGGAAACCTATCAGGCGCTGATGCATGCCGCGTATGCACCCACGCTGGCGCTCGGCATTAAATTTGATGCCGCCACCGCCGACCTTGCCAAGACACTGCGTCATCTGCAGAGCCACGGTGTTTATGCCCTGTATGCTGATGATGTGATGGTCTCATCCGTTACCGTACGCTATCCGTGGGGACCGCTGCCCGGCCCGTTTGGCCTGCCGCATATCGGCTGGTTTGGCGCGCATCCCGATTATCCCGGCCAGCAATTTGGTCGTCAGGTGCAGGATCGTCTCGAGCAGGAGATCTTGCTGGGCCAGTTACGCGCGCCTGCGGTGTCGCTCGGCACCGCCACCAGCCATCCGTGGCTGATCGAGATGTACAAAAAGCGCGGTTTCCAGCTGATGCACACCACCGATCTCGGCAAAGGCCACATCACGCAATATATGAAGAAAGTACTGGATGAAAGCGCCCACGATGCGTGGTTAACGCGCCAGGCGGCACAACAAGGAGTAAAAGCATGAGCCAATCTCTCGACACCTTAGGCGAACAGCTGATCGCTTTCCGCCATGAACTGCACCGTTTTCCCGAGCTCTCCAATCAAGAGTTTGAAACCACCGCACGAATTCGTCAGCAATTAGAGCAACACCAGATTCGCGTGCTGGATCTACCGCTCAAAACCGGTTTAGTGGCGGAAATTGGGGCGGAAAGTGGCCCATTGATGGTGTTACGCTCCGATATTGACGCGCTGCCGATTGAAGAGCAGTCAGATGTGAGCTTCCGATCTGAACGTCCCGGCGTGATGCACGCCTGCGGCCACGACTTTCACAGTTCGGCGGCGCTGGGGGCAGCGATTCTGCTCAAACAGCAGGAAGATACGCTGCCAGGTCGCGTGCGTATTCTGTTCCAGGCCGCTGAAGAGACCGGCCAGGGCGCGCCCGATGTGATCGCGACCGGCGCGCTGGATGACGCGGTGGCAATCTTCGGCATCCACAACGATCCGTCGCTGCCGCCAGGCGTGATTGGCAGCAAAGCCGGTCCGCTCACCGCCGCGGTCGATCGCTTTGATATCAGCATCACCGGCATGGGTAGCCACGCCGCCAAACCGCATCAGGGTAACGATCCGATTGTGATTGCCGCGCAAATTGTCTCGGCCGCACAAACGCTGATTAGCCGCAATGCGCCATCCGGCGATAACGCGGTGGTCTCGATTACCCAGATTCACAGCGGCAGCACCTGGAACGTGATTCCTGATAGCGCCTGGCTGGAAGGCACGGTGCGCTCCTTCTCGCAGGAAACGCGCGAACGTCTGGAGCAGCGCTTCCGTGAAATCGTGCAAGGTATCGGCGCCGCTTTCGCCGCCGAGGTGAAATTCAACTGGCACGCGGGTCCGCCATCGGTGGTAAATGATGCGCATTGGGCGGATTTTGCCTTGCAGCAGGCCAGCGCCAGCGGCTTTGAGGCGCGCGTGGTGGAAGCCAGCCCAATCGGCGAAGACTTCGCGTTCTATCAGCAACAGCTGCCGGGCGCGTTTATGATGATTGGCACCGGCGAGCCTTACGCGCTGCACCATCCGGCGTTTCGCATCAATGATGATGTGCTGCTGCCGACGTCGCGCTATCTCGCCAATCTGGCGGTCGCAGCGCTGAAGAGCGTGAGCTGATGAGCCTCACTGCCGCGCTGGCTGAGCGCATTGTTCACAGCCAACCGGACGCCGCCGCACGTAATGCGGCACGCGAAGGGGTGCGTGATTTCCTCGCCGTCAGCTGGCCGGTGCTGCAAGGTCAGGTGCCAGACAGCGGATTACCGGCGCTGCGCAGCGTATATGGCGACGGCAGCGCGCGATCCAACGCGCTGCTGCTCGGGTATGCCAGCCACGCGCTGGATTACGATGATTTCCATGCGGATTTTCGCGGGCATCCCAGCGTGGTGATTCTGCCTGCGCTCTTTGCCTGGCAGCAGTTGCAGCCCTCTGAGCTGGATCAGTTTCTTGATGCCTATGCGGTCGGCGTGGAGGTTGCCGGACGTTTAGGTCTCGCCGTCAGCCAGCAGCATTACGCTTTAGGTCATCACAATACCGCGACGCTTGGCACAGTTGCCGCTGCCGCCGCGCTGGCGCGTTTGCTGGCGTTAGATGTGGCTGCCACCGCGACGCTGCTCGGCATCGCCACCACGCAGGCCAGCGGCTTACGCGCGCAGTTTGGTTCGGCGGTAAAGCCGCTGCACGCCGGGTTTGCAGCTGAACGCGCGGTGAGCGCCGCACAGCTGACGCTGGCAGGCTTTGATGGCAAGCAGGATGGCGTGATTGACGCCTTCATCTCCGCCACCAGCAATGGCCAGGCGCAGCCGGAAACACTGATTGAGCACTGGGCGCAGCCGTGGCGCATCGTCGCGCCTGGGCTGGAATTCAAACCCTTCCCCACCTGCGCCGGTACGCACAGCGCCGCCGAAGCCACGCGCATTTTGCGCAATCAATGGCTGGCGAGCGGTAAATCACTGGAAAGTTTGCTGGAAAACATTAGCGAAATTAGCGTGGCGTTTCCGCCGGGCGGTGATATTGCGGCATCGGTGCGCGTGCCAACCAACGGCATCGAAGCGCGTTTCAGTCTGGAATATGTGATCGCCGCGATGCTGATGTATGGCGATTTGCGTTTGCAGGATTTTGCCGAAGGCGAGTTGAATCAAGAGGTGATGCCGCTGGCAGCAAAGGTGCGTCGTACGCCAGATGAAGGTGCGCCACCGGATGCGATTAACCCGGCGCTGCGTTTTCATCTGGTGACGATTACGCTACGCGATGGCTTGCAGTTGCAGCATCACCGCACACGTCAGCAATCGCTGGCCGATGCGGTAGATGTCGCAGGCAAGCTGCGCGCGGCACTGCAGCAGGAATCCCCGCTACGTCAGCAACAACTGCTGAACAGCAGCGAGTTGGCTAACAGCGCGCATCTGGCGCAGTTAACCCAGCTGCTCGTTTAAAGCGTTTCGACCGGCTCCAGCGCATCCTGAATGGCATCGGCCAGATTTGCGATCTCATTGGCAACCGCCTGCAAATCCCACGATGCCTTTGATCCGCTGGCAGAGGTTGAGGCGCTAACTGACTCTTTTGCCACCGCTAATGCCGCCGCAACCGCAACGGTGCGTTTATGCTGCTCAACCGTGACGCCAATCGGTGGCTGTGTGAAATAGTCGTTGACCATCGTATCTCTCCCTTAAGTGTTAAAAAAATAAATGAATCCTGGAGAGGTATTATGGGGGAATTACAGCAGAGTGCACTCTAAATAGTGAGCCGCCAGCGGCGGCTCGACCGATTTTCAGATTTTAGGTTGCTGATCTTCAGGGAATTCAGTATCGCGGGGTAAATCATCATCTTCGTCAGGTAATGTTTCATCATCACCTGGCAGTGGAATTACATCATCATCTGGACGTTCTGACATACGTACCTCCGTAAACCCGAATTGGGTTAATTAAAGTGTAGTAATGAAATAAATTAAACATCACCCTTCTTTTCATTATGTGAGTTAAGCGTAAGAAAACGCGCAACAATAATATCTTCATTTCTTTGCACCGCTTCACTTAAATAAGCAAAACTCACGCTGGGCTTATTTTCTTTTCAGCTCAGCCATTTGCGCTAAGCCAAAGCGTGGTTATAATTTGAATTAGGTTCAACAGTCGATTTCCCTGGTTGCCTTAAATGGCGCCCCTATAACACGATTAACTTCTTTTATTTATTGCTATTTCCTGAATGTTATTCCGGGGGAACTCCATGTCGCCATTTTCCAGCTTTTGGCAAGCCGGTTATGAGGGAGCGGATCATATCAATCCCTTCGGCGAGCGGCTTTCAATGAATGCGTTGACCGACCATTTATCGCAATACCATAACGATTACGCCGCGCTGCAGCAGTTTGGCATTACCTCCGCCCGCGAAAGTATTGGCTGGCGACTGGCGGAAATGGAACCGCAAACCACGCTCGAAAGTTTAAAAAAACGCATGAATTCGGCGCGCTCCTTTGGCGTGCAAATTAACTGGACCTTTTGCCATTACGGCTGGCCGGATGACTTAACCTTATTTTCCAGCGAATTTGTGCCGCGCTTCGCCGCTTTTTGTCAGCGCATGGCGGGCTTTCTCGCGGAATATTATGAAGACGTACCCATTTATTCGCCGATGAATGAAATCTCGTTTATGGCGTGGGGGATTTCTGTCGGCCTGTTTGGTAACAATGCCCATACCGATCCCGATGAGATTAAACGTCAATTGATTCGCGCCACGCTGGCGGGTTGCGCCGCCATTCGCCTTGCAGATCCGCGTGCGCGTTTCCTGCACTGCGACCCGATTATTCACGTGGTGCCGGATGAAGACAGCGATGCATGTCGGCAGCGCACCCGGGATATCAACGCTTCGCAATATCAGGCGTGGGACATGATCGTCGGTTTGCGCGAGCCGGAACTCGGCGGCAAACCGCACTATCTCGATGTGGTTGGCGCCAATTATTACCACGGCAATCAGTGGCTCACCGGGTCCGGCTGCCGACTGGAATGGCATCTGGGCGATGCGCGCCGCGTGCCGCTGCATCCGCTGCTGGCCCAGTTAACTGAGCGTTACCAGCGCCCCATTTTGCTGGCGGAAACCAGCCACGTCGGCAGCGGACGCGCCGCCTGGATCGCCCAGGTGGCCGCCGATGTCGCGCAGGCACAGCTGAATGGCTGTGATATCCGCGGCATCTGTCTTTATCCGATTATCGATCGCCCACTTTGGGAAGATCTCGAACACTGGCCACGCAGCGGATTGTGGGATGTCGATCCTCACAAAAAGCGTCTGCTGAACCCGGTTTATGCCGCGTCATTACAGCAATCACAACGATTATTAGCCCGTTTTCAGGGTCTGATCACCGCGGCCAGCAGGCCAGAGGAAAGCGTCATGAAACAATCCGTATTAGTGGTATTCAGTCATTTACGTTGGGGATTTGTCTTTCAACGTCCACAGCATCTGTTGTCGCGCCTCGCCCAGTTCCACCGCATTGTGTTTATTGAAGAGCCGATTTATCAGCCCGGTGAAGCCGCGTTACGCCAATATCAGCCCGCACCAAACGTGACGGTGATCGAACCGCATACCGATGTGGCCGCGCCTGGCTTTCACGATAGCCAAATCGCCGTACTGCAACCGCTGCTGGCTGAACTGCTTGCTGACGATGAAACGCCGATGGTGTGGTTTTATACGCCGATGGCGCTACCGCTGCTGGCCTGCTTTACACCGAGCGCGATTATCTATGACTGCATGGATGAACTCTCCGCCTTTAACCAGGCGCCGCGCCAGCTTCAGCAGCGTGAATCGGCGCTGTTGAGCCGCGCCGATTTGGTGTTCACCGGCGGCACCAGCCTGTATGAAGCGAAGAAACATCGCCATCCGCAGGTTTTCTGCTGCCCAAGCAGCGTCGATGCGGGACATTTCGAACAGGCGCTGGACCGCACTAACAGTCATCCGCTGCAGGAAAACCTGCCAAAACCGCGCCTCGGCTATTACGGCGTAATTGATGAACGCCTCGATTTGACGCTGATTGCCGCGCTGGCCGATGCGCATCCCGACTGGCAGATCGTGATGGTCGGTCCGGTGGTGAAAATTGATGCCGCCAGCCTGCCCCAGCGCAGCAATCTGCACTGGTTCGGCCAGCAACCGTACGCCGCCTTGCCGCACTTTCTCGCCGGCTGGGATCTTTGCCTGATGCCGTTCGCGCTCAATGCTTCGACGCGCTTTATCAGTCCTACCAAAGTGCTGGAGTACATGGCAGCGCAGCTGCCGATTGTCAGCACCGCGATTGCCGATGTGGCGCGACACTATGCCGACGTGGTGAGCATCGCCGACTCACATCAGAGCTTTACTCGGGCCTGTGAAGCGGCGCTCAGCATGCCGGTGGAAACCCGCTATCAGCTAGCGAAAAACATGGCGGCACGCGTAGCGGAAACCTCGTGGGATCGCACTGCCGATGAGATGCAGGCGCATATCGTGGCGCTGACCCAACGTCAGATTTCCCATCCCGAAATAGCCGCCGCCCCTCCGCCCGCGCTGGCGCACAATACCGTTGCGTGCTTGATTTTGGGGGCCGGGCCAACGGGGTTGAGCGCCGGGTATCACTACGGCGCGGGCGCAGTGGTGCTGGAGAAAAATGCCACCGTGGGCGGCTGGTGCCGTTCGGTCGAGGATCAGGGATTCACCTTCGATCACGCCGGCCACATTATGTTCTCCAACGATCCTTACGTGTTGCGCCTGTACGATATCCTGCTGGGCGACAATCAGCACTGGCAAACGCGTGAAGCCTGGGTTTACAGCCATGATGTTTACACCCGCTATCCGTTTCAGTCGGCGCTGCATGGTTTGCCTGCCGAAGTGATTGGCGAGTGTGTGTTAGGCGCGATTGAAGCGCGCTATGCGTCGCCTCCCGCTTTACAGGCGGTGGCCACCGAGGCGCGGCGTGATTGCTGCGCCGATGGCGCCATCCCGGATGGTGAAAGCCTGGTTTGTCAGCCGGAGAGCGAAGATTTCGAAAGCTTTATTTTCCGTACCTGGGGCAAAGGCATCGCCCGCCATTTCGCCCTGCCGTATAACCAGAAACTGTGGAAAACCCCGCTGGTGAATATGGAAACCTCATGGCTCGGCGGACGCGTGCCGCTGCCGGATTTGGAGCAGATCATCTCCGGCGCGCTGGCGCCGCTGGATAAGCCGGTCGGCCCCAATGCGCGCTTTGGCTATCCGCTGCGCGGCGGTTTTCAGGCGCTAATGGAAGGATTTCTGCCACATCTGGACTGCACGCTGGAGATGGAAGCGGGCGTCAGCGAAATTCAGCCGTTGCAACGGCGCGTGCTGTTAAGTGATGGTCGACAGTTTCATTATGACCAGATGATCAGCACCTTGCCGCTGCCAGAACTGGTGCGATTGATGGGCAGCTTTGCACCAGAAGCGGTGCAGAAAGCGGCGAAGCAACTGCGTCATATCTCGGTGCGCTGCGTCAATCTGGGCATTGGCCGCGCCAATATCAGCGACAAACACTGGATTTACTATCCCGGCAACACGCTGTTCCACCGCATCTTTTTACAGGGCAACGCCAGCCCGCACTGCAATCCAGAAGGCGGTTTTGGCCTGACCTGCGAAATGACCTATCGCGACGATCAGCCGCTTCCTTGCGAAGGCGATGCGTTGATTGAACGCTGCATTGCGGATTGTATTCGGGTCGGCATCATCAATGCCGATGATGAGATCGTTACCGCCAGCGAAGTGGATATGCCGTACGCTTATGTGGTGTACGACCATCAACGCACCGCCAACGTCACGCTGATTCGTAGCTGGCTGGCGACGCAAGGCATCCATCTTTCCGGGCGCTACAGCGAGTGGGAATATTACAACTCGGACCACGCGTTCCTTGCCGGTAAACGTGCAGCGGAAACGGTGAAAGATTTGACCCATAACCGGAAAACCACGGCTTAACCAAAGGTGCGCACCAAATCCCGCCTAAACCGTAAGGTCGCCATGAATGGAGTTAAGCAAGCATTTTGCTTTTAATCTGGTGCGGGCACTGACACATCTGCTGCGTCACGGGCCGTCCTCGCGCCGCTTACGCGGTACCTTCGGCTTTCACGTTGTGCCGACGGATCGTTCGAGGATCGGCCGTCCTGGCCGCCCCGAACTGCCTCACGCATCCCTGCGTGAGGCTCCTGGCCCAACGTAAAAGCCTCAGCGCTGCGGATAGCCCTTTTGCCGCTGCAGACGCGCCAGCGCCTCTGGCAAATGAGCCCTGTTTAGCAGCACTCACTGAAGCTCCGGCCTGCGCACTCGTCGTTGGCTAAACTGACTAGCATTACGCTATTCGTGGCGACCTTTTTGCATTTCCCCGCCGAAAATCATTATCAACCCGGCGGAATAAACGCCTGTACCGGCGTCACTTCGCCGCGATATTTCCGCACCTGCACCACGGTGATTTGCCCGCTGCAACCTTGTGCCAATGAAGACGTGCCGATATCCAGCGTCAACACATTGGGATTACCGTGACGGCACAGCGGACGCAGCGCGGTGGGATCGACCGGATCGTACCAGGCACCGGTGGGCAACTGCACCACGCCGCGCATGATGGTTTCGGTCAAACGCGCACTGGCGAGCACGTGGCCGCGCGCGTTGTAAAGCTCGATAATATCGCCATCATTAATGTCTGACGCGGCCGCATCCGCCGGATGCAAACTGCACACTTCGCGGCCATGGCGTTTGCCACTCAGGCTGTAATCACCAAAATCGAGCTGGCTGTGCAAACGCGTCGCCGGCTGATTGGCGATCAACCAAAACGGATGATCGGGATTCGGTTTCTGCTGCGGTTCACGCCACACCGGATGTCCCGGACAGTTTTCGTAGTTAAAGCTGGCGATGGTGGCAGAGAAAATTTCAATTTTCCCGCTCGGCGTCGGCAACGGCGACGCTTCCGGGTCGGCGCGGAACGCGTTGATCATACGGCCGCCGTCTTTCAGCTGCGGCAACTCCAGCACGCCTTGTTGCCAAAACTTCTCGAAGTCGGGGATCTCAACCTGATGCGCCGCCAGCTTTTGCTGCAGCTGGGCGTAATGATGCTGCAACCAGCCGCGCGTATCGCGCCCTTCGGTGAAGGCCTCTTCGCGGCCTACACGGCGCGCCAGCTCGGTGAAAATCGCGTAATCATCTTTGGCTTCACCGAACGGTTGCGCCACCGGTTGCATGGCAAACAAGTGGCGATCGGTGGGTGCGCCGCCAATGTCTTCGCGCTCCAGCGTCATGGTGGCGGGCAAAACGATATCGGCATGGCGCGCGCTGGCGGTCCAGGCGATCTCATGCACGATCAGCGTATCCAGCTGACAAAAAGCCTGACGCAAGCGCGCGAGATCCTGATGATGATGGAACGGATTGCCGCCGGCCCAATATGCCAGACGGATGTGCGGATAGGTTAAACGGCGGCCATTGTAATCAAACGGCTTGCCGGGATTGAGCAGCATATCGGAGATACGCGCCACCGGAATCAGACGATCGATACCGTTTTTACCCTGCGGTAGCGCCGGAAAACTCACCAGATTGTGATGCTTACCGTAATGGCCCAGCGCACCCAGCGCATAGGTGTAGCCGCCGCCCGGCAAGCCCGGCTGACCAAGTGCGGCCGCCAGCACCAATCCCAGCCATACCGGCTGTTCGCCGTTTTCTGCGCGCTGCAAGGCATGCGCCACCGTCACCAGCACGCGTTTGCCGTGCAGCTGGCGAGCAAAATCGCTGATGAACGCAGCACTCACGCCGCAAATTTCTGCTGCCCACGCCGCATCGCGCGGCGTGCCATCCTCTTCGCCGCGAATGTAGGCCGCCATTTCTGGCCAGCCCACGGTGTAGCGCGCGAGGAAAGCCTCATCGGTCAGCTGTTCAGCGATCAACACCGATAACACGCCGAGGATGAAGGCCGCGTCAGTGCCCGGTCGCAGCGCCAGCCATTCGCCCTGCGCTTCTTCAGGGAGATCGCTTTGCAGCGGACTGACCGAGATAAAACGCGTGCCGCGCTCAGCCGCTTGCTGCATAAAGCCGCGCTCGGTGTGTTCGCTTAAACCGCCGCTGGCGACCTGCGAGTTTTTCAGCGCCAAACCGCCAAATGCCAACACGATGTCGCTGTGCTGGGCGATCTCTTCCCAACTGACGCCGCGACGGGCAATTTCATTCATGTCGCCGACGATATGCGGCAGCAACACCGACGCGGAGCCGGAACTGTAGCTGTTGACTGAACGCACGTAGCCGCCGAGCGTGGTGTTGAGGAAGCGATGCACCTGACTTTGTGCGTGATGGAAGCGGCCGGCGCTTGACCAGCCGTAAGAGCCGCCGAAGATGCCTTCCGGGCCGTACTTATCGCCGACGCGTTGCAGTTCGCGCGTGACCAGCGCGTAAGCTTCATCCCAGCTCACCGCGACGTACTCATCGTTGCCACGACGATCGTCCGCGCCCGGGCCGTTCTCCAGCCAGCCACGGCGCACCATCGGACGGGATACGCGCGCCGGATGGTTTAACGCAGTGTGGAAATTTTGCAGCAGCGGGCTGGGATCGGGATCGCCCTTGAACGGTTCGATGGTGAGCCGATCGCCCTGTTGCTGGGCATGAAAAGCGCCCCAATGGGCGCTGTGCATTACCGGTTTTTGCGTCATCACTGTTCCTGGCATCAAAAAAGAAAAACGGTGCCTAAAGCACCGTTGCGATAAAGTTTCTTACGCGCCCGTTTTCCGGGTCGTCGAGCACTTGCTGGGTTGGCCCCGCCGCCACGATTTTGCCGCTTTCCATAAACACAATGTTGTCAGCAACCTCGCGCGCAAAACCAATCTCATGCGTCACCACCACCATGGTAATGCCGGAGTGCGCCAGCTGTTTGATCACCTGCAGCACTTCGCCAACCAGTTCGGGATCGAGCGCTGAAGTGGGTTCATCAAACAGCATTACGCCGGGATCCATCGCCAGCGCGCGGGCAATCGCCACACGTTGCTGCTGTCCTCCGGAGAGATTCTGCGGCCACTCATCTTCGCGGCCAGACAAACCCACTTGCTTCAGCAGCGACAGCGCTTTGCTGGTCGCCTGCTGACGACTCTGCTTCTTGACGCGCATCGGCGCATCGACGATGTTTTGCAACACGGTACGGTGCGGGAACAGGTTGAATTGCTGGAACACCATGCCGATTTCGGCACGCTGACGTGCAACTTCACCGCTGCTTAACTCGTACAGCGCCTGGCCTTTCTGCTTATAGCCGATGATCTCGCCGCCGATGCGAATGGTGCCGCCATCCAGTTTTTCCAGGTGGTTTATGCAGCGCAGCAGCGTGGATTTCCCCGAACCCGACGGCCCAAGGATCACCGTGACTGAACCGGCCGGAATATCCAGATTCACTTCATCCAGAATGGTGACGCCAGAGAAGCGCTTAGTGACTTTACGTAAGGCGATCGCTTCACCCATTGCTGACGCTCCTTTCTGCTTTTGGCGCTGAGAAGCCCGGCAGCGATTTCAACAGGCTGCGTTTTTCCCGGCGCGAAACGCCACGGCCAAAATAGCGTTCCACATAGAACTGACCCACCGACAGCACCGAAGTCATCAGCAGATACCACAAGGTAGCCACCAGCAGCAGCGGAATCACTTCATAGGTGCGCTGGTAAATAATCTGCGCCGAGAACAGCACGTCCTGCAGCGAGATCACTGAGACCACCGCCGTGGTTTTCAGCTGACCAATGATTTCGTTGCCGGCGGGCGGCATGATGGCGCGCATCGCCTGCGGCAGCACGGTGTGACGGAAAATCTGCGAAGGGCGATAGCCGAGCGCACGCGCGGCTTCCAGCTGGCCGTTGCCGACGCTTTGGATACCCGCACGCACAATTTCGGCGGCATAGGCAGATTGGTGCATCACCAGCGCGATCACTGCCGCACTAAATGGGCTCACCAGCGCGTTCGATTGCGTGCTCCAGACTTCGCCGAGGCCCGGAATCGATAGGGCGATGGTGGGATAAAGCGCCGCGATGTTGTACCACAGGAACAGTTGCACCAACATCGGTACACCACGGAAGAACCAGGTGTAGAACCAGCTCACGCCCACCAGCACCGGATTGGAGGAGAGGCGCATCAGCGCCAGCACCGTACCGAAGGCAAAACCCAGCACCACAGAGATCGCAGTGAGCTGCAGCGTCATTAATACGCCTTGCAGGATCGATTCGCCGGTAAAGTTCTCCGCGATCACGCTCCATTCGAAGCGTGGATTGTTAATCATCGAGTTCGCCATCGCCACCACGCACAACAACACGACCAGCGCACTCAGCCAGCGTCCGTAGTAACGTTTGCCGACGATTTTCAAGTCGCCGGTGTGGTCGTGAATGTCACTCATTGAAAGATTTCCTGATTGCGTTTGGCTTGTTTAACAGCACCAAAGCCGATGCCCCAGTTGTCGAGGATCTTGGTGTAGCTGCCATCTTTGATCAGCGAGTTAAGCGCGGCCTGTACGGCGGGCTCCAGCGCGGAATCTTTCGGGAAAGCGACGGAGACTGGCGCATCGTGTACGGTGATTTCGCCGCTCATGGTCAGCGGTTTAATCACTTTCACCTGCCACAGCAAACCTTCATACGGGCCAAGGAACATTGGCACGCGACCGCTTACCACCGCCTGCACGCCAGCTGGACGATCCGGGAAGACGGAGACTTTGATTGGCTTTTTACCCGCCGCTTCACAGGCTTTGCTGGCGTCTTCAAGACGCGTAACCTGGGTGGTACCGGAACCGGCGCCCACTTCTTTACCACAGACATCGGCCAGTTCTTTGAATGGCGCGATGTTGGCATCTTTGCGCGAGATAATGCCGAGGCGGCTGGCATCGTAGTAACCCACGAAGTCGATGATTTTGGCACGCGCTGGCGTGGCGTTGATGTTGGAGAGCGCCACATCGTAACGACCGGTTTTCAGGCCTGGAATGATGTTGTCGAAACCGCCGGTGTCCCGCCACTGAACCTGGATTCCCAGACGCTCGCCCACGGCATTCATGATATCGATTTCACGGCCGGCCAGCGTTTTGTTGTCTTCTTTATAGAAGGTGGTTGGCGGCGTGTTGGGGTTGGTTCCGGCAACAATGTAGCCACGTTTCACCACATCCGCAGGCAGCAGGCTTTTCAGCGCAGGATCGGCCTGCACGTGGATTGAGCTGTCAGTTGGGACGTTTTCATCGGCGGCGAACGCGGTGTGTGCACTCAGCGCGAGCGCAAGAAGAGTCATGCCTTTGGCGAATTTCACTGGAACCTTTCTCCTGATTTATAAAAAGTTTCCCCACAGGGAAAAGGCGTTGAGGTAGCGATGGTTTTGTCTCCTGACTCACCTCGTGCGAACGGCGTGCGGTGAGTGGAATTGTCATCCTCATATACCCTAAATAATTCCAGCTGCAACAAGGCGGCAAGTGTGTGAATCCCCGGGAGCTTACTTAAGTAAGTGACTGGGGTGAACACGCGGAGCCAACGCAGTTGCGGCTGAAATTATGACGGGTATTTACGTCCCGATTAGCATTCTCTGGAAGATAGATAACAATCACAAATGCGAAAAAAACATATCTATTGCCGAAATATGGCAATAGCCGCTAGCACGGTTGCAAGGCGGGATTTCCGCCCGAGATTTGGCACGTAACACTCAGCAGAATTCAGAATATGCTAGTGAATCAATAGCCTGCTTATCCAGTATTCATCGACACATTTCTTCTTACTCATAACGGTTTCTTCTAAGCAAATGAGAAATTCCCCTCTCCGCAACTCATACCCCGCAACCGAACAACCTTTGTAAAGGTTTGTATTGTCAGGCATGTTGCCGTCTCACTGAATAGACAATGAGAACCGTTATCATTATCATGCGCATTTACTTACAATTGTTAACGTTACAGGGAGAAAACTTAAGTGAATGTAACCATGCGTGGCAAAAAGCGTCCAATTGCGCTTTTTTTAGCGGGAATGCTAACGTCGCCTGCCTTTGCAGCTGAAACCACCGAAAAGCTGGCTGACGATGAATCAATGATCGTCACCGCCGAGCAGGAGCTGAAACAGCAACCGGGCGTGTCCACCATCACCGCTGAAGACATCAAAAAAAATCCCCCTGTTAACGATCTCTCCGACATCATTCGCAAAATGCCCGGCGTAAACCTTACCGGTAACGGCGCCAGCGGCAGCCGCGGCAATAACCGGCAAATCGATATCCGTGGCATGGGCCCGGAAAACACCCTGGTGATGATCGATGGCGTGCCGGTTTCCTCTCGTAACTCGGTGCGCTACAGCTGGCGCGGCGAGCGTGATTCACGCGGCGATACCAACTGGGTGCCAGTTGAAATGGTTGAGCGCATTGAAGTGATTCGAGGCCCGGCCGCTGCTCGATACGGTTCTGGCGCGGCGGGCGGCGTGGTGAACATCATTACCAAGCGTCCCACCAACGACTGGCACGGCTCGCTGTCGCTCTATACCAGCCAGCCGGAAAATAGCAAAGAAGGCGATACCCGACGCGCTAACTTCAATCTCAGCGGCCCGCTGGCCGGTGATGCGTTGACCATGCGCCTGTACGGCAACATCAACCGCACCGATGCCGATGCGTTCGATATCAACACCGCAGAAAACGGTTCATACGCGGCGGGCCGTGAAGGCGTGCGCAACAAAGACATCAATACCGTGCTGTCGTGGAAAATCACGCCGCTGCAAATCATCGACTTCTCCTGGGGCTACAGCCGTCAGGGCAATATTTATGCCGGTGACACGCAGAACAGTAACAGCAACGCCAGCACCGACGGTTTAGTGGAGTCGCTGTACGGTGATGAAACTAACCGCATGTATCGCCAGAGCTACGGCATCGCGCACAACGGTATCTGGGATTGGGGAACCTCGAAGCTCAATTTCAACTACGAGAAAACCAATAACACCCGCCTGCAGGAAGGCACTGCCGGGCGTACTGAAGGAATGATCAACAGCGATACGTACGCCACCAGCCGCCTGGAAAGCTATCGCGCGGGCGGAGAGATCAACTTCCCGCTGCAGCTGCTGGTCGATCAAACCGTGACGCTGGGCGCGGAGTGGAACCGCGACGAGCTGAACGATCCAGCATCAATGCTTGCGGCCAGCGCGAGCGGCGTGAATTTGCCAGGCAGTTCTGGCGATCCATCGCAGCGCAGCAGTAAGAACAGCGCCACCATCAGTTCACTGTTCTTTGAAGACAACATTGCCGCCACCGATAGCACCGAAGTGATTCCGGGCCTGCGCTTTGATTATCACGATCAGTTTGGCGCCAACTGGAGCCCAAGCCTGAACCTCTCACAAGGTCTGGGCGACTATTTCACCCTGAAGGCCGGTATCGCACGGGTGTTTAAAGCGCCAAACCTGTATCAATCAACGCCGGGTTATCTGCTCTCCACGCGCGGCAACGGCTGCCCGATTGGGCTCAGCCAATGTTATCTGCTGGGGAACAACGATCTTGATGCAGAAACCAGCGTCAACAAAGAGATTGGACTGGAGTTCAGCAACCAGGGCTACGTTGCGGGCATCACCTGGTTCCGCAATGACTACAAGAACAAGATTGTGTCCGGCACCGAGCCGGTTTATTCCAGCACTCGCCCGGTTTACAACGTGCTGCGCTGGGAAAACGGCGGCAAAGCGATTGTGGAAGGACTGGAAGGAAATCTGACTATTCCTTTGATCGCCGATACGCTGGAATGGCGCTCCAACGCCACCTACATGTTCCGCTCCGAGAGCAAGAAAACCGGCAATCCGCTGTCGGTGATCCCGGAATTCACCATCAACTCGCAGCTGGAGTGGCAGGCGACGCAGGATCTCAGCGCCAACATCAACTGGACGCAGTATGGCCGCCAGAAACCGCGTCAAAATGTTGAGACCAATATCGATACCTCGAGCATGACGACGCAGGAAATCAGCCCGTATTCGGTGTTTGGTTTGAACGTCAATTACGACATCAGCAAAAACCTGCGCGCCAATGCCGGTATCAATAACCTGTTTGATAAACGCATTTACCGCGAAAATTCGGGTGCATCAACCTATAACGAACCGGGCCGCGCCTATTATGCCGGTGTGACGATGTCGTTTTGATTGAGCGGTTTTTAGTCGCCAGACATGGCGACCTGACGTTTAATTAAAAAACTCACCCAACGCCTCTGCCAGCGCCTGCGGTTGCTCATCCGGAATGAAGTGACCGCAGTGTGCGATCTTAATTCCTGTCACATCCGCAGCGAATTCACGCAATGGTAAGGCCATATCCGGAATCGAACCCTGATCGGCGCTGATCGCCAGTAACGGCAACGCTAATTTGCCGCGTTCTTTCAGCAACGCACGGTTTTGCGCCGCCGAAACCGTCACTTCACGATAAGTCGCCATTCCGGCGCGTATCGCGCCCTTCTGCTGTAACAAACGGGTATATTCCGCCATGTCCTCATCGCCAAACACCATCGGACTGGCCGCTTTGCGTTTCAGGAACCATTCGAGATAGATCGCTTCGCGCCCTTCTATCAGCGCCTCCGGCAAATCCGGTAATAGATGGAATGCGAAGTGCCAGGTTTTCCACGCTTTATCCGGCGTCGCGGGCAGCGATTCTGGCAACGTCACGCCAGGAATACCGGCATCAAGCAGCGCCAATTTCTTCACCTGATCGCTAAACAGCGTGGCATACGGCCAGGCAACCCACGCGCCGACGTCGTGCGCGGCGAGGTAATAGCTTTCATGACCCAATTGCTGCATCAAGCCCTGTACATTCTGCGCCAGCGATGTGGTGTCGTAGCCGCTGAGCGGTTTATCTGAGTCGCCTTGACCGGGTAAATCCGGCGCGATGATGAAATAGCGATCGCCCAGCAGCGCCATCACCTGGCGCCAGGCGAACCAGCTTTGCGGAAATCCCGCCAGAAGCAGCAACGTTTCTCCATTTGCATTGCCGCCGCTGACGTAGTGCAAACGCACGCCGTCTACCGTGGCGTAATGATGGGAAAATCCGTCTAACGCGTTGAATGGCTGTGTCCAGACCTGTGCGTGCTTGATAACTGATGCTGACATTTTCGCTCTCCGCGCATTTAGGAAATGATCAATTCCTAAATACTACCTGATGATTGCGCTACCTGGGAATATTTCTGCAAAGCGGTAATCAGTCGCCGTTAATAGCGGCCCGACGGAGCGGGTTATTTGCTATTCTGTGCGCGACTCCTTCTTAACAATTGTGAAACTTATGCGAACATCGGATTTGTTGCGGCTGCTGCTTTTAGCGGGGATTTGGGGTGCCAGTTTTCTGTTTATGCGCATTGCGGTACCGGCGCTGGGCGCGGTGAACACCGCGTTTTTACGCGTGTTTTGCGGCATGTTGGGTTTATTGATCATTATGGCGGTGATGCGCATTCCACGTCGCTTTGAGGGCAAATTAGGTTGGGCGATGCTGCTGGGCGTTATCAACTCAGCGATTCCGTTCCTGATGTATTGTCTGGCGGCGCGCGTGCTACCGGCGGGCTATTCCGCAATTCTTAACGCCACCACACCGTTGATGGGCGTAATCATTGGTGCGGCGTTTTTCGATGAAAAACTGACGAGCACCAAAGTTCTCGGCATGATAGCCGGATTCAGCGGCATCATTGTCATCAGCACCACCGGCGAAGCGCATCTGAGCAGCACTTTAATCGGAGGGATTTTGGCTTGCCTGGTCGCCACCGCCTGTTATGGATTTGCCGGTTTCCTGACCAAGCGCTGGATTGGTGCACGCGGCGGACTGGATGCCACCAAAGTGGCTTTTGGCAGCCAATTGGGTGCATCGCTGTTTTTACTGCCAGTCTTTGCCTTTAGTGCACCGCAAACGCCCGCCAGCAGCTGGCAAATCCCGGAAGTATGGGCTTCTATTTTGGCGATTGGGTTTATCTGTACCGCGCTGGCCTACATTATTTATTTCCGCCTGCTGGCCGATATTGGCCCGCTGCGCACGCTGACCGTCACTTTTATGATTCCGCCGTTTGGGATCTTATGGGGCTGGTTAGTGTTGGGCGAGCAGCTCAATCAGGGCTTTATCGGCGGTTCGCTGCTGATTGTCTGCGCGGTGTGGCTGGTGACCAGCAACGGCTTAGGCAAACGCGCCGCTGTAAACAGCAGCGCCAGCAAATAGCGTTACTTTTTGCCGGATGGCTTCAGCGATCGATTGAGATCCTGAATACGCTTCATGGTTTTTACCGTACGCGATGAGGTCGCGGAAGCCACCGACAATATCAACATCTCCAGACACACCAACACCGTTCCGTGCAGCGGCATGCGACCATTCTCGCCGCCGCGCGGCACGTTAATAATGACATCCGCCTGTTTAGCGAAAGCCGAATCAAGCGCATTAGTGAGCAAAATCATCGGCATGCCGAGACGCTTCGCCTCTTTCAGCGCGGTCATGCCTTCACGATGCGCCGACTTCTGCGCCATCATAATCAGCACATCGCCGCGTTGCAGCCCAATCAGCTGTTCCGCCAGCGCAATCCCAGAGCGATTGAGCGTTACCGCCGGAATACCAATGCGCGTGAACAGACGCGCGCTGTAATCCGCCAAAATCCCGGAGGCATTAATGCCAAATAGCGCCACCTGACGCGCGTCAATCAAGTGCGTTACCGCTTTGGCGACGGCTTCACGATTGTGCGGTTCAGACAGCGCATCGCAGGCATGTTTATGGCCGCTCAACACAAAATCGATGCCGGAATTGATATCGCACGACAGTTCGCTGACGGTGGCGCTCATCTTCTCTTCAGAGTTCATCGCCGGTCCAAACCAGGCGTTTAACGTGGTTTTTAAATCGCGCAAACCGGCAAAACCTAATGCCTGCACCGCGCGCACCACCGTCGCATCCGAGGTGTTAGTGGCCCTGGCAATTTCCAGCGCCGTGGCATCCAACACCACCTCGCGATGGTCGTGGATGTACCGCGCCACCGCTTGCAGACCGGATGATAAAGTTGGTGCGCGCAACCGATATCGTTCACCCAGCACATCCACACGACTTTTAATGCTATTTCGACTCATCTGCTGATTGCTCTTTAAAGTGTGAGAGTTTTACTGAAGGTTTGTAGTGAATTACCCACTTACTACTTAGAATTAAGATGTAAGCCAATGAATTTATAATAATAAAAATGTAACAGCTTCGTAATCATTTCCATTTACTACTACATTACAACATGGTTGAATGATTCTCAATTGCATTGCACTAGGTTAATAAAGAATGAATAACAACAAGCCGTCGGCTTTTAAATCTCAACGCCATCCCGCCATTCTGGCTGCGATTTACGGCGTCAGCATTTGGGGTTCCACCAGCAGTTTTGCCGCAGAGGAGAGCAACACGCTCACCGTTTCGGCGCAGGAAGATAGCGCACAAGGTTACAATGTCACTAATAGCGCGATCGGCAGTAAAACCTCTACGCCGCGCATTAACCAGGCGCAGTCGGTCAGCGTGGTTACGCAGCAGCAGCTGGAGGATTATCAGGCGTCGAGCCTTGCCGACGCGATGCGTTTTGTCAGCGGCGTTACGGAAGGCAACACGCTGGCCGGCACCGAAGATGGCTTCGTGCGTCGCGGCTTTGGCAGCAACTCGGATGGTTCGATCTATCGCGATGGCGTGCGCAGCAGCCAGGGTTTGAACTTTGATGCCACCACTGAGCGCGTTGAAGTGTTGAAAGGCTCCGCATCGCTGCTGTACGGCATCCAGAATCCGGGTGGCGTAATCAATGTGATAAGCAAAAAGCCGCAGTATGAGTGGCACAGCAAAGTCAGCGGCCGAACCTCCAGTGAAGGCGGTGGCGCGGGCACGGTGGATGTCACCGGACCGCTTGGCAACGGCTTCGCCTTCCGCCTGATTGCGGAGAAACAGAATCAGGATTACTGGCGCAATTTCGGCAGCGAAAAGCACACGCTGATCGCGCCCTCGCTGCAGTGGTTTGGTGAGCAAGCCAGCTTCCTGATTAGCTATTCAGATTATCAGTACGACATTCCTTACGATCGTGGCACCGCATTCATCAACGGTAAGCCGCTGGATATGGGCTACAAAGATCGTCTGGATGACAAAGCCAACCATGCATGGGGCCACAACAAAACCCTCAACGCCCATTATGACTGGCAGTTTAATGATGACTGGAGCACGCGCGTCACGCTCGGCTGGAACCAGCGTCAATACGATAATAATGAAGTGCGCGTCACGGCGGTCAATGCCAACACTGGCGTGGTGACACGTCGTGCCGATGCCAATCGCGGTTTTAACCATAAAACCAAATACGTTACGTGGGACGTGATCGGCTCACAGCAAGTGTTTGGGATGACGCACGATCTGGTGCTGGGCACCGATTACGAGATGATCCAAACCTATCGCGCGCATCAGTATCAGGGCAAAGCCAACACCGGTTTCAACTTCACCGATCCGCAGTACGATATTCTGTCGCCTGTTACCAACAGCAGCACCGAAAACAGCGCCAATGCCAATAACCTCAACCGCACGCACAGCCGTTCAATCTATGCCAAAGACAGCATCAGCCTGACGGAAAACTGGATTGCAGTGCTGGGCGGACGCTATCAGCATTACGAGCAACGCGCCTCGAAAGGTTTTGATCCGGTGGTGCAAACGCTGGACAGCGAAGGCAACAAATTCCTGCCGCAGGCCGGTTTGATCTACAAAGTGACGCCGGACGTTTCGCTCTACACCAGCGTGAGTAAATCCTTCACTCCATCGACCGATGTTGATGATGATGGCAACGTCGGTAAATCGGAACAGGGCACCACATGGGAAGTCGGCAGCAAGTGGCAGATTTCACCGAAGCTGTTTGCCAGCGTCGCGCTGTATCGCATCAACGAGCGCGATATGTCGCTAAGCATTAACGGCACCACGCGCGCCATCAATATAGCGCGCTCCAGCGGCGCGGAATTTGAGTTAAATGGCGAAGTGCTGCCGGGCTGGGATCTCAGCGCCAACTACAGCTATGACAAAGCCGAGATCGTGGATGACGGTGTTAACGCGGCTAATAACGGCAATCGCCTGCAGAATGCGCCGCGCCACGCAGGCGCGCTCTATCTGAGCCATAATCTGGCGATCTCCGGCATTCCGGGCGATTTCCGCGTAGGCGGCGGTGCGCGCTATGTGGGAACGCGCGCCGGCGATCCGGAAAACAGCTTTACCCTGCCCGATTATGTGGTAGCGGACAGCTTTGTCGCCTGGAACAACCAGTTGTTTGGCGAGAAAACCCAGCTGAAGCTCAATCTGAATAACCTGTTCAACAAACATTATTACCCCTCCAGCGGCGGCAATCTGCGCGTGCGTGAAGGAGAAACCCGCAACCTGATGCTCGAGGCCAGCGTTGAATTCTGATTCGATAGTTGTACGACGTGCGCCAGGCTTGTCCGGCCCGATGTTGGTGGTGCTGGCCTGTTTTCTGCTGGTGCTCAGCAGCGTGGCCTCAGCAAAAACCATCACCGATATCGACGGCAATCGCGTTGAGATCCCCGATCGTCCGCAGCGTATCGTGCTGGGTGAAAGCCGCATGCTGTATACGCTGGCGTTACTGGAGCCTGGCGATCCGTTTCAGCACATTGTGGCGTGGCCGCAGGATCTGAAGAAGTACGACAGCCAAACCTGGAACAGTTTTGCCCGTCACTTTCCCCAGATGCTGAAAATCCCGTCGCTGGGTGCTGGCGGGCCGAACGCCATCAATCCCGAGCAGATTCTGGCGCTGAAACCGGACGTGGTGATTTTGCCGAGTCTGGCACGCTACGATGATGCCGACCTGCGCCTTGTCACCATGCTGAAAGCGGCGCACATTCCGGTGGTGAAGATCGATCTGCGCGTGCATCTGCTGAAAAACACCCGCCGTAGCGTGGAGATATTTGGCGAAGTGCTGAATCAGCAGGCGCGGGCAGAAGCGTTTAATCGTTTCTACCAGCAGCATATGCAGGTGATTCATGATCGCTTAGCCAGCTATCAGGGCGCGAAACCGTCGGTGCTGCTGCAACTGCATCTTGGACGCCGTAACGAATGTTGCGTGACGGCGATCAACGGCAGCCTCGGCGAATTACTCAACGCAGCGGGCGGCGACAATATCGCCAACAAAACCCAGCACGGCGTGTTTGGTCGCCTGAGTGAAGAGAGCGTGATTGCCGCTCAGCCGCAGTACTATTTTGCTACCGGCTTTGGCGATAACGCCTCGCAGGGCTTACTGAAATTAGGGCCAGACGTGGCACCCGAAACCGTGCTCAGCAGTTTCAGACAGCTCACCGCGCAGCAAAACGGTTTACGCGAATTATCAGCATTGAAAAATGGTCACTCGGCGGTGATCTGGATGAATTTCTACCTCAGTCCGTGGCACATTGCGGCGACAGAATTTATGGCTAAAACACTCTATCCACAGCTGTTTGCGGACCTGGAACCCGAAAAGACCCTGCAGCAGATTTTTCGTGATTTCTTACCGATTCCTTATAGCGGCACTTATTTTATTAACATCCCGCCAGCGAGCAATAAATAATCACTTCCGCTCCGCTTGTGATTAATCCGAACCTCGCTAATCTTAAATTGCAGCACGGGCATGGCGTTGAAGCCCTTATTTCCGCCATGCAACAACAACTCACGAGAGGATGTTTTATGGCTGAGCATAGAGGCGGTTCCGGTAATTTTGCTGACGATAAAAAGAAAGCATCAGAAGCCGGTAAAAAAGGCGGAGAAAAAAGCGGTGGTAGTTTCAAAGATGACCCCGCTAAAGCATCAGAAGCAGGTAAGAAAGGCGGCAAGAAGTAGCCAACCATGTTTTAAATAGCACATAGCACCTTGGAAATCCGCCAGGGCACGGACGCCCTAAGCATTATCCCCTTCTGCAGTCGCACCTCGATAAATATTGTTAATTACCTCACGTTACTGCTGCACTTTTTAACCCCCTTTCGTTTACCGTTTCGTCTTAATAAATCTGATTGCTCACTTTCTAACGTGACAAACATCACATTTATGCCAGGCTTAGTTTATTCACCTCATGCGACAAGGAGATATATATGACATCGCAAACCACAAATAAAACCCTTATTACTGAAACGTATCCGGTTCCGCCATTTAAAAAGCAGACGCAACCGATGCCGGGTTTGGCGAGCAAAATGGATCCCCGTCCCGATCATGGTGAAACCAGCTATCGTGGTACCGGTAAATTGACCGGTCGTAAAGCGCTGATCACCGGTGGTGATTCCGGTATTGGCCGCGCCGTGGCAATTGCTTATGCCCGCGAAGGTGCTGATGTCGCCATCAACTTCCTGCCGGAAGAAGAGGCTGATGCGGCAGAAGTGGTAAAACTGATTGAAGCCGAAGGCCGCAAAGCGGTGGCGATTCCGGGTGATATTCGTTCGGAAGAGTTCTGTCAGAAGCTGGTGGATCAGGCTGCTGAGCAGCTTGGCGGATTGGATATTCTGGTGAATAACGCCGGACGTCAGCAGTTTAATGAATCCATCCTGACACTCTCTACTGAAGACTTTGACGCCACCTTTAAAACCAACGTTTATGCGATGTTCTGGATCACCAAAGCGGCGCTGAAATATCTGCCAGCTGGGTCGTCCATCATCAACACCTCGTCGGTGCAGGCGTATCAGCCAAGCGCGATCCTGCTGGATTATGCGCAGACCAAAGCGTCGATTGTCGCGTTTACCAAAGCGCTTGCGAAACAGCTGGGTGAAAAGCAGATTCGCGTCAACGCGGTTGCGCCTGGCCCATACTGGACCGCGCTGCAGGTGAGCGGCGGACAACCGCAGGAGAAAGTGGAGAAGTTCGGTGAATCCGCACCGCTGGGTCGTCCGGGACAACCTGCTGAAATCGCCCCGCTGTACGTCACGTTTGCCGATGTGAAAAACAGCTTCACCTCCGGCCAGGTGTGGTGCTCTGATGGCGGCACCGGCACGCTGTAATCATCTTTGGGGTCGCTATTCGTGGCGACCCCGCTCTACCCGTTCAATCGCCCAGGAAATACGTCCCTCAGCCATCCGATAAATACCCGTAATCGCTGCGTAAGATGACGATTCTGTGGATAAACCACATGAAACGGATAATTCCCCGGCCGCCACGCCGCCAGAATCTCAACCAATTTCCCTGCCTGTAAATCTGCTGCCGCTGCATAGCGGAAGGTCTGAATAATCCCTAAACCCGCAACCGCTGCCGCCAAATGCGCGTTACTTTCATTGACGCCAATCCGATGCTCACTCTTAATCTCAAGCCGCTCTTCGCCCTGGGTAAAACGAAACGGAAACGCCCTGCCGCTCTGCGGTGACAAATAGCTCACCATGCGATGCCCATTTTTCAGCTCCTGCGGATAAGCCGGTACGCCATAGGTTTTCAGATAGCCCGGCGCGGCGCAGGTAATCATCTCCGCATCCCCCAAATGACGCGCCACCAGCGACGAATCGCTAAGCGGACCGCCGCGTATCACGCAATCGACGTTACCGCTGATCAAATCCACCGCGCGATCCGCAACGCCAAGATCGATACGAATGTCCGGATAGCGGGCAATGAAATCGGGCAGCGCCGGAATCAACACATCGCGCGCGGTTGAGCCGCCAATATCAATACGCAGATAGCCGCCAGGTTTGGCGCTTTCCGCATTAAACGAGTGATCGATATCTTCCAAATCGCGCACGATGCGCAGCGCTTTTTCATAGTAATCGCGCCCTTCTGGCGTCACCGTGACGCGCCGCGTGGTGCGTTGCAGCAAGCGAACGTCGAGATGCGCTTCCAGTTCCTGCACCAGTTTGCTCAGCGTGGCATTCGGCATATCAAGAGAATCTGCCGCTCGCGTAAAGTTGCCCGCTTCGACGACGCGCGCAAAGGCCTTTATCGCCATTAACTGATCCATGCTGTTTTCCGCCGCCTTTAATTATCCACACATAGAAATAGTCATTTCGATTTTACACCATTTATCAGCAAACGCCGTGAAGATAGATTGCTTCTCATGCACTGCAACGCAGTCATCAAAACCTCATCACCCATTGGAGAAGCAAACATGAACGCACTCAACGGCAAAATCGCATTGGTAACCGGCGGCACAACTGGCATTGGTCTGGCATCCGCGCAGGAGTTGGCGACACAAGGCGCACGCGTGTTTATCACCGGTCGTCGTCAGGCGGAGCTTGATGCGGCAGTCGCCAGCATCGGTGCCAGCGCCAGCGGTATTCGCGCTGATGCTGCGGTGCTAAGCGACCTCGACAACGTTTACGCAGAAATCGCCAAACAAGCGGGCCGCCTCGATATCCTGTTCGCCAACGCCGGTGGCGGCGACATGCTGCCGCTTGGCGCCATCACCGAAGAGCATTTTGACCGTATCTTTGGCACCAACGTGCGCGGCGTGCTGTTTACCGTGCAGAAGGCGTTGCCACTACTGAGTGACAATGCCTCGGTGATCCTCACCTCGTCCACCACATCGGTTCAGGGTACTGCCGGATTCAGCGTATACAGCGCCAGTAAAGCCGCGGTGCGCAACTTTGCCCGCTCATGGGCGCTGGATGTGAAAGATCGCGGTATTCGCGTTAACGTTGTGAGTCCCGGCCCGGTGCGCACGCCAGGTTTGGGTGGTTTGGTGCCGGAAGATCAGCAGCAAGGATTGTTTGATGCGCTGGCGGCGCAGGTGCCGTTAGGTCGTCTTGGCGAACCTGACGAAATTGGCAAAGTGGTGGCGTTTTTAGCGTCCGATGCGTCCAGCTTTATTAACGCCGCTGAGCTGTTCGTCGATGGCGGTATGGCGCAGGTCTGAAAGCTATTTTGTAGGTCGCCATTTATGGCGACCACGCTCTCAAGCCGCACTCGGTTCGGCCTCCACATACAAATAACCAATCCCCAGCACCTGCCGCGCCCGATCCAACTGACCAAAATGCACATTGGTGCCTTTGCTTTTCAACGCATCACGCGGATCGAACGGATTGAAATCGATCTGCCGCACAATGGTCTGCAACCAACTTTCACCAAAGGTACAGCTGCGACCATATAACCAAATCTGATTAATATTCAGCGTGTTGAGAAAATTATATAAGCTCATACCAATCGCTTCGGCGGCGCGCTGTGCCCACGCTACAATCCAGGGTTCGCCCGCTTGCCACGCTTGCAATAACTGCGTGCTGCTGGGCTGCGGCGCTTCGGGATCGCGCTGATGAGCCGCCTGTTTTAAGGTGCTGAGTGAGGCCACCGTTTCCAGACAACCCTGACGGCCGCAACTGCAGCGCTGACCGTTCGGCTCAATGATGGTGTGGCCGATTTGGCCGCTGCCGTACAAATTGCCGCGAAAAATCTCACCGTTGATCACAAATGATGAGCCGATACCGTAATCCACATTGATGACGCAGAATTCGCTGAGCGCATTGCGATTTAACCACTTCTCAGCCAGCGCCAGCATCACGCAATCGTTATCTACACGCACTTCCACGCCGAGCTTCTCCTCCAGCAGAAATTTCAACTGCAACGGCGTTTTCCACGCGGCCTGAGGCATATGCTGTGACACACCGGTGACCGGATCGACCTGACCATGCACTGCCAGCGCCAGATTAATGCGTCGCTTCGGCCACTGTTTGCAGGTTTTCCGCCACACCGCCTCAATCTCACTGAGCAATGCTTCCGGCGTTTCCGCTTTGATGGCGACTTGCTCAAATTCTCCCTGCGCTACCAGTTGCGCATCGGCCAGTTGCCGTTCAATGCTGCTCGGCTTGACGCATAAACACAGCGTCCAGGCTCCGTTGGATGGCAGCTGAAAACTGCCGTTGCTGTTACCGCGTGCGCTCATCAGCGCCTCAGAGTGTTGCAGTTTTCCTTCATCCAGCAGCGCCTGCAAAATTTTGCTGGTAGCCGGAATGGTTAAGCCGCTGAGGAGTGCCAATTGAGATTTACTGAGTTGCTTATGCCGCCACATCAGCGACATAAACAGCGCCTTATTATGTTTTCGCACCTGCAAATTGTTCAAACCAACCGGCTTCATTTTGTCTCCATTACACCCCATCCGCCCCGTTTACTAAACAGAGTTTACTGTCTTTTGTGATGGTTTCGCCATCCTCTTCACTACCGTTGCCTTAAAGTTCGTGCTCATCCCAATAACAAAAAAATATCCTCACCTCTCAAGAGACATTGAACATGACAACATCACCTGCAAACCATCCGTGGCTGATCCGCCTCGGTATTCCACCCGCGCTGGCCTGGGGCTACGTCGCTGTATTGCTGTTTATGATTGGCGATGGCGTGGAGTCGAACTATCTCGCGCCTTACCTGCATGAAAATGGTTTCTCACTCAATATCGCGGCGGCGGTGATCGCCTTCTACGGCGTCACCGTTACGCTCGGTTCTTGGCTGGCCGGTTCGCTCTCCACACTCATTGGCCCGCGCAAAGTGATGCTGGCAGGCGGTATGATCTGGATTGTGTTTGAAGTACTGTTCCTCGCCATCGCCTTGCCTTCCCATAGCGTGGCCTTGCTGGCGTTAACGTACGGTTTGCGCGGCGTCGCCTACCCCATGTTTGCCTATGCGTTTCTGGTGTGGATTCAGGCCGCCGCACCCGCCGATATGCGCGGTTCAGCAACCGGTTGGTTCTGGCTGGCGTTTACCGGCGGCTTGCCCACGCTGGGATCGCTGGTGGCGATCTTCTCAATACAGTTGATTGGTGAATATGCCACGTTCTGGCTGTCGCTTGGGCTGGTTGTGTTGGGGTTGCTGGTCATGGTGATCGCGCTGAAAGAACGCAGCGGCTATCAGTCGTTGCTCGATGAGCAACACCGTCAGCAGAGCGTTGCGCGCACGCTGATGGGCGGCATCGATATTTTGTGGCGTGAACCGCGCATCGCCGCCGCTGCTGTGGTACGCATTATCAACACCACGCCTTACTTCGGCTTCTTTATTTTCCTGCCGGGCTTTTTCACCGAGCAGATCGGATTTACGCAAACCGAATATCTCAGCCTGATCACCATCATGGGCTTAGTCGGCATGAGTTTTAACCCGATTGTCGGCAAGCTCAGCGATCGCATCGGCTGGCGCAAGGTGCTGACGGTATTTGGTGGACTCGGCTCCGGCATCTCAATGCTGCTGATGTATTTTGTGCCGCAGTGGAGCCACGGTAGCTTTGTCCTCAGCGTCATCTGCGCGTGTTTATATGGCATCACCTTGTGCGGCTATGTTCCCGCTGCCGCGCTGTTCTCTTCCCTGTGCCAGCCAAAAGATAAAGGCAACGCGATGGCGATTTACTGCTTTGCTGCCGGGCTTTCCACGTTCTTTGGCCCTGCGCTGTACGGTGCCTTCAACGCGCTGTTTGGCACCTCGGGCGTAGTGTGGGGTTACGCCGCTTTGTACCTGATCAGCGCCATTGTTTCCTGGTGCTTCCTGCTCAGCCCGCTTGATCCCGGCGAGCAGCATAATCCCGAGGCGCAGCGCCTGCGCCGTTTAGATTCTGTCGCTTCAGAGTAAAGAGAGAGCCATGAAAGAGTTTGATTACATTGTGGTGGGCGGCGGCAGCGCCGGTTGTATCGTCGCCGCCAGGTTAGTCACGGAAGGCAACGCGCGCGTGCTGCTGCTGGAAGCCGGGCGCGATGAGTATCACCCGGTGCTAAAGATGCCCGCAGGTTACATGAAGTTTCTCGCCAGCGACAAATTCCTCACCATGCACCAGACCGAGCCGCAGCCACAGCTCAACGGACGCGGCGTGATTGTGCCGCAGGCGAAAGTGTTAGGCGGCGGTTCGACGGTCAATGCGATGGTGTATATGCGCGGCCATCGCCAGGATTACGCCGACTGGAACAGCGCACTCGGCAATCAGGGCATCGACTGGTCGTGGGATGCGCTGCTGCCGCACTTTACCGCCATCGAGGATAACGATCATCTCGGTGCGCCCCATCACGGCGTCGGCGGGCCAATGAAAGTGTCGCATCTCGGCCACTTCAGCCCTCTGAGCCGCGCTTATGTGAAAACTCTGCAGGGATTGGGCATTCCTTACACGCCGGATTTCAATACCGGCAATCCGTTTGGCGTAGGCTTTATGCAGCACACCATTAACGGTCAGACGCGCCAGCGCTGCAGCGTGGTGGATGCCTTTATTACGCCGCTGCGCCATGACGCGCGCTTGACCCTCGTCACCGGCGCGCAGGTAGAGGAGATTTTGTTCGAGGGCGCAAATGCCAGCGGCGTACGCTACACACAGGATGGCCATCCGCAACGTGCCTGCGCGCGTAAAGAGGTGATTCTGGCTGCCGGTGCCTATCAAACGCCGAAGCTGCTGATGCTCTCCGGCATCGGTCCACAAGCCCAGCTAAAACAGCATGGCATCACGCTGCGTCAGCATTTGCCGGGTGTCGGCAAGAATTTGCAGGATCACTATGAAGTGCCGGTGGTGGCCAGCACCAACGGTGCGTTTGGCTATTACGGCCAGGATCGTGGCTGGCCGATGGTCAAAGCCGGCTTGCAATATATGTTGTTCAAAACCGGTCCGGTCACCACCACCGGCGTGGAAACCTGCGCCTTCTTTGATCCGCTCGATTTCAGGGCCACGCCAACGATTCAGATGTTTTGCGTGCCCACGGTGTATCTCGACCGCGACGTGATGGGCGCCGATCCCGGCCATGGCGTTACCGTCAATTCGCTGCTGCTGCGCCCCAAAGCGACCGGCGAGGTCACGCTGCGCGATAGCAGCGCCAGCAGCTTGCCGATTATCGATACGCAAATCTTTGGTCATCCCGACGATTTGGCGCGCACCATCGCCGGTTTCCGTTTTGCGCGTAAGGTCATCACCGCGACGCCCATCGGCGCGATGGTGCAGCAAGAGATCTTCCCCGGTGCAGAGATTACTTCAGATGAAACTATCGTCGAACACTGCAAACGCATGGTGAAAACCGGCTATCACCCGGTCGGCACTTGCCGCATGGGCCACGATAACGATCCGCTGGCGGTGTTACACGACGACCTGCGCGTGCGCGGCGTTAACCGCCTGCGCGTGGTCGATGCCTCAATGATGCCCAACATTATCAGCGGCAACACCAATGCCATTGTGATGGCAGTGGCCCATCGCGCCGCTGAACTGATGTTGCAGAGGCAGCAGAGCGAGAAAAAGGAGCACGCTTATGAGTGAAAAATTATCCCGCCTGCAGCGCGTACTTGCCTCCTGGCAACTCGATGGTGTGCTGCTTACCCGGCGCGATAACATCGCCTGGCTGACCGAAGGTGCCAGTTTTTACGTGGTGGAACGCGCCGAAGTCGGCGTGGCCAGCTTGCTCATCACGCAGGACAAGGTTCTACTGCTCGCCCCTGAAAATGAGATGCCGCGTATCCTCGCCGAAGAATCGCTGCCGTTTGCCTGTGAAACGCTGAGCTATCCGTGGTTTCAATCGTTAAATACCCTGTTGCCTGAGGGCAAATTCGGCAGCGATACGCCGCAAAACGGCATGTCTGATATTCAACAAGCGATGGTCGCACTGCGACAGGGCCTGAACAGCAGCGAACAGCAGCGATTTAGAGCGTTGGGGCGCGAAGCCGCGCAGATTGTTGAAGGTGTGGCGCGCCAGCTACAAGCGGGCGTGACGGAATGGCAAGTGGAGGCCGAGATTGTGGCAGCCTGTCTGGCACGCGGTATTCGTCCGATGTGCACCTTAGTGGCGGCCGATGAGCGTATTAGCGCGTTCAAACATCCGGTGCCCACGCAGAAAAGGCTGCAACAACACATGCTGATCACGCTCGGCGCCGAGCGCCACGGGCTGCACGTGAGCCTGACGCGGTTAGTGCATATCGGCGAACCTGGTCCCGCGTTACGCCAGCACCTCAACACCTTGTGCCAGATCCACGCCGATATTCTCTGTGCAACGCAGCCGGGCCAAAGCTGGTCAACGCTATTTCAGGCAATTAAAGATGCCTATCAGCGGCACGGACATGGCGATGCGTGGCGCGATCATCATCAGGGCGGCCCGGCGGGTTATGGTTGCCGCGACGTGATCCTAACGCCAGATACGCGCGGCGATATTCACTCTGATATTGCCGTGGCGTGGAATCCCACGCTCAGCGGCGTAAAAAGCGAAGATACCTTTTTACTTACCGCTGAGGGCTGCGAAGCCTTAACGCGCAGTGGCGAATGGCCAATGATTACTGTGCAGCACGGCGAGCGCACGTTGTACTTCCCAGACTGGCTGGCATTACCGGCATCTTCATAAGGAGGCGATTATGTCATCACGATTAGCTAATAAAACCGCGATTATCACCGGTGCTGGCAGCGGCATAGGCAGCGCAATCGCTACACTGTTTGCGCAACAAGGTGCTCGCGTGGCGCTGTTCGATCTTGACGGTGAAACCACCGAAGCGCTGGCGGCAGAGTTGCAGCAGCAAAGTGGCCAACACTGTATTGCCTATAGCGCAGATGTCACGCAACCCGAGGAGGTGCAGCGGGGGGTGAGCGAAGCGCAGCAAGCGCTGGGCCCGATTGATATTCTGATCAACTGCGCGGGCGTGAATGTGTTTCGCGATCCGCTGGCACTGGAAGATGACGACTGGCAGCGCTGTATGGAGGTCAATCTGAAAGGACCCTACAACCTGATCCGCAGCGTGCTGCCGGGCATGCTGGCGCGCCAGTACGGCAATATCGTTAACGTCGCGTCGGTACATGGGCACAAAATCATTCCCGGCGCGTTTCCCTATCCGGTTGCCAAGCACGGTTTGATTGGCCTCACGCGTTCGCTGGGCGTGGAGTACGCCAGCCAGGGCATTCGCATTAATAGCATTTCTCCGGGTTTGATCATGACGCCCGCCGCTGAAGCCTGGCTGGCAAGCTGTCCCGATCCGCAAGCCGAGCGTGAACGGCAGGCCGCTTTGCTACCGTGCAAACGAATTGGTGAACCGCAGGAAGTGGCATATACCGCGCTATTTCTCGCCTCGGACGAAGCGCGCTTCATCAATGCCACCGATATCCTGGTTGATGGCGGACGCAGCCAGATCTATCACGAGTAATAAATGATATTTTTATCGGGTCGCCATTCATGGCGACCACGCTTAATCTAACTCTCAATCACCGGAATCTCATCCAGTTGGGTAAAGATCGCCATCCCCCGCTCCTTGCCAATCCGCACATCGTTATCAGCCCCCTGCGACGCGCCCGGAATGCGTAAAATAGCATCGCAACAGTGAATCAAACGATGCGCCACCGGATAGAGAAAAGATTCACTGATTTCATCGCCAATTGTCTGCGAACCTGCGGCGCTCGCCAGCGGCAACGCCAGCCACTCACCAATCACCGGCGTATGTCCGCGCTGGTAGACCTGCAGGGCAATCTGGTCTAATTTCTTAATGTTTTCATGAATTAACACTTCATTGCCATTGGTGCCGCTGCGTACCGGTCCTGCGATAAGAATTAACATTGGGCTTCTCCAGAGGTTCGATGTTTAAGGCTCGCGTTTTTTTGCACGTTTGCCCGATTCTTGATGACAAAATCTACGCTAACATGCATAATCGTGCAGATACAAGCAAAAACATGAATGAGAAAATGATGCTCTCCAGCCAACGTAAACAGCACATCCTCGCCATTCTGGCCGAAGAAAAACAGGTGATGTCGAGCGAGCTCAGCCAGCGTTTCGCGGTGTCGGAAGACTCAATCCGCCGCGATCTGCGTGAGTTAGCCGCCGAAGGATTATTGCAACGTGTACACGGCGGTGCGCTGCCGGTTTCTGCCGCTATCGCACCGTTTGAAACACGCAAAAGCGTGCAGATTAGCTCTAAACGCCTTATCGCGCAGAAAGCGGTCCAGCTAATCCAGCCCGGCCAGGTCGTGATTATCGATGGCGGCACTACCACCGCCGAGATGGTGAAATTGCTGCCGCCGGACCTGGCATTTACCGTGGTGACGCACAGCCCAGGCATCGCCGTGGCGCTGGTGGATTATCCGCAGGTTGACGTGATCATGATTGGCGGCCTGCTCTATCGCCATTCGGTGGTGGCGGTGGGTGCGGCGGTGCTGGAAGGCATTGCGCGGATTAATGCCGATCTGTTCTTCATGGGCGTGACCGGGGTGCACAAAACGGCGGGATTAACCACTGGCAACTACGAAGAGGCCGGGGTGAAACGTGCGCTTTCCGCACGCGCGGCGGAAACGGTGGTAATGGTGTCGAATGAGAAGCTGAATTCCGCTTCGGCGTTTGCCATCGGCGAATTATCACTGGCCAGCACCTTGATCGTTGATGCTCAACCCGATGACGAAATGTGCCAACTGCTGCGGAAAAAGCACATAACTGTGCTGTAAACGGCTATTCTTCGCTGCTGAAGAAACGTTCTGCCACTAGATAATCAGGAGCTTAATAAGATGTCTGAGAATCCCACCATCGCCCTTATTGGACCGGGCGCGATTGGCACTACCATCGCGGCAGCGCTGCATGAAGCTGGACGCACGCCCACGATTTGCGGGCGTACCGCACATCCGCAGCTGGAGTTGCGTCACGACAGCGGCAAAATTATTGTTCCCGGCCCGGTGCTCACCAATCCCGCCGAGATCGCGCAACCGTTCGATCTGGTGTTTGTGGCGGTGAAAACCACCCAGGTTGAGGATACCGCGCCATGGCTGGCGGCGCTGTGTGATGAAAATACCGTGGTGTGCGCGCTGCAGAATGGCGTGGAGCAGAAAAGCCAACTCGCGCCCTATGTCAATGGCGCGATCGTGCTGCCGTCGGTGGTGTGGTTCCCGGCCCAGCGCGAACCGGACGCCTCGGTGTGGCTGCGCGAAAAGCCGCGCCTGACACTGCCGGAAACGCCGCACGCTGAGTTGGTGGTTGCGGCACTGCGCGACACGCGCTGCGCGGTCGATCTCTCCGCCGATTTCCTGACCATTGCCTGGCGCAAACTGCTGCAAAACGCGGTTGCCGGTTTGATGGTGCTGTCGAATCGTCGTGCGGGCATGTTCCAGCGCGACGACATCAGTGCGCTGGCGCTGGCCTATTTGCAGGAGTGCCTGACGGTAGCACGCGCTGAAGGTGCCGCGTTAAAAGATGAGGTGCCGCAGGAGATTGTAGAACGCTTCCACCGCGCACCGACTGATTTAGGCACCTCGATCCTTGCCGACCGCCAGGCCGACCGTCCGCTGGAGTGGGATATCCGCAACGGCGTCGTGCAGCGTTATGGTCGGGCGCGCGGTATTCCCACGCCAATCAGCGATGTGATTGTGCCGCTGCTGGCGGCCGGTAGTGAGGGGCCGGGCTGATTATCTACATTCACGGTCGCCATCCATGGCGACCTCCCTCAACCGTCCCATCTACCCGTGTTTTATCCTGCCAACTTGCGAGATGTTAAAATCTTTACTAGGGTTTGCGCTTCTTCTGCCTCTTATAGCTTTCTTTTCCATTTATGAAATTACGGCTGCGAAAGCTATAAGATCGCGCCATTTTCTCAACTGGGGAATTTATGAGCACAGGAACGGATACAACACACTCAGCCACAGCCAGTGGCTTAACCGTTGATGACATCACCGTTATCGACAACAAATTGCTGAAACGCGCGGTCGGTGCCGCCGCATTGGGTAATGCGATGGAGTGGTTTGACTTCGGCGTTTACAGCTATCTCGCCGTGATCATTGGCCAGGTCTTCTTCGCCGATGCCAGCGCTGCCGCGCAGCTGATCGCTTCGTTCGGTACTTTCGCCGCGGCGTTTTTAGTGCGCCCGATTGGCGGCATGGTGTTTGGTCCACTCGGCGACCGCATTGGACGTCAGAAGGTATTGGCGTTAACCATGATCATGATGTCGATCGGTACGTTCTGTATCGGTCTGATTCCGAGCTATGCCAGCATTGGTATCGCTGCGCCGATTCTGCTGCTGTTGGCGCGCTTGCTGCAAGGGTTCTCCACCGGCGGTGAATATGGCGGTGCCGCGACCTTTATCGCGGAATACTCCACCGACAAACGTCGCGGCTTTATGGGTAGCTTCCTTGAGTTCGGTACGCTGGGTGGCTATCTGCTGGGCGCCAGCCTGGTGACAGCAATGATCGCTTTCTTACCGCATCAAACCATGATGGATTGGGGCTGGCGTGTGCCGTTCTTCCTCGCCGCGCCGTTGGGTCTGTTCGGTTTGTATATCCGCTTAAAGCTGGAAGAGACGCCCGCGTTTAAAGATCACATGGATAAGCGCGAAGAGATGGAGCACAACAAGCCGCGCCTGAGCGTGTGGCAGATGCTGCGCGATCAGCGTAAACCGCTGCTGAAATGTATTGGTCTGGTGCTGTTGTTCAACGTCTCCAATTATATGCTGACCGCCTATATGCCGAGCTATTTAACCGGCGTGCTGGGAATGAGTGAATTATCCGGCCTGATGTTGGTGATGGTGATTATGTTTATCATGATGCCGCTGACGTTAATGTGGGGTTATCTCACCGACCGCATTGGTCGCCGTCCGGTGATTGGTTTAGGCGCGTTGGGCTTAATCGTGCTGGCGATTCCGAGCTATATGTTGATTGGTTCCGGCAATATGCTTTTGGTGTTTGCCGGACTGGCGATTCTGGGCTTATTGCATACTTGTTTCAGCGGCACCATGCCGGCAACGTTACCGGCGCTGTTTGTCACCGATATTCGTTATAGCGCGCTGGCAATTGGTTTTAACTTATCGGTTTCGCTATTTGGTGGCACCACGCCGCTGATTACCGCCTGGCTGGTGGATACCACGCACAATAATCTGATGCCGGCGTATTACATGATCGGTGCCGGGATTATTGGTTTGCTGACGGTTTTAACCTTGAGTGAAACGGCCCGCAAACCGCTGAAAGGTTCATCGCCTGCGGTGGCAACAGAAGCGGAAGCGCATCGTTTGATCGATAAATTGCGTAAACGCAAGGTCAAGCATAAACCGGCTTAGGTTCGAGTCGGCATTAACAAGGGCCGCAGTCCTGCGGGATTTAAAGCGATTTTGAGTTAAGAATACGCACGACTGCTGCAGCGCGGATGTCGCCTCAACATCCACGTTGCAGCAACTATGCATTAACCTGACTCACCATCGCTACAAACCCCGTAGGGTCGCCATTCATGGTGACCTGGTGCGCATCAATGCGCACCCTACGAAAAACACGTTCGGGCACTGCCATCACAGACGGCGCTGTTGCGCGCCATCCGCAGCGCCGAGCGCAGAGTGACGGCCAGGATGAGCCGACAGGACGTCGGCGAAAGCGCGGCATGAGCCAGGAAGGCGAATCCGCGCGGTCCGTCAGGACGGAGCGATAAGCGAGGGAATAGCGAGGACGGCGCAGGCGCGGATTGCTAAGGTCCGCGCCTTCGGACCTTAGCCCGGCCGCCTGCTTCCAGCATTCTGAAACTACCAGATGCTTAGCGGGCGGAACCCCTGCGATGCCAGCGCGCTGCACATCTGACAAACATCACGCCTTTTTGGCGACCTCATCTAACCGAAGCGTAAAAATCCCCCGCTTATTCGATAATTTCTTAAACCCACCTGAAATCCTCTCGCGCGCGCCAGAAAACGCCAAAATATCGACTATGATTTGTTGTCCGACCTAACTTTCATCCCAAATTATTTATCGTTTTCAGCCAGTAGCGAATCGCTTGATGTCGTCCATTGCCCCTGCGTGGGCTAAACGAGGCAATTGAATGGAATTCAGATCATTTGAAAAATCCTGGGGCGCTGAAATTCTTGCTGATGACAGCGTCCGTTTTCGTGTTTGGGCACCAGGGCAGCAGCACATCACCTTAAGACTTGCCGATAACGACACCGCCATGCTCGACGCAGGCGACGGTTGGTTTGAGCTGCAAGTCAGCGGCGTGGCGCCCGGTGCAGAGTATAACTTTGTGCTGGACGATGGCACGGTGGTGCCGGATCCCGCCGCGCGTGCGCAAAAGGCTGATGTTAACGGCCCTTCACTGGTGGTCGATCCGCAAAGCTATCGCTGGCAGCACACCGAATGGCAAGGTCGTCCATGGCATGAAACGGTGGTGTATGAAATGCACATCGGTACCTTCACGCCCGAAGGCACCTTCCAGGCGGCGATAGCTAAATTGCCGTGGCTGGCCGAATTAGGCATCACGCAGCTGGAAGTGCTGCCGGTGTCGCAGTTTGGTGGCAATCGCGGTTGGGGCTACGACGGCGTGCTGCTCTACGCTCCGCATGCGGCTTACGGATCGCCGGATGATTTCAAAGCCTTTATCGATGCCGCGCACGCGCACGGTTTGTCGGTGGTGCTGGATATCGTGCTAAACCACTTTGGCCCGGAAGGCAACTACCTGCCGCTGCTGGCGCCGGCGTTTTTCCACCAGGAACGCATGACGCCGTGGGGCGCAGGCATTGCATATGATGTCGATGCTGTGCGGCGCTACATTGTCGAAGCACCGCTCTACTGGCTGCAGGAATTTAATCTTGATGGCCTGCGTTTTGATGCCATTGACCAGATTGAAGACAGCTCCAGTAAGCATGCGCTGATTGAGATTGCCGAACGCATCCGTCAGGAAATACCCGAGCGCCCTATTCATCTCACCACCGAAGATTGCCGCAACGTTATCTTCCTGCATCCGCGTGACAAACAGGGCAACGCGCCGCTGTTTACCGGTGAGTGGAACGATGATTTCCACAACGCGGTGCACGTGTTTGCAACCGGTGAAACTCATGCCTATTACGAAGATTTCGCCGACGTGCCGGAGAAGCTGGTGGCGCGAGTGCTGACTGAAGGCTTTGCTTATCAGGGCGAACTTTCACCGCAGAGTGGGCAGCGGCGCGGCGTGCCGAGCGCCAGCCAGCCGCCGGTGGCGTTTGTTGATTTCATCCAGAACCATGATCAGGTGGGTAACCGCGCGCAGGGCGATCGTTTGCTCAGCCTGGCGGGCAGCGATCGCACCAAAGTGCTGCTGGCGACGCTGCTGCTGTCGCCGCATATTCCGCTGCTATTTATGGGCGAAGAGTATGGGGAAACGAATCCTTTCCTGTTCTTCACCGATTTCCACGGCGATCTAGCCAAAGCGGTGCGTGAAGGGCGCGCGAAGGAGTTCACCGGGCACGCCGGGCATGACGAAGAGGTGCCGGATCCCAACGCCGAGCAGACCTTTGCCCGCTCAAAACTTGACTGGGATAAGTTACAAACGCCTGAAGGCCAGAGCTGGCTGGCGCTCACGCGCGAGCTGCTGGCGCTGCGTCAGCAATATATCGTGCCGCTGCTGGCCGATGCGGGCGGCAACAGCGGCAAGGTGCTCGCCACCGCTGAAGGCTTTGTGGCCGTCAGCTGGCATTTCCCACAAGGCGAACTGTCGCTGGCGCTGAATATCGGCAAGCAGACGCAACCTTTACCCGCCACGCCAGGTCGCACGATTTTCGCCTGGCCGCAAGAAACTGAAGCATTATCACAAAACGCCATCGTGGTGCGTTTGGATCAGGGAGCAACAAGATGAGTATTCCAACCGCGACGTATCGCATTCAGTTTCGCAACGGCATGACGTTTGATCGCGCCGCGGCGCTGGTGCCCTATCTGCAACGCCTTGGCATCAGCCATCTTTACGCGTCGCCGATATTTAGCGCCACCGCCGAATCCACCCACGGTTACGACGTCATCGATGCCAATGAGATCGAACCGGCGATTGGCGGCCGCGACGGCTTTAATCGTCTGGTTGAGGCGTTGCAGGACGCGGAGATTGGCTTGATTCTCGACATCGTGCCAAACCATATGGCGGCCTCGCTGGAGAATGCCTGGTGGCGTGATGTGATCGAGTATGGCGAGAGCAGCCGCTATGCCAATCATTTTGATATCGACTGGACGCGCCGCCTGACGCTGCCGTTTCTCGGCGACAGCTTCGAGAACGTGCTGGAAAACGGTGAGCTGAGCATTAAAGCGCATCCGCAAACTGGCCATCCCGCGTTGGCGTATTACGACAGCTTTTACCCGCTGACGCCCGCCAGCTGGCAGGATCGCGCCGACGAGGTGCTGGCGATGACTGAAGCCAAAGCGATTGCTGAACTGCATGAGCAGCAGCCGTGGCGTTTGATGAGCTGGCGCGATGCACGCAGCGAGCTCTCTTATCGCCGCTTCTTTGAGATCACCGGTCTGGTCGGCGTGCGCGTTGAAGATGAAGCGGTGTTTGCCGATTCCCACCGGCTGATTCTTGAACTGGTGCGCTCGGGCGCGGTCAGCGGCCTGCGCGTCGATCACGTTGATGGCCTTGCCGATCCACAAGGCTATTTGCGCCAGCTGCGCCAGGCCACCGGCCCGGATTGCTATATCACGGTAGAAAAGATCCTCGCCGAAGGGGAAAAGATCCCTGACGATTGGCCGATTTCCGGCACCACCGGCTACGAATTTATTGCCGCGCTGTCGCACGCGCTGGTGGATGATTCGCAGATCGACACGCTGCATCTCGCCTATGAAGCCACCACCGGACAACGCAACGACGTTGAAGGCGGACTGCGCGTGGCGCGTGAATTGATGGTTGACCGCAATTTCGCCGGTGAGTTTGCGCGTCTGCTTAAGCTGGCGACGCAGATTGCCGGTTCCGAACATCGCAACCTTGGCGAAGCGGAACTGCACGTCGCACTGCGCGAAATCCTCATCGCCTTCCCGGTGTATCGCACCTACGGCCAGCAGGACGGCATGCCGCTTGAGGGCGAAGAGCTGCTGCAACAGGTGCTGGAAACGGTGAAAAACAGCGCGTCGCCAACGGTGTTGAGTTTGCTGCAGGCGATGCTGCTGGGCGCGGTTTCTGAAGAGAGCGAAAAAGACGCGCACGAATTCCGCATGCGCTTCCAGCAGCTGACCGGACCGCTGATGGCGAAATCGGTGGAAGACACGCTGTTCTTCCGCAATCACGTCGCGTTAGCCATCAATGAAGTGGGAGCAGAACCGCTGCCGCACGCCTTCTCGCTGGCGCATTTCCACAGCGAGATGCAAACGCGGCTGCAACAGCAGCCCGATGGCATCTCTTCCACCTCAACCCACGACACCAAACGTGGTGAAGATGCGCGTGCGCGGCTGTATACGCTAAGCGAAGCACCCGCGCTGTGGGCGGAACACGTAGCGCGCTGGCGGCAGATTAATCAGGCGCAGGTAGTGGAACTGGACGATGGCGCCGCACCGGAACCGGCAGTGGAATGGATGCTGTATCAGGCGTTAGCTGGCGTGTGGCCGACCACCTTGCAACCGCAGGATGCCAGCCAGCTCGAAGAGCGCTTTATTCCTTTTGTCGAAAAAGCGTTACGCGAAGCCAAACTGCGTACCGACTGGGCAGAGAGCAACGAAGCCTACGAAAAAGCGGTGCTGGATTACGCGCGTCATCTGCTTTCACCGGCCAATCAGTTGTTCCTCAGCGATTTCAGCCACGCGTTGCAACCGTTTATTCAGGCCGGATTAATCAACAGCCTGACGCAAACGGTAATTAAACTCACCGCGCCGGGCGTACCGGATATCTATCAGGGTAGCGAAGCGCTGGATTTCAGCCTGGTCGATCCCGACAACCGCCGCACGCCGGACTTCGCGCTGCTGGAGCAGCAACTGGAAGAGTCTTCTTCGCCCGACTTCAACGACGCGCAAAACTGGCTGAGCGGCAAACTGAAACAACAGGTGATTGCACGCCTTCTGCATCTGCGTCGCGATTATCCGCAGCTGTTCCGTGTGGGCGATTATCAGCCGTTGGACGTCAGCGGTGAACATCAGGAGAAAGTCATCGCCTTTGCGCGTCAGGACAGTAACCACGCGCTGCTGGTCATTCTGCCGCGCCTGAGTTTTGACAACGCGCAGTGGACGCAAACCGAAGTGGTACTGCCCGAGTCACTCGCCCATCGTCACTATCGCAACTTATGGAGTGGCGAAACCGTGACGATTGGCGATTACATCGCGCTGGATGAGGCGGCCTCAAGTGCGCCGTTAGTGCTGCTGAGCAGCTGATGCATTACCCGATTAATCTGTGTGGAGAATAATGGATGACAAGTAAGCCTCTAGAAATTACAGCAGGTTCGGGACAAGTGCTTGGCGCTAACTATGATGGCCAGGGCGTGAACTTTGCGCTGTTTTCGGCCTGCGCTGAGCGAGTCGAGCTGTGTTTGTACGATGAGAGCGGCGAAAACGAAATCGCCCGCTTCGATTTACCGGAATACACCCATGAAGTGTGGCACGGCTACATTCCCGGCTTGCAGCCCGGCGCGCTCTATGGCTATCGCGTACACGGCCCGTACGAGCCGGAAAATGGCCATCGCTTTAACCCTAACAAACTGTTGCTCGACCCTTACGCACGCGAACTGGCGGGCGAATTGCAGTGGGACGAGTCGCATTTCGCGTATGATCTGCTGCATGAAGGTAAGGATTTGAGTTTCGATACCCGCGACAGCGCACCGTTTACGCCCAAATGTGTGGTCATCGATCCCAATGAATTTGACTGGCAGGATGCTAATCGACCGAATATTCCGTGGTCAAAAACGGTCATTTATGAAGCCCACGTTAAAGGTTTTAGCCAGCTTAATCCGGCGGTGCCCGAAGAGATGCGCGGCACTTACGACGGTTTAAGCAATCAGGCTTCGATCGATTACATCAAAAGCCTGGGCGTAACCACCGTGGAGCTGCTGCCGGTGCACGGTTTCCCGGACGATCAGCATCTGCTGGATCGCGGTCTGAAAAACTTCTGGGGCTACAACACGCTGGCGTTCTTCGCCCCGGCCACGCGCTACTTTGGTCCGCGCGGGATTCAGGGCTTCCGCGATATGGTACGCGCCTTCCACGATGCTGGCCTCGAAGTGATCCTCGACGTGGTTTACAACCACACCGCCGAAGGCAATGAACTCGGCCCCACGTTGTCGTTTAAAGGCATTGATAACTACTCTTATTACCGCACGCTGCCGGATCAGCATCGCTACTACATCAATGACACCGGCACCGGTAATACCGTGAATACGTCGCATCCGCGCGTGCTGCAGATGATTCTGGATTCGCTGCGTTATTGGGCCGAATCCATGCATGTTGATGGCTTCCGTTTCGATCTCGGCACCGTGCTGGGCCGTGAACCGGAAGGCTTTGACCAGCGTAGTGGCTTCTTCGATGCCATCATGCAGGATCCGGTGTTGTCCAAACTGAAACTGATCGGTGAGCCGTGGGATATCGGGCCGGGCGGTTATCAGGTTGGCGGCTTCCCGCCAGGCTGGGCGGAGTGGAACGATAAGTATCGCGATACGGTGCGTGAGTACTGGAAAGGTGACATGGTCACTAATGACTTCGCCGCGCGCCTGCTCGGTTCTGGCGATCTCTACGACCAGCGCGGTCGCCGTCCCTGGTCCAGCATTAACTTCCTTACCGCGCATGATGGCTTCACGCTCAACGATTTGGTTTCGTACAACGAGAAACACAACGAAGCCAACGGTGAAGATAATAATGACGGCCATAACGAGAACCGTTCGTACAATTACGGTGCGGAAGGCCCGACGGACGATGAAGGCATCAACGCGGTACGTGAGCGGCAGAAACGCAACTTCCTCGCCACGCTGCTGTTCTCGCACGGCACGCCGATGTTGCTGGCGGGTGATGAGTTTGGTCGCAGTCAACTCGGCAACAATAACGGCTACTGCCAGGACAGCGAGATTTCCTGGCTGCATTGGGAAAACCTGCCGCCTTCTGCTGATGCGCTGCGTGACTTTACCCGGCATATTCTGGCGTTACGCGCTCAACAACCGCTGCTGCGGCGTGAAAGCTGGCGCGATGGTATGGAAATCAAATGGTTTAACGCCGGTGGCGGCTTCCAGCAGGATGATCAATGGGATGATGGCACCACGCTCGGGGTGTATCTCGGTCGCCCGGATTTAGAGCCGGAGGAAGGCATCTGGCATGACGTGTTGATGCTGTTTAATCCGTATGAAGGCAATGTGCCGTTCAGTATTCCACAGTTTGGTGAAGGCGGCTGGGTGCTGGAGCTTTCGACGTCTGACAGCGTTGAGAAAGGGTTAGTGATTACCAAGGAGAAGGATTTCGAGCTGGAAGGCCGCAGTATGGCGCTGTTCCGCAGGCCGTAATTATATAAATTTGCGCAATAAACTGCGCCGCTACAGAAGCATGCATGCATTCGTAGCGGCGCGATTTGTGTTATCAGAAATTAACTTTCACGCCCACCATCGCGCTGGTATCGCTGTAACCCTTATCCCCCATCTGCTGACCCATATTGCCCCAAAGATTAACGGTTTTATTCAGCTTCGCATCGACACCCACTTTCACTTCACCGAGGTTACGCGCTCCGGCTTGCTGCACGCTGATGCCATTCATGCTGCTGCCAAAGGTTTCGGTGTTGTGCACCCAGTTGGCTTCGATAAACGGCTCGAAGGTGCGGTTTTTACCATCATCAATGGCATTGTGGCCTTTGATGTAAGCGCGAACACCCAGACGCGTTTGCAGGTTGTTGTCGCCTTCACCCACCACACGCGTGCCGTTTTGCTCTTGATGATCCTTCGCTTTCACGCCCATCCAGGTCGCCTGCGCCTTCGGCTGCAGATAGACGCTGGAACGCTCGCTCATCTCCGCGACTTTGAAGCTGTAACCGGCTTCCACTGACGCGGTGATGCCTTTCGATTTGTAGCTCTCTTCCGCGATGCCATCACCTTTCACGCTGTTATCAAACCAGTTGTAGAGCATCCAGCTGTCAACATAAGCTCCGGTCTTGTCAGCGTTGTCCTGCAACCAGGTCGCGTAAACGCCCGTGCTGTAACCGTGCACCTGACCTTTTGCGGTGTAACCCGTCACGTTGGAGTGTGTGTTACTTTGCGCATTAGCGTAGCCGCCCATGACACCCAGATGGAAACGGTCCGCACCATTACTGCTCCACTGGGCGATATCGCCGCCTAACTGCATCACATAACGGTTACCGGTGGATTTCAGCTGGCCGGAACTATCGCTGAAGCGCGTGTGTCCACCTGCGTTACGCAACCACAAGCTGGTGGCGTGTTTCTTACCGTCTGCGCCAATGTAGTGGGTCTCACCCAGACGATCATCCAGCGAGGTGGTAAATAAGGTATTCGCCGCAGCAAGGTTAGCCGCATAACTGCCCGCTTCCGGACGCGTAATCGGGAAGCCTTTAACCGGCTTGCCCACATCGCCCGCATTACCTGAGCCACTGCCTGGCGTGCCGGTATCATCGCCTGGCGTGCCGGAGCCGTTGTCAGGATCGCCAGGATTAACCGGATTGCTGCCTGGATTGCCCGGTGCCACGTTGTTGCTGTTGCTCTCCAGTACCCATTTATTGGCATCCTGCACCAGATGATAATCGTAAGCACCGGCCACAATACGGCCCTGCTGGGTGAACGTACCGTTTACGTTGCCATCGACGCGAATCAGCTCGATACCATCGATGGTTTGCGCGCCGATGCCGCCGGCGTTCTGCACCACCACGTTGCTGTTACCGTTGTAATCACCGGTGATGTGCAGATGATCGGTCTCTGAGTGGTCATCCATCAGATGGGTTTTGAAGTCGATGGTACCGTTGGTGCTGTTCAGGCTGCTCAAGGTCACCTGGCTAAAGCCGGTGCCGGGCGCGGTCATATTCAGCGTGGCGTTATTCAGCGTCAGATTATCCACCGCAGAGCTCGACGTAACATTCCACTGGCTGCCATTCGCCAGGTTCAGATTTTCCAGTGAGCTGGTCGCACCACTCCAGACGGAGTTGTTATCGAGGTTGATGATGTTAGTCGCGGTGTTGGCGCGATCGATGATGACATCACCGTTAAATACTGAGCCGTTATCACCGGTCAATGTCACATTGCTCACCGTGCCGCTATTGCCAATGCCTGCGGATAACAGCGTCGCGCCGGTTAATGCGGTGCCGGAAGTGGTGACTTTGGTATCGGCAGTGCCGGAAACCACCATTGCACTACCTTCACTCGCAGTAACCGCGCTGTTGCTCAGCGACACGGTGTTGTTGCTGACCGCATCAGACTGGAACAGCATACCCGCACTGTTCGCGCCGGTGAGCGTGATCTGTGAATTGGTTAAATCGACGCGGTTGTCACCATCACGCATCCCCATCCAGATACCCGAAGACAAAGCTGCGCCATCCTGACCCGCGATATTCACGCTGACACGGTCGCCCCTCAGCGTTCCACCCTTAAGAACAGCCAACCCATCAGCATTACTAACGTGGTTGAATTCAACATTATCCAATTCAACCAGGGCGCCTTCGCTAACGCGAACGCCGAGTAAATTTCCACGTGTACTGTTGACCTGGACATTCTTCAAGCTGGCTAATCCACCAGTATAACGGGCTGCCACTGCGGCTCCTAAGCTCGTCAAATCGTTGGTCACCATCGTATCAGGCGCCTCAAGGCCATTATTATTAATAACGGTATTAAACGCTGTTACTGTGCCTGATGTTGCTGCAAGACCCAGAGCTGAGGTATTTATCGTCGCGTTACGAATGTTTACTTCACTGCCCGCATTTAGTGCCTGAACGGAAGTGGTGGGTCCGGAGGTAGTAATTGTGCCGTTATCATAATTCACTACCGCTCCGCTGCCGCTAGCACGTAATCCATAAGAGTTAATTCGGTCGGTAAAAATGGTTGTGTTGGTTAAATTGACCGTGCCACCGTTCTGCGCCATTACCGCTTCTGAAGAAGACCCAGTCGTGCTTATTTTGCTGTTAGTAATATCTATTTGACTTCCAGCTCCTGTCGCATAGGCACCTAATGCCAGATGTCCGGAAGTTGCGAGTGTGCTGCCATCGATGGTGATTTTTCCGCCTCTTGATGCGTAGGCAGAATGACCGCGTTCACCTGAAGTGCTGGCAATGGTGTCGCTAAGATTAATATTGCCATTAGAACCTTGCGAAACCAGACCATAGGCCGATGATGTAATTGAACTATTGCTGAGCGTGGCTGAGCCATCAACAACATGTACACCGTAGCTCGATGAGCCGCTGGTGTTGATATGGACGCCATCCGCATTAATGTTGCTGTTGTTTTGCGACATCATGCCCTGCGCAGAGGACCCCGAGGTCTTAATTTCAGTGTTCTTCAGCGTGATGGTTGCGCCCGTATTTGCCATCGCACCCACACCGGCGGTGCCGCTGGTGGTCAGCGAACCGTTGGTAAAGGTGATCGAACCCTTATTCGATGCGCTCAAGCCGCGCCCGCTTTCACTGTTGTTTGCGGTCGAGACGATATCCTGTCCGTCGTAGTTTAAGATTGCACCGTTGGCGATAATCGCCGCGGCGAATACGTTGCTGACAGGTAATGTGACAGCGACAGCCATCGCCAGGCCAGAGAGCACCGCTGTTTTCCGCGCTGCACTGCCCATCGCATTACCCGAAGATTGGGATTTAACTTTGCCTTTGGCCAGCTCAGAGGCCACCACATAACGCTGCGTTGCAGCATGCCAAATCACGCGGAATATTTTATTCATGGGACTTTACTCTCTCTAAGTTCAGAAACTTTCACGATTTCCGAAATGATAGAGAGCGGGTCTGTAAGGCAATATCGGAGGGAGCGCGGAGTTTTGTAGTCCTTTACTTATTCAATGCAATACAGCGCTGGTATCCGGCAAAAATGTTAAAAATTAGCGTGATAACCAGTTGAAGACTTAAACCCTGAATAAAAAAATTAACTAATTTCCTCAATCTGCCGATGGTTATTAATCTGCCCTCTTCCCTACGCGGCTTTTGCCGGGACGCTTTAAGATTAAGGATAATAAAATGAACATCTCTCAACGTCTGTTTGCCACCTTTTCCATACTGTTTGGCGCCATCATCCTGCAAGCGATACTCGCCATTTCCTTACTCTCTGGTTTTCAGGATCGCTTTGAATATGTACAGGCCAATGCGATTCCCTCGATCAAAGATCTGGGGAAACTGATTGATGGCAGTAACCAGTTGGCGTTAACGCTCTACAAACACAAAAGCCAGACCGACGACAGCAAAATGCCGGCTATTGAGGACGAGATCCAGAAACAGCTGGCGGATTTGAAGGCGCAGACCGATTACTACATGGCGCACGATATCTCCAGCGATGAAGATAAGCGCTTGACCGAAGTCGCTTATGCCAATATTCAGCACGTCACCGCCGCACTGGCGCCGTTTATCACCGCCTCGCGTGCGCATCAAAATGATATCAGCCTCAATCTGATTGATGGACAAACAGGTATCGGAGCCGCCATTCGCCAGCTGATTAGCGATTATCAAAAACAGCTGCAGCTGAATATCGCCATTGGCGATGAACTGCGCGCCACCAACCGCAGCACGTTCCACTCGGTGTTATGGACGACCATCACCGGCGTTATCGCCACCGTGCTGATTTTTGGCGTGCTGTCGCTGTTCACCGTATTGCGTATCCGTCGCAGCTTGTCTGCTGCGGGCAAAGTGATGATGACTGCCAGCGAAAACCTCGATTTGACGCTGAAAGCAGATGAGAGCCGTCGTGATGAAGTGGGCAACATGGCGCACTCGTTTAACGTCCTGATGGATCGCGTATCAGGCGCGCTCTCCTCGGTGCGTCAGGCGTCACAATCAGTGAGCAGCGCATCGGTACAGATTTCCGCGGGCAATGAAGATCTCTCATCACGCACCGAGCAACAGGCGGCATCGCTGGAGCAGACCGCGGCCAGCATGACCGAGCTGAGTGAAACCGTGCGTCAAACCGCGGATAACACGCGCCAGGCCAGTCAGCTTGCCGCTAACGCCAGCGGATTGTCGGAGAAGAGCAGCACATCACTGACCACCATGCTTTCAACCATGGATAACATTCGTGGTAGCTCGCGCAAAGTGACGGAAATCGTCTCGATCATTGAAGGCATCGCCTTCCAGACCAACATTCTGGCGCTGAACGCTGCCGTTGAAGCCGCACGTGCCGGTGAACACGGCAAAGGCTTCGCCGTAGTCGCCGGTGAAGTGCGCAACTTGTCGCAACGTTCAACCACCGCCGCGCACGAAATCAAAACGCTGATCGAAGAGTCACATCGTCTGACCGAAGCCGGTGCTGCGCAGGCCAGCGACGTAGGCCGTAATATGAGCGTGATGAACGATGCCATTCATCAGGTAAGTCAGTTGGTGGAAGAGATTGCCGCTGCCGCAGTCGAGCAGAGTCAGGGCATCGTGCAGGTGCAGCAAGCGGTGAATCAGATGGACGACGTTACGCAGCAGAACGCCGCGCTGGTGCAAGAAGCCTCTGCCGCTTCGCAATCGCTGCAGGAGCAGGCCGGGAATTTGAATCAACTGGTGGGTAAATTCCATGTCGCGGCGGCTGGCGAAGTTCAGCAAAAGCAGGCTGTGGTGCGTACGGCTTCATTCGTTAAACCCTCGCGCGTTGCGGTGGTGAATGATGCGGATTGGCAGAGTTTTTAAGCTGATTTAGCCGGTGCGCAAAAATGTGCACCCTACGAAAACGCTGGGTCGCCAATCATGGCGACCACGCGGCCTTTGCCAGGCAAACGCTGCCATAATCTCCCTAAACTCTCCAATAGTTAACCCGCTATTAGTGGTTCCACTCCTCTCTTTTGAACAAAAAATAGCGTTCATCACGTTGTAATCTGGCCGCCTGTAATTCAGGGAGGATGATTATGGATACGGTTGAGCAGCTTAATGGGACGTACTTCTATGCTGGACGTTCGAATCTAACGAGCAGTGAACTCCTTTTTATGATTTTTTGTGAAAAGGTTGTCGAACAATATGGACTGGGTGTTGCTGATTTTTCAGCTGTTGCGGCTATCGTTTCAGGTAGAAATAACTTATCAACGAGAGGGAAGATTGGTGGTAATACCACGAAAGGAACTTCCTATGCCTCTAAGGCTTCACGAGCCGTATTCAAGAAAGCTAAATTCCCTTATGGGATTGAACTTCCAACATGGTTAGGGGGTTATACCCCATGGACTGCAAGGAAAATCTATGTAAGGAATATTGGCACTTTTGTGGGGCGAACCGTTCCACTACTCGGTGTCATTATACTCGCTGCCGATATATCCCAAATAGTTTACTGTACAATCAGGGACTACAACTTTATTGTCTCAGAAGCAGATAAAATATGGTAAGTAATATCGAACAGCAAATATATGATTTCATTCGGCCGTATGCCGGAACCTATTTGTTCAACATTAGAAAAGTGATTCTTACCCATGAGACTGATCTCGATACCGATCTGAGTATTGATGAGTATGAGGTTGAGGAGTTAATGAAAGAGTATTTTACGAAATTTAACGTTGACCCCGCTGGTTTCGATATCAAAGTTTATTACCCAGACATCCCATTTTCCTGGAATCCTTTTAAGAAAACTATTCCAGTTCAGGTTCCCGACTTTACGATAGGAATGTTAATAGAGTCCGCTAAAGCAGGCTGTTGGTTATATAAATAATACAAGGAGAATTGACATGGCAGTTCCAGTTCATATGTGGATTAAAGATGATGGCGGTGCTGTAATTCGTGGTGGTTCTGATGTGATGAACCGAGAAGGGAGTATCGAGCTGAGAGGTATTCACCATAATCTCAGTATTCCCACGGATAACAGCTCCGGCAAGCTGACTGGTACCAGGCAACATGCTCCGTTTCAGTTCGAGAAGGAAATTGATTCTGCCTCCCCTTATCTTTACAAGGCAGTCGCCACAGGCCAGACGCTGAAAGCTGCGGAACTCAAATGGTACCGCATCAGCGATGCCGGTCAGGAAGAAGAGTACTTCAACATATTAATGGAAGACGTAAAGGTCATATCGATATCGCCGATCATGCATGACACGCGTAATTGTCCAGGAACCGGGCATATGGAAAGCATTGCGCTGCGTTATGCGAAGATCACGTGGAAATATGTTGATGGAAACATTCAATTCAACGATGCATGGAACGAAAGGCCAACGGCATAATCAATGCGGAAATCCTGCGTGAGGATTTCCGCTGAGAATTAATCAGAATATCTTCACACCTTAAGCATTTTCACCGTGGCATCAATATCAATTTCATCTGCCGTGAAAATCAAAGTCGTTCCCTGAAAGGTGGTTACCGCCAGTTTTTTCAGTGAGCGCGTTTCATCCGGCTTAACGTCTGTTTTCGGCTTGATGCTATTCATCAGAATACCTACCGACAGCACGGTATTCTCTTTATCGATGCGCGTTTCAACCGGCACGTCTTCGCTGTAAACCACATAAGATTTGATCGAGGTGAGCTTCAGGCGCTCGCCGGCAATATAGATGTATTTGCTCTCAGGTGAGACCTTCACCGCATACGCGGACAAACCTTTGTTATTGGTGGTGGGTTCAAAGGTCACCGCCGCGTCTTTCTTAATCAGCTCAGGGTTAGCGACCTTAATCACATGGAAATAGCGGTTATCGCCATTTTCATCTTTGATAAATCCAAAACCTTTATCCTGAAACCAGGTTGTGATCGTTCCGTTCATCGCCATTGCCGCCTACCTAATCGTTATCTACTCAGTTTTTTCAGCGCGCAGTGTAAAGCACATTGCCTGCGCAGACCACGTCTTTGCTTTAAGTCTGGACGATAAATTTCGCCTGAGCGAATAGACACATGCCCGGATTCGCCAGTTGCCGCAAAATTCGCTATTATCCGCATCCCTTCGCCAGCCGGGCAGCCTGATGTCTACGATTATCGATACCTTTATTGCCCCGCAATGTCTTGAAGAGATTGAGATTCTCTACCAGGACGATCATCTGCTGCTGATCAATAAACCAGCTGGTCTGCTCAGCCTGTCGGGGAAGAATCCGCGCAATCTCGATTCTGTGCATCATCGGTTAGTGAAGCTTTTCCCCGGCTGCACGCTGGTGCATCGTCTGGATTTCGGCACATCAGGGTTAATGGTGATTGCCCGCAATAAGGCGATCAATGCCGCAATTTGCCAGCAGTTTAGCCAGCGCAGCGTGACCAAGATTTATCGTGCACTGTTGTGCGGGCATCTGCATGACGACGAAGGTGTGATTGACGCGCCGATTGCCAAAGATCCGACGCTATTTCCATTGATGTCAATTTGCCCAATCAATGGTAAGCCAGCTCGCTCACGCTATCGGGTAATTGAGCGCACTCATCACCTAATGGAAGATAGGACGTTCATGCCATTAACGCGGGTGGAACTTACGCCAGAGACTGGACGCACCCACCAGCTGCGTATCCACTGCCAGCTGTTGGGCCATCCGATTTTGGGTTGCGACCTGTATGGCGGTCTTATGCTGGCGGGGACCGAACACATCCCGCGTCTGATGTTACACGCCAGCGAGTTGAAGTTTGTTCATCCGGTCAGCGGCGAGTGCCTAAACGCCCGGTGTGCCTGCCCGTTCTGACAACGCAACCGGCGTTGTGCTTACCACATTAAATCATCAGGCACTTTGAAATCAGCGTACGGATCGTCTTCATCCTGAGCTTCCTGACTCAATGCACTATTCAACACGATGCTGTTCGCATCACGCTGTGCAATTTTATCGGCGACGCTGGCGGGAATAATCGCGTATTGGCTCTCGCCTTTGCTATCGACGGCCAGGCGCGCAATCGCCAATCGGCCATTAATCAGTTGTGTCTGCGTTTGCTTATCGACGTCGATTTTTTTAATCAGATTATTGTCGGTGAAATTAAAACCAATATTGCCTTTAGAGATATCGATTTTGTTCATTTCAATCAGCTGCTTGACCTGCGCTTTGTACTCTTTCGATAACGCCGCTTGCTTTTGCTGTTCGCTCAACTGCTTATCACGCTCAAGCTGAGCCTTTTTGTTCTCTTCCACCGCTTCTCTGGCCTCACGAGCCTGAACGCGTGATTTCTTAGCGGTTCTCTGGACCTTGTCCATTTTTTTGCTGCTGACTAAGCCTGCTTTCAGCAGCTGCTCTTGTAAGGTGAGTTTTGCCATTGTCATGTCTTAACCGGTTAAAAATTTGTGGAAGAGTATACCTTTAATTGTAGAGCCTCTGCCAGGTTGAACAGGCTGGCTACAGTGAGCGCCGTTCATCCTCCTCTCCTCATCATGAAATTCCTTCATGTTCGATGAAATTAAATCACTTTTTTTCAACCAGTGACTCAGGCATAAAAGTACCATTGTTAATAACTTAAAATAATATCAAGCCTGCTGAATGAAAGTACCCTGCAAAAGCATTGGGAAATCCTGAAATTCAGCGACAGCAAGGCTTTATATTGGTAACCGGGATAGCAGACTAAAATGAACAACGCCTTTACTTTTACTGTTAAGAGCCTTCGTTTCGACGAAAATTACAACCCTTCTGGCAATACACGCATCACCACCAATTTTGCCAATTTGGCGCGTGGTGAGAAGCGTCAGGAGAACCTGCGCAACGCCTTAGTGATGATTGATAACCGTTTCAATTCACTGGCGCATTGGGACAACCCTAAAAGCGATCGTTACGCGGTTGAGCTAGAGATTATTTCTGCTGAGCTGAATCTGGGTGCTGAGGGCAACAACAGCACCTTCCCGGTGATCGAAATATTGAAAACCAATATCGTTGATAAAAAAACCAACGAACGCATTGAAGGGATTGTTGGAAATAACTTCTCTTCTTACGTGCGTGATTATGATTTCAGCGTTTTATTGTCTGAGCACAACAAGAACCATACTGAATTCCGCACGCCAGATAATTTTGGCGATCTGCATGGCAACATCTTCAAGCATTTCGTTAACTCAGAAGCTTACAAAGCGAATTTCAATAAAGCGCCGGTTATTTGCCTGAGCGTATCCAGTAAAAATACCTATTACCGCACCGGTAATGAACATCCGGTATTGGGCATTGAATATCAGCAGGATGAACTTTCTCTGACTGACGAATACTTCGGCAAAATGGGCCTGCGGGCACGCTATTTTATGCCGGCAAACAGTGCTGCGCCTCTGGCCTTCTATTTCCATGGCGATTTACTCAGTGATTACACCAATCTTGAGCTGATTAGCACCATCAGCACCATGGAGACGTTCCAGAAGATCTACCGCCCTGAGATTTACAATGCGAATTCTGCAGCTGGTAGACACTATCAGCCAAGCCTGAGCCATCAGGATTATTCTTTAACGCGAATTGTTTATGATCGAGAAGAACGTAGCCATCTGGCTATTGAACAAGGAAAGTTCACGGAAGAGCGCTTCATCAAGCCATATCAAACTCTTCTTGAGCAATGGTTTACTCCCGTTCTTTGATTACCGATAAAAATATAAGGTCACCTGCTATGAAAAAATTATTACCGACTTCCACTGCTGGTAGTTTACCGAAACCATCGTGGCTGGCTCAGCCGGAAACGTTGTGGTCACCGTGGAAATTGCAAGATCAGGAATTAACCGACGGCAAACAAGATGCGCTGCGTTTGTGCCTGGACGATCAACTGCAGGCAGGAATTGATATCGTCAGTGACGGCGAGCAAACCCGCCAGCACTTCGTCACCACCTTTATTGAACATCTCAACGGCGTAGATTTTGAGAAGCGCGAGATCGTTAAAATCCGCGATCGTTATGATGCCAGTGTGCCGACCGTTGTGGGTCCGGTGAGTCGTCAAAAATCAGTATTTGTTGAAGATGCAAAGTTTTTACGTCAGCAAACTGATCGTCCCATTAAATGGGCGCTGCCGGGTCCAATGACCATGATCGACACGCTTTATGACAACCACTATAAAAGCCGCGAAAAACTGGCATGGGAATTCGCTAAAATTCTCAATGAAGAAGCGAAAGAGTTAGAAGCGGTGGGCGTCGATATTATTCAGTTTGATGAGCCGGCATTTAACGTCTTTTTCGACGAAGTGAATGATTGGGGTATCGCAACCTTAGAAAGAGCCATTGAAGGGCTGAAATGCGAAACCGCAGTGCATATTTGCTACGGCTATGGCATCAAAGCGAATACCGACTGGAAAAAGACGCTGGGCACAGAATGGCGTCAATATGAAGAGATATTCCCTAAACTGCAAAAGTCGAATATCGATATCATCTCACTGGAGTGTCAAAACTCGCATGTGCCGATGGAGTTGATGGAACTGATTCGCGGCAAAAAAGTGATGGTTGGTGCCATTGACGTGGCAAGCAATACCATTGAAACGCCAGAAGAAGTTGCAGCAACGCTGCGTAAAGCCCTGCAGTTTGTTGATGCTGATAAACTCTACCCTTGCACCAACTGCGGCATGATTCCTCTGCCACGCGGTGTGGCAAGAGGCAAGCTAGATGCATTGAGTGCAGGTGCAGAAATTGTTCGCAAAGAACTGTTGAATAAATAACATCAGATAAAAGCTCAGTCCGGGATTATTACCCACCCGCAACCGGACTGAGCCGTTGAATTAAAGTTTATTAATCTGCCCACCCGATTTTCTAAAATCAATCACCATCGTTTGCCCATCCTGAAAGGCGTCATAATCGGGTCCCTGCGCCAGAACCTGACGCGGTTTAATTACTCTCATTTCATCCGTTGCTTTCACCGCTTTCAATCTCAAACCTACATGTTTGATCAGCGCCAGCCATATCCACGGTTCAGACTCACCCAACATTTTCATGCGGATATGATCGATGATGGGGAAGTTACGAATATTGGTTTGTACTTCTGGAGCATCATTCAACTGCCCAATAAAGGCGAGTGAATCAATCGATTGGGCAGCGGGAGCAGAAAGCGTGATTTTGATCTGATTCATCACCTCCATTTGATATCGTTGATCGTTAACTACAGTGTTAAAAGTGACCAGCATCACCACCAGATGATAAAACAGCAATATCGCACTCAATCCCGCCAGCCAGCTTCTTATTGCAGGTAATGAATAAACGGCTACATAGAAACAGAACAGGAAAGTAATGCTGCATGCGCCCAGCATACGCGGTGCAAATAACGGCGTGGCTAAGGCCAATGAAAGTCCGGGGATGGCGATGATGACGATCAATCCCGCACTGAACAGCAATAAGACCGCACTTAGCGTCAACTTCTGCTGCTGTTTTAAGTTTCGAACCATCAAAATAAGGCCTGAAAACATTATGAGCATAAGCAGCCCTATAAATACCATCATGCCGCGCGGATAGGCGCTGAGAAAAAGGTCACTGAACGCTTTAATAGTGTTGATAAGTACTTGCAGAGAATCGGAGTTCAGTGATAACAACTTGCTGTGTTTCATGCTGTACCAGTCGATCTTCACCGGCAATAAATATTTCATCGCGAGTTTATAAACCAGGATGGCAATGCCCAGCGCCACTATTTTCCCGCACAGCCACTTCCAGCTAGATTGATCATTTACCAGTCGAGAGACGACCAGCAAGGCTACGCAGGCAATATAGACATTGAGCCCAGGCTGATAGAGTGTCTGAATCAGCAATAATATCAGCGCCGTGTAAACGATCTCCTGAAAAGGCTTTGCGCGATTAACCATGCTTGCCAGCATTGCGCCTGCAAATGACAGAAGTATGGTGAGACTGTCATAGGTATAGAGCATTCCCTGCGTCAGAAAGGGATTAAGAATGATAAATAGCGGTGGGAGAAATGACCAGAAACCCGCAAGCGGAATTCTCAATCTTTCCGTGAAAAATACCGCAGCAATACTTAGCGCCAGCAATCCGAGCAGTAAATTAAGCGGAGAAATATCGCTGACCGTATCACCAAAAGAGATCAGGGATTGTAATAACCAGGTGCCCGGCCTCCCGTTACTTAGCCATGTTGATCTATCCCCATCTAATATCCGGTAAAGATCATCCCGATAATAAATTTTGTTGGTCCATAGAGGGATCGTGGCCAGCAATGCCACCATCATAGTCAAAGCAATACGTTGCATCCGGCTTACCGACGGAGAATCATTAACGGGCATCATTTTATGAGTGAATTTCCATCGAACGGGGTCGGGCGGCCTTTTATTTCCGCGTAGTTACAAACTAGTGTAGGCGGTTTTTTTAGAACGGATGCTCAGGAATGATAAACATCATTGGCAGCTGCGGGATGTGCAGATAACATGTCGCTTTATCTCTTTCAAACAGGCAACGTCGGCAATGGCTCTGATCCCTAAAAACTACTCGCGGCTGGAAAGCGGCTATCGTGAGAAAGCATTAAAAATCTATCCGTGGGTATGCGGCCGCTGCTCGCGTGAATTTGTTTATTCCAACCTGCGCGAATTAACCGTTCACCATATCGATCACGACCATACCAATAACCCAGAAGATGGCAGTAACTGGGAGTTGTTGTGCCTCTATTGTCACGATCACGAGCACTCGAAATACACCGAAGCGGATCAGTACGGCACACGTGTTGTGGCAGGTGAAGATGCGCAGAAGGATGTTGGTGAAGCCACCTATAATCCTTTTGCCGATTTGAAGGCCATGCTGAATAAGAAAAAGTAAGGCTAGTTTCAGAAATAGCGATCGCCATTTATGGCGATCGCGTTACGCTTACTTATTGGTCTTTGTACTATTGCTGAACTGCTCGGTGAGATAGTTGCTGGTGTTATTCAGCACGCTGACCATCTTATCCAGATTGGTGAACTGCTTTTTATACCGCGCAATCGTGTCATCAATACGTTTGCTGGCGGTATTGTACTGATCGGTTAGCGTATTCAGTTTTTTACTGATGGAATCCGTCGCGCCCTGCAACACACCTTTACTGCTAAGAAATGCGGTGAATGTGGTGTTCAGCACCGTCGAAACACCGGTTTTTTTGCCATCACCGACAAACATGTCCCGAATCGCTTCTGGTTTCACTTGCAAGCTGGTGGTCAGTTTGGTGGCATCCAGCTTAAGTTGGCCGTTAGTGGGATCGGTAGTAATGCCCGCCTGAGATAGCGTTTTATAAACACCTGAACCCGAGCTGTTGGCCAGAATACTTTTCAGTTGCACCTGAATATTACGCAGCGTGCCATCACCGAGTAGCGCTCCATTCTTCCCGTCCGGATCTTTACCCGCATCCACTGGCGTGTATTTAGTCAAACTCGCCATCGTATCCTGCAGCGAGTTATAGGCATTCACCCAATCGGTAATGGCGGTTTTCGCCTTGTTGGTATCGCTGCTCACCGTCAGCGTTTGGTTGCCGCTGGTTTCATCGTTAAGCTTCAGCGTGATGCCTTCCACCGCGTCGGTGATAACGTTGCTGCTGCTCTCAATCGCCACATTGTTTACGGTCAGCTTGGCATTCTGCGCCTCGACGCTTTGCGCCATGCCGCTGCTGGCCGCATCTGATGCATCAAAGCCGATAAAATCCTGCAAGGTATCATCGCCGGTCACGCTCAGCGATTTCACCGCATTGGCGGTGCCGGATGCCGATGATGTCAGCGACAAACGGTATTCCGTGGCGGAGACCTTAATCAGGCTTGCAGTAACGCCAACGTCAGATTTGTTGATGGTGTCACGAATCGCCGAAAGCGAAGTCTGATCTTTGGTTAGCGTAATGCTTTTCTCTTTACCTTCCGCGTTAACAAATTTCAGGGTTCTGGACGCGGCATCGCTACCTATCGCCGCTTTGATATCGGTTTTCGTCTCGCTGGTTAGCGTCTGGGATTGCGCCAGCTTCTGCACGCTGATGGTGTATTTTCCCGCCAGCGCATTGCCGTTGGAATCGGCGCTAAACGCACTGGAACTGGATGCTGTGGTCGTCGAAGTATAAAGCGCGGCATCGTTTAATTTATTGTTTGCCGTCTGGAAGGTCTGAATCGCGGTTTTAAGGGTGCCGTAGGCGGACAACTTCGCGGTCGCAGCGGATTGTTGTTTGGAAATCGGTGCCAGCGATTGTTTTTCTGCCGCGGTCAGTTTGTCGAGAATGGTGCTTAAACCCAGTCCTGAACCGACGCCTAATGTTGAAATCCCAGTCATGTACGCAACTCCTGTTAATTTAACGTTACGGTACTATCGGCAGCCTTAACGCAAACTTTATAGAAATCTGATCATTTCCTTACGCTATCCTTACATTCATTAAATTGCGCCATCAACGCATCTGATTCATTGCGCTGGAAATATGATGCGTTTCACATTTAACTGTCGCTCTGCTTGTCGGGAAAGCAGAGCCGATTATGATCTGGCGAGATTGTTACTGCGTTCAGCGCAGGCAAAACCTGACACGCCGTCCTTCCGGTGGGTCAGGTTTTTTATTTTCAGGGCAGATAAAAATGAAAATCGCGAAAATCCTCAACAATAATGTCGCGGTGGTGCTGGGCGACAACGGCAAAGAACAGGTGGTGATGGGACGCGGTTTGGCGTTTCAGAAGCGCGTTGGCGACGAACTGGATGCACAGCAGATCGAAAAAGTGTTTGCGCTGCAAAGCGACACCTTAACGGGCCGACTCAGCGAACTGCTGTCGGATATCCCGCTCGAGGTGATCACCACCAGCGAACTGATTATTGCCAATGCGCGTCAGCAACTGGGCCAGCCGCTGCATGAAAGCCTCTCCATCGCACTGTGCGATCACTGCCATTTTGCGATTGAGCGCCACCAGCAAGGTATCCCGATTCGCAACGTGTTGAAGTGGGAGATCAAAACGCTCTATCCGAAAGAGTTTTCCCTCGGTATCGAAGCGCTGGCGCTGATTCGCCAGCGGCTTGGCGTGAAGTTACCTGAAGATGAAGCCGGATTTATCGCCCTGCATCTGGTGAATGCGCAGCTCGGCAATGATTTCGCCGATGTTTCTCACATCACGCAATTTATGCAGGAAATCCTGCATATCGTGAAGTATCGCCAGCAGCTGGATTACCGCACAGAGAGCCTGAGCTACAACCGTTTCGTCAACCATCTGAAGTTCTTTGCACAGCGCATGTTAGGCAAACGCGGCGTGTGGAGCGAGGATGAATCTTTACATGATGTGGTGCGCGACAAATATCCGCTCGCCTATCAATGTGCAGTGAAGATTGACCAGCATATTCAGCAGAAATACCTGTATCAGCTCTCCAGCGAGGAACGCATGTTTCTCACCATTCATATTGAGCGGGTACGCAAAGAGACGCTGGCGTTGCAGGATGATGCGGACGAGGCGTAAACCAGGTGCGCATGATTGCGCACCCTTCATTCAACTCACTTATTTCAACGCTGCACCATGGCTACGAATCACGTCCTGATACCAGAAGAAACTCTTCTTACGTGAACGCGCCAGCGTGCCGTTACCCGCGTCATCGCGATCAACGTAGATAAAGCCGTAACGCTTGGAGAACTCGGCTTTTGACGCGCTGACCAAATCAATCGGCCCCCAGCAGGTATAACCCAATACCTCGACGCCATCTTCAATCGCTTCACGCACCTGCACCAGATGATCGTTGAGATACTGAATACGGTAATCGTCGTTAATTTGCCCGTCCGCTTCCACCACATCTTTGGCACCAAGCCCGTTTTCTACGATGAACAATGGCTTCTGATAGCGGTCATAGAGGATGTTAAGCAGAATGCGCAACCCTTCAGGGTCGATCTGCCAACCCCAATCGGAACTCGGCAGATGTGGGTTCGGCACCATCGAGAGAATGTTGCCGCGCGCTTTCTGGTTCTCCTCTTCGTTAGTGGTAACGCAGCCGGTCATGTAGTAGCTGAAGGAGATGTAATCGACGGTGTTTTGCAGGTCATGCTTATCGGCATCGGTGATCTCAATGCTGATGTTACGATCGGCGAAGAAGCGCTTCATATAGGCCGGATACGCGCCGCGCACCTGTACATCGCCAAAGAACAGCCATTCGCGGTTCTGTTGCAAGGTTTCCAGCACGTCCGCCGGACGGCAGCTCAGCGGATAGAGCAGCGCGCCCAGCAGCATGTTACCGATTTTGCCGTCCTTAACGATTTCATGGCAGGCTTTCACCGCGCGCCCGCTCGCCACCAGCTGATGATGAATCGCCTGATAGATTGCCTGCTGATCGCTCTCTTCCGCCAGACCTACGCCGGTGAACGGCGCGTGCAGCGACATGTTGATCTCATTAAAGGTCAGCCACAGCTTCACCTTGTGCTGGAAGCGGGTGAACACCGCGCGCGCATAGCGTTCAAAGCAATCAATGGTGATGCGATTGCCCCAGCCACCGTACTTTTTGATCAAGCCGTACGGCATTTCGTAATGTGACAGCGTCACCAGCGGCGTGATGTTGTATTTCGCCATCTCATCGAACAGGCGATCGTAATAGGCTAATCCCGCTTCATTGGGTTCCGCTTCATCGCCCTGCGGGAAGATGCGCGTCCAGGCAATCGAGGTACGCAGCACGGTAAAGCCCATTTCGGCGAACAGTTTGATGTCCTCCGGGAAGCGGTTATAGAAATCGATGGCGGTATCCTTGATGCCAAAATCGTCATCGCTGCGCTCGACGCGTGCACCAAATATGCCCTTGGGTTGCAGGTCGGAGGTTGATAAACCTTTGCCGCCTTCCTGATACGCGCCTTCAACCTGGTTTGCGGCAACGGCGCCGCCCCATAAAAATCCGTCCGGGAAACGTTTAGTCATCTGTTTACTCCTCTATTATTTCAGCACGGCCAACAACGGAGCGCCTTCGCTCACGGCCGTGCGGCTCAGGGTTAACACATCCACAAAGTCATCGCTATTACTCACCAGCACTGGCGTAGTGAGGTCAAAGCCTGCGGCTTTAATCGCATCGAGATCGAACTCCAGCAGCAAATCGCCCACCTTGACCGGCTGATCGTTCACTACTTTCGGAGAGAAATAGTGTCCATCGAGCTTCACGGTATCGAGGCCAACGTGGATCAACACTTCTGCACCCTGCGCCGATGTCAGGCCAATCGCATGGCCGGTGCGGAACATTGACGACACCACGCCATCGATCGGCGATACCACGCGGCCCCGCTGCGGGATAATCGCCGCGCCTTTACCGAGCAATCCGCTGGCAAAAGTTTCATCTTTAACCTGATCGAGCGGAATGACATCGCCCGCCATCGGACTGACCACGCTTTCGCGGCGCGTCAGGCTGGTGGGCGGAGCAACCTCTGCCGGCGGCGCAACCGCTTCGGTTGCGAGCTCGGTCAGACCGAACAGATAGGTGCTGACGCAAGCGAAGATCAGCGCCACCGCCGCACCGGCAAATGCCGCCAGCACGCTGGCATCAATGCCGCTGTTTGGCACCACCTGAATAAAGGTGAAGACACTCGGGAAACCAAAGGAGTAAATGGTGGTGTGCCAGAAGCCAAGGATCGCCGCGCCCAAGGCGCCACCGATGCAGCCGAAGATAAACGGACGACGACGCGGTAGCGTCACGCCATATACCGCCGGCTCGGTGATGCCGAAGATGCTAGCGGTAAAGGCCGATCCCGCCATCGCTTTAAGTTTCGCTTCGCGGGTGCGCAGGAAAATACCAAGCGTGGCGCCCGCCTGGCCCAGCACCGCAGGCATCAGCAAGGGCAGTAGCGTGTCGTGACCAAAGTTGGCGAGGTTGTTCAGCATGATCGGCACTAAACCCCAGTGCAGACCGAAAATCACGCACACTTGCCAAATCGCGCCCATCACCGCACCCGCAATCAATGGGCTCAGGCTGTAAATCCACAGATAACCTTCGGCCAACATGCGGCTCAGCCAGGTCGCCGCCGGACCAATCGCCAGAAACGTCAGCGGCACGGTGATCAGCAGGCAGCACAACGGCGTAGTGAAGTTACGCACCGCGCTGGGCGAACGCGGATGCACCCAGCGTTCAATCAGGCTGGAAACCCAGGCCGCGAAAATAATCGGAATCACCGACGAGCTGTAGTTCAGCACTTCGAGCGGGATGCCAATGAAGGTCAGCGCATTGCCCTGCTGCTGCTGTTGCAGCACTTCGAGAATCATTGGATGCACCAGCGCAGCGGCAATCGCCATGCTGACAAACGGATTACCGCCAAATTTTTTACCGGCGCTGTAGCCGAGCAATATCGGCAAGAAGTAGAACAAACCGTCGCTGGCAACAAACAGCACTTTGTAGCTGCCGCTGTCGGCACTCATCACGCCGAGCACCAACGCCAACGCCAGCAACCCTTTGATGATGCCGGTGGCGATCATCACGCCGATAAAGGGGGTGAAGATGCCGGAAACCAGATCGATAAAGCGTGCAAATAAGCCTTGCGGTGCAGCGTTATCTGCAGCCTCGCTCTGATTATCCAGCCCGTGACGTGACGTGAGTTCGCGATACACTTCCGCCACCTGATTGCCAATCACCACCTGATATTGGCCGCCGCTCTCCACCACCATGATCACGCCAGGATTGTCTTTTAACGCCGCAGTTTGCGCTTTTTGACTGTTTTTTAGTTTGAAGCGTAAGCGCGTGGCGCAGTGCATCACGCTGATGATGTTCTCTTTGCCGCCAACACCGGTAACGATGTCATCCGCCAGTTCCTGATATTGCATCACTCTTTCTCCTGAACAATGCCCTAAACTCATGCCCTGAATTTCGCGCAAAAAAAAACCTGAGACGCGCCCTCTTCAACTGAAAAAGGGCGCGTCTCAGGTTTTGCCTGCCGAACAGTAACAATCCTTAACGGGCGCTATCATGCTAACAGCGCGGAAAAAGTGGCAAGCAGTTTTAGCGAACGATGCGGAAAACTGTGAAGCTGCTCACCGATCAGATCCGTTTCAGTGCCGCTAAAGCCAGCACGCTGAGCAGCGCACCGATCACCATCAGCAGCAGATAACTCATCCACTGCAGCAGCCAAATCCCCAACACACCGCCGGCCAAAAACGCCAGCACGGTGTAAAAATGCAGCTTAAGCCGCTCAATGTAGAGCGGCGCATCTTTGGGGGATTCTTTGCGGCGCAGCACATCAAACAGCATCGCCAGCTCAATGCCGATATCGGTCGCGGTGCCAGAAACGTGCGTGGTGCGCACGCGGGCGTTGGAGATGCGCGTCACAACGGCGTTTTGCAATCCCATCAAAAAACTCAGGCTCAGCACCAGCAACACGCCAGAGCCGCTAAAGCGAAACCAGCTTTCAATCACGCCGAGCAGCAGCAAAGCGATGCCTTCAATCAGGATGTTGATGGCGTAGATGCCGCGAATCTGGCGCCGTCTGCCGGAGTTGATTATCAGCGTTGAGACAGAAGATCCGGCGATAAACAGCAGCACGATGAGAAGAAAAAACAGGCCGACGTGCAGATTAGCTTTGGCCAGATGGTCGGAAAGTGAGGAGACATTGCCGGTCATGTTCGCCGAGAAGAAGCCGACCGTTTCAAACGCTGCGGTGTTAAGTGCGCCCGCAACGGCGGCCAGCGTGCAGGCCAGACGAATGTCGGTATTGAAGGTGCGCGTGTTCTCGGCGGTGATTAGCATGGGAAATCCTGGCCCGGTGAAAGATGCGTATCTTCCTCCCGTGACCAGGAATTCTCAAGCGCCGCTACGCGGTTTGCTGATCCTGCTCTTGCTCGCTGAACCGCTCGCGCATCTCATTTTCGATCTGCTCGAGCGATTTGCCTTTGGTCTCCGGCAGCATAGTGATTACGAAGATCAGCGAGCCGACGTTGATGGCTGCAAAGATAAAGAACGCGCCATTGCCGGTGGCGGAGAGCAGCGGCGGGAAGGCAAACGCCACCGCCGCGTTACAGATCCACTGGAACGAAACCGCAGCGCCGGTCAGCACGCCGCGCACTTTCATCGGGAACAGCTCCGACATCAGCAACCAGTAAACCGGCGAAATGCACATCTGCATAAAGAACAGGAACACCAGGATCGCCGCCAGCGCGAAGATGCTTTGCGTCATGTCCTGTGGCATCAACAGCAGCACGCAGCCCAGTGCCAGCTGCATGGCGATCACTACCGACAAACCGGTCATCAGCATGGTACGACGACCAAAACGTCCCACTGCTTTGATGCCCACCATGGTCGCCAGCACCGAAACAATGCCGTTACCGATGGTCGCCGCAATCGAGGCGTTGGTGCCCATGCCGGTGGTTTTCAGAATCACGGGTGTGTAGTACATAAAGGCATTCACGCCGGTGAACTGGATAACAATGCCGAGCCCCGCGCCCACCAGTAACAAGCGAAGAATCCATTTCTCTTGCAGCAGTTCACGCGCTGACGGCCCCTGACGCGCCGCTTTAGCGTGATGGCGCATCTCCGTCATCTCCTTTTTCACTTCGCGCGGCGTTTCACGCAGTTTGTGCAGGATACGGCTCGCTTCTTTGATGCGCCCTTCTGCCACCATCCAGTGTGGCGACGCTGGCACAAAGAAGGTGCCGATAAACAGCAACGCGCCAGGAATCATCGCCATCGCCAGCATATAACGCCACAGATGCGGATCGTTAAGCGTGAAACTCATCACCGCGCTGACCACATAAGCCAGCAGCTGACCGGAAACAATCATCAGCTCGTTGCGGCTCACCAGCGGCGCACGCCGTTTTGGCCCGGCAATTTCGGCAATAAACACCGGTACGGTTGAGGAACCGCCACCCACCGCAATCCCCAGCAGAAAACGCATCGCCACCATTACGTGCAGGTTTGGCGCTAAGGCGGTACCAATCGCGCCCAGCACAAAAATCAGCGCCAGAGAACGCAGCGTAATGCGTCGGCCAAAGCGATCGGAGAAATAACCACTAAGGAAAGCACCCAGCGCGGCACCGAAGATCAGGGATGAAGTGACTAAACCTTCAGTGAACGGTGTGAGGTCAAGACCGCCCTGATCAGGCGGCAAGGTCATAAACGGCAAGGCACCCGAGATAATCCCGGTGTCATAACCAAAAGCCAGCGCACCCATTGTCGCTACGAGTACCACAAAGAAGATGCGCTGTTTAACGGTGAGATTACTTAGCGCTGAATCGTCGTCACTGTTTTGCTGCGATGTGTCCATTCCTATTCCCTGCATATTGAACGCGCCTTGTAGCGCAAAGGTTGAAACCCAAAAGGCAGAAGTATAGTCAGGAATTGTAAAATGTGACGAAGGTCACTATTAATTCGACAAATTTCATCGCGCTTAATGATCATTTTCAATGATCGGCGTTTACGGCCTGGCTTTAACGCAACGGCGAACTAAAATTGCAGCGTGACTAGCTAGTCCTCAAATCTAACGGAACATTGATAAGAGGTCTTCCTATGAACAAACAGAGCTACAGAGGCGGCGCAGGGAATTTTGCCAACGATCCAGAACGTGCGAAAGAAGCTGGCAGAGCGGGAGGCAAAGCCAGTGGAGGCAACTTCAGAAACGATCCTGAACGCGCCGTTGAAGCGGGAAGGAAAGGAGGCAAAATAAGTCGTCGTCCTCCAACGAAGTCTGAGTAAGGCGCCTTAGGATTTTGTCCGCCATGGATTGGCTTCACCCCCTTTTTGCATATCCCAGCCTAAAACGGTAACCTATATACATATCACATACGATTCATATATAGGTTGCACCATGGGCATCGTAAAAATCTCTGACTTAATGCATGAGAATCTGCGCATCGCCAGCACGGCGATGAGCCGTTCCATCAACGCGCAGGCGGAACACTGGATGAAGATCGGCATGCTGGCCGAAATTTATCCGTCACTCAATCATCAGGAATTGACGCGCTTGCTGATGCGCGTTGAACGCGACAGCGGCGCGGATTTAGCGCAACTGCTCGACCATCCTTTATTCACCTCGCAGGGAATCGCGTAATGAGCATCAAACTGCACACCGCTGAAGAGATCGAACTGGCGCGTGCCGCTGGACACGCCGCCGCTAAAGTGCTGGAGATCATCACTCCGTACGTTAAACCGGGCGTCACCACCGATGAACTGGACGCGATTTGTCATGATTACGTGGTAAACGAGCTAAAAGTGGTGCCAGCAAATATTGGCTATCACGGTTACAGCAAAACGACCTGTACGTCAGTGAATCACGTAGTGTGCCACGGCATTCCGGGCGAGAAAAAGCTCAAGGATGGCGACATCGTCAACATAGACGTCGGCATCATTAAAGATAGCTGGTACGGCGACACCAGCCGCATGTATTACGTTGGCCAGCCGTCGGTGCGCGCCAAACGTTTGGTGGATATCACCTACGAATCGATGGTGGCAGGTATCAAAGTGGTAAAACCGGGCGCGGCCTTAGGCGATATCGGGGCGGCCATTCAGCAGGTAGCGGAAAAAGCCGGTTTCTCGGTGGTGCGCGAATATTGCGGTCACGGCGTTGGCGAGGTGTATCACGGCGATCCGCAGATTCTGCATTACGGCACGCCAGGCACGGGATTGGCGTTACAGGCGGGCATGATTTTCACTATCGAACCGATGATCAACGCGGGTAAAGCCGGCACCAGTGTACTGTCCGATGGCTGGACGGTGGTCACCAAAGACCGCTCGCTGTCAGCGCAGTGGGAACACACCATCGCCGTGACCGAAACCGGCTTTGATTTGTTGACGCCGTGGCCAGAAGGTACCGGCGAATATCCGGCAATTTAAAAAAAGATCCAGAACGCATATGCCGTTCTGGATCACCCTCGCATTAAGCGGTTTGACGCAGCGTAAACACGCTTACGCTATTCACCATATTCGCTGCCTGCTCGCTCAGCATCGCCGACGCCGCCAGCGATTGTTCCACCAGCGACGCATTCTGCTGCGTAGTGATATCAATCTGGCTAATCGCGGTGTTGATTTGGCTGATGCCGTCGGCCTGCTCGCTGCTGGCCTGATTGATCTGCACCAGCAACTCTTTCATCTCAGCCACGTTGGACATCATGCCGTTCATCAATTTATTGGCATCCGTCACCATATCGCGCCCATCGGCAATACGCGTGGACGACTCCTCAATCAAATTACGGATCTCATGCGATGAGGTGGCGGTTTTCTGCGCCAGCGCGCGGACTTCCTGCGCCACCACGGCAAAACCGCGACCATGTTCACCCGCGCGTGCGGCTTCTACCGCAGCATTGAGCGCCAGAATATTGGTCTGGAAAGCAATGGAATCGATCAGGTTGATGATCTCCGCCATGCGGCTGGCAGAATCATTGATTTCGGCCATTTTGCTGGCGACGTTGTCCATCATGCTGGCATTACGTCCTACCGTGGTTTCCGCCTTAGCGGAGAGATCGGCGGCAACGTGGGTATTATTACGCGTGTTGCTAACGGTGGCACTGAACTCCTCCACCGAGGCCGCCGTTTGCTCTACCGAGCTGGCCTGCTCTTCCGTACGCGCCGCGAGATCGTTGGTGCCCGACATGATTTCGCTGGCGCCGCCGGAAATCTGTTCTGCGCTAATGCGAATATGGCTGACAATATCCGACATCTTTTCCTGCATCTGCTGGATGGCGTTAATTAACTGCCCCATTTCATCCTTTCGCTGTTCATGAAAATCAGAACTGAGATCGCCATCCGCCACTCGACCAAGAAAGGCGATCACTTTTTTCAATGGCACGGTAATCGAGCGGATAATAATCCAGCCAATAAATGCTGAAAGTAAAATAGCCACCACAAAAATAATCAGCATGGAAATTTTCGTTTTGCCGTATGACGCCATAAAATTATTATAGGATCCATCCATTTGCTGCTCTTGCAGGGTAATAAACCCCTCAACTTCATCGATATAATTTCTTTGCGCTAAGGCAAGCGTAGAAAAATAGAAATTCACTGCTTTTGTCACATCACTATTCACTAAATCGAAGAATACATTTCGCTCTTTAAGGAACTCTGCTCGCCTCACTTCCACGCGCTTGAGAAATGCGATTGATTCATCATCGGTAGCCAGCTTATTTAACTGCTTATAGGTTTCGGTAATTTTCTTCGAGGCATCCTGTAGATTGCTCTGAATCGTTGTCCGGCGTTGCGCATCAATCGGGCTCAGCAGCAGCGCCTGCTGCTGCACCGTTACGTTGATCTCATCAATTAATCGGTTGCCCAATGCAATAGTCGGGTAATCGTCTTTCATCATGCCATTAACGCCGGTCTCCGCTAAGAACAGCGAATTTAATCCGAGTAACGCCACTAAAAGTAGCATCGCGATATTGAGCATAGAGGATATTGTAAGTTTGGTTCGCAACTTTACATTACGTGAAAATCTTTGAACTACGTCCATTTAGAAACCTCAATGATTTTGATTGAAAAGTAGTGAAGACAATAATGTTGTTTTAAAAAACAGAAGAGGCTACGGGCGTTAATCGGCAGCATCTCTGCTGTTATCGTCAGCAATTTCATTAACATTAGAGACGATGATTGATAGGGTCACATTTCAAATATCAGACGCGGAGTGTTATTTTGCTGAAATCGATTTCATTGATCAGTTACATTTACTGATAGGAAATAACATAAAATTCTAAGCCTGTTTTTTTTACTTAATTTAGAATAAAGGTTCTCGCCAGGCTAACAAATAGCAAAGAATGATCCTGATTTTATTATTTGCAGCAATTTGACTAAGGGAAAACAGTTAGTTTCTCTGTAGCGTTTAACCTGCAAGCCAAATTGAGCGGTCAGCAGAGCAAGGCTGCCGACCACTTATAGTTATCCGTCAGACTGCGGCTACCGCGCTATGCAAAATGGCCTCGTTCGCCACGTCCGGCAGCTGATGAAGAAGCCAATCTGCCATCTGGATTTCATGTTGCAGGATCAGCTGGAAAGTCTTAATGCCTTTGCTGTCCGCCGCCTGCTGCGCTGCGGCCAGTAATGCGGTGTACGTTGCTACTTTATAGTTACAGAACACGTAGCTGCTCACCGCAATGCGCACGCCCTCTTCATTGCGCAACATATCACTCGCGGCTTGCCCAACGATCGACAATCGTCCTAACGCGTCTTTCAGCGCTGACCAGTTACTGTCGTAGCGTTTCAAAACGTCTTTCACCCACTGCTGCTGTTCAGCGGTTTGTTGTGCATATTGCTTCATACGTGCCTGCAACAGCGGGAACTCCTCCAGCCGCAGCGTAGCTGCCTGCAGCAAAGGCTCTGCATGTTTTTCCATCGCATGCGCATCGCGCAACCAATCCAGATATACAAATTCCTTGGTCATCAATTTGCTCCGGTAGTGAGAAGAACATCGACAGTTAGCTGCCTGATGGGTATGACATCAGCTCATTTAGGCTAATTGAGCAAAATAAGCGAAGCGTTAATTTAGGCTAAACAAGAAGATTAATTAAACGTAGCAAGCAAGCGTCAAGCTGCAAGTAATGTGCGCAAGAATTGCGATTGAGGTTATAAGTAAATGTGCCTACCGCTTCGCTTATTATCTGGCTAGAGAAGCTTTCTTTTTAATGTTAAAAATCTTAAGCACGTAACTAATGGTAGTTACATTTAGAGAGAAGTGAAAATTTAACTGGAAGTAACATAAGCAAGCCTCTTAGAATTAAGACTTACGAGAAACCCAGGCTTGAAACTGGAAAAAATGGCACTACATTTATTTTGCATCATGTTGGTATTTAAAAAAGAGGAGAACCAATGACGGACGCTAAGAAGCTACCCGATGAGGAAGAAAAAAAGCCGCAACGTCGTGGTGGTGCAGGCAACTTCGCAGAGAACAAGGAACGCGCGGCTGAAGCCGGGCGCAAAGGCGGTCAGGCTAGCAGCGGTAACTTCAAAAACGACCCGGAGCGCGCCATTGAAGCAGGAAGAAAAGGAGGGAAAATCAGCCGACGCAAATAACATTCTTCCCAAAAGAATAAACATCTAACATCATTTTACTTCTGCACAACACTCTCCTGATACTGTATTTACGCTTCGCTTAAATACAGATTTATCCATGTCAGGAGGGTTATTTCCAGCTAAAAATCCGTATAATCGATTATTTCTTGATCAACTTCAATTTATTTACCGCTTCGCTTATCCAGGCTTTACCCTTCGCTTATTAACCACAAAATTACATTTGCAAGCTAATAATAAATGCCTGACTCAAAATTATATATGTACATGTTACTTAAACTGGTACAACTTTTAGAGAAGAATTCTGACAGATGACTCAGAATAATCGGAGGTGGATTAGCGTAGCTGCCGCTCGCTGGTAATTTAACTAACCGTCATTTGCACTGAGGGAGTGACGACAACAATCACCTGCATTCCGTATGCTCGCCCTTCATGGCAACCAGGTTTGCATCAATGCCCGCTAGCTAAGATGTCAGCACTTGGTCGATTGCTCGTCAGATCTCAGAAATTTCACATTTAGTCTTATCAATTATGATTTTGTTGTCGAAGCATCCAGGATTGCAGCACATTCACCTGCTCAAAAAGGATATTTTAATGAAAACTCTCTTTACCTCAGCCAGCGCCATCCTGATCGCGACCAGCCTGTCAGCGGGAGCAGCACAACCGGCAGCACCAAAAAATCCGCTCAGCGTACATGTTTTGAACCTGCAAACAGGCTCGCCGACAGCGGGTATTGAGGTTGAACTCGATCAGAAACAGAATAATAACTGGGTGAAATTAGCCAGCGGCAAAACCGACAGCAACGGCAGGATTAGCGCGCTATTCCCGGAAGATAAAACCGCCAGCGCAGGCAGCTATCGCGTGGTGTTTAAAACCGGTGACTATTACAAAATGAACAACCAGAAAACCTTCTTCCCGGAAATTCCGGTCGAGTTCAATATGGAAACCACCGGCGAGCACTACCATATTCCGCTGCTGTTGAGCCCGTTTGGTTATTCGACTTATCGCGGGAATTAAATGTAAAACGGTCGCCATTAATGGCGACCCACGGAAACTACTGTGTTATCCCTCTTTCACTAAATGACTTGCGCCAATGAGTCGGCGTAGTGTTGAGCCGCTGTCTGAAGTGATGACGTAAGGTTTCTGGCGATCCAAATCCCGCCTGTTCAGCAACCTGATCAATGCTCAGCTTGCCGCTCTCCAGCAGTGCGCAAGCTTTTTCCAGCCGCACGCTTAACATCCATTCTCCCGGCGTGGTGCCGGTAGCGTCATGGAAACGGCGTAAAAAGGTGCGGCGGCTCATGCCAGCTTGCCTGGCGAGTTGGTCAATCACCAGCGGCGTATTGAGGTGATTACGCAAATCATCAAGTAACGGCGAAAGATTTTTTGCCGCACGCTGCGGCACCGGCTGCTGAACCAACTGCGCCTGATTGCCTTCGCGCAGCGGCGGCGTCACCATGCGGCGCGCGGTGCGGTTTGCCACTTCAATACCATAATCACGGCGGATCAGATGCAGGCACAAATCCACGCCCGCTGCGCCACCCGCTGACGTAATGATGCTGCCCTCATCAACATAAATCATACCGTGCTCAACCTGCACCTGCGGGAAGCGTTGCGCCAGAATCTCGGTGCTGTTCCAGTGTGCGGTCGCGCGCTTACCATTTAGCAATCCGGCAGCGCCCAACACGAAACTGCCTGCACAGATCGAAACAATACGCGTGCCGTTGCGATGGGCTTTTTGTAACGCGGCGATAAGTTGATCCGATGCCGGTTCATGTACGCTGCGCCAGCCGGGAATCACGATAGTGCCCGCCTCTTCCAGCAGCTCAAGTCCGCCGTCGACCACCAGCCGCACGCCACCTTGCGCGCCGAATACGCCCTCTTCCACCGACGCCACGCTCAAATCGTATAAAGGCTGGCCGAACACTTCGTCGGCACGCCCGAAAGCCTCAACGGCGATGCCGAACTCAAAGGTACACAGACATTCATACGCCAGCAAAACCAGTCGGCGGTTGAACGGTGCAGGCGAATGGCCATGAAGCGGAGCAATCATTTGCATTAAAGGTCACCGGAGAAATTGGCACGATCTTGACGATATATGGCATGCAGGCAGATTTCCACTCGCACGCCAATCTTTCATGCTGGCACGCTCTTAACGTATCGCAGGGATTGAGTATGAAGAACATGTTGGCGCTGATGGCGGTTTGTCTGGCCGCATTGATGTCGGGACTGGAGATATCCAGCGTACCGGTGATTTTGCCGGTGCTGGAAAGGGAGATGCACGCCAGCTTCCGCGAATTGCAGTGGATCATGAACGCCTATACGCTGGCCTGCACCGCGGTGTTAATGGCAACCGGCACGCTGGCCGACACTTATGGACGCAAGCGCATCTTCATCATCAGCATTATCGCCTTCGGCGTGACATCGGTGATGTGCGGACTGGCGGGCAATGCGCTGTGGCTGATTGTCGGACGTTTGCTGCAAGGATTAAGCGGTGGCGCGATGTTAACCTGCCTGATTGCTATTCTGTCGTTCCAGTTTCCGCAGGGCAAAGCGCGTAGCCGTGCGTTCGCCGCGTGGGGCATTACCTTTGGCTTTGGGCTGGGATTCGGGCCGATCATCGGCGGCATACTGGTCGCCTGGTTTAGCTGGCAATGGGTGTTTCTGGTACATGGATTTATCGCGTTGCTGACGCTGATCCTCGCGCTGAAAAATGTGGTGGAATCGCGCGATGCTGAAGCCCAAAAGCTCGATCTCAGCGGCCTGATTACCTTATCGCTCAGCGTGGTCGGCGCCACCTATCTCATTACGCAGGGCAGCAGCCTCGGCTGGAACAGCGTCGCGGCACAACTGATTTTGCTGGTTACACTACTGAGCGCGCTGCTGTTTGTATGGATTGAGAAGCGCCATCCACATCCGATGTTTGATTTCTCCGTGTTCCGTATCCGCGCCTTTTCCGGGGCATTGATGGGCTCGATTGGCATGAACTTCAGCTTCTGGCCGCTGATGATTTATTTGCCGGTCTATTATCAAAGCGGCCTTGGCTACAGCAGCATGGCAACCGGTTTGGCGCTGCTGGCTTACACTTTACCAACCTTACTGATGCCGCCGCTGGGCGAGAAACTGGTGGTGCGCTTTGGCGCGCTACGGATGCACCCATTTGCTGCTGACTAGCGCGCCGTCGTCGGTGTAATTCAGCAACGCTCTTTGATTATCTTCCCGCGCCAGCAGGCACCAATCCAGTTGGGTAATTCGGATTAGCAACACGCCAAAATTATCCTCGGCGTTAGCGACATCATTGGATTGGTGGTCAATGTCACTTCCCGGCGCAGCGCCAGCATAGGTTTGCTGCGTACGGCGTGATAATCGTTGCCACGCCGCTTCAGCTACTGAGCTGTGCGCGGCGTGCAGCTCGACCTTTCCCTGCAACCGCAGCTGCGTTTTTGCGCTGTATCCCAGAACCGTAACGTCTGAATTAACCGCCAACGCCTGCCATTTCGGGCTACGCATATCGGTGTGCAACTCCAGCGTGCGTTTGACGCGGTCAACCGCGCGCAGCACCAGCGTCCTTGCCTGCGGCTTGCCCTGTTGATCAACCGACGCGAGCGTTAAGAAGTGAAAACCGGCATCGGGATCGCTTGCGCCGGTTTCCAGTTGTTGCCAGCAATCGCTATCAATCTCGCGTAATGACATCTGTTGTTCCTGTTGGCTGGATAAAAGGTTACTGGTGACGTTCCACCAGCGCCAGAATCAGCGCCTGAAGTTCGGCTAATCCTTGCTGCTGGCTGATGTCACCGCACACCACCGCATGGGAAATCGCATCGGCGGCGCCTAACATTCCCCACATGCTGGCTTGCGGCAACGTTGCCTCCGCAAACCAGCTGCGGAATTTTTCAATGAAATCGAGCTGATATTTACGTTTCACTTCCGCCAGTTCCGGCGTGCTATCGAGCGCCGACAGCACATCGGGAATTTCACGTCCCTGCGTTAACACGCAATCGACGTAACTCGACGCCACCACATTAGCCCGCTCGGCAAGGCTGGCACCGGCAGCATGCATCGCCGCCTCGATAATCGCGTTCTGGCGCAGATCAAAATCTTCATACAGCGCCGCGAGCAGACCGTGGCGCGTACCAAAATGATCGTAGACCACCGGTTTACTGACGCCCGCTTCTTCCCCCACGCGTCCTAACGTCAGCGCATCGCTGCCCTGCTCGCGCACCAGATTCCACGCCACGCCAATTAGTTGCTGACGACGTGCCTGATGTGACATGCGCTGGCGAGTGGGTTGATTCATGCCATTTCCTTCACGTCAAAAAGTCGCTGTCCGAGTTGGTTTGCCAGCGTGTAATGCGCGTGGGGATAATGTTCATCGGTTGGCAGCAGCAATTCGCTGGTCACCACCGGCGCGCCGCAATAGCCAAAAATCCCCTCATCGATCTGCGTGCGCATGCTGCTGAAATAGCCCCGACGCACATAGGTGCGCTGGCTCGCCGCGCCCAGCGCCAGCAAATGCACCTGCAAATGGCCGAGCTTTTTCACCACAGTTTGGCCATCATCATCGTACGCCCAACCTTGGGTGAAAACGCGATCGATCCAGCCTTTCAGCTGCGCCGGAAACGACCACCAATAGATGGGATAAACCAGAATCAATGCATCGGCGCGATCCAGGCGTTGCTGTTCCGCCAACACATCTGTCGGCGATGGCGCACCACTTTTGAACTGATCGAAATCGGCCTGATTGAAGCGCGGATCGAACTGCTCCGCCGCCAGATCGGCAATTTCATAGCTGTGGCCACCAGCAGCAATTCCTTGTGCCACCTGCGAGACGATGTGGTGCGTGTGTGAATGTTGGTCCGGATGAGCAGTAACGATCAGAGCATGCATAGCGACAACCTCCGTTATGAGTAAGCTACTAGTAGTAACTTACCATTGGTAGGTTGTCAATTTTACTGCGTTCGTAACAGGTAAAAAAGCCCGCCGTCAACTAAACCGGCGGGCTTGTGAGGGTAACCGTTTTATCAAAACACCCAGCGTACGCCCGCGTTGTAATTCCAGCCTTGCACGCCGTTGCCGTCGATCTCTTTGCGGTAATTGGCTTCGGCATACAGCGAGACATTGTTGGTGAAAGCCGCATTGCCGCCGATGCCGGCATCCCACATCTGGCCGAACTTGCCGCTGTTGAAGTTATCGCTAACCTCGCTGTTACTGGCACCAACATCCACTTTCGCCGTGCCGCCCCAACCGCGATAGTAGTTAGTGCGCAGATACGGCGTATATTGCCCGCTGCCGCTATCGTTCCAGGTCCGTGCCAGACGTGCGCCGACGCGGCCAATGGTTTGGTCATAATCGTCGTAAGAGACTTGGGTTTGATCGTCGTCGGTGAAGTCATCCAACTTCAAATGCAGATGCAGCAGTTGCGCTTGCGGCTCAAGACGAATGCCGTTCGCCAACTGAAACGGATAACCACTCTCCAGCGATGCGGTCCAGCCTTTGCCTTTCAACTTCGCCACCTCTTTTTGTCGGGCGATATCGGTGTCGCCACGATGCCAATCGAGTGAAAGCGCGCCATCCAGATAGAAGCCACTTGCGCGCTGCCAGGTGCCGTAAATCGCCAGGCTGTCGCTGTCGAAATCTGTTGAGCTGTAACCATCCGCTGCGTTCGGTCGGATGCGCGCATTGCCGCGCGTGTAAGCCAGGCCGCCGCGCAGACTATCTTGTTCGCCGTCCAACCGCAGTAGGTTGCCGCCGAACTGCACCGCGCTGTAATCGAGGTCAAAGTCGTAACCGTAATGCGCCGTATCAAGGTTAGTTTTGTACTTCTGGTTGGAGCCGGAATAACGGATGAACATTTCCGCTGATCCGTCTGGATTCTGCCGCAATTCGCCCAGGCGTTGATGCAAATCACCAATGGTTGCCAGGGTGTAATACGCCAATCCGACCGGCGCCGAAATGTACGAAGGAAGCTGTGGAATGACCGCCGGGCGCAGCGCGCCGCTTCCTGCTGTCTGCGGCTGACACAGGGAACCATCTTTACAAATGTAGTTATTGGCCAGACGATAATCCCAGGTTGAATTGCCATTCGCAGGAGCAAAGCTATAAAGCCCGTATTGCCACGGCCCTGCAGCGACATAACCCCGCTGCAGCGCAAAGCTATTGGCGCTGGCGCTACCAGCAACCTGCACCAGAGAAACGCCTTCATTGGCGGAGATCACGCCATCTCGATTGCTATCCGCCAGCGTGGCAGCACTCAGCACATTATTGATAAAGGTAGTGCCAGTCACGTTGCCGTTAACGCGTAAAGTGTCGCTTTGCGCGCCCTGCGTCCGCAACGCCAGCTTGCCGCCCGCCGACGCCAAATCACCGTTGATGGTCAACGTGTTGCCCGCCGCGCCGCTGCCGTTGGTGAGATCCAACGTACCGGCGTTATTCACCACCAGCGAATCGTCAGTCTCGCCCGACAAAACCGGATTGACCTGATCGTCGACAAACAGCGTTGAGCCGCTATCCACGTTGATGGTGCTGTGCGCCAGCTTGAGATTATCGGTAAGGGTAAATTGCGTGTTGTAGAAGTTGATGGTGCTCCAGCCTGCGCCGAGGTTAACGCCGCGCGCCAGATCATCGTTGCTGAACGAACCCCCGCGCGCGTTAATCTCACTAAAGTTCAGCGTGCTGCCGCTGCCGCCTGCGGTAGTGATGTGACGCGTGTTTGCCAGACTGACGTTGGCGATCGAAGCCACATTGTTAACACCGGTTCCCATCGTCACGCTGCCGTCAATGGTTCCGCCGGTGAGTTCGACCACGTCGGTGCCGTTGCCGGTGTTCACATCGCCCACCACGTTGCCATCGACCAGCGCGATCTGGTCATTGGTGGCGCCACCCGCGACCACTACCGTTTCCGGGTAAGGCGCGGTGACGTTGCCTTCATTGATAAATACGGAGTTGCCGCCACGCAGATCGATAATTGGCGAAACCAGGCTGAGCGAAACGATGGTGCCGCGGTTGATCACCTCGCTGGCGGTGCTGGTGACAATCGCCGAGCCGCCATCGGAACTGTTAACGATGATGTTACCGTTGGAGATCACCCGCCCGGTGGTGTTGGCGCGCACGCCGGTTGCCGGGCCATAGACAAAGAAGCTGTAACCTTGTGGGATGATCAAATCGTTGCTGGTGGTAGAACCATCTTCTTTGCTAAACACAAAACCTGTCGCGCCTGCACCACTCACGGTACCCAGCATATAACCGTTGGGATCGAATGAGGTCGCGGAGCGAATTAACGTGCCGCCATCGGTGTTCATCCCGACATCTTGCAACGAAATATTGCTGGTTTCCGCGCGGTTGTTGAGCACAGTGCCGCCGCCAGAATTGTACAGTCCGATGTTGCTGGCGGTTAACAATGCTGCGCCTTTATCCAGCAAGATGGTGTCTGCGCCCGCATTGGCATTGATGGTGCTGTAGTAAAAATTCGGCCCGGCAGTATCACCATTAATCGTTAGCCCGCCATTATTGCCAACGCGCACCGCAGCAATGCCGCCCGCACTCAATCCGCTGTGATCGGTCCAATAAACGGTATTGCCTTCGGCGGTATCCAGCGCGATACCCAAGGCTATGTTGGTGCTGGATCCATCAAAGATATTTCCGCCGCCGCGAATACGCACACCGATGCTGTTTGGCCCGGTAAGATTGATGGTGCCACGCGGCGTGGACTGATAGATCACACCATCGCTGATATCAAAGGCAGTGGCATTGGTTCCGTTGCCGGTGATCGGCGCCACGTTGGCGAAGAATCCACCTTGCCCGGTGCCCGCAATGGTATTGTTGCCGTTCAGCTCAATCGGGTTGGTGATGGTCACGTCTGCACCCTCCGAGCTCTGAACCGCAATCGCCCCTTCGCCGTTAACGTAATAGCTGTCGGTGCCGTACAAGGTGGTGCCGTAAAGTCGTGAACCGGCACCTGAAGCGACAATGCCGCGTGTGTTGGCACCGCTCAACGTCACGTCGGCAGCCACCACCGGATTAAAGATCACGCCATCACTCAGGCGATACAGCGCCGAACCTGGCGTGGAGACATCATAACTGCCGCCGTTGCTATCGATGTGCGCATAGTTGGTGGCTTGATAACCGGTTTGATTCGGCGCGGAAAATTGCAGTGAACTGGCATCGCTGATGGTTAATCTGGCGTCATCGCGCACATCAACACCAACCGCATTTTCGCCGTACAAATTGATTTTGCCGTTCTGGGCAAAATTGGCCTGGCTGCCCGAAACGGCAACGCCCGTCGCGCCCTTGCCTTTAACATTGATGGTGTCGTTATTCGCACCGCTGGCATCCTCGAGACGGATGCCGGTGCTGTTAATCGCGGTATTGATCACGCCATTATTGGTGAAGCGGCTGCCACCGTTGGCATACACGCCGGTGCCACCCGCACCAACGGTCGAGGCATCGACGCCGTTGCCATCGGCATTATTGAAAAAGCCGCTGTTTATGACGCCGTTGTTAATGCCGGTGCTACCGTTCAACAGTTCCAGTGCGTTGCTGCCAACGCTGGCCAGTTTGCCGTCAATCACCGCCGTCGCGCCTTTGCTGGCGCGCATCGCCGCGCTGCTGGCATTTACCACTTCCAGTATGCCGCTGCTACCAATGGTTGCCCTGGCATTGGGGCCATCAGCGCTTAACACAATGCGTTCGCCAATCGGCTGCGTCACTTCGTCGTAGTATTCATCGGCATCGATCACATAGGCGATGACATCGCTGCGCAAGGAGAGCGCTTTATTAAACTCGCTGCTGTAGCTATCGGCGGCCAGATTGCCGTTTTGCAATTGCTCAATCAGCCAAGTGTTGTAACTCTGCAAGCTGCTGACGTTGGAAACGTTGAATGAAGTGGTGGCATTGTCCAGCGTGGTGACGCTAAACGCGCCGCGCCAGGAGACCACATTGTCGAACCATTGCCCCAGTTGATAGGTATAAGGCGTGTAGGAACCGAAAAATGAGATGCGATTAGCGGAATTCCAGTTCATGGTGCCGCTGCCGCTGGCAGTAAACAATTCGCTCTGTTTCGCCGCCATCGACCAGCCGTTGGTGCTGGCGGTGGTCGCAGCGCCATTCTGCCCGATATCAACATTGATAGTGCCATTGCTGACCTGCGCAACGCGCGCGTTGATATATTGCCCATTATTAACGTTATAAAAATTTGGCAAGGTATTGGTTTCAATGGCGCTAATCGCGGCGGAGTTATATACCTGAACGCTATTACTGCCGCTGCCATTGGCGTCTGGCACGTTAATCACATAATTCTGCGCGCCCAGATCGACGCGACCTGAATCTTGCCAGGAATACGAAATAATTCTGCCGCTGCTGAGCAATTCTCCGATGAATATGGTGCCACCGCCGTCCTGACCGGGCGCAAACCGCTGATTGCCACTTAAAGTTTGAGTCGAGCCATTGCAAATACAAAACACGCCGGCACGGTTGTCATTTAATTCCGGCGTAAAAGGCTGAAGCGTCGCCGCCCAAACTGGCGAAGCCGGATTAAACACACCGTAAGCGGTAATAAGACTAATAAACAGCGGATGCAATCGAAACATCATCGTTCACTCCAGAGAAGCATGCAACGCTGCCGCGATGCGTAATGAGATCGCCAGCAATGGGTTTGGCTATTATTAATTTGTGTAATTGAACGTAAAGAAATTCTGCGACGCGGCAATAACATCACTTTACGCGGAACAGTTCCAGCGCGACTTAAGCCAAATAGCGATGATTAGATAACTTTAAGAAAATGGCGGGGAGTGAATACAATTAATCGTGGGACTGAAATAGCGGAAAGGGTGTTGATTGTGTTAACAACAATATAAAAATAAGAAGCCACCATTAAGTGGCTTCTTCCGATTTATTAGAATGGTCCCCAGTTGATCGCCACACCAATTAATAAGGTGACAACACAAATGGCAAGCCAAATCGCCACTACCGGCGCAACGAATTTAATCCATTTGCTGAAAGAGATATTGGCGGTGGCCAAGGCTGCCATTAACACGCCAGAAGTTGGGCTGATGGAGTTGACGATACCTTCACCCAGCAACACCGTTTGCACCGTCACCTGACGGGTTAAACCGAGGTTATCGCCGAGCGGCGAGAAGATCGGGATCAGCAAAGCGGATTCACCGGAACCGGATGAAATACCGAAATGCATCAACGCCGCGCTAATGAACATGCCCACCGCCGCAATGGCGGGATGAACCGGTGCTAGTAAATCAGACAGGAAGCCAACAATCGGATCAAGAATATTGCCCTGTTGCAACACCACGGAAATCGCGCCAGCCATACCCACAATGAAGCCGCCTTTTACCAATTGCGAGCAACCCGTAAGGAAGGTGTTGGCAATGGCAGAACCCGACATGCGACCCATCATGCCGACCATAATCGACAGAATAATAAACATCGCCGACATTTCATTGGTGGCCCAATGTAATTGCACCGTGCCAATCATAAATACAATCAGCGTTGCGGCGCAGGTGATCAAAATCAGTTTATGCCGACCAGTAATCGCCAATGATTCGTCATTCTGCGCAGTTTGTTCTATTCGCACTTCACCATTATTTCGCGCGCGTTTCACCGAGATAATCAAATAGGTCATCACCGTTAACACGAACAATAAACAGGTGATGCCGCGCAACAACATGCCGGAAAACAGCGGTAACTGCGCCAGATGTTGGGTTAATCCGGTGGTAGCTGGACCTAATACCGCAACGTTAAAACCCGCCGCACAGGTTAAATACACCAGCGCCATACCAATCATTGGCGATAAACCCAACGATCGCGCCACTAATAAACCAATCGGCACAAACGCCACTACCGAGTTTTGCACCACGCCGGTGGTGCCGAGAATGGCGAATATCACACCAAAAATGATGATAATGCGCGTATCGCTTATTTTGGTACTGCGCGACAGTGAATTAAGCGCCGTGGCAATAGCACCGGTCGATTCGATAACGGCTAATAACCCGCCGGTAAACAGAATCAGGAAAATGATCGGCGCGGCTTTGATCACCCCTTGCACAATCGCCATGAAGATTTCGCCGGGATAAACGCCCGAACGCGCGACTTCATGCAAACTTCCCTTGATGGCAAAAGTGATGCCATTGCGGGTTTCATGGTCAAACTTGCCCGCCGGAATAATCCAGGTTGCCACCGCCGCCAGCACCAAAATAATAAACAGCAGCAGATAAGGACTTTGCTCGGTTTTCGCTGCTGGCGGTTGCCGCAGTGTATTTTTCTCAACATTAACCTGAGACATGCGCATCACCTCCGAGGATCAATCCCGCCACCAACGCCGCGCGCGGAGCAATATCGGCAATAATGATATGTTCATGACGTGCATGAATACCTGCGCCGGTTGCGCCCAAACCATCCAAGGTTGGAATGCCCAACGCAGCAGTGAAATTGCCGTCGCTGCCGCCGCCAACCGCTTTGCCTTCCACCTCGAAACCAAGCTGTAAGGCAACCTGCTGCGCACGTTCCATCAGCAGTAACGATTCCGGTGTTTGACGCATTGGCGGACGTGATTGTGCGCCGCTAATATCCAGCGTGATGCCGGCTAAATGTGGCGTGATCTGGCTGATTTCGGCGTGGATGCGCTTGGCTTCTGCTTCGCTGGTAACGCGTGTATCAATGCCTAACACCGCTTTATCCGCCACCACATTGATGCGGTTGCCGCCACGCGCGATTCCCACGTTGACGGTGGTGCCGCGCTCCGGCGCGTTTAAGCTGTGCAAGAACATGATCTGATGCGCCATTTCTTGTACCGCGCTGATGCCCTCTTCGGGATTGTTCCCGGCGTGCGCCGCTAATCCGTTGAGGGTGATTTCATATTGTCCGGTACCTTTGCGCGCTGTTTTCAGTGCGCCGGATCCCGCCACCGCAGGCTCAACCACCAGCACTTGCGCCGATCCCAAAGCGTGCTGCGATAACCAGGCGCTGGAGCTTGGGCTGCCCACTTCTTCATCGCTGCCGCAGAGAAACACGATGCGTTTACCCGCCAGTAAATCGTGTTGTTGCAACGCGCGCACCGCCCAGATGGCCTGCACCAGACCGGCCTTCATATCCAACACGCCGGGGCCGTAAAGCTTGCCGTCTTCTTCACGCATTACCAACTCGCCTTCATCCCAAACGGTATCGAAATGCCCGAGTAACACGGTTTGCTCGTCACCGCTTCCCAGCGTGAATTTCAGGTGATTGCCGTAATGCGGTTGCTCATCAATCTCTGCTACCACGCCCAAACGTTTGGCAAACAGCGCTTGTAAGACTTCGCCACAACGATCCACGGCGGCCTTGTTCATTGATGGAGATTCCGCCGCGACCAATTCCTTGATATCCAGAAGAATTTCATCGGCATGTTGTTGCAGGTAATTTTTTATAGTTTTCATTTGTACTGCCCTCGCATAGTGAATCTTCGAGTATGGAGATAAAAATGCGCTTAAAAAATGGAGATAAAAGGCTATTATTGTTGACCTCAGATCAACGGATAAGAAAAACCTATGGCGATGCTGCTCTATCCAGAAAAATCCATAAGGTATCTGTATGAAGTGGGCAATTACGGCGGTATTCGTCGCGCGGCGGAAGCCCTGGATGTTGATCCCGCCGCCATCAGCCGTCAGTTATCGCAACTGGCGCGGGAGATGCAATTGCCGCTGTTAGAGCGACGTGGCCGTAATGTGGTTCTGACCGAAGCTGGAAAGTTATTGGCTGAAGATTACGCGCACACCCATCAACGGCGCAGCCAGTTGGATCGTCAGTTAAAAGATCTGCGCCATAAGCGCGGCGGCTCAATCAAATTACGCGTCGGGCAGGGCATGGTGGATGAAGTTGTAAGGCATGTGTTACAGCCGTTTTCGCAAACTTATCCGGACGTGTTTATCGATATCCTGTCGGGCGATATGCAAACCACCGTTTCGCTGATTGCCAAAGGCGACGTTGATATGGCGGTGGGTTTTGGCCCGATTGGTCCGCCTGGCCTGAAGTGTTTGAGTTTTCACCGCGGACCCATCTGCGCAGTGGTGCACAGCCAACACCCCATCGCGGAATTCCCGCAAATTGAGGTGGCCGAACTGGTCAATTATTCATTAATTGGCATGGACAAAAATTTTGGCATTCAAAGTTATATGAATGCCATGTTCAGTCAGGAAGGATTTATATTCAGCCCGGCTTATAGCTGTAATCTGTTTTCCAGCGCCATCGCCTTAAGCCAGGCCGGCATGGGCATCGCGTTTATGACCGCCAAAGTGGTTAAAGACGACCTCATCGCTAAGAACTTAGTCGCCGTGCCGATTCACCATCGCATCGCCCGTGAAAGCCAATGCCACTTATTACGCAGCGCCGATCACCGCTTCACGCCCGCCGCGCAGCATTTATGGCAATTGCTGGTGACGTTTTTTGAAGGTACGGCGGGAGCGGTTTAATTGCTGCTTATTTGATTACAAATTTAATAATAATTAGCTTACACTTTATTTAATTTCTGCCGATTTTGCTCTCTGGGTAGCACTTGGGCATTATTATAACTATTTGTAACCGTGATGAATTCGGATCACTTTGATTTTTTTCCAATTGTTTAATCCATTGGTGGTGCGGCACTCACAGTGCTATTGAGGCGATCCCCATAGCTTTTATTATTAATTTTCTGAATATCGAAAACTTATTTTTACGTTTGAACGAGACATGATGTCTTTACATTTTTAATTTCCAGAAATTCATTCCGTCAATAATCCAATATTGCTCTTTATCGGGAACGAGCAGTCCAAACATATTGTTTTTTTGAAAGCTCCAATTCGATGGCACCAGATTTTCATGATCTCTATCCCAATCAGTATGTTGATAAATTTTCTTATCAAAATTTATGTAAAATTTGGGTAGCCGTAATCTCCATGTATCCCACTCAAGGCTAACTTTTTCATTAGAGGTTGAAAGAAAATTTTCAACATATGAATAGAACGAACATAAATCCTCTTTAGTTTTATTGTGTATAAAAAAAGCATGCATCCATGATTTTGTGAAGCACTTTACATCAGCTATTTTTATGTACTCAAAAAAATTATTTTTATCAAGCAAGGGGATCCCTCCACTGAATGAGTTTAACGCATCATCAAGTTGTTCAGGTTTCAACCATCCATTCTGAATATAAGCATCATATTCTGGTCTGACATCTATACAGTAATTGTCTTTACTATCAATTACATAGTAATGTTTTCCATCTAAGACGAATACAGCAATATCGACTTCACCATTAAATAATAAGTCATGAATTTTTTTATGGTCAGCCGCCAAATCCATTAAAAAACCCTTTATATTTAGAGATGTAGATTATCCAATGATGATGTTTTTTTAAATCCGAGTCTAATTTTATCATCAGGGAAAAGTGGTTGAATAATTATTTTATCATTAAAAATGAAAATCCTTGGTGAAAGTGAAATGACATCATATATATTTTCAATGAAAGACGAAATCTTAGTTGCGAATAGGGGAATGCTAGCATCATCTGCCAAAACATAAACCATATCTTCAGCCAAGCCTGAAAAATTCAAAATCTCATGTGGTTCAAATAAATCCACATGCTCAATTTCAGTCCATGAAATGCTCCCTCCTACTAAAGGAAAGACATGAAAAATGTTAATCGCTTCTTTCTCACTATCTTTCTGAACCATGTAAAAGCTCGAACCCAGGGCTTCTCTGCACTCATCAAACATAGTCATTTTTAACACTACCTATTCAACTGTTTAAGTATGGTTTCAAAAGATTTTTCATTACCTTCAAAGGGAATCACTTGTTTAACTCCTTTACCTGGACCTTTACCAAGAGAGTAATCCCAAATATTAATATGCGTTCCTTTATCAGGATCGTAATCAACTCGCAAACCGACTTTGCCATCATTTGATTGGCGCCCAATCACTTTGCCATTTCCGGCACTAAGTTCCAGTCGGCCAATAACTGGTTTGGAGTCGGGTCCTAAATTACCCACGATATCAATGGCTTTATTACGGGCAGTTTCCCAGTTTTTCTCAGCCTGAAGAATAGTTTCATTCTTATTCGTTGCCTGAGAACCACCTTTATTTTACCAATCCTTGCAGCAATCCCCGCTGCACTTGTCCCGACCACCTGAGCCAGTTCATTTATGGCAAGCTGTTTCGCTTCAGCCGATTCACCTGATGCCAGTGCATTCTTAATAGCTGCCGATCTATCAGCTTCCAGCGAGGGTAGGACACCATTAAGGTATATCCATTCTTGCCGGTCTTCCGTATCCAAGCCACCATTTTCCCTGGCTTTTTCTCCCAGAGCATTTAGACGGTTAGCATACTCCGTCTGCAGTTCACCCCTCTCATTCGCTTTGGACTGCGGATCTCGATGGTGCCAGGTGAGATGGCGCTGTAAGTCCTCGAACTTGCGCGGTCCTTTGTCTGCTGCAGCGTGGCCACAGGCAGCGAGTTGCCACCCGAAGGCTGTGCCTGCCCAAATTTTGGAATATTTTTGATGAAGCTGTCAGACGCCGGCGTGGTGGTTTACCCATGCTGCCGCTGACGGCGACGCTGAAGCCGTTGGCGCCTGAGTTGGCGTGGTTTTCAATATCCGTCCAGCCGAGCGTGCCGGTGCTGAGATGGTTTTTATCCGGCGTTGCGGATAAAGCAATAACCGCGCCATCCATCTGCGTGTGGTTGCCGACGTAAATGTTGAAGCCACCGTCACCCGCGCTGATGCCGCTCTGCTGCTGTACAGAATCAAAATCGTTGTAGATCTTGCTGCCGCTCATGCTGGCGCTGCCCTGAACCGGTACGCCTGCACAGATTGGCGGTACACAGATGCTGGCGCTGAAGCCGGAAGCGCTCTGGTGGCTGTCGTAGCTCGCACGAACCTGCTGGCTGGCAATCTCCAGATTGCGCCCTGCATCCAGGTCCAAGTGGTTGCCGTTCAGGTTGGCGCCGTTGAGCGTGACGCCCTGACCCGCTTTCACCGTCAGGTCGCCCGCTGCCGTCACTTCGCTGTTGTGGTGGGTAACGCTGCTGCCGTTGCCTTTAACGCTGCTCTGGCTCGCGGCCATTTACCACCGGCCAGCTGCCTTGGATATTCACCGTTCCGATAAGTGATTATCCGGCTTACTAATGAGTAAGTGGCTGGTAAAACGATCTTGACGCGATTCCTCGAGATATTTTATTTAAGACTGATAGTCTTCATATTCCCAAGCAAAAAAGTGAGAGAGCTTTTGTGCTATCTCCATCCAGTCATTGCCTTCACACCGATCGATATAGCCTGTGATGTTTTTTTTAATTTCATCCAGATCGTATTTACGTACCAGAAGCGTATGCCGTATCAGTTCCGGAAGCCAGAGGTGCTTGCAGAGCCATTCCGGGGTGCATATATGGAGATCAAAGTTGTCTGCCCCAGAGCTATCTTCACCTCCAATACGCAGTAACAACCGGAGAGAAAAACACTGCTCATTTTCCGGATGAAAATTATCCAATTCAAAATCGTCATTTGAAATACTTTTCAAAATAGCCTTCATTTTTATTTCCTATTCTATATCAAGATGACCATTACCAATCTTACTCCTTTCTCCAGTCGTCGGGTCTATTTTGTAAGTTTCAAAATTAGCCTGAGTACCAGTCGTTGAATATGCACTATTTTCTTTTGAGGCAGGAAAACGATATACACGAGTTCTATCAGCACTCATTAATCCAGACCCATCACTGGTGAGTCTTGCACCATCACCAGCCCAAATTTTACCTAATTGATCAGCTTCTATAGCTGTTCCTGAACCAACTCCGTAGTTTAGCTTGCCATTATCACCTTTGACGACTGCTGCCAGCCTCGGATCCTGCATCGCAATATTGTTCAGGTTTTGCTGTATCAAGTCATCTTTCAGCTTCGCATAGGTGGCTGCATTCTCTGCGCCGCTTGTTTTCCCAGTTGTTTCAATATCGGATCCCGATGCCCCGCCTTTTCCATTCTTTCCAACTCCTGCCGCAATCCCCGCAGCACTGGTTCCAGCAGCCTGAACCAGAGAGTTTATAGCAAGCTGCTTCGCTTCTGGAGAGTCCCCCGACATCAATGCATTGTGAATAGCAGCCAACCTATCCGCTTCCAGCTGAATTGAAGTAACCTGAAGGATTGAAAGTTCGTACTGTTCTTCTGCACTTAGCTTGTCATTAAGACGGGATTTTTCCATTAACTCGTTTGTACGATTCGCATAATCCGTCATTAACTGGCTAACTTCATTAGCTTTGTTGACACAATCCTGTACGCCTGTGCATCCAATAACACTCTGATGTTGTTCATCATTTAACTTCTTATACTTTTTAATGACATTATTTTCACAGTCGGAGTTGCCTTGGCAATGCACCATCTCCTGAGCGCGCGACTGGTTCTGCTTAAGACTTAGCGTATTATTCTCCACCTCTGTCCTGCCCGCAGATGCGCCGCTACCTGCTCCGACACTTCCATCAACAGCCCCGCCAGCTACTGCGCCCGCCAGCGTGACAATGTTAGCAACCAGCATCTTCTCATCAGCTGACAATTCTGATGCACCCTTGCCGTATAACAGATGGCTGAGTGCGTCGTTGTAGCTGAGCAATCCGGCCGTCAGGCCTCCTGCCGCACCGCCCATGGAGCTACCGCCCTGCGCTTTAGCAATCAACCCTGACGCCAGCGTGTGTAGCAGGATGCGCATTGGCTCGTTCCCCTGCGACACCTGCTTGACCATCTGTGCAAGTAGCGGAGCTGCGCCTGCCGCGACCGCGCCGCTGACGTTACCTCCCGCCAGACCGGCAAACAGTCCGCTGATTGCCTGTGCTGCAATCTGCAGGTCTGATCCGATGCCGTACTTCTCTTCGACGTTCTTATCGATCTTGTCGAGCGCTTTTTTCTGTTCCTCTTCTGAAAGCCCGTTGAACGCGGCATCGGTTTTAAGCTTGTTTCTCTCCTGCTCCTTCTCCTGCTTCTTCAGCGCGTCGAATGTCTGCTGAATGGCCTGCTGCCCCAGCACCGCCATTTCGCGCTGGATAGCAAGACTGTCTTCCATCTTTTGCGCATCAAATTTATCCTTCAGCGCATTCTCCGCTGCGGCAGTGTCGCGGCTGATTTGCGCCACGTCCTGCTTCTGCGCATCCGGATTACGGATCTCGATGGTGCCAGGTGAAATGGCGCTGTAGGTCGTCGAACTGGCGCGATCTTTCGTCTGCTGCAGCGTACCTATTGGCAGCGAGTTGCCGCCCGAAGGCTGTGCCTGCCCAGATTTTGGAATATTTTTGATGAAGCTGTCAGACGCCGGCGTGGTGGTTTTACCCATGCTGCCGCTGACGGCGACGCTGTAGCCGTTGGCGCCTGAGTTGGCGTGGTTTTCAATATCCGTCCAGCCGAGCGTACCGGTGCTGAGATGGTTTTTATCTGGCGTTGCGGAGGAAGCAATAACCGCGCCATCCAGCTGTGTGTGGTTGCCGACGTAGATGTTATAGCCACCGTCACCCGCGCTGATGCCGCTTTGCTGCTGTACAGAATCAAAATCGTTGTAGATCTTGCTGCCGCTCATGCTGGCGCTGCCCTGCACCGGTACGCCTGCACAGATTGGCGGTACACAGATGCTGGCGCTGAAGCCGGAAGCGCTCTGGTGGCTGTCGTAGCTCGCACGATCCTGCTGGCTGGCAATTTCCAGGTTGCGACCCGCATTGAGGTCGACGTGATTACCGTTGAGGTTCGCGCCGTTCAGTGTCACGTCCTGACCGGCTTTCACCGTCAGATCGCCTGCTGCGCTCACTTCACTATTGTGATGCGTGATGCTGCTGCCGTTGCCGTTTGCGCTGTTTTGGCTGGCGGCCAGCTCGATGGAGAAGCCATTCTGGCTGCCACCAAGGCCGAAGCCCACGCCGACGCCATACTTGCTGCCGCCGCTGCTCGATTGCTGGCTGCTGTTGTCCACGGCGCTGTTCAGGTCGATATCCCGGCCCGCGCTCAGCGAGACGTTATCACCGCTGATTTTGACGCCTTCACCGGTGATATCCTGCTTCGCCGTGACCGCTACGTCACCACCGGCCTTCAGCACGCTGCCGCTCTGCTGCGTGCTGCTCTGCTCTACTGACTGATGACTGCTGCCAGCGGTGGCGCTAACCGTGACTTTGACGGCGGCAGTGTTCTGGGTATATGCCGACAGCGCGGTCATGGCAGCCTGCGCGGCATAAATAGCCTGCAGGCGTGGATCGTCACTCTGTTTGTGCGACTGAGCCACCTTGTCAGCCGCCTGCGCCATGCTCACACCATAGCCGGATACCTGAGCGGTGATGCCATACTGCGAGGATTTACTGGTGCTGCTGGCGTCGTGCGTATCTTTCGCCGGGTCGAGGTTGATGTTTTCGCCGTTAACGTTCAGTGCGTTTCGGGCATAGATGTCTGCGCCCTGCAGGTTAACGTCTTTAGCCGCATTAACCGTCACGTCACCCAGCGTACTGACGATACCGCTGCGTACGGTGTTCTGCTGCGTGCCTGAGCTCGCGTTTTTCCAGCTGTTATGGCCCACGCCCACCGTGCCGCTGTAGCCGTCGCCGCCCAGATCGCCAATGGCGTGATCCGAGCCGCTGGCCGACGTCTGCTGGCGATCTTCGCCCGCGACGACGCTGACGTTACCCTGCTTCGCCTTCAGCGAGACGCCGGTAGTGCCGGTCAGCGTTGAGCCGGTTATCGAGATATCACCTTTATGGCTGGTAACGTCAACGCTGCCGGCGGTGATTGATGAGGTGTGCTGCGAGAGAATGCTGGTGTCACCGCTCATCTGGCTGTTTTTCGAGCCGTAGTTGGTGCCCGCCGAGCCGTTGTTCGGCGAACCGCCGCCGCTGCGCGTCAGTGCACCTAATGAAGCAGACGTGGTGACCGACCAGCTCTTGCTGCTACTGCTAGTTGCCGCCTTCTGGGTGTCGGCGGCGGTAGTGATATCGATATCACGTGTGGCATCCAGCGTGGCTTTGCCACTGGCATTGAGACTGCTGCCCTGGACCAGAATGTTGCCGGTTGCTGCATCCGCATTACCGCGGGCTTTCAGAGTCAGATTGCCGGAGGCATTAAGCGTGCTACCGCTCTGATAAACGCTCTCGCTGTTCTGGCTGGCTTTGCTGCCTGAACGGCCATAGGTCAAACCTGGCGCAGGTGAATCCACCGCGCTGGCCCCAAACTCGTTACCAATCTGCTTGACCTGATCGTACACCGAACTGGTGTTGTTCATGATGTCGCGAAGGTTGCGCACCGTGTCCAGCGGCCCTAGGTTGAGGCTCAGGCCAAACCCGCTGCTCTTCGACTCCTGCTTCGCGGTTTCGCTCACCTGATCCTGTCCGGCTACGATGGCGATGTTCTTCGCCGTCACGCTGATGTCGCCATTCTGGCCGCCCGCCACCAAGTCGCTGCCCTTAATCAGTGCGTTGTTGCCTGCCGTCAGGCTCACCGCACCGTTGCCTGCTCCCACCAAACTGCGCGCATCGCTCTGCGTAACCTGCTCGCCGTTGCGTTCGCTCTTAGCCGACTGCTTGCCGTAGCTGAGCCCGAGTCCGCCGCCCATCAGGCCGCTTTTTTTCACCTCTTTCAGGCTGTAACTAGATTCGGTGTTGGTGGCGGTGACAATGTTAAGGTCATTGCCTGCACTGAGTGCGACGCCTTTGTCACCCGCGATGGAAGAACCCTGTATGGTCAGGTCATTTCCGGCAATCACAGACACAATATTACCGCTCAGCTGTGAGGCCTTTTCACGGGTGACGCTGTCTTCCTGAATGGTATGGGTGGTGGTTTTCTTCAGGAACCCTTTTTTGGTTTTGGTTTCTTCTCTATAGGCATAATCGCTTTCGGTCGCCGTAGAGATGTTCACATCACGGCCAGCCTTTAAAGCCAGATCCTGATCGGCAGTTAAATCACTCGCTTTGCTGGTGATATCGCGACCTGCGGCCAGAGAGAGATTGCCGCCACTGGTAATTTCAGTTCCCTGCTGGCGCACTGCTTCGTTGATAACCGTTTTTTTACTGCCGCGTTCACTGTCTCCGGAGCGGCTTTCAACTGCATTCAGATTGATATCACGCCCCGCCTGCAGACCAATATCGCCTTCCGCTGCCAGGGCTGCTGCCTGGCTGGTAATATCCTGCCCGGCTACCAGCGTCATGTTGCCGCCGCTGGAGACGGTCGTGCGCTCGGCACCGGAGCTGTGGGTTTCCTTATTGCCGATTTTGCGGCTTTCGCTAGACTCAATGCTGTTGAGACTGAGGTCGTGCCAGGCATTGAGCAGCAGATCGCCACCTGCATTCAGTGAGGCACCGGTGATGTTGATATCGTTGCCGGACTTCAGGCTGAGCACATCCAGTGACGTAATCGCTGCCGTCTGGCCAAGCAGTGTCTTACTTGCCTGCACAGGCCCGCTGCCGCCGATCGTCCATTGTGAGCTGATGGTGGTGTTGTTGATGTCACCGTTAACGCTTTCCAGCGCCACCTTTTTACCGCTGATTGTCGAGCTGACGTTATTAATGCTATTCAGCGCGCTGAGATTCAGGTCGCCTCCGGCTTTAATCAGCCCGGCTTTAAGGTTGTCGATAGTGTTCTGGCTGTCTGCGCTGACAGCGTTCTGCGCCACGATACTACTGGCGCTATTGGAGATGTTACCGCCGGAGAGCGTCACGTTGTTTCCGGCAATCACGCTGCCGTTGTTCATCGCCGTATCTTTTTCGGACAGGTACACTTTCGGCACCATCACCGTCTGACCATTCACCGAGGTGGCTTCCCACCAGATGATGCTCTTATCCAGTGAAGCAACCTGATCCGCGGTAAGCGACACGCCAAACTGCAGGCCTAAAGACTGCTGTGACGCGGCGGCGTTATCCATCAGGTAACGCATCTGGTCCAGATCGGAACCCACGCCATTCAGATAGCGGCTGCCGGTCTGATTAAGAACGGTGTTGCTGACGTAACGCGTATCAAATGCCGCATCGCCAAGGAATCGGTAATCGTTGTCAGGCTTGAGGTTTAGCTTGTCCAGCAGATAGGAGGAGCCGAGGAAAGTGTTCACGTCGGTATACTGCTGACGGCTTTCCTGTGGTGCGCTGCCAGGCTGTTTACCCAGCAACTGATTGAGATCGCCAAACAGGCTGGCGTCCAGCTGCCCCAGACCGTTTAATTTCGGGTTAACGGTGATGAGATAGGGACTGCTGCTGTCACCCGGGACGAAGTAACCATTGTCACTGTTGGGTAACGGATAGGCGCTGGTATCCACCGCTGAAGCACCATAGCTGCCCAGAGCCGATGGTTTTACTGCGCTGCCTGACGCCAGTTGAGCGGCCTTGCCAAGGTTTGCATTGCCCTGTTGTTTGCCACTCTGGTTTGAGAGTCCAACGGTTTCAGGCTGTGCGTTTTGCAGCGACGTGCCGCCGTTGATCTGCTGCAGAGCATTTTGCAGCTGGTCGCGCCATTCAGGAGAGTTGATCGCCACATTATCTGTGGCGGCGAGCTGCTGACGCTGCTGAGCTGCCAGCAGGCCGATTGCGGCGAGCTGATTTAATGCAGGCGCATTGACAGTGGTGCCTGTCCAGCCGGCGTTGGAAGTGGTGGAGGTATTGCTGATATCACCGCTGAAGCTGGCGTTAACGTTGCCGCCTGCCTGAATGACGGCACGATAGCTATATCCGTCTTCTATCGAGACATATTCTGGTTGGCCTATAAAGCCAAAACGGAAAGAGGAGGCGTTAGAAATTTTCCCATCTTTGACATTTTGGCTGCAGCTGGTGAACCTTGTGGCGCCACAATCATATGTTTGCCAGGTCTGATAACGTCCTGTCGCAGAGGAGCTATTGTTCAGACTATCACCAGATAAGAAAGCGTTCCTCCCGGCCAGAATATCACTGGCTACATTATCAAGCGTTGTAGCGCTGGCCATTATATCGCGACCTGCTGAGATTCTTGCTGCTCCTCCACTGGCAGTCGCGCCTACAATTTTCTCTCCGATTAGTACCTTTTGCTGATGCTGATCCTCATTAAGGGTTAACGGATAGCTCGTATGGCAGCTATCATTTCGCCCTCCGCCGCAGCTAACTTCTTTGGTTAAGGTGTACTGCGTTGGATCGAACGTAGAAAAGGGCAAATCGATGTAAGCAGCGCTGCCGTCAAAATACTGATGCGTTTCCTCCGTGACCTGATATCCGTCTCTCTGATTCAGCAGATGTCCAGTCCTAATCGTAATATCACCATTCTGAGACTCAATGGTTCCCGAAGTATTGATCACCTCACCATTAGCATTCCCAGCCGCATCGCGCTGCATCCACAGACTGTTGCCTGCCAGCATATCGCCACGCTGATTTTGAATGCTGTTAGCGTACAGGTAGAGATTCTGCCCGGCGTAAAGTAACGCCGTATTCACAATGCTGCCTGGCGAGGAAATGCTGAGGCTGCCGCGCGTGCCGGTGAAGCCGTTGAGTGCTACGTCGCTGCGGCTGGCCAGCGTAATGTTGCCGCCACCCTGCAGCGTGCCAGCGCTGTTCATGTTTATGCGCTGACCCCTCAGGCTGCTGTCGCCGGTTCCGGTTGTGAGCTGGCCGTTGTTCGTCAGATCGCCGCCTGCACTCAACGTCAGTGCCTGCCCCTGCAACGTGCCCTGGTTCTCAATCGCACCGTTGCTGGTTACCGTCAGGCGATTACCCGCAGCCAGCGTATTGCGTGCGGTAAAGCTGTTGATGAGTTTCAGCGTGGCATCGCCCAGCGCTACCACCTGGCCCAGATGATCAAAACCGGTGCTCTCCAGCAGCAGATTGCCACCGCTGAACAGCTTTCCTGCTGCCTGCTGCGTTACCTGGCTGGCTTTAACGTTAAGCTGATTGACACCCAGCAGCGTGCCGCTGTTATTAAGCTGGTCATAATTGACCGCCAGCGTGCCGCCCTGCGCAGTTCCCTGATTCAGCAGTTGCGAGCCGGTTAAGGTTCCCTGCTGATCGGCCAGCAATGTGCCGCTGTTGCTGGCGTTGGCAGCATTCAGCGTCAGCTGCGCTGCCTGCAACCAGCCGCTGTTGACGAGTTGAGGCGTGGTGAGCGTGAGCTCACCCGCAGACAGCAATTTGCCACTGTTGGTCGCGCTGCTGCTGGCGGTAATGCGGTTGGTTGCCCCCTGAATCAGGCCGAAGTTATACAGCTCTGGCGTGACAAGCGTCAGCCCACTCTGGCTTATCAGCGTCCCGCTATTGTTGTTGGTGATGCGGCCGCTGGTGTTCAGCAACAGGCTATTATCGCCCTGCAACCGCCCGTTGTTAGTCAGTGTTCCGGTGTTGACCGTCAGATCGCCGCCCTGAATGCGGCCGCCATTGCTTAACGCCGCAGCCTGAAGATCCAGTTTGCCACCCGATAACAGTGCGCCGTTTTGCTGCTGGGTCAGCGTTCCGCCGATTACCGCTGTCAGTCCGTTAACGCCGGAGATTTCTCCATCGTTGCTCAGCGTAGTGCCGTTAAGGGTCAGGTTTCCGGCAATCCACTGTCCCTGATTGGTGAAGCTGAGCGCGTTGAGCGCGGCATTGCCGTTCGCCGTGATTTTGCTGCCAGTGGAGGACGTCAGCCCATCGCTGAGGTTGAGCGTCAGATCGCCAGCACTCTTGATAGCACCGTTGTTGGCAAGGCGGGTGGCGTTCAGCAGGATTTGTTGTCCCTGCCAGCTGCCGTTGTTGGTGATGACATCCCCGGCAATGTTCAACGTGCCCTGCGTCAGCAACTGACCGCCAGCATTGTTGATTAATTCACGTGCGGGCTGCGACTGTACCGCCAGCATGCGGAAAACGCGGGCCTGCGCCGGACTGATAGTCAGCGATTGCAGGCCAATCAGACTGCCCTGATTGGTCACGCTGGCCGGGGTAATCGCCAGCGTTTCGCCCTGCACGCTGCCGCTGTTATTCAGCGCATCGCCACTCAGCGTCATCGCTTTATCCGCCAGCAGCGAGCCGCTGTTGTTCAGGTTCTGCGCGCTGACCTGTGTCGTGCCCTGCGACAGGATTTCACCGCTGTTGCGCAGCTCACCCGCAACGTCCGCTGACACGCCTGCGGTGCCCAGCAGCGAGCCCTGATTCTGCCAGTCACCCGCGCTGATTTGTGCATTGTCGCCCTGGATTGTGCCTGACGTGTTGAGGTCAGCAGCGTTCAGCAGCAGCTCGCCGCCGGAAAGCGTTTTGCCGCCAGCCGCCTGTGTTAAAGCGCCGCTCGATTGTGCATCCAGCGAGGATGTCCCCTGCCATAAGCCACTGTTGCTAAGGCTGTTTCCGCGCAGCACCAGACGATCGGCCAGCACTTTACCGCTGTTTTGCAGGTTACCCGCCGTCAGGCTGGCGTTGCCGCCCGCAGTCAGGCTGCCACGGTTATCCAGCAGCCCGTCAGACTGACCTTTCAGTAAGTCAATTCCGTAAACGGTGCCACTGTTGGTCAGTGAGCCAAACTGATAGTCAATGCTGTTGCCCTGCAACACACCGGCGTTATCCGCTGTTGTGCCCTTCAGTGCAAGAATACCGTCGCTCAGTAGCTGCCCCGCGCTCAGGTTGCTGAACTGCCTGAAATCCGCGCTGAGTCCATTGTCACCCTGGAGCAGGCTTTGATTCTTCAGCACATCACCTGAAACGTTCAACTGCTGTGCCGCAATCGAACCACTGTTATTCAGCGTGCTCGCCTGAATATCCGCCTGGCGCTGTGCAAGCAGAACACCCTGCCCGCTGTTATTCAGCGTGCCGCTCAGCTCTGCTTTCAGGTTAGTGGCGGTGATGCGTCCGCTGTTGGTGAGGTTACGGCCGTTGATGCTGAAGTCATCTGCCACCTGTAACAGGCCCGCATTGGTCAGCTGTACCGGAGAAAGCGTAAGCGAACCGCCGCTGATAAGCTGGCCGCTGGCGGCGTTGGTGATATTCGCGCTGTTCAGTGAGAGCGAGCGGTTACCCTGCAGCAGCCCGGCGTTGGTCAGCTGAGGGGCCGTGATGCTGAGGCGGTTGGCCGCCAGCGTACCGCTGTTAGAAATGTCGTTGCTGATGAGGGCAAAATCGTTCTGGCTCAGCAGCGTGCCGCTGTTATCCAGCGCGCCGCCCAGGGTGCCAAGGAACTGCGTGGTCGCCTGGGCGCTGCCGGCGTTCTGCCAGCTTTGCAACCGCATATCAAGCGTGTCGGCCTGAATGCTGCCCTGGTTATCCAGGCCGTCAGCCTGAGCAGTCAGCTTGCCGGCACTCAGTAACTGGCCACTGGTCTTATTACTGAGTTTATTACCCGTCACGGTCAGCGCATCACTGCCCTGAATCAGCCCGCTGTTAACTAAGTCTCCCTGAAGCGTGAGCGCCTGCGCCAGCAGCCAGCCGCTGTTATCAACCGAATCTGCTTTGAGCTGTAAGCTCTGCTGACCGAGAATTTTGCCGCTGTTATCAAGCGTTGCGGCGTTAAGTACGCCATCACCCGCACTCAACGCGTTGCCGCTGTTATTCCAGCGGCCCGCCGTCACCGCCAGCTGTTGTCCCTGCAGCTGGCCACGGTTAGTGAGCGAGTATGCTGCAATGGTTAATTTGCCGTCACTCAGTAACGTGCCGCTGCTGGTTATCGCCTTGCCGCTGGCCTGCAGCGATTGTTTGCCCTGCAACGTGCCGCTGTTGTTCAGCAAACTGGCATCAACATGAATTGTCGCTGCGGCGATTTGACCGTCATTGGTCAGCGCAGCGTTTTGAAGACTGAGGTTGTTATCCGCGAGCAGCAGGCCGCCCTGCTGATTGTTCAGCTGCGCGTTTGAGGCAAACAGGCTGGCGGCGTTGATTTCTCCGCTGTTGCTAAGCGCGTCGCCACTCAGCGTCAGCCCTGCCTTGCTGGTGATGAGTCCGCTGTTACTCAGCTGCGGCAGATTGAGTGCAAAGCTGTTGTCCGAACTCAGGGTGCCGCCCGCCAGATTGTTCAGGCGGTTGCCGCTGTAGGTCAGCGCTTTGCTGCCCTGAATCAGCCCGCTGTTGTCGGTTTGCACGCTGCTGATTGAGAGCACCGGCGCTGACAATACGCCCTGATTCAGCAGGCTGTCGCTGTTGAGGGTGAGATTCTCTGCGCCGGAAATGGCCGCGCCCTTACCATTCTGCAGGCTGCTTGTAGTGATGCCGGTGGTGTTACCGGCCAGCATGCCGCTGTTATCGAGTTGTTTGGCCGAGATGTTGAGGTTTTTTCCGGCCGTCAGCTGGCCGCTGTTGCTGAGCCGGTCCTGCGCCTGCAATCGGATATCGTTACCGGCTTTCGCGACGGCATTGCTGTCCGTGACAACGGTTGCACCACTAAGCTGAATATCGCGCCCTGCTGTGATGCTGGCGCCACTGGCGATGAGATTCCCTTTCGCCGTGACGCTTACTCCGGCGTCGCTGACCAGCGTCCCTTTGTTGAGCGTTGCATCCTGCTGTGCACTGAGCGTGACCTGTCCGGACGCTTTGTTTTCCCCACCAAGCGTCACTGATTCAGCATTCGCCGTCAGCGCGCCGCTGCTCAGGCTGTTATTCAGCGTCAGTTTGCCGCTTGCATCGAGCTGAATATCACCCTGTTTTGCCACCAGGTTGCCGAGGTTTACGCCAACGCCCTTCTCGCTCGACACCAGGTGAATACGATTGGCATACATGCCGCCGAGCGCGCCGGTATCCACCGCCACCGACGGCGCAGCGCCTTCACCGGCAATCGGCGTGACGGAACCATCCGCACCGACACGATTAGCCCCCAACGTCACCGAAAGATCTTTCGCATGGATCCCGGCGTTGATCTCCGTTGCGCGCGCAACGATCGACACCGCATCGGCGTTGATGCCGTCCAGTCCCTGACCTTCGACGATCACCGACCCTTTCGTCACCTCCAGCGCGGCCAGATTGCCGTTGGCATCCAGCTGCGGCTTACCGGTGGTCAGCGTGACGTTCGGCGTGTTGATAAAGCCGCAGCCGTTACAGGTAATGCCGTACGGGTTGGCCACCATCACGTTAGCGGCTTTACCCGCCACTTCGGTGTAGCCCTGCAACTGCGAACGGTTGGCGCCAACGACTTCGTTGATGATCGCCTGCGCTTCGTGTCCGGCTTTCAGGTTGGGGTTGTTCTGGATCAGGCCGCCCAGCTGCGTCTGGGTAAGCTGGCCGGTGGCGTTATTGAGAATTAACCCTTCTTTGCCAACGTTGTACTGCTGGTACTGGTTATGCGAAATCCCGGCGCCGTTGGGCGTGGCGATGTTCACCACCGGCACGCCGTTACCGGCGGCATCCATTTTCGTGTCCGGCGTTACCGGCGTGATTTGCGCGGCGACAGCAGGCAGCATCGGCTGGACCGCCACCAGATAGCAAATCAGGTAACTCAGCGCGCGACGGGCGAGGGAAACGGGTTGACGATCGTCCATAATCTTTGCCTCTTAGAAAACCAGCCCGACGCGGGCGTAAATGCTGACGTGATCCGGCTGGAGATGGCCGGGATAGCTAAGCGGAATGCCGACAGTGTATTGGGTGTAAAAGTGGCGGCCGCGCGTGCTGAGACCTAGCGCGCTGCCCCACAAGGTACCGGTGGACTCGCGGTTCTGCGCGTCGCTTTTTAACCAGCCGCCGTCGATGGCCGCCAGCGCGCTGACGTCACCCAAAACGGGCAGCGTGAACAGGCTGTAGCTCAGCTCGTTGCGCAGATAGCCACCGGCATCTCCGGAGAGATACTGCTCCTTAAAACCGCGCACCGAGCTTTCGCCACCCAGCGTCAGGCGTTCGCTGCCGTACAGCCGATCGGGCGACCACTGGCCGTAAATGCTGCTCAGCAGCCACAGTTTGTCAGCCAGCGGGCGCTGGAAGCTGCCGCTGATGCTCCACTTGCGGAACTGCGCTTTGGGCAGGTCGCCGGTTTTTCCCGCGTCATCTTCGGCATCAAACCACGGCATGCCGCGGCTAAAAGTCGGGTTGAGCGTGGCGACGCCGCCGAGTATTTTTTGCGTGTGATTGAGCCCCAGCTGCGCGCTGGTGATTTTGCGGCTGCTGCTCTGCAACAGGGTATGGTTGAGATAGTTGTGGCTGGAGTAGTGATTCAGGCCGAGCTGCACGCCGGTTTTGATGTCGCCGTTGCGGAACAACACCCACGAACCGTTAAGCCGGTGCGACACGTTGTCGCCGTTGCTCAGCCAGGTAAAGCCGTTGTTAACGAAGCTGCTGTGATAGTTGCTCCAGCTGTAGCTGTAGTCGAGCAGGCCGTAGCCGTACGGCACGCTGACGCCCGCCTGCAGGTTCTGCGCATCACGCCAGTCGCTGAAGGCGCTGCTGCGTCCGCCGCTGATAAACCAGCGGTCGGCCAGTCCCAGCAGATTGTTTCCCGTCAGCGAGGCGTTGAGCTGGCCAACGCCGGTGCTTTTCTGTCCGCTGTTATCAAACCCCAGCGATGCGCTGAGCGGGGGTTCCGGCGTAGCCGTAAGGTTAACCACGGAATAACCGGTTTTAGGCGACGGCTGTATTTCAATCTGTACCGGTGTTGCGCGCACGCGGTTAATCTGCTCCATGCCCTGCTCAATATCGCGCAGGTTAAGCACCTTGCCTTCCAGACCCGGAAACGCCATCTGTAATGAACGCGGATGCTGGCCGTCGAGACGAATGGCGTCCAGCTTCCCTTCCAGCACCGGAATAATTAACTCACCCTGCGATAAATCCTGTTCAATTAAAAACGCCCGGCTGGTGATATAGCCGCGCTGCATATACCAGTCAGAAATGGCATGCACCAGCGAATTAATTTCGGTTAAGTTCAGGCAACGATGAATATAAGGAGCGGCCAGCGATTGCTGCTGACTAACAGAAATCAGCGTGGCGTTGCGAATAGCGATATGCTGCACCGGAAAGCAGGGACCGGCCTGACCGGAATCCGCTGCTGGCGTGCTCTGCGGCGCGATAGCACTCCACAACGCATCACGCTGCTGCTGGTCATTTTGCAAACGTTGCTGTTGCTGGTTCTGAATATAATCACGGTCGCCAGGATTTAACGGCGCCGCCAATGCAGAAGTTGTGATCATACCGACGCACAGCGCCAGCGACATCCCTGTTTTTGCCATCATAATAAGACTTAAGCGAAATTGATTGTAAGTTTTGTGTAAGCACTTTTGTGCAGAATATCACCTTAACAATCAGAAAGTTCCTGACTTATTATAAAAATATTAATTTCCTGTTTATTCAATTTTAAAAATCATGAAATTTCTCCTTAACACAAATAGGCAGTCATTCATTAAGTTTATCCAATAATACTTATTCTGGTGATCACGCATGCCAGGTGTAATGGTGAGATTAATGCATATATCGAGTGAGGATTTTCACTGCATTGATTAGAAATCTGCGGGTAAGACGGTTGGATGAGCCCTAAACGAGGAATTAGCGCCTGAATCTGATTGTTACATTATAACATACTTTAGGCCCAGCAACGATTGAACTGTTACCCAAATCCACCCTCTCACTAAAGGTTGTCAATTTTCAGGCAAGTGATTGAGTTGTTTATTATAAGAACGGGGAACACATGTTTATAAAGGGTTGGGTTAAACAGTTTTATCTACCGGCGTTTATTTCGCTCTATATCGGCGTACTGCTTAATATTCCGATTTTTATCCGCCGCTATACGCAACTGCAGTTTGATAATACCCTTTCATTAGTGACTGAGGTCATCGCTGCATTTTGTTTGGTGATGCTGTTAACGTTGTTAACCTCATTAACCGGAAAATATCTGTCGCGCGTATTAATGACCATGCTGGTGATTTTCTCCAGCGCGGCCAGTTATTACATGATTTTCTTTAATATTGATATTGGTTATGGAATCATCGCCGCCGTTTTAGCCACCGATTCACTGGATCTCTCTAAGGAATCCGTTGGCTGGCACTTTGTGCTGTGGATGGTAATTATCAACGTCATTCCGCTATGGCTAATCTGGCGCGGAATGCGCAGTAAACCCGTTTCGAATATCAGCAAAAAGCGTTACTGGTCTTATAAAACCATCGCCATTGTGATTGCCGCATTAGGTTGCTGGTTACCGTTGAATTTAATGGGCAAGATGCAGGATGAACAGGACAAGAAAAATAACCGCATGATGGCCAGCTACGGCGGCATTGTGGCCGGTACTTATTCACCATCTAACTGGTTATCGGGCGTTGGCTTGCTGGCATACAGTTCATTCAGTCAGGCTGAAGACAACCGTAATCTATACGATCCCGCTGAACACTTTAAATACGTCCCACCGAAAAATGCGGATAACTTGTATATCGTGTTTGTGATTGGTGAAAGTGCCCGCCGCGATCATATGGGTTTATACGGTTACGATCGCGACAACACACCTTATCTCGATCACGAGAAAAACCTCGTTCACTTGCAGGGTTATTCCTGTGATACCTCAACCAAGCTTTCGCTGCGCTGTATGTTTGTCAGAGAAGGCGGTGCCTCAGAAGCTCCGCAGCGCACCCTGAAAGAGATGAATGTTTTCACAGTGATGAAGAAACAAGGTTTCTCGGAAGATCTCTATTCCATGCAGAGCGAAGCCTGGTTCTATAACAAAGTCATGGCCGACAGTTATTCAATGCGCGAATCTATTCAGGCGGAGAAGCGTAATGTCGGTAAGCCGGTGGATGATATGGCGTTAATTAATGAATTACAGGACTCAATTCAGCGCCATCCGCAGGGTAAACATATTGTAATTCTTCACACCAAAGGTTCACATTATATGTATACCGAACGCTATCCACGCGCGTTTGCACGTTATAAGCCGGAATGTCAGGGTATTGATGATGCCTGTAGCACGCAGGAGATGATCAACTCCTACGATAATAGTCTTTTGTATACCGATTATTTCCTCAAGCAGACTTTCGATAGCCTGAAAGATAAAAATGCCATCGTGTTTTATGCCTCCGATCACGGAGAATCGATTTCCGACAATCTGCATTTCCACGGCACGCCACGCGATCATGCGCCGATGGCGCAGCGCACGGTGCCAATTATGGTTTGGGCATCCGATAAGTTTTTAAGTGACAGTAATAACAAAGCGTCATTTGCCAAACTGCAGCAACTGCAGAACAACAAAACGCCGGTATTCCATGAGAAGTTATTCGACTCGATATTAGGCTGCGCTGGCTTTACCTCACCAGATGGCGGAATTAATTCGCTCAGGAACTGGTGCGCGCATTAAAGCACAATCCAGGCGGCAGTTTTAGGTCCATTAAACATGGATGTTCAACTGCTGCTGACCTTATTTGAGTACTATCACCGCATAGCGACAAGGTTGTTCCGCGTCATTCCTGAAAATACAGTCGGCGGGATCACCCAGTTCAAGACAATCACCCGTCTGCATTTCAAAGATTTTTTCGCCTTCATGAAAACTCAGTTCGCCCTCTAAAATCCAGATAAGCTGACGGCGCGACAGATAGGAAATTACCGGCATCGGCACGCTAACGCCGGGCGGCAATTCTATGCTGACAAGATCGAGCGGTATTTGCCCTGGCGAAACATGTCGTCGGATATATCCCGTCTCAGGATCCTGCCAAATCGGTTGCTGATGCTGTTTCAGTAATGTGCCAGTCTGCACTTCGCTCAACGCGATCAATTGCGACATGCTCATATCAAACGAACCCGCCAAACGTGCCAGCAACGTCGCCGTAGGACTGCTTTCGCCACGTTCAATTTTATGGATCATCGCCCGTGAAACGCCAGACTGCTCAGCCAATTCGGTCAGTGACCAACTGCGCTTTTCCCTTTCAGCTTTCACTTTTTTGCCAATTCGCGCGTTTAAATCATCTTCTTTAGTGGATTTTTCGTCTGACATAGTAGATATATAAGATAGTGTACGGAGGGTCTACTTTAGTGGCATACAAGCGAGGTGTCTATGGTGAGCATACGTTCGGCAGTTGAAAAAGATGCACCAGTAATCACGGATATTTATAACGATGCAGTGCTGAACAGCACAGCCATCTGGAACGATAAAACGGTAGATATTGCAAACCGAATCAAATGGCTCTTGGATCGGCAATCAGCAGGATTCCCGGTTCTGGTCGCTGTAAATGAAGAGGATATCGCGCTCGGTTACGCTTCCTATGGTGACTGGCGTCCCTGGGATGGATACCGTTATACGGTCGAACATTCGGTCTATGTCCATAATGCCGCTCAGGGGAAAGGTATTGGATTAGCCTTAATGCAGTCACTTATCAAGTACGCAACCACGCAGGGAAAACACGTGATGGTGGCGGGTATTGAGTCTGAAAACACACTTTCAATCGCGTTACATCGTAAGTTAGGATTTACCGACGCCGGACAGATTCATCAGGTAGGAACGAAATTTCACCGCTGGCTGGATCTGACATTCATGCAATTACGGCTGGATAACAGGGACAATCCTTAATTGACGATGACGTGCTAAAATGGAGGAACTATGACGCCAGAAATCAAAACGCAACGATTAATCCTGAAGCCCCTGGAAAGCGGTGATGGGCAGGCGATGCAAATCGCCTTTCCGCGCTGGGAGATAGTGCGTTATCTCAATGCTGCCGTGCCCTGGCCTTATCCTGAAGGTGCCGCACAGAATTACGTTGATAACGTGGTGTTGCCCGCCGTTAAGGAAGGTCGAGGTTGGTGCTGGAGTATCAGACGTCAGGAGAAGCCTGAGGAATTGATTGGTCTGATCGAACTGCGCGATGCAGAAAATGATAACCGCGGATTTTGGCTGGTACCTGAGTGGCAGCAACGTGGCTATATGAGTGAAGCGTGCAACGCCGTGAATGATTTCTGGTTTAAAACGCTGGGTCGCGAAGTATTACGTGTGCCAAAAGCGGCGGTGAATACAGGCTCAGTGAAGATCTCACGTAAATCCGGCATGCGTCTGATTGAAACTGGCAAAAAAGAGTATGTCGCGGGTGTTCTCGATTATGAATTGTGGGAATTGACCCGCGAAGAGTGGCTATCACATTAACATCAAGAGGGAACGTGTTCCCTCAGTGCCGTCAGTAAGCGGCTGACCAGCGGTTTGGCCTCATTTCTCCGCCATACCGCATAGAGATTCACATACAGCGCCAGCCAGGGGACTTCAACAACAATGACCGACGACGAAGCAAGCCGCGCAAGACTTCGCTGAATAAAGGTAAATCCCAGCCCTGCTTCAACACAGGAGAGCGCCGCCAGTGGTCCGCTAACCTCAAGCCGAATATCAGGCGTAAACCCACTCCCTTCACACACCTCAAGCAAGCGGTTGGACACTGCCGTGTTTAGACTTTGCTTATCGGCGATCCAGCGCTTCATGTGTAACTGCTCAGGTTTGGGATCCCTAATTGCCTGTTCTATTGGCATAGCCAGCACCACCGGCTCAACTAACACGCTTTGAAAGGCAAAACAGTCATCCTCTTCCGGCTCGTTATAAACCAGTGCCAGATCCAGCGCATGATTCGCTAGCGCATCGATTTGTGCCTGTGAGCGTAAGGCATGGAGCTGTATATCAACTTTTGACGAGCAATTTAACCGGGCAAGGCTTTCAGGAAGCAGAAGTGAGTGAATGGCCGCTTCGACATAGCCAATATCAAGCCTGCCCGACTGACCATTCTTCAAACTTTTACCCAGTCCATTCAGACGATCATGGTGCAAAAGCAATGCCTTCACTTCTGTCAGGAACTGCTTGCCCTCGGCGCTGAGATAGAGGCGTTTCTTTTCCCGATGAAAAAGTGCCACACCTAACTCATCTTCCAGTTGCTGAATTTGGCGGCTCAAAGGGGATGCTGAAATATGCAATTTCTCAGCTGCCTGACCGATGTGCTCGAGTTCGGCGACGAGAGCAAAAGAGCGCAATAACTTAATGTCCATAACTTTTCCGGTCACAACTCAGTCGAGAATGATGATAGCCACACAATAAATATTGCCGCAACATCTTAAGTAATGCGACGTTTAATTAAGCAAACAGAGTCATCTTCTATTTTTATTATCTACATTTGACGAGGTAATTTTGACGAACGTATTCAGCACAAGGGATATCGGCAATTATAAGGTCACTGCGCTTAATGATGGCGTGATGAAAGCCAGCCTGAGTCTGTTATCTGGAATAGAACCTGAAGCAGCGGTAAATATACAGCAACACGCCGGAATAAAAGCAGCGGATGATATCCAAATTAATAGCTATCTCATCCGTGGAGCGGGACGAATAATATTGATCGATTCGGGTATGGGAAACCTCAATCATATCGGTGGAGAATTAAGACGAAACCTCCTTTTATCCGGCATCATGCCTGACGAGGTTGATACTGTGTTGTTGACCCACGCGCATCCCGATCATATTGGCGGTCTGCTGGGTGAGAATGGGCGACCCGCTTACCGAAATGCAGCACTCTACATTAGCAAAGCAGAAGCAAACTTCTGGCTGGATAATGAAAAATTAACTAGCCTGAGTGAACGCGCACTGATGAATGGTTCGCTGTTTCGTCGCACGTTCGAAGCTTATTCAACTGTTCGATTTACGGAAGAAACAGCGATTGCTGAAGATATCACCGCAGTCAGCCTACCGGGACATACGCCTGGTCACAGCGGCTACCTGATAGATTCCCGCGATGAAAAATTACTGATTTGGGGTGATATTACGCATTATCCGCATATTCAAATTGCCCATCCGCAAGTTTCAATCGCCTTTGATTACGATCCTGACCAGGCAGAGCAAACACGAAGAGCAATTCTTGAGCGCGCTTCACGAGAAAACCTATTGATTGCAGGTATGCACTTGGGCGTGTCTGGGTTTGCATATATCCGCTCCCCTTCAGAGGGACATTATTTTCTGGAATATGTCTGAACCGCGAGCCGCTGTCCGCCTTAAACATACCCCATCATCCGCAGCATCGACTGCGCCTGATTCATCGCTTCCGCGCGGTGCGTTACGCCCAATTTTTGGTACAGATTGCGGATATGCGTTTTGATGGTGGTAGCAGCGACATCCAGCTCGCCAGCAATCTGGTCGTTGCTGTATCCCGAATAGATCAGCCCCAAAACCTGCCATTCACGTTGGGTTAGCGGGCTGGTGCGGATCAGCTCCGGCACATCGGGATGATTAATCAGGCGGCTAACAAAGCCCTCGTCAAAATGGGCAAACTTATGGCGATGATATTTATTAATCTCGCTGAGAATGCGTCTGGCGCGATGATTATCGAGTTCATTCAGCGTGTTGAGCTGAATCAGCTGACGCAGCTGCTGCGCCATCGCTTCACCTTCAATCACAAAATGGCTGACGAAACCGGTGCTACGCGCCAGTTTTAATGCTTCGGTCAGCGCCTGCTGCGCTTCCGCTTTGCGCTGGGTTTGCCAGTAAATTTGATTTAACAGCAGCAGATTGCGATTCATGTCGCTCATCAGATTGAGCGCGCGCGCATTATCATTCAGCTCATCCAGCACCACTTCGGCCTGGCTCATATTTCCCAGCAAGATCTGCGCGCGCGCAACATTGCGCCACTGACCTTGCAGGAAATGATTGTTGGCAAACTCCGGTTTCGCCGTCTGGCGCATCCAGCTACTGGCGCTTTGGCTGTCGCCGGTCATCTGCCAAAAAATCACCCTCACCTTATCGGCATTGGCGATCCAGTCGCTATGCAGCGATCCGTTGTTAAGCAGATTCTCCAGCCGACTCAGGTGGCTGCGGGCATTATCTAGATTGCCGCGCGCCAGCGAACACTGCACCAGCAAACCGAGGCACTGAATCTGCTGCTGCGGCTGATAGCCTTTCAGCACTTTTATCCCTTCGCGCGCCGCCTGTTCTGCTTCGTCGAGTCGGCCCCACGCCCATAACAGTTGCGCGCGAATTCGCAGCAGGAATTCGTGCATCGGGAACTGCGTCAGATGCTGCTCTTTCACCAGCACAAATGCCCGCTCCTGTATCTCATATGCGGACTGTAAAAAACCCTGCGCAAAGAGAATCTCACTCTGCTGAATCAGACTCCACAACGCGTAATTCCACGCTTCCTCGCGGCGCGCCATCTGCTCGGTCTGGCGCATCAGCTTCAGCGAACTGCTCAGCTCGCCTTTGCAGTGCATCACTTCGCCCAATACCGACGTCGCCACGATGCAGCTGTATTGACGGCTTTCCGGCAGCGCATCGAGCGCCAGCAACGCCAGCCGCTCGGCTTCTTCTGCGTTACCGTCATTTATCGAAACCTGCGCCAGCAGCGCGTTGAATTCGCCGCGCAGCACATCATCAATCTGTTCGCTGCAGGAGTGCTCAAAGCGCATCAGCAAACTGCTCACCTCGGAAAACCGGTGCTGGCTTTGCATCAGCCACGCCTGTAACAGCACTAACTTTGGATTTTCCAGCAGAATTTCCCACGGCAGCGCCTTGAGAGAATCTTCCAGTAGCGTGAGTTCGCTCTGATTAAACAGCGTCCAGGCGTATTGCAGCAGCACGTCGCGCAGCATCAACGCATCACCAGCCGCCAGCGCATGATGGATTGCTTCGCCAGGGAAACCCAGCCGCATCCAGCTTTCAGCCGCCGCGCGATGCAGCGCAGGCAGTTCCGCCGCCAGTTCCCACTGACAGCGCTGACGCAAAAAACTGCCAAACAGCGGATGATAGCTAAACCACTCGCCCGAGTTATCCATGCGCTGCAAAAACAGGCCCTGACGCTCAATCTCTTCCAGCCGCATCTGCCCTTGTTCTTCGCCGGTTACGCAGGCGATCAGCGTATCGTTCATCGATCGCAGCAGCGCGCTTTTCAGTAAGAAATGTCGTGTGGCGCTATCCACGTTATTCAGCACCTCCTCAACCAGATAATCCGCCAGATGGCTGGCGTTAATGCCGGAAAGACGGCGCGCGGAATCCTGAGCGGAGCTCGCGCCCTGACGCGTCGAGAGCGCGATCAGCTGCAGCGCCGTCGCCCAACCCGCCACGTCATCGCACAGACGCCCGCTCTCTTCCGATTCCAGCGGCGTTGTCAGGCGGCAATCAAAAAACTGTTTGGCTTCGTGATGGGTAAACGCCAGTTGCTGGCTGCCTAACTCAATCAGCTGTTCGCGCACGCGCAGGTTAGCAATGCCGAGCTGCGGCAGATTGCGCGACAGCAAAATCAGCGTCACATTTTCCGGCTGGTTACGTAAAAAGAAGCGCATTGCGTCGTGAATCGCGGGATTAGTGATGTGATGGTAATCATCGATGATCAGCCAAATCGGTTGCTGCCACGCCGCCAGTTCACTGAACAACTGGGCGAATAGCGCGTTCAGATTGATGTACTGCCGTTTCTGCGCCAGCGCTTCGCTCGAGGCGCAGCCGCCCTGCGTTGCCTGCTGCAGAGCCGCGATGAGGTAATCGACGAAGCGTTCAGGCTGATTGTCGCCCTCATCCAGTGAATACCAGCCCAGATTGGCTTTCCCCGCCGCCCATTGCGAGATCAGCGTGGTTTTGCCATATCCCGCCGGACTGGTCACCAACACCAAACGGTAATTGCCCGCCGCGCCGAGTTTTTGCATCAGGCGCTCGCGCGCAACCGTGTTCTCAAGGCGGACCGGTCGGCTAAGTTTGGAGGGTATTAACATCGGTAAACGCTTCTCCCTAAACGTGGCGCATCATTATTTTACGCTTCGTAATTAATAGTCACATACGTTCAGATATTCGTTTACCTAATGCAAGCTAACCCATTAAGCAGTCTTAACAAAAGCGACGGTTATCACATTCCTGTCACACTTTAAGATTTCCCTCAGCCTCTCCTCCCCGCTCATCCTCCCCGCTGAATTTGGTGCAGGAGGAGGAGCGCGTCATGGCTGACGCGCAGAATGAAGCACATTCACCTCCGCCCTGACAGGACTGATTATGAAATTTGATCGCACCCGTTTTAAACACGCGCTAACCCGACAATGGCAACGTTTTGGTCTGCACGATGCACAAGAGATGACGCCAAACCAATGGTGGCAGGCGCTGAGTGGCGCACTGGCCGACATGCTGGCGGAGATGCCTGCGCCGCCTGCGGCCACGCCGCAGCGTCACGTTAACTACATCTCGATGGAGTTTTTGATTGGTCGTCTCACCGGCAACAATCTGCTCAACCTTGGCTGGTATGACGAGGTGAACGAGGCGCTGGCCGAGTGGAATATCACGCTGAGCGACGTGGAAGCGTGTGAAACCGATCCGGCGCTGGGCAACGGCGGTTTGGGCCGGCTCGCCGCCTGTTTTCTCGATTCGATGGCAACCGTGGGACAACCCGCCACCGGCTACGGACTCAATTATCAGTACGGTCTGTTCCGCCAGCACTTTGTTGATGGTGCGCAGCAGGAGATGCCGGATGACTGGCAGCGCGACAGCTATCCGTGGTTTAACCACAACGCGGCGTTAACTGTGCCGGTGCATCTCGGCGGCAAAGTCAGCACCCATAATGGCGTTGCGCGCTGGGAGCCGGCGGTGCAAATTCTCGGCGAAGCCTGGGATCTGCCGGTGGTCGGTTATCAGAATGGCGTCACTCAGCCGCTGCGCTTGTGGCAGGCGAAACATGCGCAGCCGTTTAATCTGCAGCGCTTCAATAACGGGGATTTTCTGCGCGCCGAGCAGCCGGGCATCGAGGCTGAAAAACTCACCAAAGTGCTCTACCCCAACGACAACCACGACAACGGCAAAAAGTTGCGCCTGATGCAGCAATATTTCCAGTGCGCTTGCTCGCTGGCGGATATTCTGCGCCGTCATCAGCGCGCCGGACGCAGCATTGCCAGCTTGCCGGATTATGAGGTGATTCAGCTCAACGATACCCATCCCACGCTGGCGATCCCCGAGCTGATGCGCCTGCTGCTGGATGAATACGCGCTGAGCTGGGACGAAGCGTGGCACATTACCCAGCGCACCTTTGCGTACACCAATCACACCTTGATGCCTGAAGCGCTGGAGTGCTGGGATGTGCGCATGGTGCGCGCCCTGCTGCCGCGCCACATGCTGATCGTTACCCAACTCAATGCTCAGTTGAAGAAGCAGGTGGAAGCGCGCTGGCCGGGCGACGAAGTGACCTGGGCGAAACTGGCGCTGGTTCACAATAACCAGCTGCGCATGGCCAATCTCTGCGTCACCAGCGGCTTTGCGGTGAACGGTGTGGCGGCGCTGCACTCGCAGCTGGTGGTGAAAGATCTGTTCCCGGAATATCACGCGCTGTGGCCGGAGAAATTCCATAACGTCACCAACGGCATCACGCCGCGCCGCTGGATTAATCAGTGCAATCCGGCGCTGGCGGCGTTGATTAGCCAAACCCTCGATCAGCCGTGGATCACCGATCTCGATCAGCTGAAAGCGTTAGAAACCTACGCCGATCACGCCGCATTCCAGGCGCAGTATCGCGCCATCAAGCAGCAGAACAAGGTTGCGCTGACGCAATGGATCGTAGAACGCACCGGCATCCAGGTGAATCCAGAGGCGATGTTTGATGTACAGATCAAGCGCCTGCACGAGTACAAGCGTCAGCATCTGGCGCTACTGCACATTATCGCGCTGTGGCAAACGCTGGTGAGCGATCCGCAGGCCAACCTGACGCCGCGCGTGGTGCTGTTTGGTGCCAAAGCCGCGCCGGGTTACGTGCTGGCCAAAAACATCATCTATGCGATTAACAAAGTGGCGGCCACCATCAACAACGATCCGCGCATTGGCGATCGCCTGAAAGTGGTGTTTGTGCCTGATTACAACGTTACGGTTGCCGAGCGGCTGATTCCAGCGGCGGATCTCTCCGAGCAGATTTCTACCGCCGGCAAAGAGGCATCCGGCACCGGCAACATGAAGCTGGCGCTGAACGGCGCCTTAACCATCGGCACGCTGGATGGCGCCAATGTGGAGATCGCCGAACAGGTTGGGCGCGACAATATCTTTATCTTTGGTCATACCGTTGATCAGGTCAGCGCGTTGCAAGCAGAAGGTTACTCGCCTGACGCGTGGCGCAAAAAAGATGCGCAGCTGGATCGGGTATTGAAAGCGTTAGAAGACGGCACCTTTAGCGACGGCGACGTCACCGCGTTCGAGCCGCTGCTGCACAGCCTGAGCGCCAAAGGCGGCGATCCTTATCTGGTGCTGGCCGATTTTCGTCACTACCTCAACGCGCAGGCGCAGGCAGAAACCTTGTGGGCCGATCAGCATGGTTGGACGCGCGCCGCGATTCTCAACACCGCGCGCTGCGGCATGTTCAGCGCCGATCGCGCCATCCGCGACTATCAGCAACGCATCTGGCAGGCCGCGCGATGAACAGCACCATGACGCCAACCGCCGAAATCGCCAGCGAATACATTGACGCCCACGGCCAGCTGCAGTCGGTTTCTGCCGGTACCCGCCAGCGTTTGCTGGCGGCGATGCATCCCGCGCAACCGCACGCTTCGCCGCTACCGCCGGTATTGATCGTACAGGAAGAACAGGCGGAGATTGTGCTGCCTGCGCCCGGCATGGCAGGCGAATGGCAGCTGATCGCGGAACAGGGCGAACGCTGGCAAGGGCGCGCTATCGCCAACCAACCGATCGCTTTGCCTGCGCTGCCTTTGGGTTATTACCAGCTAAGCTTTAGCGCCCAGCAGCAGGCATTTCACTGTCGGATTATTGTCGCGCCCGTGCGCTGTTACGAGCCGCCAGCCATCCAGCAAGGGCAATCGCTGTGGGGCGCCTGCATTCAGCTGTATACGCTGCGATCGGCTAACAACTGGGGAATCGGTGACTTTAGCGACTTAAAGCAGATGCTGGTCGAGGTCGCGCAGCGCGGCGGTGCCTGTATTGGGCTGAACCCGCTGCATGCGCTGTTCCCGGCAACGCCGGAAAGCGCCAGCCCTTACAGCCCTTCGTCGCGGCGCTGGCTCAATATGCTGTATATCGATGTCGCCGCCGTTGAGGATTTTACGCTGAGTGAAGAGGCCCAGCGCTGGTGGCAGGCGGACAGTACGCAGCAGGCGCTACAGGCGGCGCGGGACGCTGAGTGGGTTGATTATTCAGCGGTTACTCACCTCAAGCTAGAGGCGCTGCGTTTCGCCTGGCAGCAGTTCAGGCAGCGCGGTGGGGATGATGGCCTGGTTGTCGCCTTTGAAAGCTTTATGCAGCAAGGCGGTGAAAGTCTGCTGCATCAGGGCGTGTTTGATGCGCTGCACGCTGCGCAGATCGCCGAAGATCCTCAGCGCTACAACTGGACAACCTGGCCTGCGGCGTTGCAGTCGCCCGAGAGCGCAGCGGTGCGGGCATTCCGCATCGAACACACCTATGACGTGCGCTTTTATCTGTGGCTGCAATGGCTGGCCGCGCGCCAGTTTGCTGATTGCTGGGCGGTGTGCCAGCAGCAGGCGATGCCGATTGGCTTATACCGCGATTTGGCCGTGGGCGTGGCGCAGGGCGGCGCGGAAACCTGGAGCGATCGCGAGCTTTACTGCTTGCAGGCCAGCGTCGGCGCGCCGCCGGATATCCTCGGCCCGCTGGGCCAGAACTGGGGATTGCCGCCTATGGATCCGCAGATTATGCAGGCGCGCGCCTACCAGCCATGGATTGATCTGCTGCGCGCCAACATGCACGACTGCGGCGCGCTGCGCATCGATCACGTGATGGCGCTGCTGCGACTGTGGTGGATCCCGCAGGGCGAAAGCGCGGCCGAAGGCGCGTATGTGCATTATCCCATCGACGATCTGCTGGCGATTCTGGCGCTGGAGAGCCAGCGTCATCACTGCATGGTGATTGGTGAGGATTTGGGTACGGTGCCGGAGAAGATCATCGGCAAGCTCTACCAGGCGGGCGTTTACTCCTACAAAGTGCTCTATTTTGAGCAGACGTCCAAAGTGGCCTTTCGCGCCCCCGCCCGCTGGCCACGTCAGGCGATGGCGGTCGCCACCACCCACGATATGCCGACCCTGCGCGGCTGGTGGCAAAGCGATGATTTACGGCTGGGCAGCGAGTTGGGGCTTTATCCTGATAAGCAAATTCTTGCCGGTCTGAGTAAGTCACGCTTAGCCGCGCGCCGCGCGCTGTTTAAGAGCCTGCAACGCAGCAATTGCTTGCCCGAACAGGCCGAACCGCAGGTGATGGATCGCGCGTTAAGTGCGGCGATGCAGCGTTATCTGGCCGACAGCAATAGCGCGCTGCTGGGCCTGCAACCCGAAGAGTGGCTGGATATGGCTTCCCCAGTGAATATTCCCGGCACCACCCGCCAATATCCCAACTGGCGCCGCAAACTCAGCGCTTCGCTGGAGGCGATGTTTAACGACCCGCAGATCAATGCGTTGTTGGCGGATATCGATCAACGCCGGCGGAAAGTGAAATAATTCACAGCGGTCGCCATGGAAGGCGATCTTAAAAACGCACACATCCGTAGCGGCGCGATTCATCGCGTTGTTTTGACTTTCGTGCTCCGACACAGCATTGCGCAATAAATTGCGCCGCTACGAACTTTGGCTCCCAATAAAAAAGGTGCGCCGAAGCGCACCAGATGGGACAAATCAGCACTGCCGGGGCGGATTACCCCTTGCCTTTAACACTGCTGATAAACACCTGTCTGGCCGACGTGGAGCCTAAACGCTCGGCCTCGTCCAGCAGCTTCAACGCCTTATCGATATTGCCCTTCTCAACCGCCTCGCGGATGTTCTGATTAAAGTAACCTTCGGTATCCGTCATGATCGGTTTAGGTTTTGCATCCGAAACCGGGGCAGCACGATAAGTCGCCGGCGCAACCGGCTGCGTATTGCCCACCGTTACCGGCGCAGGACTCGATGATCCAAACAGCGGCCCAACCAAAATGGATGAACCTGAACTGGTTTTCACTTTCAGTTTCAAGGTGCCATCGCGGCTGTGCTGCGCAATCGGATCGGGAATATCCGGCACCGCATTGCCGGTACCGCGTGCATAGGCTTTCGCCGGATCCAATAACGTGGTGGTTTCGGTCAAATCCTTCTCGGTGGTGAATACCAGCAGATAGATCTTTTGCTGACCCAGCGCAGGCGTCAGTTTCATCACACCTTCCAGCCGATCAGCCGCCATCACGCCCGGCTGCTGATAGGTGAAAAAGCGCGCCGGGAACCAGGCCGCCGGACGCATGTTCTCATCCAGCACCAGCACATTCGGTGCGAACACCTGATTTTGTTTCACTTCACTGCTCAGCGTAATGGTGAGTTCACCGATATTGGCTGGCAAGCTGTAGGCCGCCACCGAACCCGTCACGCCCGCTGCATTCAGGTTGCTGTGGCTCTCGCTCAGCGTGGTGACCTGCGTGCGGGAGGTATCGACCGGCAGCCAGCTCAGCGTTTGCAGGCTGGCGGCGGGGAATGCGGGCGCGGCAGAGAGATCCTGTGGCACCAGATTGACATCCGCGAGCGCCGGTAAACTTTGGCCGGCCAGCAGCGCGGCGCTCAGGCAGAGCGCAAAAACCGTTTTTTTCATTCTCATTGTATAACCTCAAAAAACTGTCAGGCGGCGGCGCGAACCAGGCAATGGCGCACCGCGCCGAAAAGAGATTGTCTCAGTTAAGCCACATGCGGGAGCATTACCACCAAATCTCCATCTGCGCCCCGAATGTCACCTCATCGTCGTTGCCACGGCTGTTGGTCAGAATGCCGTTGCCGCTGCTGTCGTTAGAAGCAAAGGAGGTCAAATCACCTGAGCTGTCTTTGCTGTAGCCCCATTTCTCATCCCACTTGGCGTAGGTCGCGAACAGACGCAGCGCCGGACGCGACCAGATGCTATCGCCCGCCTGCCACTGTTGCGCCAGCGTCACTTTGTACTGGCCGTTGCGCTCGTTAACCTGCTGCGACTTCACGTTGTCGTAGCCCACTTCAAGCAGCGTGCTCATGATTGGCGTCCATTTGTACATGGGGCGCACGCCCACGGTGTACCACTCGGTACCACGGTTGTTATCGAGATCGGTGTTCTGGTACATGGCGACATACATCAGATCCCAGCGATCGGCGAGGCTGATCGCACCGTGATCGAGTACGCGATACATGCTGCCGCTGTTGTTGATGTTGGTGCCCTGCGGCAGCCCTTTACCCTGTGAAGTCAACGCATCGGTGGCGTACTGCAGCACGAATTTGTTGTAGCCCTTCAGCATGCTCTGCGTGTGTTCGGCGGTGAACATCCAGCCATCTTTGGAGGCGTTATCTTCCAGGCGATAACCGTCACGCGCGTTGGCGCGGCCATAATCGACGCCCAGCTCCAGCACGCCGTTCGGGTTGGTTTCAAGACCTGCGAGGCGCACATCAAACACGTCGTTGGCGGTGCTGGTGGCGTAATCACGGATCTGATCGCTAGAGAAGGTGTAAGAACCGCCCGCTTCGGAGGAGCGCGTGGCGGCAAAGGAGAGTTTGCCGAAGCCGAGATCGACATCTTCCAGACCGGCACCAGGACCGGAAATATCCCAGTAGTAGAAGTCGATCATATGCACGTCATGACGCTGGTAGAAACGCTTACCGGCCCAGATGGTGGAACCCGGCAGCGCGTCGATCAGGTTTTTGCCCTTGACGTTGGCTTCGCGGAACGCGGGCGAGGTCGCTTCCCAGTCATTCTGCTGAGAAACCGAATAGGCGACGTTGGTATCGAAATAGAAGCTCTTATCGCCCTCTTTCCACACTTCCTGGCCCAGCTTCAGCTCAGCGTAGGTTTCACATTCGTTGCCCAGACGGTATTTACTTTGAGCGCCGGTGGCCTGAAAACATTGCTGTTCCCCGCCGCTGCCGGTCCAGCCGATGCCGGAACGGGCATAGCCGGTAAAATCGACTGCCATCGACGGGGCAGCGAGCGTGCCTGCCGCGATAGCAACCGCGATAGGGAGTTTGCGCAGAGTTAACATTTTCTATCTCCTGAGGTCATTGCTTTTATTGTTTTGCAGGGCTAAATACCGGGTTCCTGATGTAGCCGGCGACAGGCGCTACCATCTTCACGGAAAAGATGGCAACGCTCTGGCGGCAGGCCGATGCCCATCAGGGCGCCCTCTTCTACCAGCACGACGTCCTCCTGGCGATAAACCAGGCTTTGACGAATGGCGGGAATCTGGATGTGAATTTGCGTTTCGTGTCCCAGCTGCTCCACCACCGTCACCTCGCCTTCGAGGGTGACGTCAGCGATATCGCTGGAGAGCAGATGTTCGGGACGAATGCCTAACGACATGTTGCTGCCCACCTGCACACCGGCGCTGTCGACCGGCAGCCACACCAGCTGGGTATTGGGTAAACGCACCTGAACCTGATCGATGGCGGTGGCGGTTACTTTTACCGGTAAGAAATTCATGCGCGGTGAGCCGATAAAACCAGCAACAAAACGATTGGCGGGATAGTGATACAGCTCGAGCGGCTTGCCGACCTGGGCAACGTGGCCGCCATCCAGCACCACGATCTTATCGGCCAGCGTCATCGCTTCGGTCTGATCGTGGGTGACGTAAATCATGGTGCGCTTCAAACGCTTATGCAGGCGTGAGATCTCGATGCGCATTTGCACGCGCAGCGCCGCATCAAGGTTGGAGAGCGGCTCATCAAGTAAAAACACCTGCGGTTCCGCCACCAGCGTACGGCCAATCGCCACGCGCTGACGCTGACCACCCGATAACGCTTTCGGACGGCGATCCAGCAGATGCGCCAGCTGCAGCACTTCCGCCACCTGATTGACCCGCTGCTGAATCTCCGCTTTGCGCGTGCCGGCCAGCTTCAGGCCGAACGACATGTTCTCAGCCACCGAAAGGTGGGGATACAACGCGTAGGACTGAAACACCATGCCGATGCCGCGCTCGGCGGGCGGCACCTCATTCATGCGTTTGTCGCCAATAAACAGATCGCCGCTGGTGATGGTTTCCAGACCGGCAATCATGCGCAGCAGCGTCGATTTGCCGCAGCCTGAAGGTCCGACAAAAACCACGAACTCGCCTTCAGCGATCTCAAGGCTGATGTTTTTCGACACCTCGGTTTCGCCCCACACCTTGGAGACACTGCGCAACGTAACGCTCGACATGATGCTTTCCTCTCAGCTTGCTATTCCTTGTCCGCAAGTCGGCGGACAGACCCCGGCGACCACTATGGGCAAGGAGATAACCGCCGACATCCTCCACCGCACGGCGTCTGCGTGGGGGAGGAGACGGGAGGAGGAGATCTTGCAGACCTGTCTGATAAAACGCGGCAGGCAACCATTTTTGTGAGCTATGACGCAGAGCAGAGCGACGATTGTGTGCGCCAGCCCGGGATAACCGGGTGGTTTTGCAACGCAGATCACATCAGGTGATAAGCAGGCGTAGAGCCGGGGAGGATGAGAAGCGGCGGCAGATACTCACAATGTGGCAGGTAAAACGATTTCCGTTTCCGCTAACAGGATGGAGTTATGACAATGAAAACCGGTGCACGCATTCTTGCCCTTTCCGCCCTGACGGCCGTGCTGTTTTCAGCCTCTGCCGTTGCAAAGATTGAAGAGGGAAAGCTGGTCATCTGGATCAACGGCGACAAGGGCTACAACGGCCTGGCTGAAGTGGGTAAAAAGTTTGAGCAGGAAACCGGCATCAAAGTGACGGTTGAGCATCCGGACAAAATGGAAGAGAAGTATCCGCAGGTGGCCGCCACCGGCGACGGCCCGGACATCATCTTCTGGGCGCACGATCGCTTTGGCGGCTATGCGCAGTCAGGCTTGTTAGCGGAGATTTCGCCAGACGCGCGCTTCCAGGAGAAAATCTTCCCCTTCACCTGGGACGCGGTGCGCTTCAACGGCAAGCTGATCGGTTATCCGATTTCGGTTGAGTCGTTATCCCTGATCTACAACAAAGATCTGCTGCCTGAGCCGCCAAAAAGCTGGGAAGAGATTGCCGCCATTGATAAGAAAATGCGCGCGCAGGGCAAGAGCGCCATGATGTTTAACCTGCAGGAGCCGTACTTCACCTGGCCGCTGCTGGCGGCGGGCGGCGCTTATGCCTTTAAGCTCAATGATGGCCGCTACGACGTAAAAGATACCGGCGTGGATAACGCGGGGGCCAAAGCGGGCATGAGCTTCCTGGTCGATCAGGTGAAGGCCAAAACGCTGAATGCCGATACCGATTACTCCATCGCCGAAGCCGCCTTTAACAAGGGGCAAACCGCCATGACCATTAACGGGCCGTGGGCGTGGAGCAACATCGATAAGAGCAAAATCAACTACGGCGTCACGCTGCTGCCCACGCTGCATGGCAAAAACTCCAAAACCTTCGTCGGCGTGCTGAGTGCCGGCATCAATGCCGCCAGCCCGAATAAAGAGCTGGCCAAAGAGTTCCTGGAAAATTACCTGCTGACCGACGCCGGTCTTGATGCGGTCAACAAAGACAAACCGCTCGGCGCGGTGGCGCTGAAATCGTTCCAGCAGACGCTGGAAAAAGATGAGCGCATTGCCGCCACCATGACCAACGCGCGCAACGGCGATATCATGCCAAACATTCCGCAGATGGCTGCCTTCTGGTACGCGATGCGCACCGCCACGCTGAATGCGCTGAGCGGACGTCAAAGCGTCGATGCGGCGCTGAAAGATGCGCAGGCACGACTCAACAAGTAATCCTCTCTACCAGAGCCGGCGCAATCCGGCTCGTTACTGGCTGTTAAGGAAAACCGCATCATGTCAGGAAAACCGAAAACAGCACGGTTCAGCGCCGTGCTGAAGGCTCTTTTTCTCGGTATCTGCTGTCTGCTGGTCGGCTATCTGCTCGTGCTGATGTATGCAAAAGGTGAATATCTGTTTGCGCTGATGACGCTGATTATCAGTGCCGTCGGCATCTGGATTTATGCCAATCGTCGCGCTTACGCCTGGCGCTATGTCTATCCCGGACTCGCCGGCATGGCGCTGTTCGTACTGTTTCCGCTCGCCTGTACCGTGGCGATTGCCTTTACCAACTACAGCAGCACCAACCAGCTGACGCTGGAACGTGCGCAACAGGTGTTGCTGAGCCGTCAGTATCAGGATGGTTCGGCGCTGAACTTCTCGCTGATCCCGGCGGGCGATCGCTGGCAGCTGGTGCTGACCGAAGCGGCCAACGGACAAACCTTCGTTTCACCTGCGTTTGCCTTTGGCGGAGCGCAAAAGCTGAAACTCACCAGCGCCTCGCCACCACCGGGTGAACGCGCCACGCTGCGCATCGTCACCACCAACCGCCAGGCGCTAAACCAGATTCAGGCCGAACTGCCGGATGGTCGTCTGGTGGTGATGAGCTCGCTGCGGCAGTTCTCCGGCACGCGCCCGTTGTATGTACTGCAAGCCAACGGCGACCTGAAAAATCAACAAAGCGGCGCGCTGTATCAGGCCAATCGTGAAAGCGGTTTCTATCAGAACAGCAGCGGCGAAGCGCTGAGTCCGGGCTTCACGGTGAATACCGGCTGGAAGAATTTCATTCGCGTGTTTACCGATGAAGGGATTCAAAAACCGTTTCTGGCGATTTTTGGCTGGACGCTGCTGTTTTCGTTTGTGACGGTAATTCTCACCCTGGCGGTCGGCATGGTGCTGGCTTGCCTGGTGCAATGGGAAGCACTGAAAGGCAAAGCGGTATATCGCGTGATGCTGATTTTGCCCTACGCCGTGCCGGCGTTTATCTCGATATTGATCTTCAAAGGCTTGTTTAACCAGAGCTTCGGTGAAATCAACGTGATGCTGAAAGCGCTGTTTGGCTTTCAGCCCGCGTGGTTCAGCGATCCGACGCTGGCGCGCACCATGCTGGTCATCGTGAATACCTGGCTGGGTTATCCCTACATGATGATTCTCTGCATGGGGCTGCTGAAAGCGATTCCGGACGATCTCTATGAAGCCTCGGCGATGGACGGTGCCGGGCCGCTGCAGAACTTCTTCCTGATTACCCTGCCGCTGCTGTTAAAGCCGCTGATGCCGCTGATGATCGCCAGCTTTGCCTTTAACTTTAATAACTTTGTGCTGGTGCAGCTGCTAACCAACGGCGGACCGGATCGTATCGGCACTACCACGCCAGCGGGTTACACCGATTTGCTGGTCAATTACACCTGGCGCATTGCGTTTGAAGGTGGCGGCGGACAGGACTTTGGTCTGGCGGCGGCGATTGCCACGCTGATCTTCCTGCTGGTAGGCGCGCTGGCGGTGATCAATCTTAAAGCCGTGCGGATGAAATTCGATTAAGGAGACGTTATGGCTATGGTGCAACCCAAATCGCAAAAGCTGCGTCTGTTGATGACGCATCTGCTGTTGCTGACGTTTATTGCGGGAATTCTGTTTCCGCTGCTGATGGTGTTCGCTATCTCACTGCGCGCCGGTAACTTCGCCACCGGCTCGCTGATCCCGGAGCAGATTTCCTGGGAACACTGGCAGCTGGCGTTAGGTTTCAGCGTGGAGCACGCCGATGGCCGCGTGACGCCGCCGCCCTTCCCGGTGCTGCTGTGGTTGTGGAACTCGGTGAAAATCGCCGCCATCAGCGCGATTGGCATTGTGGCGCTTTCCACCACCTGCGCGTATGCCTTTGCGCGCATGCGTTTTGCCGGGCGCGCCACGCTGCTTAAAGGCATGCTGATTTTCCAGATGTTCCCAGCGGTGCTGTCGCTGGTGGCGCTCTATGCGCTGTTTGATCGCCTGGGACAATATCTGCCATTTATCGGCCTGAATACGCATGGCGGCGTGATCTTTGCCTATCTCGGCGGCATCGCCCTTCACGTCTGGACCATAAAAGGCTATTTCGAAACCATCGATGGATCGCTGGAAGAAGCCGCCGCGCTGGATGGCGCCACGCCGTGGCAGGCGTTCCGGCTGGTGCTGTTGCCGCTCTCGGTGCCGATTCTGGCGGTGGTGTTTATTCTGGCATTTATCGCTGCGGTTACTGAAGTGCCGGTCGCCTCACTGCTGCTGCGTGATGTGAACAGCTACACGCTGGCAGTCGGCATGCAGCAATATTTGAACCCGCAAAACTATCTGTGGGGCGACTTTGCCGCGGCGGCGGTGCTCTCTGCAATTCCAATTACGCTGGTGTTCCTGCTGGCCCAACGCTGGCTGGTCAGCGGCCTGACGGCTGGTGGCGTGAAAGGCTAACCCGTTTATTATCCTCCTTCCTCAATGTTCACTGCAGTTGAGGGTTTTGGCGGCCTTAGGGCCGCTTTTTTTTACGGGGTGTGAGAGTTATTGGTCGTCGCGCAGGAGTGCTACATAGCGTTCGTAAAAGTGGCTTCGCACCCGCGTTGTTCTCGTGTCGCTGATGGTATTAAAGAGATCTTTAATAAGAAGGATACTTAGTAAAAGGTTTTTTAATAGTGTTGGAATCAATGGGAATCTAGCTTTAAGGGGATGAAGAAATGAACGATGGTCAGCGTGGTATAACTTTGCTTTAACTCCTATGAAGCTTCTATAATTCCATTCGCGGAGGAATGTGAAGGCTAAAACATTTTCAGTGTCCAAATTGAAATTTGTATAACTGGAAATTTTCAACATGATTATTATGTTAATAAACACCAAAAATTATTATCCTCGGCTTTCTTAGATTAAAGATTTTGTTGTTTATGACGATAACTAAATCATAATGCTGTGTGGGTTGCTTGCTAGTTTAGGTAAAGTTGGTCTCGAGACAATTACCTCTCTAACAATGATAATAGTCTTGAAGGTCCTCCTCCAACAAATTAACAATTAACATATTGATAAATAAGGTTATAACAAGCAGGGAGCAAATTGTTATGAGCGTTACCATATTTCGAAGAATAGGCGGAAGAGTTGTGCCTCTCATTGTTGACGAGGCTAAGGAATCTGAACACTGGGCCTCTCAGCAGCAAAAAACCCCAAGACATTCAGTTAACAAAGACCGATTCGATACTATCAGATCTTTTACCATACCTAATGCTATCTGCCAAAAATGCGGGAAAGATGTCTTTTATTATGAAAATTCCAATGGTTCTCGCGTTTTGTTTGACTCACTTGGTCCACCTTGGCCAATTCATCCATGTTACACCGGCGACCTTACTTTTCACGATAAGAACACTGTGTCAATTACAGCAGAATGGAAACCAGTAATAATTGATAGATGCGTTAAAACAAGTAGTGGCGGAATTCGAATACAAGGATACTTAGATGGGATTAAAATCAGATTTTCTTTTGAAGAATCCATCTTCGCAAAAATGAATTTAACACTTGAAGATTGTTATAAACTAATAATTTTCGCAGATGAAAACAAAAGAAGAATACAACTCACAACAGGAAAAAAGATATGGCATAGTTATTATGAAATTACTACCGCTACGGATAATTCAGTTTCAAAACCAACTAGTAGTTATGTACGTATTATAGTAAAATCAAGTGACGATATAGATGCAGAAGTTATTGAAAACGACATCCCGGTCATACAGTATTCGCTAGAGCCTGCTAGTTATCGTAAATATTTCCTTGATGAAAGTAGTTTAAGTGTTAAAAGTTACCTTTCCGATTCAGGAGAGAGGATTGATAGTGCGCGATCAAATTCATTCGGTATGTTTATACTCCTAAATAAGATCTCAAAAAGCATTCAGCTCCTAAGAAATTATCAGGGTGATAGTGTTACTAACAACTTTCAAACCAAACTGGAGGTTGATGAGTTCTTAATATCCATATCGCAATTAACAATAATAAAAGAGGGGGATGAAGTAAGCTCAATTCTGATTTCTGGTCTTATTAAAAATACAATCAGCATTCACTATATGATTGCTGACAGCCAAAACATTCAACAACTTTTATATTTAAATGATACAAAACCAGGCATCCTTTTCAAGAAAAATCATACTATTATAAAAAACGGAGAAAGAATATTCCTCGTGATATCTGAACAGGAAAGTGCCGCAACTTCATCCTTTCTTGTTTTGTTTGTCGATAAGATAAAGGCGATGGAGATGATCAAATCAACGCCGGAATACCTTTCGTCAATACATAATAAGTCTAGATGGAACAAGAAAAAATCGACACCTAAAAAGGCAAAAGAAAAAAACATAGATTGTATCATCAAGACAAAAAAGAAGAAAAAAATCTCCATTGAGGAAAAAATAGACAAGGCTATGAGGAGTATTGATACACCTATGGCGGACGTTTTCCGTAATGCTATAAAAAAACATAAGTGAAAACGTTATAATTTATTGTGAGGAGTGTTCATAGGCTCAAGCATCAATTCTAGGGATAGTAGATTACGAGATCGCTTGACGAGCTAGCGTTCAGAAATGCCCAAAGGGCCGTTTGAGTTTGAGAATTCGCCGTTATTTTCGGTCTTAACTACTAAACTACCCCTAGGTAAGATGGGTGGTCAGTCAAAGCTATGATAAGCACTTATTGTGCTTAATGTTGGTTTCCACATCACTGGATGTTAAAGTCATAACTGATATAGATTTTTTTTACAAGCTTTGAGAAAGTGTTACAGAGAGCGTATTATTGGCTTTTCACAAACCAAAACTATTAAGAGCACACTATGATTCACTTTTTTAGATTGTTAATACTCTTAGTTAGTATTATATCTTTAATTTACTCTATCTATATGTATCTTCAGACGCCTACCAATTTATACTACATAATTGGTGGCGTATCCGCAGTCCTTGTGGCATTTACTTCATACATGGAGATAAAAGCAAAAAAGAACCCTATGGGAATATCGGGTGGGAAAAATAGCACTAACATAATAATTAACGGTAATCAAAACGAAACAAAAGTAAAGAGAGACAATTAATGTTTAATAACGGGATATCCTCTGGCGACAACTCCAACACAGTGAATACGAAAGGTGATGGGAATATCACCAACATAACAAATACTAACATCGATACAAAAACAGTAGAGGTAATTGTTAAGGGGATTTTATATGACAGTCTTCCTAAATTCCAAGAACAAGCTAAACATCAGGTTAAAGAATCAATAAAAATTTATATCGACGACTTGATAAAAGAGTTAGAAATACAAAAAACGAGCAATGAATTAATTAACACAAAACTACCCAATCCAGACATTCAATATTCAATTTTTGAATCTGCAAAAGCTTATGCAAAATCACCAGAAAGGGCAGAAAAAGACACATTAATCAACTTGGTCGTAAATAAGATAAATACCGATTCAGATGACTTTGATGAGCTCTCTGAATTAGATATGGCAATTGAAGCGGCATCAAAAATGAACTGCAGGCAGATCAAAGCGCTGGCTTTGGTTCGTTTCTCTTTAAACATAGTAAAATTCGGTCTGAGCCCGACGAGGGGATATTTGCCACTCGACCCTGCAAGACAAGAAGATTACCATGAAAATGATGATTACTATTTTTTTCATGGTGAGATCGTGCGCAGTAAAGACGAAATAAATAAATTATACATAGATAAATATAACAGGGAAATTATTGAAATCTTTCCCGACGGAGATATAAAGAATACTAATTTCCACATACCATTATCTCTGGGATGTATAAGGAAGTCTCCATTTGAGAAAATCACAATTGAACAAATAATAATGAAAAGGACCGGTTTAAACATCAACAAAGAAAAGGATGCTTTAATCATACATCCTTTTATAGATAGGATGAATGCCATAGGTGGAGTTGAAGAGTTTAGCTCTATTATACTTACTGAGGTCGGAGATAAAGTAGCTAACGCATACATTTCAACAAAAATGCGATTAATTAACTAGGGGGTTTATTGTGCAAATTACTTGTATCCTCTAGGGTTGTTTCATACGCGATCCTTGGCAGAACTGATGTTCTGCAAATGCTTGTTGTATCGACCTGCCCTTGCTTATGGAAGATAAAGAAGTAAGTGCAGGTTAACTAATCCCATTATTTCCAAACTATAGCGGCGATAGTAAATCAGTCTAGCTTGTCTAACCTATCCGAAAATATGCTGTTATTTGCGTGCGGATGTTTATCGTGCGACTCAGTCAATATTTTAAAACATTATTAGTAAATGCCGCTTGATTTATGCTGATCTGACTTTAGAATACGGTTAAAATAGACTCCATTAGCATCATTATTCTCCTTTTCTGAGTGGAACTATTCAGAGCTATATTGAGGCAATATTTTTAAATACAAGTCGTAATTTCCCTCATCAAAACAGACCAAATTAACTTGCTCGATATTGGAGTTCTCACGCAAACACTGATTAATCACACCTAATGCGATCTCAGCCGCCAACTGTTTAGGAAACCTATATATGCCAGTACTGATATTGGGAAACGAAACGGTTTGAATGCCGTATTCTTTTACCAGTTTAAAACAGCTCAGATAGGCATTTTTCAACAGCGTTTCTTCGTCATGTTGCCCGTCATGCCAGTGTGGGCCAACGGTGTGAATGACATATTTAGCTGGCAAATCACCCGCCGTGGTGATCACTGCATCTCCGACTTTACAGCCACCTTGTCGATTCCTGATTTGCTGACACTCAGCCAAAATCGCCGGCCCGCCCGCACGATGGATGGCGCCATCAACTCCGCCGCCGCCCAGCAAGGAAGTGTTGGCGGCGTTCACAATGGCTTCCACTGGTACTTTGGTTATATCGTCTTTGAGCAATACTAGTTTGTTCATGTATTTCTAACCCTCAGCGTCAGCAATCTTAGCCAAAAGCTAAGCAATCATCCTCTCATTCCATCCATCCTTAAACACAATATTTCCGTCCACGTATTTCCATGTGATCGTTTCATATCGTAGCTCAATATTTTCCAGATGCGTGCTGGTCTGGCCGTTTGGCAGCAGAGCCGGTGAAATGCTGGAGATTTTGACGTTATCCAGTTGGATATTAAAATACTCAACCTCAATACCCGCTTCGTTAATTCGGTACATCTTGATGGTCGCAGATTTCAGCGTTCTGGCCTGACACAATGCACGAAACAGTAGCGGTGTTGTTCTATCAAACTCCTTTTGAACGGATATCGGTGCATGAATCCTTGTGGCCGTAAGCCTTCCCGTGTGCGGATCCACCGGGATGGTAATATTATGCATGACCGAATTGAGCTCTATTGAACCGAGTCTGGTCGGCATCATGCACGAACCCACAATTGGCGAACCGCTTTCATCTTCTAACCAGAGATGTGCTGGAGTTGACATATTTAATCCTTTAAAGTTTTCGACATTTATAAACAACAAAAATATACGCGCACAGGTAAACTATCCATACACTCATCATCCCACTCTCGGGATAGAAATAAAATTTCAACATACCAAACACGAGCGCACATAAAACGGGAACGTATATGCGTAATAGAAATTGCAATTGCGTTACCAACCACCGATTTAAAAACCCTCTCATAGTTTTACTCCAACCTACTCGTATACAAGTCTGACGAGCATTTACACCTAATTATATTGAACATATGCTATTTCTCTAAGAGTCTTAAATTCACAATCAAGAACATATGTTTAGCCTGAAAAATAGGCACCTAAACAAACATACTTCAAACTTAATTCAACGACATTTGTAGATAACAAATGACAGAGAGCACAGATAAAATATCCCTACACCTAACATACTGCTATCTGGGAAAAAGTAGATTTGTAGCAACGCAAAAAGTATTGTTAATACTATCGGCACGTATGTGCAGATCAGGAACTTTGATTCTGATATTAACCATTGCTTTAAAAATTTTTTCATCATTTCCCCACTAACTTCATCAATACTTCAGCGACTTCGTAATCTGAAAGCCATTGATTTTTTAGCGCACCAGCCCGCATGAATGAAGGTTCAATAAGGAAATACATCATTTCGAGTTCTCGCATATACAATGCGTGGTAAAAAGGAGGGTGCATTATTTGCAAGCGCTTTGCGCTGTCTGCTGCGTTTTGAACTATGGCATAAATCCCCAATACTGACGCTGCCGCGCCAACTGCAGTACCAACATTACGGCCAACAGGAAGCGTTATATTCATCCCCATAACGACAGCCATAGCCGCTCCAGCACCAAATGCGCGAGTAGTGAGTGTGCTGGCTGCGATGTGAATATTGGCTCGCATCAGATGCATTTTAATTGCTTCGAGTTGGCGGTAAGACCTGCCTTCAAGCTGATAGTCTATGTAAGTTTGCAACAGTGAAAAAACAATATCTCTGTCTTTTATTAACCGTACGACTGCTTTTCTAAAACGATTATCTTCCAGCATCTGATTTTTACAGACGTCCATGTATTCATCAGTAAAGCACGATGCATAAAATGAAAGCCGGGTCGCCCCTTTATTGATCTTACTGACCTGATCGGAAACTGCGTCAATAACGCCGGAAACGGCGTTGTCGAGCTTTTCTGCCAGAATCCTTTGCGCCTGAAGCTGCCGTACGACCGCATCACTGTGGTACATATATATCCCTATAGTTAATCCTGTTAACCATGCAAACCATAGGGGAATAATAAAATTCAGTGAAGCGAAAATTTAGCCAGTTGTGATCCGTATTCATAAAAAAACCGCACTTACCAGTGCGGTTTACTCGTTTAACTAAAGAATTTTCTGAGAAAGACTCGTAAACGCAATATCCATTATTATCACGCAACGATCCCATTATTTCCCCATCACGGCGGCGATAACCGAACAATCTAACTCAACTTCACCAGCCCAATCGTTTTCTCAATCACCATTAAAATCAGCACCGCGAAGATAATAAAGATCACCGAAATCGCATTCACCGTAGGATCGAAAGTCTGATCGACGTAATTAAATACCCGAACCGGCACGGTGATGGTGTCTGGCGCGCTGAGAAACAGGCTCACGGAGACTTCACCAAACGAGGTCACCGCCGCAAATACCGCACCGGCCAGAATGCCGGGCTTAATGAGCGGCAGCGTGACGTGGCGAAACGTATACCAGCGCCCCGCGCCCAAACTCATCGATACCGCTTCGAGCCGCTTATCCATTGCCGCCAGGCTCACGCTAACGGTGCGCACCACATACGGTAGCGCCACCACCACATGGCCAATCACCAGCCCGCTGATCATCCCGGCGATACCCGCCGCCGTCAGCACATAGAGCAACGCAATACCCAGCACCACTTGCGGAATCATCAGCGGCGACAGAATAAACGCCTGCAAGGCTTCGCGATAGCGGAACTCCAGCCGCGCCAGCGACCAGGCGGCAAACGTACCCAGCACCACGGTGATTGGCGTGACGATCACCAGCAGCAAGGCGCTGATCCACAGCGACGCGATCCAACCGTCATCCTGTAAAAGCGCGCTAAACCAGCGCAGCGAGAATCCCTGCGGCGGAAACTGCGGATACGGTTCCGGGCTAAACGCCGAGAGCACAATTACCAGCACCGGCAGCGCTAAAAAGGCGTAAATCACGATGCCCGCCAGCGTCACGCCGAACTGCGTCAGGCGCTGTGCCAGGCTTTGCGTGTTATCCATGATTTTTCTTCTCCCAGCGTTTCAGGAACGCGCCCGCAATCCCGGCGACAATCAAGGTCATCACCAGCAACGTCAATGACAGCGCCGCCGCCAGCGGCAGGTTAGCGATCTGCATCGCCTGCTGATAAATGGCGATCGGCAGCAGCGGCTGTAAGCGCCCACCAATCAGCAACGGCGTGATGTAGCTGCCCGCCGCGAGGGAAAAGACGATGATGAAACCGGTTAGCATGCCGGGCAGCGTCAAAGGCAGCACCACGCGGCGGAAGGTCATCGCGGGCGTAGCACCCAGACTCATCGCCGCCAATCGCAGCGAGGGCGCGATTTCATTCAGCGAGGTAATCAGCGGCAGTACGGCAAACGGCAGCATCACCTGCACATAAGCGATGATCACCGCATTCATGTTCCACAATAGACTCAGCGGCTGCGGAATCAGGCCGGTGAACAGCAGAAAGCCATTGATCAAACCATTCTGCGCCAGCAGCACAATCCACGCGAAGGTGCGGATCACCACGCTGGTGAGCAGCGGAGAAATCAGGATCACATACAGCAGCGTGCGCCAGCCGCGCCGCTGCGTCGTCACCAGCAGCCACGCCGCCGGCCACGCCAGCAGCACGGTAATCGCGGCGGAGAGCAACGACACCCACAGCGTGGTCCAGAGCGCGTGCAGATATTGCGGATCGGCAAACACCGTCACATATTGCGCCAGGCTGTAACCGGGCAGCGGATTGAGCAGGCTATCAACGTTGGTCAGGCTTTGGTCGAACAGCAGCAGCAGCGGCACCAGCAAAAACAGCAGCAGAAAAAGTAGCGATGGCGTCAGCAGCAGCCAGGGAAACAGATTACGCGTGGCGATCTTCATCAGGCGCGCTCCTGCGCGGGCAGCACGATGACATCCGCCGCTTGCCAGTGCAGATAGCAGCGATCGTCCGGCGCGGGCAGCTGTGAAAAGTGCGCTTCTGCGGGCTGCACGCGGATCTCGCCGCCGCCCGGCAACTGGCACACCAGCCGCAAGGTCGCACCGGCAAAACTCACTTCTTTCACACTGGCGGCGCTGCCGTTGCTGGTAAATTGCTGCGGCTCGCTGGAGAACTGCACGCGCTCAGGGCGCACAATCAGCAACGATGAGGCACTTGCCGGTTGCGCGGCGCTGAGTTGCAGCGCTGATCCGGCGACAACAAAGTGATCGCGCGCCTGGTAAAGTCCGTTGTGCGCAGAGGCATGGAACAGATTGGCCTGTCCGACAAACTCAGCGACAAAGCGATTCGCCGGTTGGCGATAGAGCGCGGCGGGCGCGCCAATCTGCTGCAGCTCGCCCTGGCCGAGAATGCCAATGCGATCCGACAGCGTCAGCGCCTCTTCCTGATCGTGCGTCACCAGCACCGTGGTGATGCCGACGCGCTGCTGCAACGCGCGCAGTTCGTCCTGCATCTCCTTGCGCAGGCGCGCATCGAGGTTCGACAGCGGTTCATCCAATAGCAGCACCTGCGGTTCAATCGCCAGCGCGCGCGCAATCGCTACGCGCTGCTGCTGTCCGCCGGAAAGCTGATGCGGCATGCGCTGCGCCAGCCCTTCCAGTCGCACCTGCTTTAGCGCTTCGGTGACACGACGCTGCTGTTCGCTGCGCGATACTTTGCGCACCTTCAGCCCGAACGCGACGTTATCGCCCACGCTCAGATGCGGAAACAGCGCGTAGTTCTGGAACACCATGCCGATGTGGCGCTGATACGGCGGCAGCGCGGTGACATCCTTGCCACCAATCAACACGCGCCCGTTATTCGGCGACAAAAATCCGGCGATGATATTCAGCAGCGTGGTTTTGCCGCAGCCGCTCGGCCCGAGCAGGGAGAAAAACTCGCCCTGCTCGATGGTGATGCTGACGTCATTCAGCGCGCGATGGTTATCAAACTGCCGCGCTACGCCGTCAATGACGACTGAACTCATTTGGCACCACCCAGCGCCTGGCTCCAGCGACGCGTCCAGTCCGCCAACTGCGGCGTGGCGGTGCTGTAATCAATCCAAATCAGTTTGCTGTAGGCCTCTTCGCCCACTTTCACCTGCTTCTTCAGGTTGTCACTGTACTGCACGTCTTTGTTGGTCATGCCATACAGTGATTTATCCGAGAAGGCTTTCTGCACGTCAGGCGCAGACATGGCGTTAACCACTTTATAGGCGTTGGCGAGGTTCGGCGCGCCCTTTGGAATCACCCAGTTCGCGGCACCGACAACCGGGCCATCGGATGGATAGACGAAATCGACTTTCATGCCTTGCTGCTTGAGCGCAAACACGCGGCCATCCCAGTACGGCACCACCCACGCATCGCCACGCTCCAGCAGGGTTTGAATCGCGCCCGGACTATCCGGGAACGCCACCGCGTTGCCGCGCAGTTCCGCCAGTTTGGTGAAGACTTTATCCACGGCGGCAGGCTGATTGAGTTCGCCGCCCAACGCGTGTACTAAGCCCGCGAAGAACTGCAAACCGGCGGCGTAGGTCGGCGATGAAATCGCTACGTGGCCTTTGTATTCCGGATTCCACAAGTCGAGCCAGCTTTTCGGCGGGGTTTTCACCAGATCGCTGCGATAAGCGAGGCCAAGCTGGCCGAGGCTGAAGGCGGCAGCGTAGGTTTGATTGTCATAAACAAAGCGCGACTGCACGCTCTTATACAGATTATTCAGGTTGGGAATATCTTTGGCATCCAGCGGCTGCAGCAAGCCCGCCGCCTGCGCGCGCTGCACGGTATCGGGCTGGAACACCACCACGTCATACGGCGAACGACGGCCTTTGGCGGCACGCAACTTGGCAAACCATTCGGCATCCGCGCCCGGCACTACGGTCAGCTTCAGGTGATTATCTTTGGCAAACTGCTCCAGACCGGACGCGCGGATATTTTTCTCCCAGTCACCGCCGTAAACGCCAACGATCACCGAGTCTGTGGTTTCAGCCGCGCTCGCCGCACCGCTGATCAACATGCCCACCAGCGCGGTGAGCAGGATTTTTTTGTTATTTAACTGGCGCATGGCCATCTCCTGGTATTGAGGTAATTGACGCTGAAAGTTCACTCTCCAGCGCGCGCAGCGCAGCGACAAACGCCTGGCGCGCCGTCGCGATATCTGGAGAAGTTGAACGGGGAAAATCTGCCGGTAACTGCGCTAACGCGGCGGCAAACACCGCAGAGCGATGGCGCTGACGTTCGGCCGGACTGAGTGGATAAAGCAGCTGATTGAGCCGCGTCAGCACATCGCCCTCAAACAGCGTTTGCCAGTTCTCGCGCGCCGCGCCGAAGGAAGATGACGCCGCACGCGGTTGGCTGCGCAAGGCGGCGGTGGCCGCGGCATCAATGCCGTGATCGGTAAACACCACGCCATAGTGCTGCGCCGCGTCGGCGTGGCTCAGCAAATGGTTATCGACATCGTTTTGCACCGCCAGCGCATCGCGCTTGAAGGGATCGCCCCAACCGCCGCCGCCGGGCGTTTGCAGCAGCACTTCGTCACCGGCGTTGACGCTCAGCAGATCGATCTTGCCGAGCGGTTGACCGCCCGCGACATCAGGATTAAGCGTCAGCCTGGTCGATTCCCCCGGCTGGCCGCCCTGCACGCCCCACGGCTGGAACAGCATGCGCTCCATGCCGCGCGCCAGCAGCGTGCTGTCATTTTGCAGAATGCGCACGCGAATCTGCTGGCCCATGCCGCCACGCCATTGTCCTGCGCCGGCAGAACCGGGGCGCAGCGCGTACTGGCGGATTTCGATATGGGTTTCCGCTTCCACCATCTCCACCGGATTGTTCGCCAGATTCGAGATGCTGTTGTCGCGGCCGTCGATGCCATCGCGCCCGCAGCGCGCCCCGCCACCACCGACCATCGGTTCGATCACCTGCACATTCTGCTCGCGGCCATTGCGCGCCACTTCGGCGATCACCAGCGGAATGATGGTGCCACCGCTGGCGGCGGGCATTACGTCCGGCAACGGCTGTCCCAGCAAACCGTTCAGCAGATCATTCACGCGTACCGCCGCCGCATGGCGTACGCCAACTGCCGCCGGATAGTGCGGATTGACCAGCGATCCGGCGGGCGCAAACAGCGTCACCGGCGCGAGTAAACCGGCATTCAGCGGCACGCCTTTGTCCAGCGTGCACACCAGCGCCAAAATGCGCAGCGTCAGCCACGCATGTGGATCGCCGTGGCTGGGAATGTTGATCGCCGCCGCCACCTGCGCATCGCTGCCGGTGAAATCGAGATGCACGTTGCCATCGTTAAAGGTGGCGGTGATGGCGAGCCGCACCGGCAAGCCGCTGCCTGCGGCGTCATCGAGGTAATCTTCAAACTGATAAACGCCGTCGGGAATGCGGCGCAGCACCTGGCGCGCGCGAATGGCCGAATATGCCTGCAAATCCTGCTGCGCCTGCACCACTTCCGTAACGCCATGCTGCGCCACGATGCGATTCAGGCGATCGCGACCGGCATTGAGCGCGGCCAGCATCGCCTGAATGTCGCCAGCAATCGCATCCGGCGTGCGGCTGTTGGCGGTGAGAATGTTCATCACATCACGATTGAGTTCACCCGCACGCACCAGCTTGACCGGCGGAATTTGCAGCCCTTCCTGATAAATATCGCTGTTGGTCGGCGAGATGCTGCTCGGCACGCGCCCGCCAACGTCGGAGGCGTGTAAAAAAGCCCAGCCCCACGCCACCAGTTCGCCATCGACGAACCACGGCGCCAGCACCTGCAAATCTGGCAGATGCGTCGCCAGCCCGCGCGAGCGCCAGGGATCGTTAGTCAGAATCACATCGCCGGGCGCGACCTCGCCGACCGCCTGAATCGCGGTTAGCGCGTTCAGCCCGACAAAACCGGAAACGCCAATACCTTTCGGATAGGCAAAGAAGCGGCCTTGTAGATCAGCCACCGCGCAGCAAAAATCGGCGGTTTCCTTGACGTACAGCGTGCGTCCGGTGCGCTGCAGGATGTGGCACATCTCTTCGGTGAGCGCGGTGAGTTTTTGGTTGAGGATTTCGAGGGTGATGGCATCCAGTTTCATGCTGCGTCTCCCGTTACACGCGCAATCAACAGATTGCCGCTGCTATCGGTGCACGCCGACCAGCCAGGCAAGATCAGCGTGGTGGTATCGTCTTGTTCGATCACCGCCGGGCCGTGAATGTGGCTCTGCTTACCGATGTTCACACGTTGCCAGATGCGCGCATTCACCCAGCCGCCGCGCAGATAAAGTGGGCGCGAAACTGGCTCATCAATCTCAACGTCTGCGTTAAAAGGTTTGTCGGTTGGGCGCGGCAACGCGGCATTCAGTGACAGGCGCAGCGTGGTGAGTTCAATGGCCGCGTCAGGCGTGTTAAAGCCATAACGCTGCTGATGCAGCTGCTGAAAATGTTCCAGCAGTTGTTGATGCGTGATGCTTGCCGGGCTGCCGAGAGTGACGCTGAGTTCGTAGGCCTGCCCGGCATAGCGCATATCCGCTTCCACCCGATAATGGGCGCGCTCGCTGAGGCGGCTGGCCTGTTCGGCAAACCACTTTTGCGCCAGCTGATGCAGCTCCGCAACGGTGGCGGCGATTTTGCCGTAGCTCTCCGCTGTAACGTTGATGCGCAGGCTGCGCACAAAGTCGCGGCGGATATCAGCGCTGATCGCGCCCTCGGCGCAGAACGTGCCGGGACGCAGCGGCACCAGAATGCGGTTGATGCCCGCCTCTTCGGCAAAGAAGTTGGCGTGGGTCGGGCCCGCACCGCCAAAGGGAATCAGCGTCAAGCCATCGGCGGTCAATCCGCGCTGCGCCAGCGCTTTGTTCAGTTCGGTCGCCATCTGCGCGGTGGCTACTGCGATAGCGCCGCTTGCCACCTGTTCGGCCGCCAAACCTAACGTTTCGCCCAATTCGCTGAGTGCGCGAAGTGCGGCGGCGTGATCCAGCGTGATGGTGCCCGCCAACGCCGCGTCGGCGGATAAGATGCCGCTCACCAGATAGCAATCGGTGAGAGTGGGTTGCGTGCCGCCGCGCTGATAGGCTACCGGGCCCGGATCCGCGCCCGCACTTTCTGGGCCAACCTTGAGAATGCCGAAACCATCGACATGCACGATGGAGCCGCCGCCGGCACCAATCGCCGATACGCCCACCACCGGCAGAATCAGCGGCAGGCCGCCAATCTCGGTGCGGTTAACGCGTTCGATTTCGCCCTGCTGCGACAGCGAGATATCGCTGCTGGTGCCGCCCATATCAAAGGAGACAAAGCCCGTTCCGGACGCCAGATGCGCCGCAGCAATCACGCCGGATGCCGGTCCGGAGAGCAGCGTGTCCACCGGGCGCTGATGCGCGGCGTCCAGCGGCAGCACGCCGCCGTTGGACGCGGTGATCAATAAGGGAACGTCAATCGCCTGCTGCGCCAGTAAATCGCCTAGCCGGTTAAAGTAGCGCTGCATCAGCGGCTGAATATAGGCGTTCAGCCCGGCCACCAGCGTGCGTTCATATTCACGAATCTCCGGCCACAGCTGCGCCGAAGAGAGCACCGGCACAGCGCCTAACTTTGCGGCCAGCGCGCTTGCCAGTTCCGCTTCACGCGTGGGATTGGCATAACCGTTGATGGTCACCAGCGCCACCGCGCTTACCTTGAGTTGCAGAACCTCGGATGCCACCATCGCCAGTTCGGCCTCAGTTGGCCACTGCGTCACTTCACCGGCGGGACTAAACCGCGCCGGGATCTCCAGCACGCGCTGACGCGGTAAAAAAGGCGGCTCGCGGTCGGCATGAAAATCAAAGGAGGACGGCATACGCGCACGCGCGATCTCCAGCACATCGCGGAAACCGGCGCTGATCACCAGCGCGATATCCGCGCCGCGCCGCTGGATAATGGCGTTGAGGCCCAGCGTGGTGCCGTGCAACACCAGCGATAGCGCGCTGGCGGGCAAACCGCTTTTCAGCAGCACGGCGCGCAGCCCGTCACTTACCGCCAGAGCGGGATCGGCGGGCGTGCTGGGCTGTTTATGGAAAAAGCGTTGCTGGCGTTGCGGATCAAATAAAACAAAATCGGTAAAGGTTCCTCCGACATCCACGCCGACTGTCGCTCCGGCTGCGGGGCTGTTATCCACCTTAATTCTCCTGCATTACTGGTGACTTAGCGTCGTAGGGCGTTAATCTCCGTTGCTTTGCCATGCAATACGAGCAACAAAAATAGCTAAGCTTTGCAGGAATGCGCATGAAGTGGCGCTTAGCTGCGTGGTAGCAATGGTTCGCGCAAACGCGTCTAAGCCGACGCGGTGGAATGTTTTATGTTGTGCATAAATTGAAGGAGAAGCCTTATGTCCGCGTCGTTATCACCTCAGGAAAGCGCGCTGTTGCCGCAGATCCAGCAATGGATCGCGGAGCACCGCGCCGCATTAACCAATGATTTGGCCGAATGGATTGCTATTCCCAGCATCAGTCGCGCCGACCGCGCAGCGCCAGGCGCGCCGTTTGGCCCCGAGTGCGCGCAAATCTTGCAGCAGGTGTTAGATCAGGCCGAGCAGGCCGGTTTCAAAACCGAACAGCATCAGGGCTACGCCGGTTCGGTGATTTATGGCGAGCACGCGCGCGACATCGGGCTGATCAACCATCTGGATGTGGTGCCAGCGGGCGACAACTGGACCTTTCCGCCCTTTGCGCTAACGCAGCACGGCGATTTTGTGATTGGTCGCGGCGTGGCGGATAACAAAGGGCCCGGCGTGCTCAATTTCTATCTGTTAAAGCTGATGCGCGATCTGAAAATTCCGCTGCATCACAATCTGCGCATCGTTTATGGCCTGGCGGAAGAGACCAACATGGCCGATATGGCGTGGTTCGCGGAGAACGGTCCGGTGCCCGATTATTCGATTGTCACCGATGGCATGTTCCCGGTGAACAATGCGCAGAAAGGGCAACTCAGTTTTACCCTGAATGTCGCCGAGTCGGGCGTGCTGGCGGATATTGTTGCCGGATCGGCCAGCAATAGCGTGCCGGATTTCGCCAGCGTGCGAATTGCGCAGGCCGATCAGCATGCGGTTAGTGAAAAGCTGGCGCTACTGCAGGGCATTGCCGCGACCTATGTGTCGATCAAGCCGGAAAACGATGGCGCTTTCACCCTGAAAGTGCGCGGCAACGGCGGGCATGCCGCCTTCCCCGACGGCACGCTGAATGCCACGCAGGTGCTGCTCACCGCACTGATTGAGCTGGAGCTATTGGGCGATCACGAACGTCAGCTGGCGGAAACGCTGGTACAGCTGTTTGCGTCGCCGTATGGCGAGAGCGCCGGATTGGGGCTGGAAGATGCGGAGTCCGGCAAACTGACGCTGAACGCGGGCGTGTGGTACAGCCATCGCGCCGACACGCTGAGCATTGACTGCGATATCCGTTATCCGGTTTCGTGGCGCGGCGAGCAGATCGTCGAGATGCTGCAGCAGCAGTTAGCCGCTACTACCATTACGCTCGATCCCGGCTGGCGCGACGTGGCTCCGTTCTTCCTGCCGGCCTCACATCCGGTGATTTCGCTGCTGCAGCAAGTGTGGAATGACACCACCGGCAATGACGATCGCCCTTACGCGATGGGCGGCGTGACCCATTCGAAGAAGCTGCCAAACGCCATCACCTTTGGGCCCGGTTACCGGAAAACCGCAGCAAACACGCCCGATTTTTTACCCGAAGGCCATGGATTGCCGCACGGTGCCGACGAGACAATCCATCTGCCATCGCTGCTGGAGGCGTTGCCGAAATATGTGATCGCGTTGATCAGGTTGGATAGCTATTTGCTTGCGCAGGATTAAACCGATCGCCATGAATGGCGACCGTACGGATCAATTCATCACTAATCCGCCATCAATGTACAACGTTTGCCCGGTAACAAATTCGCTCCAGTCGGTGGCGAGAAACAGCACCGGGCCGGTAACATCTTCCGGTCGCGCGATGCGCCGCAGCGGGGTTTGCGCGGTGAGAGAATCGCGCACCGCTTCGCGCGTTGCCTGGCTGGCATCGGTGGGATACACCAGACCGGGCGCCACGCAGTTTACGCGGATCCCCAGCGGGCCCAGCTCCGTCGCCAGCGTGCGGCTAAAGCCGGTTAGCGCCGCTTTCGCGGTGATGTAATCGTGGTAAGGCACTGAAGGACGCGCCACCAGATCGCTGGTGAGATTAACGATACTGCCGCGCACGCGCGCGCGCATTAACGGCAGCGCCGCCTGGCAGACGTTATAGGCGGCTTTTACCGCGCCATCGAACTGCGACTGATAGCCTGACCACGACGCTTCCCAGAAACGTGAACGATTTTCAGTGTCGAAAACGTAGGGTGCGAAAGCGTTGTTGATTACCGCATCGAGGCGGCCGGTGGCGTTGACGATCTGCTCCATCATGGCGTTGACCTGCTGCTCACAGATGACGTCGGCGGCAATCGCCAGCGCGTCGCCGCCCAATGCGCGGCACTCCTCAACCACGCCCGCAGCAGCAGCTTCATTGCGCAGATAGTTCACCACCACAAATGCGCCCTCAGCGGCGAAGGCTTTAGCGATCGCCGCACCAATGCCGCGGCTTGCGCCGGTTACAAGAACTGTTTGGTTAGAGAATTTCATTTTGGCTCCAGGTTGATATGGTCACGCAAAATCTGTAGCGGCGCGATTTATCGCGCACAGCTGATTGATGCGCAATAAATTAGCCGCTACGGTATGTGCGATCTGTTACCGCGTCACTCCGCATACGGTGCGTAACGCTCGGCGGTCGCTTCTGCGCCCTGCTCGATCTCCGTGATGGTCACCAGATCGAGCAAACTAAAACGTCCATCGTGATGCCAGCCCGCTTCCGGCGAGGTCATATTGCCGAACGCCGCGATGCGCGTAACGCCCACTTGCCCGAGCAGAGCCGAAATGCCGAACAACGCCTGCGGCGTGGCCGCCACGCCTGCGGTTTGCAGAAAATGCCGCTGCGGCGCCACCAAATCGACCACCTCCTCCAGCGCATCCACGCACACCACTTTCAACGTACGGCCCAATGCCGCCGGCGATAAAGGCTCCGCATGATCAACGCTCACCACTGCCCAATCGTCTGCCGCCTCGCCGTAAAGCCTGCGATCGCCGCCCAGCGCGCGAATCTCCTCGCCATTACGCCACGCGGCAATGCTATTGATCTCTTCGCTCGCCAGCGGACGGCGCGGATGTTTGTGCGCCAGCGCGGCGAGTTCATGGGCGATATAGCTGGCGAACTCATCCGGCGACACCTTGCCGCCGCGCTCGACAAACAACATCTGCGGCGAGTAGCAACCGGCCTGGTCGTAACGCATCACGTCGTAAGCCACGCGGCGCGCCAGCTCCGCGCCTTGCCGTACATTCAGCGCCGAACGCGCCACCATTCCGAAGCTGATTTTGTGGCCGTGCGGCAGAAAGCGCGTGGTAACCGGCAAACGCTGTTGGATCGCCGCCAGCGTTGAATTTCCGCCATAAGCCACCAGCGCATCGGGCTGACGCAGCCACGTTAGTTCGGTTTGCGCATCGCCGCCTTTCCACCACACCACCGCGATACATTCGCCCAGTTTTGGATCGATCTCCGCCAGCAACTGCGCGAACCAGCTTGCCATCAGCGGCTCATTGCCCGGCAGTTTACCGATGGTGCCCGCCTTAACCAGCAGACCACAGATCAAACTCCACAGCGGCAAGCCCGGCACGTTGCCCGCCCAGATATGCATTAACAATTGCGGGCCAAATGCGCGCGTAAAGCCGCCTTTGGGGCGCGGCTGGAAATCGTCGAGCATCTGCGGATCGGCGAAATCCTCCGCCAGAAAGCGCTTTAACTGCGGTTGACGAAAGGTTTTCAGACAGCCGGTAAGGCCAAGCCGCACCATCTCGGCATCGTAACCGGTGACGATGGGCAGCAGCTTTTCGGCCTTGATGCGCAGTGGATGATGACGATCGAGCAGTCGCGCCACCGCTTCATCAATGATGCCCATGATCTGCGCCACGCTCAGCTGCTGGAGATAAGCGCGGGCGTTGGTGCGGATGCGCGTTGCGAGCGCCTTTATCTGCGCGTCATCAAGTTGCGGAACGCAAACCTCGAGGCTTTCGCCACGATGATTGAAACTCAGCGTGTGCCAATGCACTTCGTCAGCGGAGAGGCCCGGCAGATGTCCGGCAATTTCTTTCACGACTGTGCCTGCGCGCTGGCGAGAAACGCTTCCATGGTCAGCGAACAGCCTTTGGCATCAGCGCCGGTCGCGCGTCCCAGCAGATGGAATCCACCGGGCACCCTCACGCCTGCATCTTCCGTTAACAAGGCGGACACCGAGTTGAAATGCGCCAGATCGTGATGCACCAGTAAACCAACTTCGCCGTCCGGCACATCATCACCGGTGAGCGGATTGACCACACGCGTGCGGATCCAGTGCGGCCCGAATTTCACCGGCGGGCAGAGCTCATTGCCCGCGTCGTAAAACTGCGTGCTGATTTCCGTCATGCCGTACATGTTGATGCAGTGGGAACGCGGAATGCCGAAGGCATGAGAGAGCGAAGCGTAGAATTCTTCCGCGCCCATCTCGCGCGACTGGCCTTTGAAACCGCCGGTATCGAGAATGCGACTGCCTGCCGGCAGCGCGAAGCGGCGTTTTTGGCGCTGCATGTCATCCAGCAGAGGCACAAAGCTGTAACTGGCGCCCAGCAACGCGTAGGGTTCGCCACCTGCTTCGGCCTGTTCCAGCGCACTGAACAGACGACTGGTTTCGAGGCCATGTTCGCCCACCATCACTTCACTGTCCGGCGTGCCACACTCCTTCATCGCCAAATCAAGATAGGTCGCCAGCGAGGAGTTCGGCATCGCCACGGTATCCGGGAACAAAATGCCCATGCGGATGCGATCGCGGCCCGCCATAAAGCGACGGCGGAAGTTGAGCAGCATCGATTTTTTCCACACCTCCAGCGTCGAATGGTAACTGCGCCCTTTTACCGTGCCGGTGGTGCCGCTAGTCATAAAGATCTCGGTAATTTGCTCGGTGGGACGGCAGCTGAGCGTCAGATCTTTGAAGGCATTAATCGGGATGGCGGGAATGTTGCGCCAGTTTTTCACCGTCAGCGGCGTGCGTCCGCGCTGAGTGGCGAAGCGGCGATAAGGGGAATTGTGTGCGAACTGATAAGCGAAGATTTCGAGGGCCAGCTGGTTGAAATCGTCGTCTGAGCTATCTTCGCGCTGCAGGAATGTCAGCAGAGCCTGGATGATGTGTGTTTCGTTCATGTGCGTCGCCACCTTTGCGATTGCGCAGAGACTCTCAGGCAACGCCTGAAGAGCGCGAACTGTCCGCTACAAAGCACAAAGAGGGAATCAGGGCGCGATATCGCCCTGCGGTTCCGCATCCCTACGCCGGTATTAGCCGGATCAGGTTCGGAGGGTCACTACGTTGCCCGCGCATACACGCCAGCCGGTAGAATCTCAGCCCCTTAACAGAGCACCCCTTGGAACAAGCCGCAGTCTAGGATGGCGCGCGATGATGTGTCAACCATGTTAAATACGCGTGAAAATTTGAGCTGCCCGGCACAAATCACGTCATGTCTTATACTCAGAGCATGAGTATTTGCGGAGGTGAAGTATGGCTGGCGGTTGGTCAGAAGACGGTGCGGTACACAAACAAATTGATGCCACGGTAGATGATGCGGTGGCCCGCGCGCGTGAAAATCTTGGGCACGGTGAAAGTGCTGAATTTTGCGACGAGTGCGGCGAACCGATCCCGGAAGCGCGTCGCGCAGCATTGGCTGGCGTGCGTTACTGCGTGAATTGCCAGAGCAAGATCGATAAAAAACAGGCGGCGATCAGCGGTTATAACCGCCGCGGAAGTAAGGATAGTCAGTTGAGATAGTTATTTAAATTAGCAATTCAGGTTAATGGATATTTTAAAATTTCATTTGCACTCGTTACTTTTAATTAGAATTACCATTAATCTGAAGCAAGACCATTCGCATATCTCCTGATTTTTCAAAGTTAAATACTGCAGCACTATTGCTGAAGCCGAAAGAAGAGCCTAATTTTACAAACTTTATGGCTTAGATTTCACCTTGAGCAACTTGAGTTTAGCCAGTAATGCTGATAAGTTAGCCACACAACTCAACCCTGTACGCAGCGATTCAGTTCACTGGCCGTTAGGGTGAAAAAACCGGCTCAGGCCGGTTTTTTCGTATCTTAAGGAAGGATAAGAGTGCGTACTGCAATATTCATTGATGGATACAATGTATTTTATGGACTCCTTGCAGGTACGCCTTATAAATGGCTCAACTTGTCATTGCTGCTGTCGCATATATGCCGGGTACAGGATCCGACTGCCATAATTGAAACAATAAATTATTATACCTCCTCGGTTATTCCCCACCTCGCCACACGCGGTATTGAATCCCGACACGCTCAGGATACTTATATTCGCGCGCTGAAAACGACCGGAATAAATATCTTCACCGGACGTCATCGACTTGAGCACGCTCGGGCTCCACGTTTCATTAGTAAAAAACTACCCGCATCACGTCTGGATAAGGTAGATATCTGGGAGCTGGAAGAGAAAGAAACCGACGTGAATATTGCCATCAGTATGTATCGTTTGTTTGCTAAACAGCAGACGTTGCCAATAGAAGAGAGGATCGCGCAGCTGGTGTTAGTATCGGCTGACACCGACATGACGCCAGCACTTAAGGCGATTCGCGAAGATTTTCCCGACATTCGTATCGGGATCATTTTGCCGCACCGCCAGGGCAACGTACGTGGTGTTCCGGGTTCACTGCAGAATCACAGTCACTGGATACGCAGAACAATCACTAATGAAGAGCTTGATGCATGCCAGTTTCCTGTTCGGGTTGCGACGCATAAAAAACCTGCGGTTAAACCCGAATATTGGTAAGCATCAGAACCACGCCATTTAATGCGCCTCGCGGTAAATGGCATAGCTCGCGATGTTCTCCGTCGTGGCCTATTTCATATCGAAACGTAATGCGAGAACGGTTACTGATAAATCATTCAGTTCAACGTCCTGCGTCAGGCTAAATCCTATCAGCTCTCATCAGCGCTTAAACCTGAATTACGCGGCCTCAACCGGCTGGCAAATCTCCAGAATGGCCAGCAGATAGATGCGCACCATATCGAGGAATTCACTGATTTCAACGCGCTCATCCGGCATGGTGTTGTATTTGCCGCCTGGCCCACAGACGATCCCTTCCATGCCCGCATGCTGATAGAGATGTGCCGCATCGGTGCCGAAGAACGCCGGTGGCGTGATCACGCCGGTGGGCTGTTCGGTGCCGCGCACGGTTTTCCAGCCGCGATTCACCGCTTTGACGATGGCGGACTTCGGTGACACTTCGAACGGTAACATGGTGGGTTTATCACGGATGCCATCATCATAAAGTTCAGCTTTCAGGCCCGGATAGCGTTGGCATAAGGTATTCAGCAGCGCCTGCAGATCGGCGAGCACACCTTCCACCGTTTGTCCTGGCGCGAAACGTGCCGAGCCTTTTAAGCGCACAAAGTCAGCCACCTGCGGCGGTCGCCACTCTTCCAGATCGCGGCCTAACGCGCCATGCACGGTACCGATATGCCCACGATTAATCTTGCGATGCTCAGCGGTTTTCGCGCCGCTAAAGGTCATGCCGTTAATCTGCGGAATCAGCTCGACGGCAGCGCTGATCGCATCCACCGCTTCTTCCCGTTTTGACAGATGGCGCGTATCGCCGGTGAGCTCAATAGTAAACATCAGCGAACCGGCGTGCATGGTCAGCGCTTGCAGATCGGTGGGTTCGGCATTGATGAAGTAGTCGGCGCGCACGCCTTGCTCAATCGCCGCCAGCGTACCAATGCCGCCCTGTAACTCGCCCACCACGTAGGTCAAAATCACATCGCCTTTTAGCTTTATACCGGCATCAATCAACGTTTTTAACGCGCAAAAATAGGCGGCATCACCCGCTTTCATGTTCGAAACGCCGATACCGTAGATAAACTGTTCGTCGATTTTTCCTTCCCAGGGATCGACGGTCCAGCCTTCGGTGACTGGATTGGTATCCAGATGCCCGTTGAACAGCAGGCTTTTGCCGCCGCCGCTGCCTGCCAATCGTCCAATGGCATTCAGCCTGTTGCCGGACACGTTCTGCAGTTCGGTTTCCAGGCCCAGCTGCGCCATCTGCGCGGCCATGTATTTCGCCAATTCACGCTCGCCATCGGTGGCGCTGTAGCTTTTGTGCTGCACCATTTTTGCCAGGAATGAGAGGCAAAAATCGCGATCGATATGATGAATCAACTGTTCAGGCTTCATGTTTCTCTCGTCATGCAACGGACTTGGATAAGTCGGGAATATGCACCGCATCAAGCAGTGCACGGGTATAAGGATGTTGCGCCAGCGCCGTCATGTTGTCGCCGGGCAGCACTTCCACCACGTCACCGCGATACATCACGGCGACACGATGGGCGATTTGGCGAATCAGGTTGAGATCGTGGGTGATAAACAGATACGCGGTGCCGTATCGGCGGCGCAGTTCCAGCAGCAGCTCGATAATGGTGGCCTGCACCGAGACGTCGAGCGCGGCGGTGATCTCGTCACAAATCACCAAATCCGGCGGATTGGCAAAGGCACGGGCGATTGCGACGCGCTGCTTCTGGCCGCCCGACAATGCATGCGGATAACGCTGCGCAAACTCCGCCGGCAAACGCACTTCCTGCAGCAGGCGCGCGACCGCCTGCGCTTCGGTTTCACCTGCGGGTAAACCATACAACCGCAGTGGCCGTGCGATGATTTCGCCAATGGTCATGCGCGGATTCAGCGAGGCATCAGGATGCTGGAAAATCATCTGCACGCGGCGGCGATACTCTTTATCCATTTGCGCCCGGCCATGCAGCGCGTAGCCACAAAAGTCGAGCTCGCCGCTGAACGGCACCAGGCCGGTAATGGCTTTACCGAGCGAGGATTTGCCGGAACCCGATTCACCAACCACGCCGAGAATTTCTCCCTGATGCACGGTGAGCGCAACCGCATTGGCGGCGCGCGTGGTATTGCCTTCACGCTTCAGTAGACGATCAAGAAAACCTTGTTTGCCGTAATCGATGGTCAGCTGCTTCAGGCCGAGTAACGGTTGGTTGCCGGGCGCGTCCTGCACCAGCCGGTGCTGCGGATTGGGTACCGCCTCAATCAGCTTGCGCGTATAGGCGTTTTGCGGCGCGTTAAACAGGCTGCGCGTGTCGGCCTGTTCGACAATGCGTCCCTGTTCCAGCACACAGACGCGATTAGCCACTTTGGCCACCAACGCCAGATCGTGCGAGATGTAGAGCGACGCAACGCCGGTCTCTTCGCGCAAACGCTCGTACAGATCGAGGATTTGCGCCGAGCTGATCACATCCAGCGCGGTGGTTGGCTCATCAAAAATCATGCAGTCCGGCTGGCAGGCAAACGCGGTGGCGATCAGGATGCGCTGCTTCTCGCCACCCGACACCTGATGCGGATAGCGGCGCATCATGCGCGCCGGATTTTTAAGTTCAACGTCGTGCAGCAGCGATTCGCCCATCTCCTGCGCTTCACGCGCCGATAAACCGCGATGGCGGCGTAACACTTCGGTGACCTGCTCACCCAATGTCAGCGTGGGATTGAGCGAGGCGCTGGGATCCTGAAAAATCATGCCGAGTTTGGCACCGCGCAGCGCTGTCAGTTTGGCCGCGGGTAAAGTCAGCAGGCTCTCGCCGTTGAGACGAATATCGCCCTGCAGCTCGCGCGCATTGCCCGCCAGCCAGCGCATGATCGCCCAGCCGAGCGTGGTTTTGCCGGAACCCGATTCGCCCACCAGCCCCAACACTTCGCCGGGCATCACCTGCAGGTTGATGTCACACAGTACCGGTAGCGCATGTCCTTTGGCTAACGCGTAATCGAGACTGTAATTTTCCACCGACAGCACCGGTGTAAGCTTGTCACTCATCAGTGGCTCCTTGGGTTGAGCACATCACGCAGCCCGTCACCCAGTAAATTAAACCCAATGGCGACCAATGCGATGGCGAAGCCCGGAATCATCATCATCCACGGCGCATTAAAGAAGTAAGCGCGCGCTTCAGAGACCATCAATCCCCATTCTGGCTCTGGCGGCTGCGCGCCCAGCCCCAGAAAACTCAGGGTGGCAAACAGCATGATGGCGAAGGCGACGCGAATGGTGGCTTCCACGATGATCGGCGCCAGAATATTCGGCAGCATTTCTCGCAGAATGATGTAGTGCCCGGCTTCGCCGCGCGCGATGGCGGCGTTGATGTAATCCTGCTGGCGGGCGGCCAACGCCACGCTGCGCGAGATGCGCACCATGCCCGGCACAAAGGCGATAGTGATCGCCAGCACCGCGTTCATGCTGCTCTGCCCAAGCGTGCTGACAATCAGCAACGCAAACAGCAGGCTGGGAATCGCCATCACCGCATCCATGGTGCGCATCATGAACTCATCAAATTTGCCGCCCAGATAGGCGCTGGCGGTACCGAGCACCGAACCGATTACCATCGCCAGCGCGGTCGCCAGCAGCGACAGTAGAATGGTTGAGCGTGCGCCCACCATTACGCGGCTGAAGATGTCGCGGCCCATCTGATCGGTACCAAACCAGTGTTCCGCGCTGGGCGGCTTATAGCGCGTCAGGATGGAGATCGATTCGGGGTCAAAAGGCGCGACGTGGGCACCGCCCACCACCATCAGCAGCGCCAGCAAGATAATCAGCACGCCAGCGGCACCCTGCGGTGAACGCAGCAAACGTTTCAACATATCAGGCATAGGAGATCCGCTTATCGAGAGTGACATAGGCCAAATCAGCCAGGAAGTTCACCACTGAATAGGTCGCGGCGAGAATCATCACGCCAGCCTGAATGGTGGGCAGATCGCGCGCCTGCACGGCGACAATCAGTTCGCGGCCAATGCCGGGAATGGCGAAGATCTCCTCCACCACCACAATGCCGCCCAGCAGGTAACCAACATCCAGCGCCACAATGGTGATGGTCGGCAACAAGCCGTTGCGCAGCGCATGTCGCCAGAGAATGCGGCGACGCGATAAGCCTTTTAGCCACGCGGCGCGGATGTAATCGGTATGCAACACATCGACCATTTCTGAGCGCACCATGCGCGAGACGTGCGCCACCAGAATCAGCGCCACGGTCACCGAAGGTAGAATCAGGTGCTGGATCCCGCTGACGACGTTCTCACTGAGCGGCACATAGCCGGTGGCGGGCAAAATCTGCCAGACATCAGCAAACAGCAGCAGCACCAGCGTGGCGGTGACGAACTCCGGGAAGGAGATGCCGATATAGGAGATGACACTCACCAGCACATCGGCGGTTTTGCCACGGCGCACCGCCGCCCAGATGCCGAGGGGAATCGCGATAATCAGCATCAGAATTAAGGCGCACACCGCCAGCAGCAGCGAGCGTGATAATGCCGTCAGCAGCGTCGGCGCCACTTCAAGGCCATTGCGCATCGATACGCCAAAGTTGCCCTGCAGCGCCTGCGTCAGCCAATGCCAATATTGCTGCCATGCTGGGGCATCCAGCCCCAGACGTTCACGCACCGCCGCTAGCGCTTCCGGCGTGGCGTTTTGTCCCAGCAAGGTGACAGCCGCATCGGCCGGTAACAGTTGCGTGATGCCAAAAACCAGCAGCGACACCACTAACAAGGTGTAAACCATCAGCAGAAGGCGTTTGAGCAGATAACTTGCTGTCACGTTCGCTCCTTACGCTGCGCGCTTCGGCGCTTTGTCGGTTAACCAGATATGGTCAAGACGGAATACCGCACCGCGCGGATGCAGATGATATCCGCCGACATAATCGCGGCTGGCGGCGAGCAGATCGAAGAAGGTCGGGATCACCGATGGCACTTCGTCATGCATCAGCTGCTGCGCTTTGCCATACAGCGTGGTGCGCTGTGCTTCATCACGGGTTTCACGCGCCGCACTTACCGCTTTATCAAACTCCGCGTTGTTCCAGCGCGTTTCATTCCACGATGCGGTTGAGGTGTAGAGCAGCGAGAACACCGCGTCTGGCGTCGGCTGCATGTTGTAGAAGCCAACGTAGAAGTTGCCCTTCTTCCACACCTGATCGAGATAGGTGCTGTGCGCCATGGTCTGCACGTTGATGCGGAAACCGCCCTGTTTCGCCATCTCGCGCAGGGCGATGCCCAGCTGCGTGCGGGTGGCCGGTTTGTCGGAAGCGATGAGTGTTAAATCGATACCGTTGGGATAACCGGCCTCCGCCAGCAGCGCTTTGGCTTTGCTGTAATCCACCGCTTTTTTCGCCAGGTTGGCGAAGAACGGATACGCGCCGTTAATCGGCGTGTCGTTGCCCGGTGAACCCAGGCCATCCGCCACGAAATCCACCGACGCCTGACGATCAACGCACAGTGCCAGCGCCTGACGTACCCGCACATCATTAAACGGTTTTTGGTCGCAGCCCATGTTCACATTGAGGAACTGGCCGGAGGCCACGCGCAGCGGCAGCACGCCGGAAGATTTGGACAGGCGCGCGAACTCGCTCGACTGCGCGCTGAGCATCAGATCGGTGTCACCGGAGATCAGCGCGGAGCTCTCCGCGATGCCATCGGGATAGACCACCACTTCTACGCCATCCAGATAGGGACGCGCCGGATCGTAGTAATGCGGATTGCGCTTCACCACAATTTTGCGTTCTGGATCGTAGGAGACCAGCTGGAAAGGGCCGGCACCGAACGAGGCTTTGCTCAGCTTGTCATACTGGCCTTGCGCGATACTGGCGGGGATGATTTTCGCATCCGGATAAGCCAGCATCACCGGCAAATCGGCGTAAGGCGCATCGGTTTCAATCAAAACCGTGTTGGTATCTGGCGCGCTGACGGCGTTAATCGGCCCAATGTTATGCAGCGCTGGCGAGGCATTTTTCGGATCAAGCAGCGCCTGCAGGCTGGCGACCACATCGGCGGAAGTCAGCGCGGAACCGTCGCTGAACTTCAGGTTCGGGCGCAGGGTAAACGTCCACTGTTTAAGATCGGCGCTGGCCTGCCAGGATTGCGCCAAATCGGCTTCGGCTTTCATCTCCTGCGTCAGACGCGTTAAGCCGCTGTACAGCAGTTCCGCTACCAGATATTCCGGGTTGACGCGCACCTGATGTGGATTTAACACGCCGACGGCTTGATCAACGCTGATGAGCAGCACGCCGCCTTTACGCGCCGTGCCGCCCGGCGTGGCGCTCGCCACCTGCGCGGCATGGGCCGAGAACGACCAGGGCAGCATCGCTGCGCCCGTCAGAGCGGTAGAACTGGCGATAAACTGTCTGCGGTTTAACCCTTTCATTGCGCACATCTTCTCTTCCTCGTGATTAGTTAATTACCCTGGGTTGGCTGAAAATCATCGGCGAGATACGCCAGAATGGACTGCGAAAGTGCGATCACATCTGCCAGCGTGGTGTACTCATCGGCGGCATGAATGCGGTTGTCAGGACGGGCGAGGCCGCCGAGTAAAATCTCCTGAATCCCGGCTTGCTGGACCCAGCCCATATCGGAACTGGTGGACGATCCCCAGGGTTTGAACTCGCTGGGTTGGAAGCCAAAACCCTGACTCAGCGCCGCCTGCCAGCGCGGCCAGTGCGGACCGTCTGGATTAGCGACCGGCGCCAGATGACCAATCATTTGCAGCGTGACGTCGAGCGCGGTGCTGTCGCGCATCGCACTTTCCACACAGTGCGTCAGCTCCTGCCACACCGCGTCAAAGCGCTCTTCCGGCGCGTAGCGGCGGTTAATCAGCAGCTCAAACCGTTCCGGAATGGTTGATCCTTTGCTGCCGCCCTGCGCAGCGGCCAGCGTTAGCAGCGACGTCAACGGTTTGCCGTGATAGTGCGGCGGAGAAGGCATCGCCGAGGTGCGTTGTTCCACTTCGAGCTTCAGCTGATAAAGCGCGTTCATCATTGGCAGCGCCGCTTCAATAGCATTAATGCCGTTAACCGGATCGCCGGAGTGCGCCGAACGTCCGGTGATAATCACTTTGAGATCGATGCTGCCAAAGCAACCGGCCCAAATGCGCGGTACCGCGCCGCCGTTGAAGCTGAGCAGGTGACCGGAGAAAAGCTGTTGTTCCGCCAGATAACGAATGCCGGGATACAAGCCGCCCTCTTCATCGCTACACAGCAGAAAAACCGGATTAAAACGCAGCGGGATGGCCGCCGCCTGTGCCGCGCGCACTGCCGCCATCGCGGCAACAATGGTGCCTTTCATGTCTGCCGCGCCGCGCCCAAACAGCTTGCCTTCCGCTGCGGTCAGCGTGAGCGCTGGAAAACGCCAGCCATCGCCGGCGGGAACGGTATCGGTGTGGAAATAGAGATTGCAGTTTTCAGCGGCACCAGCATCAAGCGATGCCAGCAAATTGACACGTTCACCGTACGCGCTACCGTCCGGTGCCTGCCATAAATGTTCCGGCACGGAGACGCGCGCAAAGTGAAAATCCAGCGGTGCTAACAAGTGCGTCATCAGGTCAGCAAATGCGCCATAACCGTTGCCCGGCGGGAAGCAGGTATCGACTTCCAGCATCTGTTTTAGGTCATCCGTCATTTGCGCGCCGTCATGAGCAATCATCGCTAATGCGTTGTTAAAACGTGGATTTTGCGTCATAGGATTATCGTCTGTTGTATTTCTATATAGTTTATAGATAATGCAATTCAACGACTGAGGTCAATCGGTAATCGGAAACATGCAAAAAAACTATGACGCGAACCACGCTCAACCTTTCGCCAGACTCAGCGAAGGTGAAGGTGCGCCGCTGTATGAAGTGGTCAAGCGCCATATCAGCGAATCGATCCTGCAAGGTGAACTGCCCGCAGGCACGATTTTGCCGAGTGAAAATAGCCTGGCGGCGAAGTTTGGTGTGTCGGTGGGCACCGTGCGCAAAGCGCTGGCGGCGCTGACCACGGAAGGCATGCTGATGCGACGCCGCAAAACCGGCACCGTGGTAACCGGCTGGGCGCCGCTGCACAATCTCAGCCACTTTTTCCAGTATTTTCGCCTGCACGATAAAACCGGCGGATTGCTGCAATCCGATACCCGATTACTGGATTATCAACTGAGTCATGCCAGCGCCGACGAAGCAGAGAAACTGCAAATTGGTCAGGGCGATGAAGTGATCCGGCTGAAGCGTTTGCGTCGCGTGAAGGGCATCGCCGCGATGCATGAAACGCTGGTGCTGCCCTCGGCGCGTTTGGCCGATTTCCCACCCGCCGATCAGTTACCGCCGCTGCTTTATCGCTATTTGTTTGAGCGCTACGACCTGCGCGTCGCCGCCGTGCGTGAACAAATTACCGCTACGCTGGCGAATGAAGAGGATGCGGCGCTGCTGGAGCTGAGTTTGCCGCACGCCGTGATGGTGATTGATGAAGTGTCATTTGACCAAAGTGCCCTGCCGGTAATTTTGGCGCACCACCGTTTTAGTACCGAACACTTTATGTACGTGAATGAGATCCGCTAAGCGTGCGGCATGAACCGCCATCTGAGTCGGGTTAAACAGCGCAGATGCGCCGGGTTTCTGGCTGTTTCGGGAAAATGTTCTAAGCTATTTAGGTAGTTAAAACTTATTCCACTGAAAGGAACTCATCACGATGAAAAAAACAGTACTGGCAACGGCATTTCTTGGCACTTTTATGGCAATGACATTAACCGCTTGTTCTTCAAATCAGGCGATTAAGACTACCGACGGACGCACGATTGTGACGTCTGGTAAGCCGCAAATCGACAGTGACACGGGCCTTGTTTCTTACAAGGATGCGCAAACCGGTAAAACTGAGCAGATCAATCGCGACAAGATTACCAACATGAGCGAACTGGATAATTAATATCCTTTTTACAGCCTGGAGAGACTAATGAAAAAATCAATTTTGCTTTCTATTACTGCGCTTATTGCCCTGTCCGCTTTAACCGGATGTACGCGTACCTCGTACGCCATCCACACCAATGATGGACGCACCATCGTCACCGATGGCAAACCACAGGATGCTGAAACCGGCCTGCTGGGTTACGTCGATGCCAATGGCGTGAAGCAGCAAATCAATAAAAGTGACGTGAAAGAGATTTCTGAAGTTCCGCATAAATAATCTTTCTCACTCAAGCCGCCCGCTGTAGTGGATTTCCTTACAGCGGTGCGGGCTTAAACGCCATTCAAATCTTAAAACGTATAGGTCACCGCCGCTGTTGCGGTCAGCTGATTCTGCCTGAACACGATGGGACTGTCCGCCGCGTGATCGTCCAGCCACGTGTAGCCTGCACTTAACGCGCCGCCCCAATGCTGGGTAAACTGATGACTCCATGTCAGGTCGGTTTCTACCCCATAAAATCCCGCTGCCGGTGAGTAAGTCGCATAGCCACTTTTCACGCTTTGACGCGCACTGACGCCGTACCAGGTTTGCATGTAACGCGCATCCCCAAATAGCGCGGACGTCTGCAAGGAAAGGCTATCCTGCTGGCTTTGCAGCGGAATTAACGTTACCGAGGTGCGATAATTCACGCCCTGACTGTCTGTCAGCGGCAGCACGGCTTTCGCTTCGAGGACCAGCCACGGCGAGACCGCCCAACCGGCCGCAATAGCGGTGTTGAGCGTGGCATTTATTGTGCCCATGCCACGCAGCTTGTCAGAACCGTCGCGCCAGTCGGAATCCTTGTCTGCCCTGCCCAGACCATATCCCAGCGAATGCTCCAGATACAGGCCGCTGTCGCTTTGCAGATCGTAGCCGATCCCCTTTTGCGAATCGACGAAAAAGGCACCTTTTCTGGCCTGCAACATCGGCACCGCTTGCCAGCGTTGCTTATCTGCGCCGCTGTATGTCGGCGTGGTCTGCGCGCCCACGCCAATCATCACGCCATCCTGCGCTGCGCTGTCATCAGCGCGGCTGCTGGTACTGATACTGACCAGTAACAAACAGCCACTGTACAGCGCTTTTTTTCTCGTTATCATCGTGTCACCTCAGTTACCCATCTGTTTAGCCCCTTGCCCGGGCGTTGCGTCACGGATTGGAGTATCCCGAAGCATTGTCAATAACGTGCCAGGGATTTATGAAGAAACTGTCAAGGTGAGCCATGAACAACAGACGAGTATTGGTTATTGAGGATGATGCAGACGCGGCAGACGTGGTGGAAGCCTATCTGCTACGTGAAGGATACGCCGTGGAGATTGCCGGCGATGGGCATAGCGGACTTGAGCGCGTTGAGAAGTGGAAACCCGATCTCATTCTGCTCGACATCATGTTGCCCGGCATGAACGGCACCGAGGTGCTGGCTGCCGTGCGACGCCGCGCGGACACGCCGGTGATTATGATTACCGCGATGACCGACACGCCCGACAGAATCGGCGCGCTGCGCTTAGGCGCGGATGACTACGTGGTGAAACCCTATCATCCGGGCGAAGTGGTCGCGCGCGTGCAGGCGGTGCTGCGCCGCAGCCGGGCGGCCGTTGCGGAGGATGAAGTGCTGCGCTGGCAGGCGCTTGAGGTCAATACCGCCGCGATGACTGCAATGGTCGCGCAGCCAGAGCAACAGCCAACACGCGTTGAACTCACGCCAACCGAATTTTCCCTGCTGGTGACCCTGATGCGAGCGCCGGTACGCGCACTCAGCCGTCACTATCTGATCGAAACCTGCATGCCTGAAAGCGAGGCGCTGGAAAGGGTGATCGACACCCACGTCTATAACCTGCGTAAGAAGCTCGAAAACGCCGGTCTATCCGAGATATTACTCAACGTGCGCGGCGTGGGTTACAGGTTCAGACAGCCATGAAAAAGTCACCTCCTCAAACGCTATGGCGCTGGATCTGCGTGCGCATTTTGACGCTGGCCATCGTCACGGTGATTGCCGTCGCCGGGATTATGTTCCTGCGCTTTGCGCTGCAAAACCTGTGGATCATCCACCATATGCCGCCGGCGATGCGCCAGGAATTTCTGACGCTGCGTGCGCATCCGCAAACCAATCTGCCGCGCTTCCACGAGATCGTTGATGAACGCTGGGGCGTGCGCTACTCCGATCCTTCGGTGGGTGCCGCTGACTGGCTGATGGTGATCATCCTGATTTTCATCATTACGCCGTTTGTTGCCTTCACCGTTCTGCGCAACGCCCGCCCGCTGGCGTTGCAGTTTAGCCACCTGAAAAAAACCGCTGATCGGGTATCCGAAGGGCAGTTTGGTTCCGCCGCCACCATTGTAAAAAGCGCGCCGGCGGAGCTGTTGCACTTCGCACACGACTTTAATCGCATGAGCCAGCAGCTGGCGCTCTACGATCGTGAACTGCGCGCCTCGCACGTGGCGCTGGCACACGAACTCCGTTCGCCGCTGACGGCCGCCATTGGCCGGTTACAAGGTCTGCTGGATGGCGTGTTTCAGCCCGAACCTCAGCAGCTGGAGATGATCATGAAACAGCTGCGCCACATGAGCCGACTGATCGATGAGCTCCACCTGCTGTCGCTGGCCGACGCCGGACAACTCAAGTTGGATCTGCATGAGATCAACCCCGGAGAACTGGCGCGGGAGCGCGTGGCCTGGGTGCGACCGCAAGCCGAAGCCAGCGGCATGATCATCAGCGTGGCAGCAGACAGCACGCTCACCTGCCGCGCCGATCCCTTCCGCCTGGGTCAGGTGTTTAGCGTGTTAATTGAAAATGCGTTGCGCTATGGCAAGCCTGCGGGCCATTTGCATATTACCGCCCGCGCAGTGCCGGGAGGCTGCAGCATCGAATTCAGGGATGATGGCCCCGGCGTGGCACCTGAGTTTCTGCCCGAGATGTTTGAACGCTTCACGCGCGGTGAATCCTCGCGCGCGCGCCACTCAGGCGGCAGCGGGCTAGGCTTGTCGATCGCTCGCGCCATCTGCGCGGCGCACGGCGGCAGGATCAGCGCCAAACTACCCAAAGAGGGCGGCCTCAGCCTGGCGATTTTCCTGCCGGACGTCAGTCCGGCACCGTTTTAAGCGCTCTTGACAGGATCTTGACTCGCCGTACAACGAATCTCGACAGTTCGCCGTTTTAATGGCGCCAAATCCTTGTACGGAGTGGCGCCATGACTGACTCTTTCACCGGCCTGGTCAAACAGGCCGCCGACCATCTTATCGATGCACAACGCCTGATAACGTTACTGCCATTGTTGCCCTGCATGGTGGTCATCGCCTTGTCGCTGACTGCCTGCGGGCCACGCGATCCCTTACCACCCGCGCCTCCCCGACCGGTAAAATTCATCACCGTGAAGCCCGCCCTGCAAGGGCAACAGGTGCAGATGACCGGCGATATTCATGCCCACGACGAAACATCATTGGGTTTCAGGCTGGATGGGCGGATTCTGACGCGCCCTGCCGAAGTGGGCGATCGTGTTGACGCCGGTCAGGTGCTGGCAACGTTAGAGAGCAGTACTACCGCCAATGCGTTACGCAGCGCGATGGCGGACACCGACAGCGCGCGGGCAGCTGAACGCGTTGCGGCGCTGAATCTACATCGTATGAAACAGTTGATGCCTTCCGGTGCGATTGCACGGGCGCAGCTCGACAGCGCGCAATCCGATTGGCAATCCGCTGCGGCGCACCTGCAAAGCAGCGAAGCCGCACTCAACAGCGCGCAGGAAAATCTACGCTGGACGCAGCTGACGGCTCCTTTTAGCGGCGTGATCACCGCCGTCAGCGCCTCTGCCGGACAGGTCGTGAGCACCGGTCAAACGGTGATGTCACTGGCAAGCGGTGCGCGGCGGGATGTGGTTCTGGATGTGCCTTTCCCGGCAGCATTTTCCTCGCTCCCCAGCGATACCTTTCGCGTAACTCTGCTCTCTTCACCGGCGATCACCGCGCAGGCGCATCTGCGCGATATCAGCCCGCAGGCCGACCCGCAAACGCGGACCTGGCGGGTTCGATTAACGCTAGACGATCCACCGCCAGCGATGCTGTTGGGCGCCAGCGTCAGCGTTGCACTACCGGAGAGCGATCCCCGCACCTTTATCCTTCCTGCATCCGTGCTGACGCGCCTGGCGGACAAGCCGGCGGTGTTTGTGCTGGATGCGCAGCACGGCAAGGTCACACGCCGCACGGTGGTGATTTCCCGCTTCACCGCCAGCGAAGTCTATATCGCCAGTGGTCTCACGGCAGGCGAAAGCGTGGTCACCGCAGGCGTCAGCACACTGCGCGATGGCGAAGCGGTTACGCGGGGAGATGAGCAGCCATGAGTGAACCTTCCGCTCGCGATAAATTCAACCTTTCCGCCTGGGCGCTGGCTCATCAACAGCTGATGGCTTTTCTGATGCTGATGATCCTTGGCGCTGGCGTGCTCAGCTATCAGGCGCTGCCGCGCAACGAAGATCCCGCCTTTACCATCAAAACCGCCGTGGTCTCCGCGCAGTGGCCCGGTGCCGATCTCGACGATACGGTGCAACTGCTGACTGAACCGCTGGAGAAAAAGCTGCAGGAAGTGCCCTATCTGGATTACGTGCAGAGCGAAACGCATCCCGGCAAAACCGTTATCTTTGTCAATCTGCGCGACAGCACGCCGCCCGGCAAAGTGCAGGACATCTGGTATCAGGTACGCAAGAAAATGCAGGATGTCAGCTCCGCGCTGCCTGCGGGCGTTGCGGCACCGGCGGTCAATGATGATTTTGACGATACTTTTGGCACGATTTACGGTTTTACTGCTGAAGGATTTAGCACGCGTGAACTACGCGATCGCGTTGAGTCGATTCGCGATCGGCTGATGAGCTTACCGGATGTCGGCAAAATTACGTTGCTCGGCGTGCAGGAGCAGCAGATTGTGGCGAGCTTCTCTCCGCGCAAGCTCGCGGGAATGGGCCTGAGCCTGCAACAGGTCACCGATGCCTTGCAGGCGCAGAATGCCTTGTCACCCACAGGCGTCATTCGCACCAACAGCGATAACATCGCGCTGCGCGTCAGCGGTGCCTTCAACTCGGAACAAAGCCTGCGCGCCGTGACGCTGCACATCAACGATCGCTACATTCCCCTGACCGATATCGTCACGCTGACGCGTGTGGCGGCGGAACCGCCAACGCCGCTCTATCGCGTCAACGGTAAGCCAGCGATTGGGCTGGCGATCTCCATGGCGCCGACCGGCAATATGCTGGATTTTGGCCACGCGTTAACGGACAAAATGTCGCTGATTGCCAGCCAACTGCCGCACGGAATTGAGGTAACGAAAGTGGCGGATCAGTCCCGGGTGGTCAGCGACGCGGTCAGCGGATTTGTGCGGGTGCTCGGGGAAGCCATCGTTATTGTGTTGGCCGTCTCTTTCGTCTCGCTCGGGCTGCGTGCCGGTTTAGTTGTGGCGGCGGCGATTCCTCTGGTGCTGGCGATGACCTTTACCGGCATGATGCTGGCGGGCATTGGGCTGCAACGCATTTCACTTGGCGCGCTGATCATCGCGCTGGGGTTGTTGGTGGATGACGCGATGATCGCGGTGGAGACCATGGTCGCCCGACTCGAAGCCGGTGATTCCCGCTGGCGCGCCGCTACCGTAGCCTTTGAAACCACCGCATTTCCGATGCTCACCGGCACGCTGGTGATGATTGCCGGTTTCATTCCCGTCGGCTTCGCCGCGTCCGGCGCGGGGGAGTATTGCTACTCGCTGTTTGTGGTGGTGCTGATCTCGCTGCTCAGTTCATGGGTCGTTGCGGTGCTGTTCTCTCCGCTGACCGGCAGCTGGATCCTGTCATCAAGGCCAGATAAATCGCACGCTGAACCCGGTTGGTTGCTGCGCCTCTATCGCCGTCTGGTTTCACAGGTGTTACGCCATCGGGGTTTGACGCTCGGCCTGGCGGGCGCATCGCTGCTGCTCGCCATCTGGGGCATGAGCCACCTGCAGGGCGAGTTTTTCCCGGCATCCGATCGCCCGGAGCTGCTGGTCAGCCTCACGCTGCCCGCAAATGCCTCGCAGGCGCGCACGTTAAGCGTGGTAGAACAGCTCGAAGCGAAACTCAGCGGCAACACCAATATCGACCATTTCTCCTCCTATAGCGGCAGCGGCACCGTGCGTTTTTATCTGCCGATGGATGTGCTAAACGATGATGAAAACATCGCCCAGCTGGTCGTGGTAGCCAAAAATCTGGCGGCGAGGGATCGGTTGAAAGCTGAACTCGATCGCCTGCTGGCAGGCGATTTCAGCGATGTGGTGACGCGCGTATCGCCGCTGGAACTGGGGCCGCCGGTTGGCTGGCCGATCCGCTATCGCATCAGCGGGCCGCACTACGAGCGGGTGAAACAGTATGCGGAAAAGCTGGCCAGCATCCTCGGGCAATCCCGCGCGACGCGCAGCGTAAACCTGACAGCGGGCGAGCCGGAACGCGTCATCACCTTTGTGGTGAACCAGACTGCAGCCCGCGCGGCTGGCGTCTCTTCACAGGATATCGCGCAGCTGCTGAACCGCGTATGGTCCGGTCAAAGCGTGACTACCGTGAGAGATCATAACCGGCTGGTTGATGTGCTGTTGCGCGCCAACGATGCTGACCGGCTGGACTTAACGAGCCTCGCTGCGCTGAAACTGACCACCGTGTCAGGCGCGAAGATTGCCATCGGCCAGGTTGCGGCACTGCAGTGGGGATTGCAGGATCCGGTGATGTGGCGTCGCCAGGGTTTTCCCTATGTGGTGGTACAAACTGATGTGGCGGCGGGCATGCAAGCGGAGACCACATCCGCGCAGCTCAGCGCAGATGTCCAGCAGCTGCGTGCCGGATTAGCGCCGGGTTACACCCTTGATGAAGAGGGCACGGTTGCCGAATCGGATAAAGGTAACGGCTCAGTGTTTGCCGTTTTGCCGGTGACGTTGTTTGTCATGCTGATACTGCTGATGGTGCAGCTGCAACGCGTATCGCGCATGTTGCTGGCATTGGCGATGGCGCCTTTTGGACTGCCTGGCATTGTTCTGGCGATGCTGCCCAGCGGCACGCCGATGGGATTTGTCGCGCTGCTCGGTATGATTGCGCTGGCTGGCATGATCATCCGCAACGCGGTGATCCTGATCATGGAAGCCGATAGCAATCTGCGTGCTGGCATGTCGCGCAATGATGCGGTAAGCCAAGCGGCTGAGCATCGTGCCCGCCCGATTCTTCTCACCGCCTGCGCCGCGATTTTAGGCATGATTCCCATCTCACATCAGGTGTTTTGGGGGCCGATGGCCTACGCCATCATTGGTGGATTGCTGGTGGGAACGCTGATGACGCTGACGGTATTGCCCGCTGCGCTCAGTCTGGTGATGCAGCGTGAATCAGCGTCTTCCGCTGAATGAAAAAGTGTTGGCTGGCATTGCGCCAGCCAACATACGTTAACGTGCCAGGCGCCAGCCGCGTGTCAGGCGCTTCTCTATCTCCACCAGCACAAAGATCCCGGCGCTCACCGCCAGCGAAATCAGCCAGTATTTGAACGGCAGCGGCGCGGTGCCAAACAGCGTATTCATCAATGGAACATAGATAATCATCGCCTGCAGCGCGATAAGCACCACGGTGACCAGCCAGATGCCACGGTTTTTCAGCAAGCCGGCATCCAGCGAGAATCCGTTGCTGTTGCGACAGTTCAGCATATAAACCCACTGCGCGGTGACCAGCATCTGCAGCAGCACAGTGCGGATGAACTCCGGCGTGTAGCCGCGCGGCTGGAGCCAGGCTTCCAGCACAAAGGCGCTAATCGAAATCAGCAGGCCGACGAAGATCACGCGCCAGATGGCGTAAGCGTCCATCACCGGGCTGCGTGCGTTACGCGGCGGGCGGCGCATGATGTTGCGCTCTGCCGGTTCAAATGCCAGACCAAACGACAGCGTTGCCGAGGTCGCCATGTTCATCCACAGAATCTGTACTGGCGTCAGCGGCAGCAGGTTGCCCATCAGAATCGCAATGATGATCAGCAATCCCTGCGCGAGGTTGGTCGGCATGATAAACAGAATGGTTTTCTTCAGGTTATCGTAGACGCGTCGGCCCTCTTTCACTGCAGCTGCGATGGTGGCGAAGTTGTCGTCGGCGAGGATCATATCCGCCGCCTCTTTGGTCACTTCGGTGCCTTTGATGCCCATCGCGATGCCGACGTTGGCCTGCTTCAGCGCGGGCGCATCATTGACGCCATCACCTGTCATGCCGACGATCTCACCGCTGCTCTCCAGCGCTTTCACCAGACGCAGCTTATGCTCGGGGCTGGTACGGGCAAAAATGTCGTATTTACGCGCAGCCACGCCCAACTCGGCATCATCCATGTGCTCCAGCTGGTAACCGGTGATGGCAGAATCGCTGTTACCAATGCCCAGCATCTGGCCAATCGCCATCGCGGTTTCCGGGTGATCGCCGGTGATCATCTTCACGCGAATTCCCGCCTGCTGGCAGTCGCGAATCGCGGTGATGGCTTCAGGACGCGGCGGATCCATCATGCACGCCAGGCCCAGCATCTTCATGCCGTTGCGTAAATCCTCATGATCGATGTGGTGCTGCGCTTCCGGCAGCCAGCGCCACGCGGCGGCAACCGTGCGCAACCCTTCGCTGGCGTAGGTGGTGATCGCCGCTTCCCAATATTCGCGATCAATCACTTCCGCATCGGTAGCACCCTGCTGCTGTTGACACAGCGACAGCAACACATCGGGCGCACCGGTCATCAGCAGGCACGGTTTGCCATCAATCAGGCAGCTCACCGCCATGTATTTGTAGGCCGAGTCAAACGGCAGCTTGCTCAGAATCTGCACCTTGTCACTGTGAATGCCCGCCTTGGCGGCCAGCACTTTCAGCGCACCTTCGGTTGGGCCACCCACAATGCCCCAGTTGCCGTGGGCATCCTGACGCAGCTGGCTTTCGTTACAGATATCCACCACCTGCAGGAAGCCCTGCATCAGCGCATCGCTCTGCTGGCCCGCTTCAAGGGTGAATTCGCCTTTGGGTTCATAGCTGTTGCCGCTGATGCGCCACTGGCTGTTCGCCAGCACCACCGCTTTCACCGTCATCTCGTTCATGGTCAGCGTGCCGGTTTTATCCGAGCAGATCACCGTCATGGCACCGAGCGTTTCGACCGTCGGCAGCTTGCGAATGATGGCGTGATTGCGTGCCATCGACTGCACGCCAAGCGACAGAATGATCGAAATAATCGCCGGTAGACCTTCCGGCACCGCCGCTACCGCGAGGCTGATCACCGACAGCAGCAGCTCCGTCACCGCGATGTCGCGCAGCAGATAACCAAACACAAACAGCGCCGCCATCATCAACATGATGATGCCGAAGATGGCTTTTCCGAGTTTGTCGATCTGCACCAGCAGCGGGGTTTTCGCCTCTTCAATCGCGCAGATCATCGCATTGATGTGGCCCAGCTCGGTGTCGCCGCCGGTGGCGATCACCACGCCCAGCGCGGTACCTGAACTGACGGTGGTGCCGGAATAGGCCAGATTCAGGCGATCGCCGAGCCCTTTTTCACCTTCAAGTGCCACGGTGTTCTTTGATACCACCGTGGATTCGCCGGTCAGAATCGCCTCTTCGACACGCAAGTTATGTACCTCGAACAGCCGCAAATCCGCCGGGATCTTATCGCCTGGGCGCAGCATTACCACATCGCCGACCACCAGATGCTGCGTAGCGACGGTGATCTGCTGGCCATCGCGCAGCACCATGGCATCGCTCGACATCATGTTCTGGATGCTTTTCAACGACTTTTCGGCGTTGCTTTCCTGAATGAAGCCGATCAGGGCGTTGATCACCGCCACGCCGAGAATCACAAAGGTATCCACCCAATGGCCCATCACCGCGGTGATCACCGCCGCAGCCAGCAGGATGTAGATCAGTACATCTTTGAAATGCGCCAGAAAACGCATCAGCAGTGATTTTTCCGCCTTTTGCGGCAGCACGTTCGGCCCGTCGGCGTCCAGTCGTTGCTGTGCGTCGGTGCTGCTCAACCCCGCGGGTGAGCTGTTGATGGCTTTAAATACGGCGGCGTTATCCTGCTGATAATAGGGACGCGCGGATGCTTCCGGACGTTTTGGCTGAATAGGAATAACGGTCATAATTAACCCCGTGACATTGAATTGAAAATAAAAAAGCGTGCGAAAATAAAAACCACATTTTAATTATATTTTCCCGAAGCATACTGACCGTGGTCATGTTTTTACTGATTCAGAAGTGTGATGCTAATAGTGATAGCACTGATTGCGTAATGTTATTATTTAAAAGCAAATAGAAAGACACATGACACATATTAATTTTAGTTTCATCTCGAAATGTATTAATCATAGGGGGAATTATTATGAATAAATTACACAACCTGACAATACCGATGATCATTTCCTTTATTATCATTGCGGTATCATCAGCTACCGCCATCGGCTTACTCTCTTATCATGTGGTTTCGCGCATGGTGGCATAATTGATTTCGCCAGACATCGCTAAATTAAACCAACCTTAAACGCACATAATTGTTTCCACCTAATGACCCTTACTTTGCGGAGGGTCATTATTCTCTCTTTCAGGCAATGGCATATTCCCGCCCTTTCATTCTTATTGAGGCAGGGGCATGAATAATTGGCCAGTGCTGGGTGCACTTGTAATTTGTTTGGTTTTGATCGGTTGTGACAATAAAAGCGGTGATGAACTCAGCGCACCGCGCGTAATTAAAGCGCTAACGCTGACGGAAAATACCACAGAGAAAGTCAGGGTATTTCCAGCGCGTATTTCGGCGGGCGATTACACCGAATTGGCGTTTAAGCGTACCGGGCGGCTGGCGCAGTTGCAGGTGCGTGAAGGCAGCCATGTTAAGGCTGGCGAGGTGATTGGCCGGCTGATCGATACCGATGCGCAGCTGCGCGTCAACGATCAGCAGAACACATTCCAGCTGGCGGATCGTCAGTATCAGCGCTTCAGTGCGCTGGCCACGCGCAGTGCGGTTTCGCAGGCAGACATGGATGTGCAAAAGGCGAACCGCGACTCCGCCGCCGTGGCGCTCAACATCGCCAAAGAGGAGCTGGATTATCACACCTTGCGCGCACCGTTCGACGGCATCGTCACCAGCGTGGCCTCACAAAATCATCAGGTGGTTACCGCCGGACAAACGGTGGCGGTGATCAGCCGCAACGATGTACTGGATGTGATTTTCAGCGTGCCGGAAAACCTGTTCACCAGCCTTGACGTGCAAAACGTGAGTTATCAGCCAGAGATCAGTCTGAATGCGCTGCCGGGCCGCACGTTTCGCGCGGCATATAAAGAGCATCGCGCAGAAGCTGATGCTGCCACGCTAACCTGGCAAGTAGTGCTGACGATGCCGCGTCCGACGGATTTACCGCAGGTCAGCGGACTGAGCGGCACGGTGAAAGTGCAGATGCATAACCTGCCCACTTCCGACGGCACGCCGCTACTGCGCGTGCCGGCCAACGCGGTGTTTAACCCGGATCACAGCCTGCCGAATCAGCCTTACGTGTGGCTGATCAGCGGTGAAGGTGATGTGCTTAACGTTCAGCAGCAGCCGGTGGTGGTGGGAAAACTCAATGCGCAGGGCATCGAAATTCTCTCCGGCCTGCAAGTGGGCGATCGCATTGTGGTCGCGGGCGTCAGCGATCTGCGTGATGGTCAGGCGGTGCGCCTGTGGGCACGCGAGCGAGGTCTGTGATGCGCCTGCTGGAACCGTTTCTCAAATACCCGATTCGCAGTTGGCTGGTGATCCTGCTGCTGGGCGTGGGCGGCATTTTTGCGCTGCTCAATATCGGTCGTCTGGAAGATCCGCTTTTCACCATTAAATCGGCGGTGATTGTGACGCACTATCCTGGCGCGTCGGCCCAGCAGGTGGAAGAGGAAGTCACGCTGCCGCTGGAGAACGCCTTGCAGCGCTTGCCATCGCTCGACAACGTCAGTTCGATCTCCAGCAACGGTTTGTCGCAGATCACCGTTACGATTCATAGCCACTATCGCGCCGACGACTTGCCACAGGTGTGGGATGAATTGCGTCGCCGCGTTGACGATGCCACGCGCCAGTTTCCACCCGGCGTCAGCGCGCCGCTAGTGAATGACGACTTTGGTGATGTCTACGGCTACTTCTTTACCCTTTCCGGCGAGAACTTCACCAACAGCGAGCTGCGCACCTACGCCGATCAATTGCGGCGTGAGCTGAATCTGGTGCCGGGCGTGGCGAAAGTGGCGATTGCCGGTATTGAGCAGGAGCAGGTGAATATCACGCTCTCCAGCCAGAAGATGGTGGCGCTGGGCGTGACGCCACAGCGCGTGGCCGCTTTGCTCAACAGCGTCAATGCCGTCTCCGATGCGGGCCAGATTCGCCTCGGCAATGAAGCGATTCGTTTCCATCCGACTGGCGAGTTTCACTCACTGGATGAGATCGGTGCGCTGCCAATCTCTGCGCCCGGCAGCAGCCAGCAAGTGTTGCTGCGCGATATCGCCACGCTCAGCTATGGCGTTACCGAACGGCCGGGCAATCTCTATCACGCCAACGGCAACGCCGCGCTGGCGATGGGCGTCTCCTTTGCGCCTGGCGTCAACGTGATTGATGTCGGCGATGCGTTAAGCGCCAAAATTCAGCAGCATCAGCAGGCCAAACCGCTCGGCATCGATCTGAACGTGTTTTATAACCAGGCGCAGGAAGTGAAGCAGTCGGTGGATGGTTTCATCAATAACTTTCTGATGGCGCTGGCGATTGTGGTGGGCACGCTGCTGCTGTTTATGGGCGTCCGCAGCGGTATGGTGATCGCCGCCTCGCTGGCGCTCAATGTGCTGGGCACGCTGCTGATCATGTATCTGTTCAAGCTTGAGCTGCAGCGCGTGTCGCTGGGTGCGCTGATTATCTCCCTCAGCATGCTGGTGGATAACGCCATCGTGGTGGTTGAAGGCATCAAGGTCGATCGCCAGCGCGGCAAGCCGTTGCAACAGGCGATGATGCAGATGGTGAAACGCAGCGCGCTGCCGCTGCTCGGCGCCACGGTGATCGCCATCATCGCCTTCGCGCCAATTGGTTTATCGCAGGATTCCACCGGCGAATACTGTAAATCGCTGTTCCAGGTGCTGCTGATTTCTCTGCTGCTCAGCTGGATCACCGCGCTGACGCTGACGCCGGTGTTCGTGCAGTGGATGGATGGTCGCCAGGCAATCAGCAAAGAGCGCGCGCAGCCGTATCAGGGCGTGGTGTTTCGCCTGTATCGCCGCGTGCTCACCATGCTGCTGCGCTTCCGCATCACTACTTTAGTGCTGATGGCCGCGTGCCTGGCCGCCTCGATCTATGGCTTCGGCTACGTGAAGCAGAACTTCTTCCCCGCCTCCAATACGCCGATTTTCTTCACCGATCTGTGGCTGCCGTATGGCACCGACATCCATTACACCGCACAAACCGCGCGCGAGATTGAAGGCTGGATCAACCAGCAGCCGGGCGTCAGCAGTACCGTGACAACCATTGGTCAGGGCGCGATGCGCTTTACGCTGACTTACGATGCAACGCGTCAGTACAGCAATTATGCGCAGATCATGGTGCGCGTGCAGGACGCCAGGCAGCTAGAAATGCTGGCGCAGCACACCGAGCAGCACATCGGCGAGCACTTCCCACAAGTGACAGAGCGCATCAAACGCATCAATTTCGGCAGTGCCAGCGACAGCGCCATTGCGCTGCGGATTACCGGCCCCGATCCCATTACGCTGCGGCAGATTGCCAGCCAGATTGACGACATTTTCCTCGCCGAAGGCAGCGCGTTTCCGCCGCGTCATGACTGGCAGGCGCGCAGTAAAGTGATTCGTCCGCAGTATTCACCGCTGCGCGGTCAGGAGCTGGGCGTGGACAAGCGCGATATCGACCGCGCGCTGCGTATCAACTTCACCGGTGATAGCGTCGGTTTGCTGCGCGAAGGCTCGCGGCTGATGCCGATCATGCTGCAGACTTCCGAGCTGGAGCGGCAGAATATCGACCATCTTGGCAATATTCAGGTGTGGAGTCAGGCGCAGCAGCGTTATGTGCCGCTGGCCAATCTGGTGAGCGATTTCCAGCTGGAATGGGAAGATCCGCTGATAATGCGCCGCGACCGCATGCGCGTCTTGACGGTGCAAACCGATCCCGATCCCGCCAGCGGCCGCACCGCCGCAGAGATTGTGGCGCGCGTGCAGCCGGCCATCGATCAGCTGAAGTTGCCCGCCGGCTATCATCTGGAATGGGGTGGCGAGTTGGAGAGTTCGCGCGATGCCCAAAGCGGCCTGCTTGGCTCGCTGCCGTTAGGTTTCCTCGCGATGTTTGTGATTACCGTGCTGATGTTTAACTCGCTGCGCGATGCGCTGGCGATCTGGATTACCGTGCCGCTGGCGCTGATTGGCGTCACCTGCGGCTTCCTGCTCACCGGCATTCCGTTTGGCTTTATGGCGTTGATTGGTTTGCTGAGTTTGTCAGGCATGTTAATTCGTAACGGTATCGTGCTGGTTGAGGAAACGCACCGGCTGGCGCGGCATCAGCCGTTACAGCAAGCGATTCTCGATGCCGCAACGTCGCGCCTGCGCCCGATTCTGCTCACCGCCTTTACCACCGTGCTCGGCCTGCTACCGCTGCTGCGCGATGTGTTTTTCCAGAGCATGGCGGTGGTGATCATTTTCGGTTTGGGATTCGCCACGGTACTGACGCTGCTGGTGTTGCCGGTGCTGTATCAAAACTTTTATCGGGGTAGAAAGTCTTGAGCGTGAAATTTTGCCTTGAGTCCGTATTATCCGTGTGGGCACTGACGCATCTGCTGCGTCACGGGCCGTCCTCGCGCCGCTAGCGCGGTGCCTTCGGCTTCCACGTTGTGCCGACGGACCGTTCGGGGATCGGCCGTCCTGGCCGGCCCCGAACTGCCTCACGCATCCATGCGTGAGGCTCCTGGCCCAACGTAAAAGCCTCAGCGCTGCGGATAGCCCTTTCGCCGCAGCAGACGCGCCAGCGCCTCTCACAATGTAGCCGTTTTCAACCACACGCACTGAAGCCCCGGCCGGCCTGCGCACTCACCATTGAGAAAATAACAAGCGAATCGCCATTTATGGCGACAGGTTTGTTAAATGCTCTCCCTGCTTTTCATTCCCAGCGCTCGCTAATAATATTTTTTTCAACATAAACGTCAGCGGAATTGCAAGAATCGCACCGATGATGCCCAACAAGGATTGCCAGATAAGAAACGCCAGCAGCTGTGTCGTAAGCGCCATATTCAATCGTTTGCCCAATAATAACGGCTCAATGACTGAACTCAGGATTAAATTTAACGCCACGAAGAACAGTGCGACCACCAATGCGGTTTGGATATCGTACAGCATATAACTTTGCAGCACTGGCGGGATGGCCGCCATGAATGAACCCAGCACCGGAATATAGTTGAAGACAAACATCAACACACCCCAGAAAAAGGCGAACTTCAAGCCAAGAAGATGTGCACCCGCCCAGACAATAATGCCGCCGACAATACTGGTCAGGGTTTTAACCTGAGCATAAACGATAACGCTTTGCACGCCCTCTTCAAGCGCCACGTAATAGCGCTGATATTTCCCTTCGGCCTGTTTACGTAGCAGGATTTTTAAATTTCTCATTTCATACAGCATGAAAAACAGCATCAGAAATACCATCAGCCACCAGGAAAGAATGCTGGGTATTTGCGTGAGAAAACCCGTGACAAAGCGCACCACCGCACCCGCATCAACAAACGCCAGCATGTCGTTGGGCGTTAAAACCAGGCCCAAATGACTAAACGTCTGCGTCACCGGCTCGAAGCGTTCGGCCAGTAGCTGCGGTGCCTGACGGCTCAGCTGGATTAAATCGGGGGTTAATACGGTGAGTTTGATGATGGTGAACACAATCACCAATAACAGCAGCACAATCACCAGCAGCGATGACAGCAGACGCGGCACGCGTTTTCTTTCGAGCCGACTGATTAACGGATCGAGCATAATCGCCAGAAACAATGACAGCATCACCTGATTAATTAATGCCGATGCCAGATAGATACCGGTGAGAATTATGGTCAACGTGGCGAGAATTATCAGTACGCGCAAAAGCCTTGACCATAAAGGAAATTCGTTCAGTCCCATTATTAAGATCCTTCATCCTATACAAAATGTATTATAGAGAAAAACCTGTGCGCTGGGCCTTGTTTGAGGTCAAGTGACGAAAAACATTCAGGCCGTAAGAGAACCGGCCTGAATGTCACGCGCTATTAATTGATTCTGAATCTCCGCGTTAATGGCTTTTCGATTTCGACAATTAAAAACATCACGAAGCCAATGATCAAGGTAATAATCCAGTAACGTAACGGTAGCGCGGTGGTACCAAACAGCAGCTGCATAAAGGGCGCGTAGATAATCAGCAATTGCAGAACTAACAGCACGCCGCTGACGATCCAGATGCCTTTATTCATCAGCAAACCTTTGCTCAATGAGAAGCCGTCGGAAACACGACAGTTCAGCATATAAAACCACTGCGCCGTTACCAGCGTTTGTAATAACACGGTACGAATAAATTCCGGTGAATAGCCGCGCGGTTGCAGCCAGGCTTCCAGAACGAAGGCGCTGATGGCGATCATCGAACCGACAAAAATCACGCGCCAGATGGCGAAACCATCCATCACATGCAGTTTGGGATCGCGCGGCGGACGACGCATGATATTTTGCTCACCCGCTTCAAACGCCAGGCCGAAGGAGAGCGTGGCGGAAGTCGCCATGTTCATCCACAGAATCAGCACCGGGGTCAGCGGAATGAGGTTACCGGCCAGCAAGGCAATGATGATCAGCAAGCCCTGCGCCAGGTTGGTCGGCATGATGAACAAAATGGTCTTTTTCAGGTTGTCATAGACACGGCGCCCTTCCCGCACCGCGCTGGCGATGGTGGCGAAGTTATCGTCCGTCAGCACCATATCGGCAGCTTCTTTAGTTACTTCGGTGCCTTTAATCCCCATGGCGATACCGACATCCGCCTGCTTCAGCGCGGGCGCATCGTTAACGCCATCGCCGGTCATCCCGACCACCTCTTTTTTGCTTTGCAGCGCCTGCACCAGACGGAATTTATCTTCCGGGCTGGTACGGGCAAAGATGTCGTACGCCTGCGCCGCCTCACTCAATTGTTGGTCATCCATCACTTCCAGCTCGCGTCCGGTGATGGCGGTGCTGGCGTTACCGATTCCCAGCATCTGCCCAATACTCATCGCAGTTTGCGGATGGTCGCCGGTGATCATTTTGACGCGAATGCCGGCTTGCAGGCAGTCGCCAATCGCGGTGATGGCTTCCGGTCGCGGTGGATCCATCATCCCGGCGATGCCGAGCAAAATCATGCCCTGATGCAAATCCTGATGCGTCAGCTCAGTTTGTCCTGGCGTGGCCGGTTTCCAGGCCGCCGCCACCATGCGTAATCCTTCGCGCGCATACTCCTCAATTTTGGCTTCCCACCACGGCAGATCGATCGGCTGCAATCCGGCCTCTGTTTGCTGCTGCTGACAATGTCTGAACAGAACGTCCGGCGCGCCGGTCAGCAGCACGCACTCTTCATCGCCAATCAGATAGTGCGTCGACATGTATTTGTATTGCGAATCAAAGGGGATTTTATTGCGCAGTTCGGTGGTGACTGAAGGCAGATGTCCTTTGGCGGCCAGCACTTTAAGTGCGCCTTCCGTCGGGCCACCGGTGATTTTCCACAGTCCGTTTTCGTCTTTAATCAGCTGGCTGTCGTTACACAGATCGATGGTGCGCAGATAGCGCTCGAGGATCGAGCCTTGCGCCACTTTTACCGGCACAGCGTCATCTGCTTTATGGATGGCGCCCACCGGTTCATAGCTCACGCCATCAACGCGGTAAATCTGATCGGCGGTGATAATCGCTTTCACCGTCATTTCATTCATGGTCAGCGTGCCGGTTTTATCTGAGCAAATCACCGTCATCGCGCCCAGCGTTTCCACGGTAGGCAGCTTGCGGATGATCGCCTGCTGCTTCGCCATGGTTTGTACGCCAAGCGACAGAATGATCGAGATAATCGCCGGTAATCCTTCGGGAACCGATGCCACCGCAAGGCTAATCAGAGACAGCATCAGCTCTGAAACCGGCATATCGCGGAACAGCAAACTGAAGACAAACAGCGCGGCCATCATCGCCAGGATGATCAGGAAAATGGCTTTACCGAGTTTATCCATCTGCACCAGCAGCGGCGTGCGGTGCTTTTCGATATCGGACATCATCTGGTTGATGTGCCCAAGTTCCGTGGCGCCACCGGTAGCGACCACCAGCCCTTTGCCGCCGCCCGAACTGACGGTGGTGCCGGAGAACAGCAGATTGGTACGATCGCCCAGCGGCAACTCGCCGATGAGCGCGTCCGTGCCCTTCTCAACCACGGTGGATTCGCCCGTCAGAATCGCTTCTTCAACGCGCAGGTTGTGCGCCTCAATAACGCGCAGATCCGCCGGGATGCGGTCGCCGGCGCGGATCACCACCACATCACCTGGCACCAACGCGGTGGTGGGCAGCGTCTCGTGATTACCCGCACGGATCACCACCGTTTCGCTGGAGAGCATATTGCGGATACTTTGCAGGGATTTTTCCGCGTTGCTCTCCTGAATGTGGCCAATCAGGGCATTCACCACCGCCACGCCGAGAATCACCAGCGTATCAACCCAGTGTCCCATGACGGCAGTCAGCAACGCGGCGGCCAGTAAAACGTAGATCAGCACATCGTTGAAGTGAGCGAGAAATCGCAGCCAAACCGGCTTGCCGGGTTTCTGTGGCAGGGCATTTTCCCCGTACTGTGTTAGGCGCGCCGCCGCTTCAGCACTACTGATTCCCTCGGTGGAACTTTGCGTACTGGCCAGCGTTTCATCGACAGAAAGTTGATAATAGGTACTTTCCGGTTTAGCAGTATTCATCGCTTTCTCCTCAAATCCTATTTCGGAAATCAAGGCGGTGATATCCCGTATTTAACAAGTCGCCATTGAACGAAAAGATCAGACCTGACTTATCCGGTGGAAGAAGCGGTCCGTTTCAGATTGAAAAATATGTAGTTAATGGCTGCTCAGCGGCAATGGAGCAGCCCTATTTTCTATACGAAATTGAAAGCATTTTGTAAAATGAACGCTATAAACGTAGCACAGGGATATTCAACGCATTCATTTCTCAATAAAAGTCGCGAGGCGGAAATCATTTATCTCATCAGACTTATCCGATCGCGGAGAATAATAAAAATATAGTGTGATAATTCATAAGGCTGGGTAATTTAAAGCCAATATCCAGGTTACTTTACACTGATATTTTATATCGATATTACGGATTGAATATCCAGAAAAATCATTTTTAATGGATTTAAATCTGGTTAATTTCATCAAAAATATTACAAGCTATCAGGCTTTACTTTTTTTGACATCTGCGTCTATGCTCATCGATAACAAAAACATCCTGTTAATACTTCTCACCTTTTAAGGCGATGGCGCAGTTTTTCTGTGGTCATGGTTAATGGAGGCAACGATGTATGGTTATAGCCTGCTCCGACTGAGTCTTTATGTTGTCATTGCGATCGTTACCTGCTCCGCCGTAGGACTATTCACCTACGCGGTTGTCTCTATGCTTGGTAATTAAATTATCCACTCACATTATTGCCAACAATGGATTCGTTGTTGCTGAGGATAAAACAGTGACTCGTTATATTACGCTGACTGCCATTGTTATATTTTTAACAACGGGTTGCGACCAAAAAACACAGGAAGTCACGCCACCGCCACGCATGGTGAAAGTCGTTGAAGTTGTGGCGTCCGGCGAATCTCAGCAACGTATCTTCCCGGCGCGCATTGAATCCGGCGACTCCACCGATTTGTCGTTCAAACGTGCAGGACAGATTGAATCGCTGGATATTCGCCAGGGCAACCGCATCGAGCAGGGCCAGCTCATCGCCAGACTTACGGCGCGGGAAGCGCAGCAGCGCGTTAATGAGCGCCAGACCGCCGCCACCCTCGCCCAGCGGCAATTTGCCCGCTTCCAGACGCTCTCCGGCCGCCAGGCGATTTCGCAGGCAGACATGGACGTGCAGCGCGCCAACCGCGATGCGGCCAATGCCGCGCTGCAAATTGCCCGTGAAGAGTTAAGCCAGATGACGCTAACCGCGCCATTCAGCGGTGTGGCCGCCGTGGTTAACGTGCGCAATCATCAGGTAGTCGCCGCCGGACAAACCATCGCCACCTTGACCCGCAACGATCTGCTCGACGTGGTATTCAGCGTGCCGGAAAACCTGTTTACCGCGCTGGATATGCGCAACCTGACCTATCGCCCGGTGGTGCGCATCAACTCATTGCCGGATCGCGAATTCCAGGCCGAGTACAAAGAGCACACCGGCAGCAGTAACAGCAACTCGCTGACGTGGCAGATTATTTTAACTATGCCGCGCCCGGCCGATTTCCCGGCGGTGGGCGGCGTCAGTGGCACGGTGACGATTAACCTCGCCAATCTACCCGCCAACGTGAATCGCGAATCGTTAGTGGTGCCGGTGGAAGCGGTGTTTAATCCCGATAACAGCCAGCGCAACGAGCCGCATGTCTAGGTGGTGCAAGGCAGCGGCGATCAGCTGACGTTAGAAGATCGCAAAGTCAGCGTGGGCGAAGTAACCGATCGTGGCGTGGTGATTACCGCCGGGCTGCACGCCGGTGAACGCGTGGTCGCCGCTGGCGTCAACGAGCTGCATGCTCAACAACCGGTACGCATCTGGACGCGTGAGCGGGGGCTGTAATGGATATCTCCCGGCAGTTTATCGACAATCCGGTCCGCGTCTGGCTGGCGATTCTGTTACTGGGCGTCGGCGGCATTTTTGCTCTGCTCAATATTGGCCGTCTCGAAGATCCGGCTTTTACCATTAAGACCGCGGTGGTTGTCACCCACTATCCCGGCGCGTCTGCCCAGCAGGTGGAAGAGGAAGTCACCTTGCCACTGGAGAATGCGCTGCAGCAGTTGCCCTATCTGGACAATGTCAGCTCCATCTCTTCCAACGGCCTGTCGCAGATTACCGTCAACATTGACTCGCGTTATCACTCCAACGCGTTGCCGCAAATCTGGGACGAACTGCGGCGCAGAGTCGGCGATGCGGCGCGTTTCTTTCCTCCTGGCGTGGCCGCGCCGTTCGTTAACGATGATTTTGGCGATGTGTTTGGTTTCTTCTTCGCTATTTCTGGCGACAACTTCAGCAACCCGGAGCTGGTGCAGTACGCGGAGCAGCTACGGCGTGAGCTGGTGCTGGTGCCGGGCGTTGGCAAGGTGGCGCTGGGCGGCGTGATCCCACAGCAAATTAATATCGATGTCTCCTTAACGATGATGGCCGCGCGCGGCATTACGCTGCCGCAGCTCGCCAGCGTGCTAAGTCGACTCAACGTGGTCTCCAATGCGGGCGACATCAAAGCCGGCACGGAATCGATCCGTCTGCATCCAACCGGCGAGTTTCAGAACATCGAAGAGTTGGGCGACTTGCTGGTCAGCCCGCCGGGCGATCACGCCACCACCCGATTGCGCGATATCGCCTCGCTGTCGCGTGGGCTGAGTGAATCGCCCTCCAGCATTTACCACGCCAGCGGACGTCCGGCGGTCACCATGGGAATTTCGTTTATTCCCGGTGTGAATGTGATTGATGTCGGGCGCGCGCTGGAGGCCAAACTGCAGCAGATGTCGGCAGAAAAACCGGCGGGCATTCAGATCAATGTGTTTTACGATCAGGCCGCCGAAGTGGCGCACTCGGTGAATGGCTTTATTACCAACTTCCTGATGGCGCTGGCGATTGTCGTCGGCGTGCTGCTGATCTTTATGGGGGTGCGCAGCGGCATTATCATCGCGTTGTCTCTGGCGCTCAATGTGCTGGGCACGCTGCTGATCATGTATCTGTGCGGCATTGAGTTGCAGCGCATTTCGCTGGGCGCGCTGATTATTGCGCTGAGCATGCTGGTGGATAATGCGATTGTGATTGTCGAAGGTGTGTTAATCGCGCGTCAGCAAAAATCGCCGCTGATGAACACCATCAACTTTGTGATTCGCCGCACCGCCTTCCCGCTGCTGGGCGCGACGATAATCGCCATTCTGGCGTTTGCGCCGATTGGTCTTTCGCAGGATTCCACCGGCGAGTACTGCAAATCGCTGTTCCAGGTATTGCTGATTTCCCTGCTGCTAAGTTGGTTCTCGGCGCTTACCATCACGCCAGTGCTGATCAAATGGTGGCTGTTTAAAACACAGGAACCTACTAAAGGTGCGGCTGAAGTTTCACCTTATGACGGCGGTTTTTATCGCTTTTATCAGCGCATGTTGCTGGTGTTGCTCAGGCAAAAAACCCTCACGCTTTCGCTGATGGCGGTGCTGCTGGCGCTGGCGATTTGGGGCTTTGGATCGGTACGACAAAACTTCTTCCCTTCAGCCAATACGCCGATCTTCTTTGTCGATCTCTGGCTGCCGTACGGCACCGATATCAACGCCACCGAGCAGATGGCCAGCGACGTTGAAAAATCGATTACCGGGCAGCAAGGCGTAGTTTCTACCGTCACCACCATTGGCCAGGGCAGCATGCGCTTTATCCTCACTTATAACGGGCAGCGTCAGTACAGCAATTATGCGCAAATCATGGTGCGCATGGACGATCAGCGTAATATCGGCGCGCTATCACACCGTATTGATGCCTACATCGCTCGCCAGTATCCGCAGGTCAATGCCAGCACCAAACGGGTGATGTTTGGTCCTTCGGGCGGTAGCGCAATTGAGGTGCGTATCAAAGGTCCCGATCCCGACAGAATGCGCCTGATCGCCAGCCAGGTCGGCGACATCCTCACCGCCGATCCCGCCACCGTCAGCGTGCGCAACGACTGGCAAAACCGCAGCAAAGTTATTCGTCCGCAGTTTAATCTGGCGCTGGGTCGCGAGCTGGGCGTCGATAAGCAGGAGGTGGATAACGCGCTGGAGATGAATTTCACCGGCAGCCGCGTTGGGCTGTATCGGGAAGGTGCTGACCTGCTGCCGGTTATCGTGCGGCCACCGGTCAGCGAGCGGCAGGACGCCAATCATCTCAATAACGTGCTGGTGTGGAGCCAGAGCCAGCAGCATTACATCCCGCTCAGCAACGTGGTGAGCGGTTTTACGCTGCAATGGGAAGATCCGCTGATTCTGCGCCGCGATCGCAGCCGCGTACTCACCGTGCAGACCGATCCCAATCCGCTCAGCAACGATACGTCCGGCGATATTGTGGCGCGCGTGAAGCCGCAGATTGAGCAAATCTCGCTGCCGCACGGCTACAGCATTGAGTGGGGTGGCGATGCGGAGAGTTCCAGTGAAGCGCAGCAAGGCGTGTTTACCTCGCTGCCGCTGGGTTATCTGGTGATGTTTGTGATCACCGTGCTGATGTTTAGCTCGCTGAAAAACGCCGTCGCCATTTGGCTGACGGTGCCGCTGGCGCTGATTGGCGTGACGCCGGGCTTTTTGATCACCGGAATTCCGTTTGGCTTCATGGCGTTAATCGGCCTGCTGAGTCTGAGCGGTATGTTGATTCGCAATGGCATCGTGCTGGTCGAAGAGATTGAACAGCAGAAACTTGTAAAGCCGCAGGCTGACGCGATCATCTACGCCGCCACCTCGCGTCTGCGCCCTATTCTGCTGACCGCCTTCACCACCGTGCTCGGGCTGGCGCCGCTATTGCGCGATGTGTTCTTCCAGAGCATGGCGGTGGTGATTATGTTTGGTCTGGGTTTTGCCACGGTGCTAACGCTGCTGGTGCTGCCGGTGATTTACGCCTGTTTCCATCGCCAAACGGTGGCTAGCGCATCATGAATGTGACCGGCCTCAACGTGATTAAAACGCTGGGATGTATGACGGCGGTGACATTTTTCACCGTGTACAACACCTGGGATCGCTACGATTACGATTATCACTGGATTCTAGCGTTTCTGACCTTTATCTCCACTATCGCCACGCCGCTGTTTTTTGTCGTCGCCGGGATTATGGATGCCCGTTCCGACCAGGATGTTAACTGGCAGATAGGCAAGATTCGCAATCTGGTGATCGTGTTTCTGTTCTGGATGACGGTCTATTACCTGTGGGAACCGTATCAGCGCGGCTATCTGATCCAGCCGTGGTTCATCTTCTCGTTCATTATCATCTACAGCTTTCACCCGCTGATGATCTGGCTTAGCCAGCATCGACGCGCGTTCGTTGCGCTGGTGTTTGCGTTGCTGGCGTTCTCATATGGCTACGATTTGCTGGCGGTGCTGCATCCGGACGACCCGCTGTTCCGGCTTGAACCGCAGTATCGGCTCTGGACCTGGCTGCTGTTTTACTTAACCGGCCAGCTGTTGTGCGATCCGCTGATTAATGACTGGATGGAGCGCAAAAAAGTGGCGCGCGGTGCGGTGATCGCCCTGCCCTTTATCTATCTGTTTACCTGGTTTTATGAGCAGCACTTCTTCTTCGCGCTATTCAAAGCCGATCGCAACGCCTTTATTCTCACCGGCTCGCAGATTTATCTGCTGGTGGTGGTGCTGGTGATTGCCGCCAGTCAGGTGCGCTTTCGCCGCAATGTGGCGGTTAAAGAGACCATTCTGGCGACCATCAGCAAAACTATGACCGGCGTCTATATTCTTCACTACTCGGTTTTCCATCTGCTCACCGCGCTGATTCCCATCACCTCGCTGGCGACTAAGCTGACGCTGATTGCCGTGACCTTTGCCGCTTCGGTGCTGCTCTCCAGAGTGATCCTCGCCAGCGGCTGGCTGAAAAAAGTCATAACCCTTTGATGCAGGCCGGCAGATTGCTCTGACTGCTGCAGTCAATGCGCCCCTTGATTTGCAACATCATGTAATCGAAAAACGGATTGGAGGTGTTGCGCATCAGCGTATCCAGCCCAACGATCAGGCTGGCGGTTTCACCGCGCAGCGAGATGGTGCCAAAGCTAATGCCATAACGATTCTTTTCCGTTGGCTCGCGGCCATACAGCGAGTCGCTGAGTGGGAACGGCACGGCAATGTGCGACAACGAATAGGTATCCTGCGGCCACGCTTCATGCATCGAACGCACGATTTCTTTCGTTTGATCCGCCGCTGTAATGCGCGCCACGGTTTGATAGGTGGTCGGTGACGCGTTGGTGATGACCGTTGAGGCATAGCGGCGCGGCGCAGGCGGCAACAAATTATTGACCGCTGAGTAGAGCGCGGGCCTGAACAGCGCGCGCAAGTTCGCCGCCTGGTTGACGTCGAACATCACCAGTTCACTGCCGTTATCCGGCAGATAGCGATAGAACGCATTGACCACCGCGCGGGTGCTGACGGTGGAATCCAGCACTGACTGGAAGGTCAGCACCGGAGGAAACGCCGACATGCTGCCGCCGCGAATCACATGCAGCAGCTGATCCTGCATCGCCTGAGTCAGCAGCCACGATTGCCGCGCCGCGCGCACCGGGAACGAGTTGTACTTGAAAGGATTGTATTCGGGGATGATGCTCAGCCACGCCGCTTTGGCGAAGCCGGGGATGATGGCGGGCCAACCGGCTAAGCCAGCAAACCGCGCATAGGCGGTGACGCCAATCATCGGCGACAGCAATACCAGCTGTTGCGGCTTGCGCAGCGCGTTATTTTGCAACGTATCGAGGCTGTATTTCACCGCCAGCGCGCCGCCGTTCGAGTATCCAACCAGATGCAAAGGTACGTTGCTGCCCGCCAGGCGTGTCGCTTCGCGCACCGCTAAGCGGGTTGCCGCCATCCACATTTGCCAGTCAACCCTGGTGAGTGAACCGGGCGCCGTGCCGTGTCCCGGCAGCCGCGGCACTACCGCCACAAAACCCTTCTGCTGATACGCCTGCGCCAGATAGCGCATGCTGTACGGCGAATCGGTTAATCCATGCAGCAGCACCACCGCACCTTTCGCTTTTCCTTCCGGCTCGAGGATATAAGAGCGATTCCAGTCGGTGTCGAATCGCGCCGGATAAACCGGGCTTTGCGCATTAAAGCGGTTGAGCGCCGTTTTCTCATCGTCACTGAGCTGGTCGGTCACGTTGAGCTTCATGTCGTGGAAAATCGCTGCTTCACGCGTCAGATAATCCGCGAAGCTGGCGCGATCAATCTCATCCACCGACATTTCATCCGCCGACCACGTATGCCAGCGATGCAGCGGCGGTCCCTGTTCGGATTGATAACCACGGATCACCAGGAACATCACCAGCAAAACCAGCAAGCCTAACGCTACGCGCTTGAGCACTTTGCTGATGCGATCTTTATGCAACGCGTTGGCGGAATCAGAAGGCATAGCGAACCCAGGCAAACAGCACGTTACCGTTATTGTAAGTGCCGGGAATATAGGTGAACTGCACGTTGAAACGTTTATAACCAGCGGAGAACAGCGGCAGCACGATAGGCAGCGGCACGTAATTGGCGAAGTCATCGCGCGCGGTGATACCGGCGGTTAGCCCAAGTCCGAGACGAAAATCACGCGATTGATCCAGATACCAGCCTTTCTCCCAGCCATAACCAATGATCGGCTGCCATTCGTTATGGGAATCTTTAAACGCCATCGCGTAGAGCGCGCTCCAGTTACCGTCTTCATTGATGCGCGAGACGCCCAACCCGCCGCCCCATGGCGTTTCATTGTAGTTATCGGTTTTATCTTTATCGTAAGCAAAACGGGCATGCCAGCTGATGAAAGGCAGATAGAGATCGTAATACTGCGGTTCCTGCCAGGTTTGTGAAACGTCCTGCTTGAGCCATTCCCAGCCATCGCTGATCGTGTTGGCCGCCGAGGCGGGACAGACAAACAGGGCCAGAGTAAGCAACCAGGCCGCCTGAAGAGTTCGCATCATGTATGCCTCTAAAATTCACCGCCGCGAAAAGGAGTGGAAAAGCTGACGTGCTTATAAAGCAGATCAAGTCACTTAACCGGTAAGATTATAGTTGCTTGTTATTGCTATAAGTAGCATCACCACGCAGATAACAAACCACCTGGTAATAATGGGCGCGGCAAAGCGGAGCCAAAGATGAAGCGTAACCGGCCGTTCAGCCGTCCAGGTCTTTAAATGGTTAAAATAAATAAACATATTCGTTGCTAAATTATTATCGCTATGTCTTAATGCGTCATCGGTTTGGAACACAGACCTTATGAAAGCAGTTTTAGTAAAGCAGTCCTCAGTTCAAGTGTTATCCCTAGATATCCTTCTTCGAGAGCCTCCTCCTAAGTGCCCAATAAGTAAATCTTTCACTTCAGGCCAATTTTCGCCGCTACAAGTGGCTCATCAATTAAGGAATTATCTATGTCTAACAAAATGACTGGTTTAGTAAAATGGTTTAACTCTGATAAAGGTTTTGGCTTTATCACTCCTAACGATGGCAGCAAGGATGTTTTCGTCCATTTCTCTGCCATCCAGAGCGACAACTACAAAACTCTTGATGAAGGTCAGCAAGTTTCCTTCACCATTGAAAATGGCGCCAAAGGCCCAGCAGCGGGTAACGTTACTCCGCTGTAAGCCGCGCTCATTATTAGCAACGCTTACAATAGCGATGAAGACAATAGTCTGAGCAGATAAGCACCGCTGATAATAAAAAAACCCGCCTCGTGCGGGTTTTTTATTGCCTGAAATTTGGTGTGACTAAGGTTTGCGTAGTGAATAAAATGCTCGCCAGCGGAATTGGTAGCTTCACCGGACGTAGAAAGTGGACACCGGTTAATAAGAAGGAAATAGGATGCTTTTGCCCGATTTGAATTTCACACAAACGCTACATCACCCGTCATTTCGACTATGAGCCGTCCGCTGTTTGTTTCTCTGGATGGGCCCAAAGGGGTTGGCAAAACCACGCTGTTGGAAGCCATTACGAAAGTACTCAGGTCAGATAACATCAAGGTAATCCGGCTTTGCGAGAAAAAAAGCGATCCCTTCAGGAGAGAAACAATGGCTCTGGTGAACAGGCTGGCCAGAAATCCCTGCATGGATTTAGAGTGGGAAGTTTGTGCGCGCTTTGCTGATAGCCGTGCATGGATTTCCCAACATGTGCTGACTAAACAGCCACCGGATAGCATCATTTTGATGGATCGCTGGTACCCGTCGGATGCCGCGTTTCGCCGGATGGTTCCATTTGCTGAGATTTTACAGTTAAACATTGATCGAAACGTGCAAGCGCCGGACCTGCATGTCGGGGTTGTTACTGCGCCTGAAATTTCATGGGCAAGGGCTGCGGCCAGAACGCGCGGGTTAAGTAGTACGGTGATGCATAAGCTGGAAGATCATGTCGCTTGTACTCAGTCGTTCGAGCGAGCCGTTGCTAAACACGGCTGGGTTTTATGCCGTAATGAAGGGATGATCGAACACGCAACCCTGCAGGTTGTCAATGAGATCTACAAACTGCTGAATGCCCTTTAGGCAACAATTCTGCGGACACTTTTCTGCCGCATTCCATTAGACCGGCTAGTGGAAAATCATCACTCTGACTGAGCACTGAACACATCCGTCTATGGTTATCAGTTGCTACTCGGGCCAACTGTACATCGTGTAATCCCTGAAAGTTCTATAGACGCACGTCTTGTGGATACGCTATGGCTGGGTGGGGCTCCAGATATAACAGCGCGGTGCATAATATGCAGCTGGTGTCCGCCAATTTCCGCGTAATAAGCTGGCTATCCGTAAATGTAACGAAAAAAATATTGTTACCTGCAAAGGGTTTTATTGCATCCTTGCGCTTTCATATTTATACAGCTGTTCACGGATTACTTTAGAATTAAATATATCAGCCCTTTTTGTAGTGCCTTCCCATTATTTCAGCGAGTTAATATCCATCATTGAGAAGCGCTTAACACCATTAACATTAAACCTCTTTCATGCAAAATTGCACATAATATCACCCTGCATTAGCACCTGATAACGGCAGTGAATAGTCACTTAGAAAATATATAAATCTTAGATTTCATGACTTTTAGGAATTAACCTTTAGCTAAATCCGTAACAGCGCCTACAGTTTAAGTCGAGGTTGTCATAAACGTGAAAATGGAGGATGGTTAATGTCTTTTCAACACGACGGGAAAGGCTACGTCATTATTGGCGAAGCGGCACTGAGTATTGCCTTGGGACAGAGAGTTGTCAGCGTACAATCGCTGATTGACGAACTGGAACATATGGCAAATGCAGGCGGCAGCAAGGCAAGGTTGTCTGATATTTCTGAAGCCACAAAATGGCTGAAGAGTTTCGAAGAGCCCGATCGCGCTGTCCATAACGTGCCATACCTGCAAACGCTTGCAGGCTTGAACGACGAAACGAACTGACGCCTAAGGACGTAGTCCGGCTCTGGCCGGAAGACGACGACGAAGATGACCTCAACGGTCGCGTTTAACGTGTACCGGCTGGAGAAAATGTCAGGGACGACACTCTCCCCTTCCTTAATTAATCCCCACCGGTCATTTGGCAATATTCATTTCCCATTCCCAAATTACGTATCAAAATCTTCATTAATTGAGGCAAGTTTTGTCTTGAAAACGATTTCATTATTTTCCCTCGAAATTTGAGACTTTTCTTTATCATCAAGCAATGCGTTTACATCTGGCATAATTTAAGATAATTATCAGCAAGTTGAGCAGCAACGTTTACATGCAAAATTTGATAAACCGTAATCTCTAAACAATCTTAAAGACCTTAAGGAAGTTTGTTACTACACTATTCCTACGGTAATCGAAAATATTGGAGGAAACGCAGTGTTATTTCATGACGAAGAACAAGGCCATATCATTATTGGCGAGGCAGTGATTAATCTTGCTGTGAGTCAGAAGGAAATCAACATTCACTCCCTTATCATTGAGTTGGGCACCATGGCCGAAGGCGATGCCAGCGACAATAGACTTGCTCAGATAGCCGACGCCAGACGCTGGCTAAAAGCCTTTGTCGAAACCTCCCCACGAAACCGCGAAGAGCTACGTTGGCTTTCAGCATCCAGACATTTACGCGCTATCAACAATGATCGTTAATGGGTGACTAACGTTGATTCAGGTTAAGGATGCGCCTCAGGGCGCTCCGCATTATGTCGATAAGTAAGTGAGTTAAACAGACTTCATTCCCTGAACCTTTCAATACCCCCTCCTCCAGTTAATCGCCCCCTCTCTCTTTGTACAAATTTACCCTTATCTTCAACAACCAGAACCCGACAGCTGATCTCACAACCAAACATAACTACCTGAATAAAAAGGATAAGCATCATTTTCTTAAAAAGAAAATCTGTACAGATAAATTAATCCTGTACAAGTTTTAAAAGATTGTCTAACTTTATGTTCAGACAGAATCGACTATCCCAACTTTTACGAGGTTCGCATGCGTCAGAGTGTTTCTAAATTTCCCGATACAGCCAGCGATATTGCACATTATTTTAGCAAAGCAAGCGCGCCAACTCAGCAAGAAACGCTAGGTCAAATTGTTGTCGAAATCCTGCGGGCAGGCAAGAACCTTAATCGTAAGGCTATCTGCACTAAACTGTTAAGACGTCTCGAAGTCGCAGCCACTCAAGAAGAAGAACGCCATTATCAGACATTAATCGGCATGCTGTTCGATCGCTAAGTTTTTATCTGTTGGCGAGATAAGCCAGTCACGATCCCGTCGAAGGGATTCAGGCTTTAAACCGCTCATTAATGGATTTTTATCCATGAAAGGCGTGCCATAACAGAAATATGCGCTAAATTTAGTTTTGAATGACTTTTAACTGGGTAAATAGCCCTGAAACCCTGGGTTTGTTTAGCCAAGACCCAACGCAATAGCGTAAATATCTTTCAAACGTTGCCGCAGAAATATCTGATCACAAGGAGAGAAAATGCAACAAAGCGCACAGCAAACGTCCCGCGAAATAGACATTACTGACTATCTCCAGAACGCAGGTGACAACCTTTCTGCGGAGAAGACACTGATTGACTCCGCCATACAGACGCTAGAGAGTCAGGGTAAGAGTGTCTCCAATAGCACCATTATTTTGTACTTCATCTCGGAAATTGAAAACACCACTGACCCGCTGCAACTTGACGCGTTACTCAACGCGTTAAAAATGGTGGTGGGCTTTACTCCGGGTGAAGAAGAACGTTGGGCATTTTTTTACTGGTGAGTAAAGTCTCAGGGACATGAGGATCAGTATTTTTAATATGGATGTAGCGGTCAGAAAAGCGGGGGAATTTACAAAACTCTCCCCGCTGCTAGGCAAATAGAATAGATTGGTTTTATTAATCATCATCATTAGGCGTGCGGCCTACAACGATTTCAAGGCAGTTGCGCAGCACATCGAGTTGCTCAATATCTGTCGCACTCTCCAGCTCCGCTATCAGACTCATAATGATGGCCTTGTTCGTCACTCTTCCTCTCTCTGCGATCAATGACTTTACGATGATACCAATGACTTCTTTTTCCTCTGCATATTGGTCACCGGTGCTGTGTAAATAACTCTGCAGGTCTGACTCGATAGTATTCTGCTGCATAAAATATCCTTACTGAGTTGCGCATTTTTGTCTCTCTCCCACGCACTTAAGCCCTTAGCCGGCGTTAATGTCGGGTTGAGTCGTCATTACCGAATTTATCTATATCAAAATTTGCCATGTGCTCCCGGTCTCCAACTTTAGGGGATTCACTCTCGGCGATTTCTTTCTTCACATCCTGCATAGCGAGAAGTATTGCGCGCGCGCGTTCTTCATCCTTTTCGGCTTTCAGCATGCATTCAAGCTTCGAGAGGAGCGCACGTCGCGAGATGCCGGCCTTTTCGCGCAGCAATGCTATTACCGCCTCGCCGATGAGAAGATCACTCAACTTTTGTTCATGGTGATTTTTCATATCACTCTCTGTTCAACATTTAGTGTTGAGAAGAGAGAGAGTTGCGGCTGAAAAACGCTGCAATATCATTTACTGAATGGCATCTACCCGGGTTCTGCTGCAAGGAAACCTCACGTGTTCATATTTTAATCAGATCGTCATGAAGTAAACTTATACAATGATCGCAATGTTGTACAGCTTTATTGGCGTGAATTGATGAATATTTAATATGAGACAGGGCAAGTAAAAAGGAATAGACTTTTATGGCAGGAAAAAAATGACCTCTGAAAGTGGAAATCTCTAACGCTTTCAGAGGCGATGCAAAGCATCATTCGTTACGTGCGGAGAGTACCGCTGGGTCAATTTATAGGAGATTAAAAAAAATGCACGGGTTATATTTTTTTATTTTAGCTCCTATTACAGTCATTTAAATTGCATCTTTATCAAAATGAAACCGCTTCGGTTATTTATGAACTCAATCATCAAGAATATTGATAATTTTTATTTGGCCATTCCAAATAAATGCCATTTATTAATCGATTTCTCATTTTTAAAAGACCACGTTGATAAGTAACGCTCGGGTTTTACTGACGAGGATAAACGAAGCCAGGCAGGGTTTTCAGGGCTGTTCATCAAACCATTGCGGTGATGATTGAAGTGATAAAGGCCTCGTCCCCAAGCCTTTTCATTTTTATTTGTGGACCTGAGTTGCAGGCGTTAAATACTGCTACTACTCTTTTATCGCTTCATACTTGGTACGAAGGTTACACACAGCACGCACAGCGTGCGAGAGTCTTTGCATATTGTTCATACTTCCTTCCCCGCTCCAGGCGGGGATTTTTTTACATCAATAGCCTACCTGACACGGAACCAGATGGCATACATCGCCGGTAAAAACACCAGCGTCATAATGGTGCCGCCCAGCGTCCCGCCAATTAGCGTGTAAGCCAGCGTGCCCCAGAACACGGAGTGCGTCAGTGGAATAAATGCCAGAATCGCCGCTAGCGCTGTCAGCAGAACCGGCCGGGCGCGCTGCACCGTTGCCTCAACGATAGCCTTGAAAGGATCGTGGCCTTCCCGCTCATTCTGATGGATTTGTCCAATCAGGATCAGCGTATTACGCATCAGAATCCCTGACAGCGCGATCAGCCCAACCAGTGCATTGATGCCAAAGGGCTGCTGGAATAGCAACAGCATGGGCACAACGCCCACCAGCCCGAGCGGCGCGGTCAGAAAAACCATCACCATCGCTGCCATGGAACGCACCTGCAGGATGATGATCAGCAGCGTCAGGGCAATCATAATTGGGAACAGCGGCAGCATCGCTTTGGTCGCTTTACCCGACTCCTCAATCGAGCCCGCCTGTTCAATACGGTACCCCGGCGGCAGTGACGCGATTAATGGCTGAAGTTCCCGGCTCAACGCGCTTGAGACATCCGGTGGCTGCAATCCGTCAGCAATATCGCCGCGCACCGTTATGGTTGGCGTTCTGTCGCGGCGACGCAGCAGCGGATCTTCCATGCGGATGTCGATTTCACCGAGTTGCGAGAGTGGAATGCGCTGCCCATCGGCTCCGGCTAGCGTCAAAGCGTCAAGGCGCGCGGGATCTAGGCGCACCTCTCCGGCTGCACGACCAACCACTTCCACAGATCGGATATCTTCACGAATCGCCGTGATCGATGCCCCGCTCAGCAGGAACTGCAGTTGACGAGCCGCTCCGGCAGGCGTTAGCCCCATCGCCTGCAGCCGATCCTGATCCAGCCTGAAATGCATTACCGGCACACGTGAACCCCAGTCGGTGTTGACGGTGCGCATCATCGGGCTGGCCTGCATCAGTACTTTCACTTTCGCGGCCAGCTGGCGCAGTACGTCTGGATCGGGACCCATCACCCGGTAAGCAACCGGATAAGGCGAATAGGGACCGAAAACCAGCTGCGTGACGCGCACCTGCGCTTCAGGCGCGAGCCCATCTGCTGCCGCTTCTCGCAGACGCTGCTTCAGCGCATCGCGATCGTGCTCGCCGTTGGTCAGCACCACGATTTTGGCAAAAGAGGGATCCGGCAATTCCGGGGCCATCGCCAGATAGAAACGCGGCGCGCCCTGCCCGATATATGCGGTTACGGTGCGGGTTTCTTTTTGCTTTTTCAGCCAGTGCTCAATTCGCGCCGTGGTCTGGCTGGTCTGCTCTATTGAAGTGCCATAAGGCATTTGCACTTCAACCAGCACCTCAGGACGATCGGAGGTCGGGAAGAACTGTTTTTTCACCAGCCCCATGCCAATGATCGCCAGCACAAAGCAGCTAATCACCGCGCCTGCCACCCACCACTTATGCGCGATGACTTTGGTTAGCAGTCGTCTAAAGCGATTGTAGTGGCGGGTGTTATAGATTGCCGCGTGGCCACCGACAACCGGCTTGATGTCGGGCAGCATCTTCACGCCCAGATAAGGGGTAAACAATACTGCCACCACCCACGAGGCAATCAGGGCAATCCCCACGATCCAGAACATATTGCTGGTGTATTCACCGGCGGTGGACTGCGCAAAGCCGTTGGGCATGAAGCCGATCGCGGTTACCAGCGTGCCGGCCAGCATCGGCGCGGCTGTATGGCTCCAGGCGTAGGCCGATGCTTTGATGCGGTCATAGCCCTCTTCCATTTTCACCACCATCATTTCTATCGCAATGATGGCGTCATCAACCAGTAAACCCAGTGCGAGGATGAGTGAACCCAGCGTGATGCGGTCAAAGTTTTTTCCCGTGGCGGCCATCACCACAAATACTACGGCAAGCGTCAGCGGAACCGCGGCAGCAACCACGATGCCAACGCGCCAGCCCATGCTAACAAAGCACACCACCATCACCACCAGCAAAGCCACGAAGAACTTCACCATGAACTCATCGACAGCCGAACTGATGTTAACCGCCTGGTCGGAAACGTTGGTGAGCGTCATGCCCAGCGGCATGTCGCTATTTATATTTCGGACCTCTTGTTCCAGCGCCTTACCCAGCTCAAGACCGTTCCAGCCTTCCCTCATTACCACGCTCAACATCAGTGCAGGTTCACCCTCATTACGGATGAGAAAATCGGGCGGATCGACATAGCCACGTTCGACCTTGGCCACGTCGACAAGCCGTAGCGTGTGATTACCGGAGACGACCGGCGTGTTGCGGATTTTTTCGAGCGTATCCAGCGCACCGTCGAGGCGGATAAACACCTCGGGCCCGCGCGTTTGTATCGAACCGGCGGGTGACAGGGCATTTTGCCCGTTCAGGGCGTTAAATATCTGTTCCGGTGTAATGCCCAGCGTAGCGAGGCGATCGCTGGAAAAGGAGACATAAATACGTTCTGCCTGCTCGCCGGTAATGGTGACTTTTTTTACGCCCGCAACGTGTAGCAGCTGCTGGCGGAGTTTTTCGGCATCGCGTGACAGAAATCGCTGCGGTTCACCCTTTGCTTTCAGTGCATAGAGGGCAAAAACCACATCCGAGAATTCATCGTTAACCATCGGCCCGATCACACCTGCCGGCAGGTTGCGCGCCTCATCGCTGAGCTTTTTGCGTGCCTGGTAAAACTGCTCCTGCACTTCAGATGGCGGCGTGCTGTCCTGCAGGGAAAGCATGGTGTATGCCATTCCGGGACGAGTATAGGTCTCGGTGCGGTCATACCACTTCAGCTCCTGCAGCCGCTTCTCCAGCGGCTCAGCCACCTGATCCTGCATCTCCTGCGCGGTGGCGCCAGGCCAGGCGGTGATCACCGTCAGCTGCTTGACGGTAAACGGGGGATCTTCCGCTCTTCCCAGACCAAGAAAAGCCACTACGCCAGCGACCGTAACGAGAATGATCAGGAACAGCGTGACCGATCGTTCACGCACCGCCAGCGCCGAGAGGTTAAAGCGATTGTGGCTCATGGCGTGGCTCCTTGCGACCCAGGCGTTCCGATGCGGACGGCTTCACCTTCATGCAGCAGGTGTGCGCCCAGCGCGGCCACCTGTTCCCCGCTCTGAAGCGGACCCGACACGCGCGCACTGTCGTCGCTGATGCCGAGCAGCGTCACGGCCCGCCAGGTGACTTTGGCGGGTTTGCCTTCCACCAGCCAGACGCCAGCACCGCGTCCCGCATCCCAAACCGCACTGAGCGGTACTGACCAGGATTCTGGCGTCGCCACAGATTCCGGGATACGCAGGGTTACGGTTGAACCCAGTGGAGCACTGGCTGCGGCACCGCTTAGCACATAGCGTGCTTCGTAGGTGCGGGTTGCTGCATCCGCCGAGTCTGACAACTCGCGCAGCCTGGCATCATTCTCGATCCCACTGCCATACAGGATGGCTGTGGCCGGCGATCCCACCTGCGGGCGCAATGTCTCCGGCAGACTGACCATCGCCTCACGCTGACCGGCGCGGGCGAGGCGCACAACCGTTTGACCGGCGCTAACCACCTGACCTGGGTCGGCCAACGTATCCACCACCACGCCATCGGCATCAGCACTTAATACGGCATATTGCGAGGCGTTGAGCGCCACGCGTGCCTGCGCCTGCGCGGCGCTCAGATCGGCACGCGCTGCATCTGCCGCTGCACGAATTTGACTGTAAGAGGATGCAGAGACCGCGCCAGAACCCACCAATCCACGATAGCGTTTCTCATCATCGCCGGTCTGGCGCGCGCGTGCCTGGGCGGCGTTTACCGCACCCTCCGCAGCGCGGACCTGCAGCGCGAGATCAGCGGGATCGAGCCTCATCAGCAGCTGGCCGCGTTTGACGCTTTGCCCCTTATCAACCAGACGCTCAAGCACCTTGCCCGACACGCGAAAACCAAGGTCGCTCTGAAAACGTGCGGCCACAATGCCGGTAAAAACGCGAGATTGACCCGCCGCAGGCTCGACGGTCGCCGTCCTGATGAGTGGCGGCCGGGAGCGCGGATCGTCAGAGGCTGATGAAGGTTCGCCGCAACCAGTCAGAATGACCGGCAGCAGGCAGATGACGGACAACAAAGGGAGATGCCGGAGCATGGGTTACCTTACTCAAGGGAAGTATGAGGACGCCATTCTCTGACTAGTGACCAATTATGTCAATGGTCACAAACTACGGAGCGAGACTTCTAAGTACTAATGCAGCCAATTGGCTTGCATCTTCTCTGGCCGTATCAAGTGAGGATTGCAGTTGCAGTGGATCGGCAAGAGGTCTGAGTACCAGATAGACGGCAGCGGCCGTTTCATCCAGCGGCGTTTTACGCTCAAATTCCCCGGCAGTGCGTCCTGCGCGCAGGATGGCGAGCACGATTTCACGCAGGGAATCCTCATATTGCACAGCAGCAGGCCAGTGCTCACGCGAGGAAGCGGCGGCAATGTCATACAGCCGACGCTCGCGGAAAAACAGCTCGCAGCCTGCCACAGCAAGCGTCTGAAACAGCTGCTTTATTTTTCCCGTGGCGGAAGGTGACTGCTCCAGCGCAGCGTTCAGCCTTTCCGTGATATCCGTAAGGCAATTGGCGCAGATGACTTCACCGATTTCCTGCTTAGAACCAAAAAACTTGTAAATGTAGGCTTTGGAGAAGCCGATTGATCGCGCGAGATCGGATACGGTGGTTTTCTCAAAGCCGTAATGGCTAAAGTACTCCATGGCGGCAGCCACAATCTGATCGCGGATGGTATGGTCGGAAGGCCCACGCGTGGCGGCGGTAGTTTTTTTCTCTGCCATATTTCAACTTTGCTCGGTGAGCTAATGTAAATGATGAGTGACCAGCGGATATTTTGGTCACAAATTCTCATCGCTTCAAGGCCTGATTGCTCTCATCACAATCTCAGCGAAATCTCTGGAAAACCGCTTTTGGTCATGTCGTGCGCCCTGCCCGACATAACGCTGGCGTAAACCGGCCGGGCTGCGGGAATTATCATCTACGCTTCTTAAGTGAAATTTAACTTTTACCCGGAGAACGTAGTGCCAACTTTGAATTCCAGTCCTCAACCCGATCTGAAACGTTCATTCATAGCCACCCTTCCACTGGGAATCGGTATGATGGCGGCAATTGATGAAGTGGTATTTCATCAGATTCTGGCCTGGCATCACTTCTTTGACTGGGGCACACCCGCGTTTAGCCTGCTTTCAGATGGATTATTGCACGCAGGCGAGCTGATTCTTTTCGTGCTTGGTTTTTTCATGTTTGCGGACCTGCGAAGCCGTGGAAAACTCAACCGCACGGCAGCATGGGGAGGATTCATTGTGGGTTTGGGGGCTTTTCAACTGTTTGATGGGATTGTTGATCACAAGCTGCTCAGGCTGCATCAGATCCGCTATGTTGATAACGTGCTGCTTTATGACCTTATCTGGAATCTGTCTGCTGTGCTGTTATTGGTGGCAGGGTTGCTGATTTATCGTCACGCGCGGTCTGCTCTATCCGCTAAAACGGAAGTTTGATCCGTGGATCCCATGATGTATCCTGCGGCGATGCCTCATTCAGTCGCGCTATTTATTCTTTTGGTCATAGCTCCTGCTGTCATCCTCTTTTTTTATTTGATCGCCGCTGTCCGTTTATGCCGGGTTGCCCACTGGAGCGCCTGGCGCATGGCCAGCTTCACCGCCGGCATCGTCATGATCGTGGCATCCATGCTGCCGCCTTTGGCTAACTGGGCGCATCATGACTTACGCGGTCATATGTTGCAGCATCTGTTACTTGGTATGTTTGGACCTCTCGGATTGGTATTTGGGGCGCCCGGCTCACTGATATTACGCACTCTATCCGCACGGTGGGCGCGCGCTATGATGACTATTCTCCGCACCCGCCCGATACGCTTTTTAATCCATCCATTTACCGCTGCTTCGCTGGATATTGGCGGGATGTATCTTCTTTATCTCACTCCGTTATATGCGTTGAGCATGGCCATTCCTGCCCTGTTTATTTTCCTTCATCTGCATTTTGTCCTCTCCGGCTACCTGTTTACCTGGTCTGTTGCCGGGCCCGATCCCGCGCCTCACCGTCCATCAAGAACTGTGCGTCTGGCGGCAATTTTTTTTGCTACGGCCGCTCACGCTATTCTTGCGAAGTTGATGTACGGCTTCGGATATCCACGTGGAACCTTAGCCAGCGCTGGAGAAATTCAGCAGGCTGCGCAGTGGATGTATTACGGCGGAGATATTGCCGAGTTTTGCATTATCGTCGGCTTTTTTGCCGCGTGGTTCCGACAACGCAGCACGCTGCCAGAAATGCTGGTGGGGAAATAATGACCATTTCATGGCAAAATTATTTGCCAACATAAGAAGTAATAACATTTGTAGGTAAGACGTGGTTACCGTAATCAATAATGTGGCTATCATTGCCCCTTTGAACACCCGCTGGCTCCAAAGGACTGTCTGCTGCTATGCCTGTAAACTTTGACCTTAACGATCTTTATGCCTTCCGTGCGCTGGTTGAATACAGTAATTTTCGTCTTGCCGCTGAGTCCATCTGCCTTTCTCAGTCAGCGTTGAGTCGTAGGATTGAAAAGCTGGAATCCGCGTTAGGGATCAAGTTGTTCGACAGAACGACCCGGCGTGTCACGTTGACACTGTATGGACGGACCTTTGCTGAACGCTCAGATCAGCTGCTGGCGAATGTTGAACTGGTATTAGCGGATATTAATAAGGTGAGTCAGGATCGTGTAGGGCTGGTCACCGTTGCCACTGTGCCCTCGGCAGCCTACTATTTTATGCCCGATGTTATCCGCCGTTTCCAGACACGCTATCCACGGGTGCGTGTGAAAATCATTGATAGTAGCGCTGGAAACGTCATTGAAGCAGTGGCCAGTGGTCAGGCAGACTTTGGCATCTGTTTTGCCAGAGATCTGCAAACCACTATCGAATTTATACCCTTGACGAGCGATGTCTACGTGGCGGCCTGCAGGCGGGATCATCCATTAGCCAATAAAAAAAACCTGACCTGGCGAGAGTTTTATCAGCAGGATTACATTGAGCTGGATAAGACCTCCGGTAACCGCCATCTACTTGATAAGATGCTGGATCACATCGTTCCTGAGCGCCCCAGTATCTGCGAAACCCGTCATGTGACCACCATGCTAGGTATGGTTGAAGCGGGTATCGGCATGGCTGCCGTACCCGCTATGTCAATGCCGATGTCAGAGCATTCAGTACTCACACACCTTTCACTCACTGAGCCGGTGGTAAAGCGTACGGTTGGCCTGATCAGGCGCAGTGGCCGTATGCAATCCTACATTGCAGCTGAGTTAGAGAAGTTGATCACTGAACAGTATCGTGTTGTTTAACCGGCCGTTCAGCCGTCACCGATCGCAATCCGGTAGCGCGCACAGTATCTTGCGCCTCAGCCGAAGAGAGGAAGTTGAGTAACGCTTTGCCCTCCTGCCCGTTTGTTGCTTTGGCGGTCACCGCACCGGCAAAACGGGTAACGTATTGCACATCTTCAGGCAGTTCACCCACAAAGGTGACGCCCGGCACAGGTAGCAATTCACTCACTTGTTGGAAACCGACGGCATAATTGCCTTTAGCCACTTCGGATGCCACCGGAATGCGCTCTATCCTATGCGCTTTTGTTTTTACCTGGTCTTCTATACCCAGTTTTTTAAACAGTTGGCTGCTGACATAGCGGCCGCTGGCACTGTCAGAATAAGCAATAGATTTGGCCTGCAAAAGGGCATTACGCAGATCTGCATCCGTTTTAATATTTAGTTTAGGCTCACCTTCTTTGACGACCATACCAATTGAAGAGTCGGCTAGCTCAACGCGCGAACCCGGCTGAAGCCAGTTATCCTTCTCCAGGTTTTTCAGCGCATCACCGACCATAATCACCACATCCGCCTTCTCCCCGCGTGCCAGGCGCGCTGGAATCGCCTGAGGCGTTCTCCCCATCGAGGGACCTGAGATCAAGATGATCTTGTCGCCGCTTTTTGCTTCAAATTGTGGGGCCAGTTTTTCCAGCGCCGCTTTAAATCCGCCCGAAATCATAACGGTGACATCTTTGGCCGCCGCTGAAAAACTAACGGAACTCACTAACAGCGTAATGAGAAGTGAACGATGTATTTTTTGCATGATGTTATTCCTGAACTAACCAGCGGTTTGAAGTGATAACGCGCTGCGACGGTATAAATAGAGGGTGGCCAGTAATGCACAAATCGCAGCAAAGCTCATCCAGTAGCCGGGTGAAGCTTTATCGCCGGTGTACTCAATCAGTGCAGTTGAAATGACTGGCGTAAATCCACCGAAAATAGCCGTAGCCAGACTGTAGGCCAGAGAGAAGCCTGCAACTCGCACTTCTACCGGCATAATCTCTGTTAATGCCGGGATCATGGCGCCGTTATACAGACCGTAAAGGAAGGAGAGCCACAACAGCACTGTCAGCATCATGGAAAAGCTGGGTGCTTCAGCAAGCAGGTTAAGTGCCGGATAAGCAGTCATCAGCGCCAGCATCGCCATGGTCACCAATACAGGCTTACGGCCATAGCGGTCTGACAGGGCTCCCCCAACCGGTAGCCAGAAGAAGTTTGATACCGCTACCAGCAGAGTCACCAGCAGGCTGTCAGAAGCGCTCAGCATCAGCACCTTTTTACCAAAGGTAGGGGCATATACGGTGATCAGATAAAACGCGGTGGTGGTCATGGCGACCATCAACATTCCGGCGATAACCACCTGCCAGTTTGCTAACAGCGTTTTAAACACGTCACGCATCGCCAGGTGGTTGCGGCGAGCAGTGAACGCTTCGGTCTCTTCCAGTTTACGGCGCAGAACAAAAATGAACGGAACAATCAGGCAGCCGAACAGGAAAGGCAAACGCCATCCCCACTCGCGAAGGGTGCTTTCTTCCATAGCCGCATTTAGCGCGAAGCCCATGGCCGCTGCCACCATAATGGCCACTTGCTGGCTGCCAGATTGCCAGCTGGTGTAAAAACCTTTACGGCCGGGCGTGGCAATTTCTGCCAGATAAACGGATACGCCGCCTAACTCTGCGCCCGCTGAGAAGCCTTGCAATAAGCGACCACACAGCACTAAAAAGGGTGCCCAGAGCCCAATCGTTTGATAAGACGGAATGAGAACAATCAGGAAGGTCCCCGCCGCCATGATCGACAAGGTAACAATGAGCCCTTTACGTCTGCCGACTTTATCAATATACGCGCCCAGCACAATCGCGCCGACCGGACGCATTAAAAACCCTGCGCCAAAGACCGCAAAGGTCATCATCAGCGAAGCAAATTCACTGCTGGCCGGAAAGAAAGTATGGGCGATATAAGTGGCATAAAACCCGAAAAGGAAAAAATCGAATTGTTCCAGAAAGTTGCCAGAAGTCACCCGCAGTATCGCACTGCATCGGGTTCGGGCCGTCATGGGTAGGTTAGAGGAATGCATGTTTATCTCCAGTTTGTCATTAGCGCTTTTACAGCGCCTGCTTCTGCAGACTGGATGAGCAAAACAAACTATATAAGCGCAATAAACTCATGAGTTGATGCGTTTACTGCATTAATCTGCGTTAGCAAATTCATTAACAAGCTGCAACGGGCCTTTAACAGCCCCTCACTTCTTAGCGTTACTTTTTGAGGGCTAAAAACGTCATACGTATTTTGTGACAAGGCTCATATCCGGTGAGGATGAAAATGACGGCGGTCGGGAAACGTCGTTTTCGGAATCTTAAAATCGCCAGGAATGCGCTGCTGTTCACATTCCGTGCAAATAAAATTTTTGGCACCGCCTTCTTCGCTGCAAGAAAGATACGACGCGGTCAAATATTTCTCTTTTGTTACTTTATTGGAAATAAATTGTTAATAGAAACACCCCATCACCTCTGAAATTCGGGATGCCGGGAAAGGGAGGAGTGTTTATTTACTTTTTATTAACACAATTAACCTTTAAATTTAACAAAACTGGGCATTGTTCACATTTTGATCACAATCATGCGAAAACCGGTGTCTCCTTCAGTTAATCTCTGAGTGTGAATTGAATACCAACCGTCCGCTCCCTACTGCAAAACATCATAAGAAAGGTATCGCAATGAAATTTAACCTCGCATTAGTCAGTGCATGTGTGGTTTCAGCATGCATGTTATTCACAACACCCTCTTTCGCCGCTAAGCCTTACGATATTGCCGTGGTCGCCAAAGTCACCGGCATTCCATGGTTTACCCGCATGGAAGTCGGCGTGAAAGAAGCCGCGCAAAAACTGGATGTCAACGCTTATCAAGTCGGCGGCTCCACTCCAGACCCGGCCCAGCAGGTCAAAGTGATTGAAGATTTGATTGCTAAAAAAGTCGACGCCATCATCGTGGTACCAAACGATGCCAAAGTATTGGAGCCGGTATTAAAGAAAGCGCGTGACCAGGGCATCGTGGTATTAACCCATGAATCGCCGGACCAGCAAATTGGTCAATGGGATATCGAAACCATCGACAGCCAGAAATATGCTGAAGCCAATATGGACGAACTGGCAAAAGATATGGGTAGCAAAGGAGGGTACGCCATTTATGTCGGATCCCTGACTGTGCCGCTGCATAACGCGTGGGCGGATGCTGCGATCAAATATCAGAAAGAAAAGTACCCGGATATGCATGAAGTAACGTCTCGCCTGCCGGTGGCGGAAAATATTGATAAGTCGTACTCCACCACATTGGATTTAATGAAGACCTATCCCGACCTGAAAGGGATTATCGGTTTCGGTTCGCTCGGCCCGATTGGTGCGGGTCAGGCGGTTCAACAGAAACGCGCTAAAAATAAAATCGCCGTTGTTGGTATCGCTATGCCCGCTCAAGCTGCTCCGTATTTAATGCGCGGTGATATTAAGAAAGCGCTGCTGTGGGATCCGAAAGATGCCGGCTATGCCTTAGTAACGGTTGCTGATCAGCTATTGCAGGGTAAAGAAGTCACCAAAGATCTGACTATCGAAGGGCTGGGAAAAGCTGACGTAGATATGGATAAAAAAGTCATTCGCTTTAATAAAATTCTGGAAGTGACACCAGAGAATGCGAAATCACTTGGATTCTGATCAGGCTTTTTAATTCAGGTATTTTCCGGAGACAGATTATCTCCAGCGCCACACCAGGCTAAGAGAAATAAATACGGCGTTGTATGTTGTGCCGTATTTAGATCTCGACTCAGACATGAAAATTTATACCCTAAATAATTCCAGCAGGGCAAAGCGGCCAATGCGTAAAGATAACCCATTGATTAGGTCGAAAATGTGCAGCCAAGGCCCACTGGAATTATAAAGGATATGCTTAAGGATCGGTGATGAATACGCTTAATACGTCCCCTGCCCCTTATGAGGCCTTTATCAGCATTGAAAGAATCAGCAAAAAATTTCCCGGCGTACTAGCATTAGACAATGTCAGCCTGACGTTAAATAAAGGCGAAGTGCATTGCCTTGCTGGTCAAAATGGCTGTGGCAAAAGTACCATCATTAAAGTCATTTCTGGTGTTTATCAGCCGGAAAAAGGCGCGGCCATTACGCTGGACGGAAAACTATTTCATACTCTGACGCCGCAGCTCTCTTCGTATTACGGCATTCAGGTTATTTATCAGGATTTGTCTTTATTTCCCAATCTGTCGGTAGCCGAAAATATTGCCATTCACTGTTATTTACCCGGCGGAGATTTTTGGGTACATCGCGAGGCAATGCGCCAAAAAGCGATGGCAGCGATGCAACGGGTCGGCGTCTCTCTGGATCCGGATCGTAAAGTCGAAAAGCTGTCGATCGCCGATCGCCAATTAGTCGCCATATGCCGCGCTATCGCCGCTGACGCCAGTTTAGTGATTATGGATGAACCGACCGCATCGCTGACTCGTACTGAAGTGAATGGTCTATTGCGCGTGGTGAATGAGCTCAAATCCGCCGGTATCTGCGTGGTGTTTGTCAGCCACCGTCTTGATGAGGTGATGGAAGTGGCCGATCGCATCAGCGTGATGCGCGACGGCAAACTGGTTGGCACCTATCCGGCCAGCGAACTCGACAGTAATGAACTGGCATTCCTGATGACCGGACAACGTTTTACCTACAGTCATCTGCCGCATCGTGCGCCAGCTAACGTAACGCCACTCCTTGAAGTCAGCCAACTAAGCCGCAAAGGTCAGTATCAGAATATTTCACTGGCGCTGCGCCAGGGTGAAATCACCTCGATTATTGGCCTGCTCGGTTCGGGCCGGACGGAACTCTGTCTGAGCCTGTTCGGCATGAGCCAACCAGATAGCGGAGAAATCCGCGTTAACGGCAATGTGGTGCAATTCCACAGTAACCGCGACGCCATCCGTCACGGCATTGCTTATGTGTCAGAAGACCGTCTGACGCAGGGTCTGATCATGGAACAATCCATTTATGACAACACGCTGGTGTCCATTTTCGACAAGCTGCACACCGGCGCAGGATTAATGGACCATCAGAAAGCCGCAGCGGTGGTAAGAGACCTAATCCGCGATTTGAACATCAAAGTTTCGGATAGCCAGTTACCCGTTAAAACCCTTTCTGGCGGTAACGCACAACGTATCGCCATCGCCAAATGGGTAGCAACACAACCCCATATTCTGATCCTCGATTCGCCGACCGTCGGCGTAGATATTGCCAACAAAGAGGGAATTTATCGCATCGCACGCGATTTGGCGGAATCTGGCATGGCGGTGCTGATGATTTGCGATGAAATTCCGGAAGCGTATTACAACAGTCATCGCGTGCTGGTGATGCGCAAAGGCGAACTGGTAGCGGAATTCGCGCCGCACCAAAGCAGCGAAGCGCAGATTGCGGAGGTGATTAATGGATAATAAATCTCTGTTGAAACTGTTTTCCCAGCACGAGTTCTGGCTGGGATTACTGGTTCTGCTGCTGGTGATTGGCTTAAGCGTCGGCACCAGTGAATTTATGACCCTGGGTAACCTGACTGACGTCGCCACCAGCTACGCCATTCTTGCCATTCTGGCCTGTGGACTGTTTGTGGTGTTAATTGCCGGAGGCATCGACATCTCCTTCCCGGCCATCACCTCAATCGGTCAGTACGTGATGGCCAGTTACATCATCCATCACGGCGGTAGCTTTCCACTGGCATTTGCCCTGTCGATGGGCAGCGGGTTGCTGCTCGGGCTGGTCAACGGTTTTCTGGTGTACTGGCTGCGCGTTCCGGCCATCATTATCACCATTGCCACGTTAAACCTGTTTTACGGTCTGCTGGTGTATGTCACCAATGGCACCTGGTTATACGGGTTTCCCGACTGGTTTATGAACGGTATTAATTGGTTCTCCTTTACCGCCGCCGACGGTTACGACTATGGCCTGACACTGCCGCTGCTTAGCTTGCTGGGCGTGATCATCGCCACCGGCGTGTTGATGAACCGCACACGCGTGGGGCGCCAGATTTATGCCATGGGCAGCAACCGTGACGCTGCGTCGCGTCTCGGCCTGAACATCCTGCGACTGCATTTTTATGTATACGGATTTATGGGATTGCTGGCGGGTATAGCGGCCGTGGTTCAGGCGCAAATCACCCAGTCTGTCGCGCCTAATTCCCTGCTGGGTTATGAGCTGACGGTGCTGGCGGCGGTGGTATTAGGCGGCACCAGCATGACCGGCGGCCGTGGCTCGCTGACAGGCACCATTCTGGGGGTAATGCTGCTGGCCTTCCTGCAAAATGGTATGACCTTGCTGAGCATTTCATCTTACTGGCATCAGGTTTTCAGCGGCGTGATCATTCTGGTCAGCATCAGCAGCACCGCGTGGAATGAAAAACGCAAACTGGCAAAGGGAATGTGACATGACAACCTTAAACCGCTTCTTTCCTGGCGATCGCATCATCCGCTTGCAGTTACTGATCATCGTCGCCGTTGCCGTGCTGTTCTCGTTCACGCTGGGCGGCAGTTTTTACAGCGTCGGCAATTTCCAGTCGATCTCCTCTCAGTTACCGATTCTGGGCATGCTGGCGCTGGGGATGGGTATCACCATGCTCACCGGCGGTATCAATCTTTCGGTCATTGCCGGAGCCAATGCCTGTTCGCTGGCGATGGCGGCCATTCTGGTGGCGCACCCGAACCAGCCAGAATATTTCGCGCTGGCGATGCTCGCGGGTCTGGTGGTCGCCGTGCTCATTGGCGCGCTCAATGGCGTACTGATCGCCTATATCGGTGTTTCGCCGATTCTGGCGACCCTCGGTACCATGACGCTGATTGGCGGGCTGAATATTCTGCTAACCAATGGTGCTGTGATTTCCGGCTTCCCGGCAGCCATTCAATATCTCAGCAACGGCAGCCTGCTCGGCATTCCGGTTGCGCTGCTGTTATTCCTGCTGGTGGCGCTGCTGTTGTGGGTGTTACTGGAACATACCACGCTGGGACGCAGCCTCTATCTGATGGGTTCTAACGAACAGGCCACGCGGTTCAGTGGTGTTAACACCCACAAAGTTACCCTCGCGGTGTATATGCTTTCCGCGCTGCTCGGATGGGGCGCGGCACTGCTGATGATGTCCAAATTCAACTCGGCCAAAGCAGGCTATGGCGACTCCTATTTGCTGGTGACCATTCTGGCTTCTGTACTCGGTGGAATTAATCCCGACGGCGGGTTTGGCCGGGTCATCGGACTGGTACTGGCGTTGATCGTCCTGCAAATGCTCGAGAGCGGCCTTAACCTGATGGGCGTTAGCAGTTATCTGACCATGGCGCTGTGGGGTTGCGTTCTGATCCTGTTTATCGCTCTGCAAAACAGAAAATCATAAGCGAAAGATTTTTACGAAGGGAAAAAACATGGCGACATACTTTATTGGAATAGACGTAGGAACCGGCAGCGCCCGCGCAGGCGTCTTCGATATGACCGGCCGCATGGTCGGCCAGGCCAGCCGTGAGATCACGTTGTACCGCCCGAAAGCCGATTTCGTCGAACAGTCTTCCGATGAGATTTGGCAATCCGTCTGTAACGCCGTAAAAGACGCGGTTAATCAGGCAGATATCAATCCTATTCAGGTGAAAGGCATTGGTTTTGACGCGACTTGTTCGCTGGTGGTGCTGGATAAAGAAGGTAAACCGCTGACCGTCAGCCCGTCCGGGCGAAGCGAGCAGAACATTATTGTATGGATGGATCACCGTGCTATCACGCAGGCAGAACGCATCAATGCCACCGGCCACCGCGTGCTGGAATTTGTCGGCGGAATCATCTCACCAGAAATGCAGACGCCAAAACTGCTGTGGCTGAAGCAACACATGCCGACGACCTGGAGCAATGTCGGGCATCTGTTCGACCTACCTGATTTTCTTACCTGGCGGGCCACGCAGGACACCACGCGTTCGTTGTGCTCTACCGTCTGCAAATGGACGTATATCGGTCACGAAGACCGCTGGGACTCGAGCTATTTCCGCCAGATCGGTCTGGAAGATTTGCTGGAAAACAACGCGTCAAAAATCGGCAGTGAAGTAAAAACCATGGGTGAGCCGCTGGGGCATGGATTAACTCAGCGCGCCGCTGCAGAAATGGGGTTGATTGCCGGTACGGCGGTCAGCGTCTCCATTATTGATGCCCACGCGGGTAGCCTCGGCATTCTGGGTGCCAGCGGCGTATCCGGCGAATCAGCGGATTTCGATAATCGCATCGCGCTGATTGGCGGAACGTCCACCGCTCATATGGCGATGTCGCGTAGCGCGCGCTATATCGGTGGGATCTGGGGGCCATATTATTCGGCGATTCTGCCGGATTACTGGCTGAATGAAGGCGGACAATCGACTACCGGCGCGTTAATTGATCATGTCATTCATTCACACCCGTGTTATCAGGATTTACTCAAACAGGGCAAAGACAGCGGCAAAACGATTTATGAAATTCTGAATGGTATTTTGCGCAACATGGCGGGTGAGCCAGAAAATATCGCGTTCCTGACCAAAGACATTCATATGTTGCCCTATTTCCACGGCAACCGCTCACCGCGTGCTAATCCAACACTCACGGGCACGTTGACTGGCCTGAAATTGTCTCGCACGCCGGAAGACATGGCGCTGCATTATCTCGCCACCATTCAGGCGCTGGCGCTCGGCACTCGTCATATTATTGAAACCATGAACCAGAGTGGTTATTGCATTGATACCATGATGGCGAGTGGTGGTGGCACTAAAAACCCGATTTTTGTGCAGGAGCATTCCAACGCGACAGGCTGCGCAATGCTGTTGCCGGAAGAGAGTGAAGCGATGTTGCTCGGCAGCGCCATGATGGGCACCGTTGCAGCGGGTGTCTATGATTCGCTGCCGGAAGCCATGGCTGCAATGAGCCGCATTGGTAAAACCATCACACCACAGACCAACAAAATCAAAGAGTATTACGATCGTAAATACCGCGTATTCCACGAGATGTATCACGACAGCATGAAATATCGTGACCTGATGCAGGGGAAAACCGAATGAATGCGGAAGAAGAATTTACTCAGGCATGTCAGGCCTGGCAGACCTATAGCGAGGAATTACTGGCGTTACAACGTAATCTTGATGCCGAAACCTGGCACCAGCTCCTGATGCTGGTTACCGGATGTCACGGTAAAATTGTTGTGACCGGTGTTGGCACCTCGGGAATTGCCGCGCGGAAAATCGCCCATATGCTGGCGTGCGTCGAGCAGCCGGCAGTGTACCTCAACGCTACCGATGCAGCCCACGGTGACCTGGGATTTATGCGCAACAACGACCTGATGATCCTGATTTCACGAGGCGGTAATTCTGAAGAACTAACGCGCCTGCTGCCGACGCTTAAAACCAAAGGCGTTGCTATCATCAGCGTGACGGAAAACCTGGACTCAGCGATTGCCGACGCCGCTACGCTGGTAGTGAAAACGCATATCCAGAGGGAGATCGACCCGCTCAATATGCTGGCTACCACTTCTATCATGCTGGTGCTGGCGGTGTTCGATGCGCTGTGCTGTAACATCATGCTGCGTAACGGCTTCGATCAGCAGCGGCTGCTCAACGTCCATCCGGGCGGAAATGTCGGCAAAATACTGCGCGAACAGGATATGTGATCGACACCTTCACCCTGTAATTTCTTCCGCTAATAACATGCCAACACTATTTAATCATTTGGGGAGTGATACCAGATCGACATCACTCCATAAAACCGTTAATGCTGACTTCAGGCAGTGGTATTAATGTTGCGCCCAATTGCAGGGTTTGCAGGCAACTGAGGAATCGAATCCAGAATGCCGCTCGCCATCGATTGCTGATTATCTAACGTCTTCTTCAGTACTAACGTGCTTATTTTATTAGCCAGTTCCATGTTATCAAGGCCGGTAGCCAGTGATGTAATTTGTGATACATCCATCTTGCTCTCCTGATTAATACGAATATTGAGTACAAAAACAGCTTTTAAAAGCCTGAAAGGCTTATCGGCATTTGCACGCATTACTTTAACGTTCACTCGTAAGGCGATTCCGCAGAATCGCCCCTCAAGCCACTCACCGCATTATGAATGTCTGCGCTGCCTCAATGCATAGGCCAGCACCACGACAAAGCACAGCAGCGGCAGGCTGTAAGCCACAGCGGTACTGACGTGGTCAGAAATCAGCCCCATGAAATAGTGCATAATCGCGCAATGAATTGCGCCGCTACACTGTGTGCTCTCGGTAATTAGCCCCGTTAAAGAAAATCATGATCATCATCACAATATATAGAGTCGAACACGATTAAATAATGGACTCAATATTTGAAAACGCACGTCATTAATCTGATTAATAAAAAAAACCTTCACTAATTGGATATCAGCAGCCACACTGTCAACCAATTAATTTAGCCTGCAGAATAAACAGTAATATTGGGTATTTTTTATATGAATATTTCGCAATAATACACAACATTAATGCATATAGAAGAAAGCTTCATTTTTTGCGGATGGCTTATAAACAGTCCTTAACGCTATCAACACAGCTCTGTAGATGAGAGACATGCAATGTACTCTAACTCAATATGGATCATGTTAGAAAAGTCAGTCAATATCATCGGGCTAATATATATTAATGCGCTGATGGCAAAATACGTTGGCCCTGAAGACTATGGCAAAATAAACATTTCAACTTCTCTGTTTATATTTGTGCAAACGCTATCGTGGTTTGGCGGTCAGAACATCATCTTTAAACGCATGAGTGAAAAGAGTAAGTCTGGGATCGCATTAGCGATACACACACAAAATCAACGGCGATTTTTCTTTCTCCTGTCATCAAGCGCGGTGTTGATCTACCTCTACTTCTTCACTGACATCATTGTGTTTCTATTTGGTGTGGCAAACTGTATTGCCACTTACTACATTGTGATGGACTTCTTTTCCATCTACAACAACACGCAATTAAAATCAAAAATAAACACTATCACCAATGTGATCGGCTTATCTGTTGCCTTGTTGATTCGATTCTCTATTTCATACTTCAAAATGCCCGTGAACTACTTCACCATTCCTATTATTATCATCCCGCTCATACCTTATTTCCTGCGTCTTATCTATTTTAACTACACCACAAAAATAAATGAGAATCGTAAAGGCGCCGGAATGTATAACCGTCATATGTTATTCACCGGCGGTGCGCTGATTTTATCGAGTCTATCGGCTGACATCTATACGCAGATATCGAGCATTTTTTTGGCAAAAATCCTTTCTTACTCAAATCTGGGCGTGTATAGCGTCGCGTTAACCATAGGAGGTGCCTGGTCATTTATCGTATTGGCATTAATAACAAGCTTCTTCTCAAAGATATACAGTGAAAAAGATCAAATCACCGTTGAAATGCTACTCATTAAAATCAACCGAATTGTCATCTTGTGTTCGCTTATAGCGTTAGCTGGATTCTACTTTTTTGGTGAATACTTCATCCATTTATTGTATGGCGATAAGTATATGGATTCCGTGAGTATCATTCCCATCATTATCATCGGCACTATGTTCTCTGCATTAGGTACAATTTGTTATCGCTATATGATCAAAGAGTCCGGATACAGTTACCTGGCTAAAAAGATGTTTTTATGTTGTGTCTTAACCATACCGCTTTCATGGCTAATGATTAATTCCTTCGGCATTAATGGGGCCGCATACTGTTTTTTGATCGTTGAGATTATGTCTTGCACTTTACTCAATTACTTCTTCAGAAATAAAACAATCATCAAAATGCATCTTAACATTTTCAAACTGAGATAATTTTAATGAAAATGATAAAACACACAGTCAAATCAGCGTTAAAAATCAGCGCATATATGTACCCAGAATTTTGCGCTAAAACACATTACTATATTAAGTTCAAGAAAAAGCTGAACTTAACCAATCCAATCAATTTCAATGAAAAAATTCAGTGGCTCAAATTCAATGAGTTAAATGGCGATATTTATACCTTGTGCGCGGACAAGTATAAGGTTCGGGAGTATGTGATAGCGAAAGGGTGTGGTGAAATCCTGAATGAACTCTACGGCGTGTATGATGACCCAATGGATATTGACTACCGCGCATTACCCAATAAATTCGCACTTAAGTGTAACCATGGCGCAGGTTACAACATAATCTGTGATAGCAAAGCATCGCTGGACATTGAAAAAACCAACAAGCAACTCAGTAAATGGTTGAAGCAGGATTTCTCCTCCCATTTCATTGAGCCGCAGTATAAGAAAATTGACCGCAAAATCTTATGCGAAAAATACATTGAGAATGAACGTGGTGGATTCCCAGAGGATTATAAATTCTACTGTTTCAATGGAAAACCTTATGCGGTAATGGTGTGCATGCAGCGAGAGAAAGGCACACCGAAATTCTATTATTTTGATATGAACTGGCATCCGCTTCCCTTTGAAGATACTGTTGAATTAATCAATACCAACAGCTATCCAAAGATGCCGGAAGGTTTCAATAACATGAAAGAGTACGCGGTTAAACTGGCCGCTGATTTTAAATTTGTTCGTGCTGACTTCTACCTTCTCAACGGTAAGGTTATTTTTGGCGAATTGACATTTACGCCCTCTGCGGGACTCGATGTGACACTGCAGGAAGCCGATGCTATTTTAGGCAGCCAGCTAAAGTTGTAGTTTCAAAGTGATTGATTTACTTCCTTTCGTAACAGGTGCGCATCACTGCGCACCCTACACAAACCTCGCCAAACTGCCTAAGGGTCGCCATTGGTGGCGACCGATGCATACGCCACCCATCCCCTGACAACCAAGCCTGCCACAGCGTCTATACTGATAAGCATGAATAAATAATCTGCAGATAACCGATAACAGAATGGTTACTGAATTTTTTGACTTATCTGACAACCACGGTTGTTGGCTTAATAAAAGGGAAAGTAATGCCATTATTATTTGATGAGTTATCTGGTGCTCCAACATGGGTGCCTGCTGTTTTGCTTGTCACTCTCTCACTCGCAATAGGATTTCTGGCGCGATTTATCCTCCTTAGATTTATTCGCTACTGGCAAAAACGTGATAGAAAACTGTTCAAGTCACTGGAAAAGCATCTGCGCGGATCGCTGTTTCTGTTTATCCCTTTACTGTTAATTAGTGCTGGACTTAGTTATGTTAATATCCAGCCAGGCTCCCTGAGCTTTATTACCACCACCGTTAATATATTCATTATCTTATCCTTCTGCTCGGTGCTTATTCGATTGATCAATGTGGCGCAGGATATGCTATTTATTCGCTATGACATCAATCTTTCGAATAACCTTCGTGCGCGAAAAATTCGCACGCAGATAATGTATGTGAAAAAAGTCGCGATTGTCGTACTGGTGACATTGTGTCTTTCGCTAATTTTGCTCAGTTTCCCTGGCGTGCGAAAATTCGGCACCACCATTCTCGCTGGTGCCGGCGTTGCCGGTATAATCATTGGCTTTGCCCTGCAGAAATCGCTGGTTAATCTATTCGCCGGGATTCAGATCGCCTTTACCCAACCGATAAAAATTGATGATGCTGTAGTGGTGGAAAATGAATGGGGCTGGATTGAAGAGATCAACCTGACTTATGTTGTGGTGCGTATTTGGGATCTGCGTCGTTTAGTTTTGCCCATCACCTACTTTACCGAAAATGCCTTCCAGAACTGGACGCGCAATAACGCCCAAATATTAGGCTCTGTTTTTCTTTACCTCGATTATTCGATGCCATTAGATCCTCTGCGTAAGCATTTTGAAAAAGTCCTCAGTGAAACTAAACTCTGGGATCAACAAACTCAGGTGCTTCAGGTTACGGATACCACTGACAAAACCATGACCATCAGATTATTAATGACGGCGCAGAATTCCCCCACCGCCTTTGATTTACGCTGTTACGTGCGGGAAAAGATGATTGAGTTTATTCAGCAAAATTATCCGCAGAGTCTTCCTCATGTGCGGGCGACACTGACTGATGCCGGGTTTAGAGAGGCGAGTCAATGAAGTTGTTGTTGAAAATCTTATACAGCACATGCTCAGCTAGCGCGTGATCGACAGGTAACGCGGGATGGAGAAAGATAGTTTGTTTCTGCATCCCCAATCGCTGCATCAGCTTCTCAGATGGCGTGTTATGAGTACTGGTGAACGAAACGACCTCGGGAAGATGCAAAACATTAAACGCGTAAGCCAACGATGCCTGGGCGGCCTCTTTGGCGATTCCCTGCCCCCAGAACTTTTTATTGATACGCCAGCCAATTTCCGTGCAGGGAGAAAAATCGAAGCGATCTGGCTGCTGTGCAAAACCCACGCTGCCGACAAATTCGCCGGTGGCTTTCATCTCAACGGCCCAAAAACCCCAACCCTGGTTTGCAACAATCATCGCCTTAAATCTTGCAACGACGTTGTCGCTTTCCTGACGACTCAGCGTTTTCGGGAAATACTTCATCACTTCGGGATCGGCATTGAGTTCGGCAAAGGGTTGTAAGTCTGTTTGCTGCCATTGTCGGAGGATCAGGCGGTTTGTCTCTAACATGGTAAATTTTCCCTTAAACGTTATCCGATTCCTTAAGTTTACCTAACAGCTTTCGCTATAAACAAATTACACGGCCCCTTTCCTTTCATGAAAATCGATATCACCGATCGCAGGCGTTGTAGCAGCAATTCCTGATAGTCTGCTGATGTCATGTTTATTTTAAAAGGAGCATCAGTAATGGCAGCAAAAGAACACCATTATCAGGTCACGGTGCGCTGGACCGGCAACCGCGGCAACGGCACCGCATCTTATACCGCTTACGGTCGTAACGCGGAGCTGATTGCCGCTGGCAAAGAGACGATAGCGCTGAGCGCCGATCCAGCGTTTCGCGGGGATGCGACGCGCTGGAATCCGGAAGAGTTATTGCTGGCTTCGGCCTCGGCATGCCACAAATTGTGGTATCTGCATTTGTGTTCTGACGCCGGAATTGTGGTGGAAGCTTATGAAGATGCAGCGGAAGGGACAATGATTGAGGGCACGCGCGGTCGGTTTACCAACATAACGTTGAAACCGCGCATTGCGCTGCGCGATCCGGCGGATGCGGACCGCGCGCGTGAACTGCATCATCAGGCCCACGAAGCCTGCTTTATAGCTAACTCGCTTAACTTCCCAGTGAACTGCGAACCCGAGTTCGTGTAATTCAGGCCGCGCCGGCCAGCGACGGTTGCCACAAGCGTACGCCGTTGCGTCCGGCGCGTTTCACCTCATACAGCGCTTCATCGGCATGCCGCAACCAGTGACGTATGGATTCTGCATGCGCTGCCGATGCAATACCTATACTTACCGAACAACGAAACTCCGCCGATACCGGTAAACGCACCTGCGCAATCTTTTCCTGCAAACGTTGGGCCAGCGCCACCACCGATTCGTCGCTGGCATGATGCACAATCACGCCTAGCTCATCGCCGCCAAAACGCGCTGGAATATCCTGCAATCCCACATGATTTCGCAGCAGCGATGAAATTTCCGCCAGCAGGAAATCCCCCGCTTCGTGGCCCCAGGTATCGTTTACCGATTTGAAATAATCGAGGTCTATGAGCAGTAAATAGCCAGCGCTGTCGCCACGACGCGTGCTGAGAAATTCGCTCTCCAGCCGACGTTCAAACAAGCGACGATTGGGAATCCCCAGACCGGGATCCATCAGCGCAATGCGCTCCAGCTCGCGGTTGCGTTTGCGCAGTTGCCAGGTGAGATTGTACGAGGTGACGCTGAGTACCAGCATGTAGCAGGTTGCCAGCGGCAGGCTCAGCCAGACGGTTCGCGTGCTGAACGCCAAATCAACGCCTGCGCCATCTACCAGCCATACCAGCACAAAGGCGCAGAGAAATGCCTGCATCGCTGCAATCAACTGGGCAGCACCGCCCGCTGCATAGCGGTCCGAGGCTAGCACCGCCATGATGACAAAGGAAGGTAGCGGACTCAGCGCCATCAGCGCTACCCAAATGCCACCAAAGGCGGCATCAAGGGTTAAGTTGTGCCGCTCGGTAGCGGTGGAATCTTCGGCCCGCAGCGCGCGCTGATAAGCCAGCCACGGCCAGAGAAACGCATTCACAAATAACAGGGCGCTAAAAGCCAGGCCACGATCCCGCTCCATCAGTACTGAGAGAATCGGGAAAAAACATAAAATCGTGCCGAGCTGACGCATGATAAACATGCGGCGGACGAAGCGTTGGGAGCGCCGCTTCAAATGGCTATCGTCAGGTGAGTAGTAGTTCATGCAGGGAAAGTATCAGGACGACAAGAATTGCAGTTTAACGGGAAATATCGGCGGCAGATCGCTTTATTTTAAGAATATTTACCTTGCATTTCTGCGGCCGCAAAAAAGTATTGCAAGCTGACCCAAAGAAAGACCGTGGAAGTAAATCTGGAGCTACTTCCACGCTGTTTTTCTAACGTGTAGCACCTTGTAGGCGGAACTGCGACACCAATCGCTCCAGCATCAGCGCCTGCTCTTCCAGGGAGTTCGCCGAGTGCGAAGAGGCGCTCACCAGCGTGGCGTTCTGCTGCGTGGTGGTATCCAGCTCGCCGACCGCATGGGCTATTTGCTCGATGCCGCGGCTCTGTTCATCCGACGCGGCGGAAATCTCTTCCATAATTTGATTCACACGCGCAATGCTGCCGAGAATCTGATCCATGGTTTCACCGGCGCGCGCCACCTGCTGATGGCCATTGCTGATGCGTCCGACCGATTCATTGATCAACTGTTCGATGTCTTTCGCCGCCCCGGCGCTGCGTTGTGCCAGATTGCGCACTTCGCTGGCGACCACGGCAAAACCGCGTCCCTGCTCGCCGGCACGCGCGGCTTCTACCGCCGCGTTCAACGCGAGGATGTTGGTCTGGAACGCGATGCTGTTAATCACGGCGGTGATATCGGCAATCTTCTTCGAGCTGTCAGAAATTTCGCCCATGGTGTTCACCACATCACGCACCGCGATGCCGCCTTTATTGGCGTTGTACGAGGCTTCCGCCGCAATCTGACTCGCCTGTCGCGCATTGGCGGCGTTGTTTTTCACCGTGGCGGTGAGTTGCTCCATGCTGGCAGCGGTTTCCACCACCGCCGCCGCTTGTTGTTCGGTGCGTGAAGACAAATCGAGATTGCCTTGATTAATAGCGCTGGCCGCCTGCGATACACTGCTAACGCTGCTCAGCACATCGCCGATCATGCTGCGCAGCCGTTCGTTCATGCGTCCCATCGCCGAAGTCAGCTTGCCGAGTTCATCATGCCGATCGGTGGCAAACTGCGAGCTGAGATCGCCATTGGCAATGCGCTCCGCCAGTTCCAGGTTATGGAATACCGGACGCGTGATCTGACGAATGATGTACCACGCCACCAGCACGCCGAACAAAATCGCCAGACCACCAATCAGCAGAGAAATTGCCGCCGAGCCGTTGGCCAGTTCATCGTTACGCGCTTTAACGATGGTAATGACCTGTTTGATCGCTGCACTGCTCTTGTCGCCCGCCACTTTGACGGTGTCTTCCGCCGCACGTAGCTGACCATAGGCATCCGCCGCTTGCAGACTCAGGTTTTTGAATTTCTCGGTGTCCTGCCACAGTGCGGTGAATTCGCCCTGCTGTTCCGGCGGCAACTGCGCCAGCAGCGCTTTCATGCCTTGATCCGCATGCTGGAAATGATTCTCCAGCGTTTTACGCAGCGCATCGCTGACGTTAAAACGCAGCGCCCAGGCTTCTTCGCGCACATTGCTGATAGCGAACAGCTGCTGGTAAATTTGATTGGTAAGTTCAGGATTAGTAACAGGAGTGCGAATCAGTTGGGTGTAGCGCGAAGTCATGTCTTGCTGGCTTAAAACATCAAGTTGCGAGCGCAGGCTATTGAGTTGTTGCGTGGCTTGCTTCATCGCGCCAATGCTGTTCTGGAAACTGCCGAGGTGCGTTCCCAGTTCATCCACCCGCGCTCTGGCACCTTCCGACCATGAAAGCTGCTTGGCATCGCTGGTGAGTTGCTGCGCATGCGTGACGTAATTTGCCATCACCTGGCCGGATTTGTCATCGCCATACAGATATTTGAGGCGGTTAATTTTGGCCTGGAACACTTCAATGTTGATGTCATAAATCAGGTTGGTTTTCTGATAGATGTCATGAATGGCGTTAAAGCGCTGCACGCTTAATCCGGTTGCCAGCGCCACTAACAACAGCACGATGCCGAATCCTGCCGACAGTTTACGCGTGATGCGCACATTACGTAATCGGGATACCAGCCCCATCTTCCCTGCTCCTGCGTTAATTATTTTTGTATGGTTTGTAAGGGAGTTATCGGAGCGTTGCGGGAAATGTTTATTCAGGATGGTGCAAAAAGTGATTGCAGGATGTGACGTGCCGCGACGACATGGAACGTAACGATTGCTGTATTAATGTTAGGCATCATCTTTTCCGCAAATGGAAATAACATTTCCGCGCGTTCACTAAATCCCTTTAAAATCCGAGTATTGCAATGCATTAAATGACGGCAAAGCCGATGAGCGTGCAGCGCAGGTTATCGCTGATGCGATAAAATAGCCTTGTATGCGGGCTGATGGCATTAGCGCTTCTTTATTATTTCGATTAAAGACGTGGTGGAGATACTAGGCGTGCGCTCAAGATAAATGACTTCAGCCAGTGAAGAAAACTTATCAAACTTCCCTTTCCAGTCATCACCCATTACCAGCGTATTGGCGTTGTATTTTTTTATATAGTCAGCCTTCAATTCCAGCGATTCTTCAAGAAACACTTCATCGACATATTTAATACCCGCGATAATCGACATTCTGTCGCTTTCATCGTAAACCGGGTTGCGCCCTTTTTTATGGAAGTTTAAGGCGTCCGAAGAGACCCCGACGGTTAACCAGTCACCCAGCGTTTTTGCTCGCTGTAAGATATGTAAGTGCCCAACATGGAACACATCGAAGGTTCCGAAGGTGATGATTTTTTTCATGGGTTTGATATCGATTAAAAAATTGGCCCCAAATGTAGCAATTTACATGCCACAAAAATAAAGACCTATTTTCAATAAGATAGGTGAAATTCGTTTTTTAGCGGAAGTGACTTTTCCATGTACGCGGAAATGATTGATGCGGTGAGTTGTGAACGGATGGATTGCCCCAGTTGGGCATGTAGAAGTCAGATTTTGCTGTCCGACTGGCAGGCCGCAAAAGAGTTAAACCCGCGAGTTGTTACGTAGTTTTCTAAAAGTATGTTGTAACTATAAGAGCCATTTTTTTTCTGGCGAGCTAACACTGCGAATTAGGGACTTAAAATGAATGATATCAATAGCATGAGTTTGTTTACCCAGGCGATTTCAGTATGAAATCGCCCGCCACAACGTGCGGGCAATAACGCTTTACCAGCGTGTCGCTTGCATATCGATAACGAAACGATACTTAACATCGCCCTTCAACATGCGCGCGAAGGCTGTTTCGATCTCTTGACCGGCAATCACTTCAATATCAGCAGTGATATTGTGCTTGCCGCAGAAATCCAGCATCTCCTGAGTTTCCTGAATGCTGCCAATTGATGAGCCGCTAATGCTCAAACGACGATTTACCATCGGCGTCACATTTGGAGACTGGTGCGGTTGCTCCGGGATACCCACCAGCACCAGGCGACCGTTGGTTTTCAGCGTGGCAAGGTAAGGATCGAGATCGTGCGGAGCCGAGACGCAGTCTACGATGAAATCCAGTGAAGTTTGCGCGGCGGCCATCTGCCCGGCGTCACGTGAAACCACCACGCGCGTCGCACCCAAGCGCAGCGCATCTTCACCTTTGCCGGGTGAAGTGGTGAAAAGCGTGACTTCCGCGCCCATTGCGCTTGCCAGCTTAACTGCCATATGCCCTAATCCGCCCAAACCGACTACGCCGACTTTATCGCCGGCTTTTACGTTAAAGTGACGCAGCGGCGACCATACGGTAACGCCTGCACACAGCAGCGGTGCAACGCCAGCCAGTGGCAAGGTTTGCGGTACGGACACCACAAAGTGCTGATCGACCACCACATTCTGCGCATAGCCGCCCCACGTGCTGTCGCCGGTGTATTTGTCGATGCCGTTATAGGTCGCCACAAAGCCGGATTCACAATACTGCTCTTCTTGCTGCTGACAGAAATGGCATTCGCGGCAGGAATCGACCATCACGCCGACGCCAACCACATCGCCGGCTTTGAAATTCGTTACGTCCGCGCCGGTTTCAACAACGCGTCCGACAATTTCATGTCCCGGCACCAGCGGATAGCGGCTGACCGCCCATTCGTTACGGGCCATGTGCAGATCCGAATGGCACACACCGCAATACAGAATTTCAATTTTGACATCCTGCTGTTGCAGCGGTCGCAATGCAATCTGGCCTGAAGAGAGCGGTTGTGCCGCGTCGTGCGCGACTAATGCATTGATTTTCATAGGGCCTCCGAAATGAGTTGGCTTTGGCTAGCTGAAGGCGGCAGACTATAGTGAACATGGTGCAAAATTGATAGTAGTTACCTTTTGGTAACCATTCAGGAGACGAGAACTATGCCCGCGATGGTAGACGGTAAACTGTTTTTTTATGCGGATTCGCCGCCGCGACGGTTAATGGATCTGTTTTCGGTGAAATGGAGCAGCATGGTTCTGCATGCGCTCTATCATTGGCCTAACCATCGCGCGCGCACCGGCGAGCTGCAGCGCAGCCTGCAGGGAATTTCGAAGAAGATGCTGTTTCAGACGTTGAAAGAGCTGGAGCAGCGCGGGCTGATTGCGCGTCACGTTTATGATGTGGTGCCGCCGAAAGTCGATTATCGCCTAACACCGCTCGGCATGACGTTCGCGGCACCGATCGAGCAGATGTATCAATGGGGGCTGGAGAATCAGGCGGCGCTGGATGAGATGGAAGCCCACTTTCGCGCCGCTACGGACGCGCCATCAGCCGCGCCACACATTCCCGATCGTGCTGCTGACGCGGATTAAACACCACCAGGCTCAAACCCGGTTTACCTTCAACCGCAAAGGTGCTGTATTCCAGCTCAAGCACGCCTTCGTCCGGCAGCCACAGCTGTTTAATACCTTCGCCATGCTGACTCACTTCCTGTGATTGCCACAGCTGGCGGAAGGTGTCGCTCATCTCGCACAGCTCCTCCACCAGCGCGCGCACATGCTCGCTGGCGCCGGTGCGCGCCACATCTGCGCGAAAGTTGGCCACCATGCCGCGTGTCACTTTATGCCAGTCCGGCAGACGCTTTTTCATCTCCTCGTTACGAAACATCATCAGCAGGATATTGCGCTGCGCAGGCGGCAGTTCAGCGTAATCGACAAACACTTTGGTTGCCGCACGGTTCCACGCCACCACTTGCCACTCTGCGGTTTTGACCAGCGCTGGCGTGTTCTCCATGCTGTCGAGCACGCGCTGCAGCGATGGCGAAACATCCACGCCCGCCTGCCATGTCACGCCAGGCAGACGATTTTGCGCCAGCAAAAACAGATGATCGCGCTCGGCGGCGCTCAGCTCTAATGCGCGGGCTAAGCGTTCCAATACTTCTTCCGATGGCGCGCCGCCTCTGCCCTGCTCCAGCCACGTATACCAGGTAGTGCTGACACACGCGCGCACCGCCACTTCTTCCCGGCGCAGGCCCGGCGTGCGGCGACGAAGTAAGGTGTAACCAAGTTTCGCCGCATCCAGCCGCTGGCGACGTTCACGCAGATAGTTGCCGAGCTGGTTATCATCTTGGGAAGTCATACCTTTACCCTGTTAGTGCGTATACCTGTATAAGCTCACGACTTTTCGTCGCGTTGCAGACTTTTATGATAGTGCTTCAACTTTGAAAAAGTGGAGCACCAATATGCGAATTTTTGTGACCGGGGCGAGCGGCTTTATCGGTTCCGCCATTGTAAAAAAACTGCAGGCGCGCGGTTATCAGGTGCAAGGTCTGGCGCGCAGCGAAGTTTCCGCAGAAAAACTTCAGCAACAAGGTGTGCAGGTAATTCGCGGCGATCTGCAAGATCTCGACGGCCTGCGTAAGGCGGTCGAACAGAGCGATGGCGTGATCCACGCAGGATATATTCATGATTTCAGCCGCATGGATCATGCCGCCGAGGTCGACCAACGCGCGATTCTGGCGATGGGTGACGTATTGGCAGGTTCAGATCGCCCGCTGATTGTCACCACCGGCACCGCGCTGGTATCGCCGGGACGTCTCGCCACCGAACAGATTCAACCGGCAGCGGGGGCGCATCCACGTTCCAACTCCAACGTCGCCGCGCTGGCGCTGGCCGACAGCGGTGTGCGCGTGGCGCTGGTGCGTTTACCGCCAACCGTACATGGCGCAGGCGATCACGGATTTATTCCGATGATCATCAATATGGCGAAGGAAAAAGGCGCAGCGGTGTATGTCGGCGAGGGTGAGAATCGCTGGCCCGCGGTGCATCGCGATGATGCCGCTGAACTGTTTTGCCTCGCGGCTGAAAAAGCTGAGCCGGGCGCGATTCTGCATGCAGTGCAGGAAGAAGGGGTGCCATTCCGGCAGATTGCCGAAACCATCAGCACCGGATTATCACTGCCGGTGAAAAGCCTGACGCTGGAAGAAGCAAAAGCGTGGTTAGGCTGGATGGCATTTTTCGCGTCTACTGATAATCCGTCATCCAGCGCGTGGACGCGTCAGACGTTTAACTGGCAGCCGAGCGGGCCAGGGTTATTGCAGGATATGCGTGAAGGCGGGTACTTTGCATAAGGTTTAAAAGAATGAGTAGCGCACCTTGATTGGTGCGCTTATGTCTACTTTAATTATCAAAAATTTCAAAAATATAGGGTGGTTAAAAAAAGAGAATTGGTATGTTAACTTTCATATTCATATCATGAATAAGATAATCATCAGGGATAATATATCGATCATTCAGATTACCTGGCTCCAGTTCATTCATTACAAAACTTTCAACTTCTTGCTTGTAAGTTGCATCATCCTCGATCTCTTCAAGCCCTTCTATTTCCTTAACAAGGGCATGCAAGCCAGTCAAACACTTTTCAAAATCCATTATAGCTTTGCCAGAAGAATCGCAAATGCTAATACCGTGCCCTCGGCGTTTAAGCCAGGAGAACAATAAAACCCCAGTTGCCGCATCAAAATTACTCGTCGCATCGTGTTGAGCAGGGTAACGGACCAACCTCTCAAATAAAATAAACTCGGTCACTTCTCGCCACCAAGGATAGTGCTGCTGTTGCACTCTAATAATGGTTTGGCAATCAACTTTTATTTCTTCTAAAACACCTACCCAAAATTCATTTTAACGTGAATATTTGTATTAAAAGGACGGGGTCCGCAGTGGTGATAATAGTCGTGCAAGTATCCCCATGCCGAGCGCGCTGCATAGCAATTTTCTGCGCTTAGTAAATGAGATGATTTCCCTTCAAACTCCAATAATGATTCTACTCTACGCAATGTGTCTTTTTGATAGATAGCATGAAATTTATTAAAAAAGAACATCGCAAAATGTTGTTTAACAACCCTATTTTTTGTTTTAACGTTTTCTGGAAAGAAGACTAAGCAGTGTCCAACACTGAAACCAGAAGACGAAGCAATCAGGTGCATTGTTTGGCTGACATTTTGTGGATGTGGTAAATCAGACATAATTGGCAGCAAGACATCGGGTTGTTTTCGTTGAGCCAAAAAGCACTCCAGCCAATATCCTTTTTCTTTATGACTATTAGGTGTAATGATTGTAGCCAGGTAAAAAGTTTTGCCGCCATCTACAGGTGGTTCATAGCTATCTAATGACCGTTTAAAACATGGTACAGTATTTAATCCAGCTCTTTTCCATTCACGAAGGTCGGTATTCAATTGTAGGGCATAATCGGATTGCTTCAGAGCAGACAATATCTCACCAGCCAAACCTATAATTTCATCCAGCAAATACTCAGCTTTATCTATGTTACATACTACCGCGCCTGTAGCACTTTGCAATTTATTGAACTCATGTATTCGAGGACATAATTCAATAATAACCTTATCCTTAACCCATTCCATAAAAATACTCCTTAGCGTCTATGACCATGAAGAGTGAAACACATTGGCACTTCACCAAAGTCTTGAATGACCTTTAAATTATTATCTTGTGCAGCTTTTAATGTTGTTATACACGCGGAAGCCTTCCCACTAACACACTCCAGCGCTGCCTGTACATTACTTGATACAAAACGAACATCCTGGCTGTATGTATACGCGAGATGGGATGGCGCTGGATGACAAACAATTGTAAATTGTTCCATATTTGACGAACTACGATGATTTTTTGCTAATACCATGTTCCATGTTGGCATTACAAAACTATCCTGAATTTCTAAAAAGTCTAAGTTCTCAAATACAATTTTATGTAAGTCTGGATAGACGGCACATCCTAATAATAGATCATGTGAATTCTTCCTGACTTCAATGAGAGCATCCTCAAGAGTTGAATAAAGCTGAGCATCACCATAAACCTTCTTACTTTCCAGCCAAAGATAACCTGCTTTCTCACAATTAGTTCCTTCTAGCCCCAAAGTGTGAATTATTATTTTATGATCCATATCATTCTCCTTAACTATGGAATCTATAAATATTTTATTTTTAGATTTTTTTGCAAATCGTTATAAAAAGATTCACAAGCTTCATGGTCAGTATGACGTGTTAAAATAAATCCTGGGTAACCTGAAAAATGAGGGTATGGAAGAACTTTATGCCCAGGCTCCATAAATTCAAAAACATATTCCACCTCAGATTTCTCACGGGCATTTGCTAATCCATCAATCTCGACAAAGATTCCATCCCCCTGCACAGGAATAATATAATTTCCGGCAGTAGATATCGGTTTTACTAATGCCCCCATTTTTTGGGAAAATTCCATACCCAAAGCGTGGCAAATAACCAACTGCAGGAAGTTTATATCCGTGCTTGCTTTCACAATATAATGTGATATTCCGGATCCACCCACGCGTGGTGCGACTTCTATAACAAAAGGCACTTGCTTTTGGTCAATACGCAGTTCCACATGTGCTGGTCCCTCATTAATTCCTAGCGCCTTAACTGCACGTCTAACTTCATCTACGATTTCATCTCGCAGTTTCTCATCAATATCAGCAGGTGCGATATAAACACCTTCTTCAAAGTATGGACCTTTGCCATTACCTTTATCGCCGATTGAGAGCACTGTCACCTCACCACGATGCGAAAATGTTTCGATTGCGAACTCCGGCCCATCGATAAATGACTCAAGTAAAACACCACCCTTGTCATAGATGAAATCTTTCAATTGCGTGCGGTTAATTTCCCATACTTTATCAATAGCATTTCTCAATTCATCAGGGTTGTTAGCTCGGGTAACACCCTGACTGGAAAAGCCATTAGTAGGCTTCACTACAAGCGGAAATTTAATTTGGTCAATGTCTGGGTATTTTTCTTCTTTTATTTCGATAAAGGAGGGTGTATTTAATCCGTTATCATACAGAACGCGCCGAGTCATATTTTTGTTTCTACATTGCTCTACTACGAATTCAGGTAAGAAAGGTAATCCCAACCTGTTAGCAATTTTAGCGGCGAAATCTAACGCCGGTTCAAATAGTGTTAAAACACCATCAATTCGGCGCACTTTATTTTCTAACATGACTATATTTAGTGCTTTATCTTCATCTTCAAACAATGGTAAAGCAATGCTTCTCACAACACCGGGAATTTCCGGCGGTGGAGACTCATTATCGTTATAAAAAAATGTAATTTCGACACCCATTGCCTTAGCTTCTTCAAACACAAATGGTAGCTTTCTATTCTGACAGATTATGGCCAGGTTTTTTTGTAGAGTTGACATTAAGAGTTTCCTTTTCGCGTTTTGGCAAAACGATTAACATTACTCCGAGAACAACAACCGCGGTGCCTATAATCACAGTCGTGGTAATATTTTCATCAAGAAGTATGAAGCCCATATACAATGCAATAACTGGGGAGATGAATAAATGAGATGTAGCTTTAGAAATATGCCAATGTTTAAGCAAAGTAATATTAAGCGTAAATCCTAATACTGATCCTATTACTGCTAAATAAAGGAGCGCTCCTAAGCTCTCCCCATAAAAGAAACGGTTACCACTTTCAATTATTAAGCTCGTAATCAAGAGTAAAAAACCACCACTCAGCATGGAAAATGCAACAAAATTAAGAAGTGGAAGAGTTTTAATATGCTTTTGAACTTTGAGCGTTATAGCGGCTGAACTCCCCATAGCTCCTAACACTGCTAACATAGCAATTATACTTTTTTCATTGCCCGGTAAAGATGCTCCTTCACCAAAAACCACACATACACCTATGATGGCAAAGAAAACACCTGATAATTGCCTTCCAGTTGCTGGCTTTCCGCGTAAGAAATGGTTTAGAAGCAGTGCATATACGCTAATTCCAGAAGCTAAAACAGCTACCAATCCACTAGGTATATATGTTGATGCCCAATAAACTGTTCCAAATGGAATCGAAAAATAAAACAGGCCGTTAGCTGCAGCAAGACTGAAAACGGCGTAATTAATATAAATTCTTTTACTTAAAATCAAATAAAAAATAATAATTACACTTGCAATCAAAAACCGCATCCCTGCTGACCACAATGGAAGGCTATTATTTAGCCCAAGCTTTTGCAATGCCCATGTTGTGCCTCCAATAAAGCAAAGAAGGATGAAAAACATATAAACACGAATTCTTATTATAAAGTTAAATGGAGATGACATAACTCGTGCACTCCTTGCGTTGAATATTAATGCATAAGATTGAATAAAGATATCCTCTTAAGATTAAAATCAATCCTCTGCGATCTAAAAGTTAATCTCAGCTTATCAAAGCATAATTAAAGCTGTAACCATTATTTAATTACTTTTAAATTAAAAGAAAAAAACACTCAGTTAATCGAGTCAGCATCGAGTATTAAATTGCCTTTCAATTGTAATCATTATTTTTTCAACTGGATGAACTTATAAAAACAGAGTAATAAGTTAATTCGAGGGAATTTTCCTACCCATTTATAAGACAAGTGAAGTTATCGCAAGATGTGTTGAAGGTAAAAAAGCCCTCAAACCATTGCATTATAATGCTTTTATTTTATCAGTAAATTTCGGATTCAACTCCAATAATACTTTATTGTCTTATATATAAAGGAAAGATTAGAGCGACAACATTGGTCACTTTTGACAAATCAGGCGGGTTTATGCGTTATAACCCTTTCTCAATGAGGTATATGACGGGTACTAGTAAGTGAGATGAATTAACAACTACCATTCTGCTTGAGCGTCATTGCCTGCAATGACGCTCCGCATCAATAACATCAGCCAAACGGCACTTCGCGCGCCAGAATGCGGGCGATCACGTTAAGCGCGCCTTCGTCATTGTTGCTTTCGGTTCTGTAACGCGACACGGCGCTGACTGGCGCGGCGGCGTTCGCCATTGAGAAGCTATAGCACGCCTGACGCAGCATTTCGATGTCATTGGCGCTGTCGCCTATCGCCACCACTTCACAATCATCGATGCCCCATTTTTCCTGCAGCAGCGCGATGCCATGCGCTTTGTGGCAGCCGGGAATGATCAAATCCACAAACCCAAAACCACTGGAAACCGGATGCATGATGTTTTCAATCGCGCCCAACTCAGCGTGCAGACGTTCCATCAAGGCATCAACGCCTTCATGCGCCAGATTCAGCGAGAACTTAAAGATGGTGTCGTCGATATCGTAGAGATTGTCGCGCTTTTCCAGACGATGATAGTGATTCGCCAACATGGCAATCACTTCGTCGGACATTGAGGTGTGCACGTACGCGCCGTTGCGGCCACAGACCACGGTGCTGATGTCCGGCTCTTTGGCGAGGATGTCAAGAATTTGATGCACGCGCTCCTGCGCCAGTTCGCCGCAGAAGATCTCTTCATTGCTGTCAGAAACCCAGGCGCCGTTTTCCGCAACAAAAGCGATCTCGTCTTTGATATCAGGAAAGTAGCGCAGCAACTGATAATACTGATTGCCGCTGGCGACCACGAAACGAATGCCCTTCTCTTTCAGCAACGCATACTGACGCGCAAAGCGCTGCGCATTGTATTGTTTGTTGTCATCGAGAAAAGTGCCATCCATATCCACCGCAATCATCTTCACTGCCATTTTGCTCTCCCGTTTGCTCATTCGGCTCTATAAAGGTTTTGTTAAGCTTACTCGCGGTGTGGATTATTGAGAATGTGAATAATGAGTTTGTTAACCGCTTTCAGAGATTTCCAGTCCATCTTTTACTGTAAATCGGCGCCTTTTTCCCTGATCCAGGCACAAAACATCGCCGCCATCTCTTGCGCGTAAGCCTGAATCTCAGCTGGCGTGCGCGGCGATTCGGAAAAATGTTTCCCAACATTGCCCAGCGTACTGTTCAATAAATCTGCGGCGCGCGATCGTTCACTTTCCTCCGAGAGCGGTAATACTTCACGCAGAAAATCGCTGATGACATTTTCACCCGCTGCGCGCGCTTCCTGCACTTCCGGCGCATCACGATACAAAGGTGCGGCGTCATTCAGCGCGGTGCGCATCGCCGCCTCTTCACATTCCGAATGCAAAAACGCCAGTGTGAGATCGTGCAGTCGTTGACGCGGCGTGTTGGCGGTATTGCGCAGAATCGCACCTAACAAATCGCTAGTGCGTAGCCATTCTTCGCTTTGTAATCGGAAAAGAATAGCTGCCTTATTGGGAAAATATTGATACAGCGATCCAATACTGACGCCCGCGCGTTCCGCCACCCGCGCCGTGGTGAAACGCGCGGCGCCTTCCAGCTCCAAAACCTGAGTAGCCGCCTGCAAAATGGCGGAAACCAGCTCGCTGGAACGCGCCTGCCTGGGTCTTTTTCTCTCTGAAATCTTAATGTTACGTGGCTCAGTCACTATCATCTCCTGAACACGAATAGTGAAATGCGAATGATTCATCGTATTCTGTTGGCACAGCAAAATCCATTTGTCTGCACGGAGAACAACATGAATACCTTAACCTCTGCGCCACTGGCGCCGCTGCTGAATTACCTGTTTGAGCTGGCCGATAATATGGCGCATCCAACCAATAATGCCTTCAGAACCATGACTGACGCCGAGCAACATCGCCTGCTACACAGCAAAACCGATTACCTGGAACTTTATGGACATCTAAAAGAGGTGCCGTTAGCGGTATCGCGTGAAACCGGCAAGTTGCTGTATATGCTGGCGCGCAGCAGCAATGCCCAAAGCATCGTTGAATTTGGCACCTCATTCGGCATTTCCACGCTGCATCTGGCGGCGGCGCTGCGCGATAACGGCGGCGGTAACATCATCACCTGCGAGTTTGAACCGGGGAAAGTGGCGTTAGCCCGTAACCATTTCGCCGATGCCGGCGTCAGCGATTTGATTGAGGTGCGCGTGGGCGATGCGTTGCAGACATTGAGCCGCGATCTACCGGCCACCATCGATATGCTGGTGCTGGACGGTGCAAAAGCGATTTACCCGGAGATTGTTACGTTGGTGCAGCCGTTTTTGCGTCCCGGCGCGCTGATTGTTGCCGACGATGCCGACTTCAGCCCGGAGTATCTGGAGCTGGTGCACAGTAATCGTGGTTTTATGTCGCTGCCGTTTAACGATGGGGTTGAGGTGTCGATGTGGGTTGGGAATGTGTAATTATGAAGGTCGCCAGGAATGGCGACCTGACTAATCAGTTGAACCATGGCTGGAACGGGTCGGGGAATTCCACCCAGTTATCGGGTCCGAGCGCCATTTCCTGATCGGTTAACAGTGCCTCTTCCAGTTTGCTTCGCAGCGCGTTTTCATCCATTTCTATGCCGATAAACACCAGTTCCTGTCGCGCGTCGCCGCTGCCGTCAACCCAGTTCTCTAAGATGTAGCCAAGGTTATCCGCATCTTCCGGCCAGCGATCTTTTGGCACGCTGGCCCACCACAGGCCGGCTAAACCCTGACGCGATACGCCGCCTGCCTGCGACCATGAACCGGCATGACGCGGACGGCTGGCGAGCCAGAAGTAGCCTTTGGAACGCACCACGCCGTGCATCTCATTTTCAATGAAGTGAGCAAAGCGCATCGGATGGAATGGACGACGCGCGCGGAACACGAAGTTACGAATGCCGTACTCTTCGGTCTCGGGCGTGTGTTCTCCACGCAACTCCTGCAGCCAGCCCGGCGCCTGCGCGGCGGCGTCAAAATCAAACAAACCGGTGTTGAGCACCTGCTCCAATCCCACTTTGCCGAATTCAGAGGTGATAATGTTGGCGCGCGGATTGAGCGACGTCAGGATCGCCATCAGCCGCGCTTTTTCCGTCTCGTTAATCAGGTCGGTTTTGTTAAGAATCAGTACATCACAGAACTCGATTTGATCGACCAGCAAATCCACCACCGTGCGCTCATCCTCAGCACCCAATGATTCTCCGCGCGACTGAATGCTCTCATTCGATTCATAGTCACGCAGGAAGTTAAAGCCATCGACCACCGTCACCATGGTGTCGAGCGAGGCAACTTCAGACAGACTCTGCCCCTCTTCATCGGCGAAGGTGAAGGTCTCCGCCACCGGCAACGGTTCAGAAATGCCGGTCGATTCGATCACCAAATTATCGAAGCGACCATCTTTCGCCAGACGATTGACCTCCAGCAGCAAATCTTCACGCAATGTGCAGCAGATGCAGCCGTTACTCATTTCCACCAGCTTTTCGTCGGTGCGCGACAGCTCTGCCCCGCCCTCGCGCACCAGCGCGGCATCGATATTCACTTCCGACATATCATTGACGATCACCGCCACACGACGGCCTTCGCGGTTATTGAGAATATGATTGAGCAGCGTGGTTTTACCTGCGCCGAGAAAGCCGGAAAGCACGGTGACGGGAAGTTTTTTGAAACCATCCTGATTTTGGGTTAATGCTGACATAGCAACTCCTCTGAATGACAAGGTTCACAAGACGTATAGGCATACGCGCAATGGTGTTTTTAGTTATGTTATAACATAACAATTAACGTTGTCATTGAGGAATGTTGATGGAGCGGATTGGTCGCCATGAATGGCGACCTTACGGCGAACGGGGAAAACCTGCGATTACTGGTTGTCGGGATAACTCAAATCGATGGCGTTATCCGGCAACGTGGTGAAATTTTTAACGATGGTGCGGAAATCCGCGTTCGGTTTGAGATCGGCAAACTGCTGCGGATAGAGATCTTTCGCCAGAATTTCCATGCCGATGATGTTGTACGGATGATTATAGAAGTGGTGGTAAACGCCATACACGCGGCCCTGTTTCACCGGCTCGATCTGCGCCAGGCCGGTGCGCTTCAGCAGCGTCTGGAAGGTGGCTTTCACTTCTTCCGGCTGCACGCCATAACCAAACGGCAACACATTGGCGTTTGGACGTTTCGATCCGGTCATGATGTAGACATCCGGTTTCATGGCGATGATTTTTTCCAGCGCCACAAATCCGGCATTGCCCGGCAGCAGTTCAGAGCCGATATTTTTGCCGCCTACCGCTTCCACCAATCCGCCCCAGCCATTGTGGCTGTGCGTAAAGCAGCAGTTGTCGCTATTCCCGGCTATCGGCTCGATAAACACCGTTGGCTTCTCTTTTACTTGCGCCACGCCTTGGGTGATGCGCGCGAATTTCTGCTGATAGAAATCGGTATAAGCCCTGGCCTGGCTTTCGCGGTTCAGCACTTTACCAAGCAGCGTCACGCTCGGCGCGGTGTTCTGCGCGGGATGCAGTTCATAATCCAGGAACACCACCGGGATATGCAGATTTTGCAAGGTGCTGAGCACGCCCGATTGCTGTAACGCCGGTTTGGCGCGCAGTTGCGCAATCATCAAATCAGGTTTCTGCGCCAGCACGCTTTCGAGATTGACCTGGCCCTGATCGTTAAAACCCATATCGACGATTTTCGTCGCTTCCGGCCAGCGCCCTTTCAGTACATCCCAGGTTTGCGTGTCCTGCTTTTTCGGCAGATTATTCCACGCCACCACGCGCTTAAACGGATCGTCGCGATCCAGCAGCGCCAGCGTAAGAATGTCGCGCCCATCCTGCAATATGATGTGCTGCGGCTCTTTGTTGATGGTTTGCGTGTTGCCGTCCATATCGGTGACGGTCAGCGGATACGTGGAGGCAGCCGCCGCCGTTGAAGCCAGTAATCCCATTGCCAAAAGCAGGCGCGTTTTCATGCCAAAACTCCGTGGTAAAAAGAATAGTTATTATTATCAATTACCTTAACACAACCTTAAGTGGCGAGAATAAACGCCACTTCAATCAGTTGTAACAGAGTTTTATGCGGATGATGTTAGGTGAAATCAGAGAGTTTTTGTCCGGAAGTGATCAGTTCCTGCAGCAGCATCTGGCGACGCTCCTGCGGCGTATCGCGGCTGACCATAAAACAGATTGCCGCCACCGCCTGACCGCTGCGTGAACGGATCGGCGCCGCCATACAGCAGGTGAAGCTTTCAGATAATCCTTCCGTCATGTAGTAACCGAGTTTTCCAGCGTGATGAATTTCATCAAGAAACGCCTGCTTATCGAGGATCTGGCCGCTGGCGAGGCGATAATCCTCTTCCGGGATCAGATCCAGAATCGCGCTGTCCGACCAGTTACTCAGCAGCAAACGCCCGGTCGCGGTCCAGGTAATCGGCACACGCACGCCGATATCCGAAGTGATTTTGAACGGATGCGCATTGCTCTCAGAAAGCACCACGGTGTATTTGTTGCCCTCCAGCATGCAGAGCTGCACGGTTTCACCGTGGCGCGCCACAATCTCCACCATGAGTTGATGCGCCCGACGGATCAGATCGTTATGCGCCATATAATCCGCACCGTAATAGTGCATCTCACGGCCAAAGAACACTGCGCCTTCGGCATCCAGCTCCACCAAACCGGCTTCACTTAGCAGGCTGACTAATTCATAGATGCTGGAACGGGGTGCGCCGGTGGCGTCGATCAACGCGCGCATCGACATCGGCTGACGTGCGCTGTGCAACTGCCGAAAGATTTCAATAACCCGGTCAACTCCGCGCGCCCGCGAGGATTTTTCGTCCGGCATAAACTCACTCCTTGATGGCATGGGTACAACAGCTAAAGGCAATGAAAGAAGGGCATGATACACCGCGCATCGGCTTTTACCCATCCCGGATTAAATAAATATTAATTACCTGCCATTAATTAGCACGATCAATTTTGGTGCCTCATTATGGCGCAATACGCTCACTCAACGTTTATAAAACTACGATAAAGATCACACTCCAATATAAACACAGATAAAAGTTAATTTTATTTTGCGATCCCGACGACATCACAAAAAATTAAATCGCTGTGCACATATTGCAAAAGAAAATTTCCTGTGCAAATCTTGCCCTATCCAGTATTGCAGATAGCAGTCTGGTATATCAGACAACACAGTAAGCAGATTTTCGCTGCAACAGGAGCAGAAAGGGATGACGATTAAACGTTATGGCGTAGAAGGCGGAACCGGTACCGGCGGGCAGAAACTGCCGTTTGCCCGCGCGGTTGAAGCCGATGGCTGGCTCTACATCTCCGGCCAAACGCCGATGCGCGACGGTGAAGTGGTGGAAGGTGGCATCATCGAACAGACGCAGCTGGCGTTCGAAAACTGTCTCACCATCATGCGCGAAGCCGGTTATCGCGTCGAGGATGTGGTGCATGTCACGGCGGTATTGACTGATGCGCGTTATTTCAGTTCATTTAATAAAGTATTCAGTGAGATATTTAGCGGAAATCCCCCGGCGCGTATTTGTAGCGTGCAGGATTTAGTCGTCGACTGCAAAGTCGAAGTCGATATGAAATGCTTCCGCGCCGATCGTAAATAAATATTACGGTTAAAACAGGCTGGCGAACTTTTACTTTCTCCGCCCACACCAGGACAGCCTGTTATTAATTGATGCCTTTCTATTTTGCTGTGAAATAACGGTATTACACCGTCTCGTCAAAATTTCTAAAGAGAGCATAACAATGAAGACAACATCGCTAAAAGTGAGCCTCAACGCGCTAGCCGGCGCGCTGGTATTACTGACGCTGGCGGGCTGTACGCCAACCGAAGAGAAAAATGAAGCGGGCGCCGCGCCGCAATCAGCGCTGCAGACCGTGTTGCAACGTGGCACGCTGCGCGTCGGTGACTGCCTGAGTTTCGCCCCGTTCGGTTTTTACGATAAAGACGGTAACCCGGACGGCTACGATGTTGATCTCGCCAAAGCGCTGGCCAAAGAGATGGGCGTGAAACTGGAAATGGTCAACACCACCAGCGCCAACCGCATTCCTAATCTGCAAACCAATAAAGTGGATGTGGTGTTCTGCAACTTCACCCGCAATCTGGAACGCGCCAAAGAGATCGGCTTCACCAACCCGTATGTGGTGGCGAGTGAAGCGATGCTGGTGCGCAAGAACAGCGGCATCCAGTCCGCACACGATATGGGCGGCAAAACCATCGCCACGGTGAAAGGCTCGACCAACGGTGACGAAGTGCGCAACCTGGGCATTGACGTGAAGATTCAGGAGTACGACTCATCGCAGGCTGCCATCCTCGCGGTGAAACAGGGCCAAGCTGATGCGATGATCGAGGATAACAACTTCCTCGCCTATCAGGCCAAGCTCGACCCAACGTTAACCGTGACCAATGAAGCGCTGGTGCCGCTGGAATACAACGCCTTTGGCGTGAAGCAAGGCGATCAGGTCTGGACCAACTACCTCAACGAATTCCTGTTTGAAATTAACGCCTCCGGTGAAAACGCCCAGCTGTATCAGAAATGGTTCGGCAACAAACCGCGTTATCCGCTGAATCCGCAATATTGATCCCCACGCGGCGCGGCAACTGCTGCTGCGCCGCCCGAAGGAGCAGAACCATGAGTTATCAATGGCTAACCCTGTGGCGCTACGCCGACACTTTTCTTGCCGCCGCGTGGCTCACCTTGCAAGTGACATTGCTGGCGTTTGCGCTGGCGGTGGCGCTCGGTTTGCTCTCGGCGCTGGCGAAAGCGTCGCCGCTGGCCCCGCTGCGCTGGATCAGTCACTGCTACGTTGAGTTCATCCGCAACACGCCGGTGCTGCTGCAGATCTTCATCCTCTTCTTTGGTCTGCCATCGCTCGGCATCACCATGAGCGCCTTTACCGCTGGCGTGCTGGCGCTAGGGATTAACGTCGGTGCCTACCTGTCCGAAACCTTCCGCGCAGGCATTCAATCGGTGCCGAAAGGCCAGCTTGAAGCCGCATGGGTGCTGGGCATTCCCCGTCGTCAGGTGTTTCTCACCGTGGTGCTGCCGCAGGCGGCGCGCGCGGTGTGGCCCGCCATTATCAACAACCTGATTCAGCTGCTGCTCGGCACCTCTTTGCTGTCAGCGATTGCGCTGCCTGAACTGACCGGCACCGCCACAGTGATTAATGCGCGCACGCTTCTTTATATCCAGACATTTAGCGTCGTTGCCCTGGTCTATCTGGTGCTGAGCAACCTGTTCTCCTGGCTGGGAACGATGGCAGGACGGCGCATGTTCCACCCGCCGCTGGTGACCCCGGTAAAAAAGTCCGCCTGGTGGTGGGCAAGAAAATGGCTGACTAATCCAGTGAAACGTGAGAACGCGCTATGAACGAGTTAATCATTAGTTCGTTACCGATTCTGCTAAAAGGGCTCGGTATCACGCTGCTGCTGTCGGTGGCCGCGATCATTGGCAGCACGCTGCTGGGCTTGCTGGCGGCGGTGTTGCGCACCAGCCGCTTGCCCGTTCTGAAGCAGATTGCGGTGATCTACACCGAGCTGTTTCGCGGCACGCCGGTGCTGATCACGCTGATGTTCATCTACTTCGGCGTCGCCTATTTCGGCTATGACATCAACCTGTTTGCCGCCGGTATTCTTGGCCTGAGCATCTATCAGGGCGCGTATATCGCGGAAGTGTTCCGCGCCGGCATCGAAGCGGTGCCAAAAGGCCAGTGGGAAGTGTCATGGATTTTGGGCCTGTCGAAGCGTCAGACCTTTATGAACGTGATCCTGCCGCAAACGCGCGGCATCGTGCTGCCGCCGCTAGCGGGCCAGTATCTTTCCCTGATCAAAGACACCTCGATCGTCAGCATGATCGGCATGTCCGAACTGATGCATCAGGGCCAGGCGATTGTCGATCGCATCGGTCAGCCGGTGGTGGTTTACGGTCTGGTCGCCCTGCTCTACTTCGCCGTCTGCTTCCCGCTTTCCCGTTGGGTTCAACATCATCAAACCAGGAGCCAAATCTCATGAGCAAATCCGCGATTACCTTAAGCCGGATAACCAAATCATTTGGCGCAACCCAGGTGCTGAAAGAGATCAGCCTGGATGTTTCACCGGGCGAAGTGCTGGTGATGATTGGCGCATCCGGCTCTGGCAAAAGTACCGTGCTGCGCATCATGAGCGGGCTGGAAGTGGCCGACGGCGGTGAAGTGTGGGTCAACGACGTGCCGCTGCACCAACGCAAGCGCGCCAGCGAAATCTGCGGTCACGTTGGCATGGTGTTCCAGCAGTTCAACCTGTTCCCGCACAAAACCGCGCTCGGCAACGTCACGCTGGCGCTGATCAAAGCGCAAAAGCTGTCGGAAGCCGAAGCCAATAAACGCGGCATGGCGGCGCTGACGCGCGTCGGACTGGCCGAGCGCGCGCATTACTATCCGGCGCAGCTTTCCGGTGGTCAGCAGCAGCGCGTGGCGATTGCCCGTGCGCTGGCGGTAGAACCGAAAATCATGTTCTTCGATGAAGCTACCTCGGCGCTGGACCCAGAACTGGTAGGCGAAGTCATGGAAGTGATGCGCAGCCTGGCGCGTGAAGGCATGACGATGGTGGTGGTGACACACGAAATGGGCTTCGCGCGCAAAACCGCTGACCGCGTGGTGTTTATGGATCAGGGCGTGATTGCCGAACAAGGTTCGCCCGAGCAGATTTTCGTCAATCCACAGAACCCGCGCACGCAGCAGTTTTTATCGCGCGTACTTGAGCACTAACAGGAGGATCTATGTCGATTCGCTTTCCGCTGCAGGCGGATGGATTACTGGATGCGCAGCAAACCGCGCCACGTTTTAAATCGGTTGCCGGAGCCGGCGAGTCGCCGCTGGCTCTCGGCACGGCGGTGCTGAACAGCGATCAGGTGTTTTCGCCGCTGATGATCATGAAACAGTCGGCGCTGGAGAACAATCTGCGCCAGCTGGCAGACTTCTGCCGCGAAAACGGCGTGATGCTGGCCGCGCACGGGAAAACCTCGATGTCGCCTGCCGTTCTGCGCCGCGCGATTAGCGCAGGCGGCGCGTGGGGTTTGGGTGCCGCCACGCCCGCGCAGGTGCGCGCGCTGCGTCAGTTCGGTATCCGCAATGTGTTTCTCGCCAACGAGTTGGTCGATCCGGCGGGTATTCGCTGGATTGCGCAATGGCAGCAGCAGCATCCCGATCATGGCTTTCTGTGCTACGTCGATTCGCTGCAAGGCGTGAAGCTGTTGGCGGAGAACCTCGGCGACAGCCAGATTTCGGTGCTGCTGGAGATGTCTGTCAGCGGCGGCCGCACCGGTTGTCGTTCTCAGCAAGATGCGCTGGCGATTGCCGAAGCGATCGCCGCCTGCCCGGCGCTCAAGCTGGTGGGCGTGGCCGGTTATGAAGGCGCGCTCGGTGCAGGCCGCGATGAAAGCGGCATTCAGCGCGTGAAAGATTACTGCCAGATGATGATCGCTACCGCTGAATTGCTGGCGGAAAAGCAGCTGTTTGCCAGCGATCACATCATCCTCAGCGCCGGTGGCGGCGCCTGGTTTGATGTGGTGACAGCGTGCTTCACCGCGGCGAAACTGCCGCTGCCGGTGACGCCGCTGATCCGCTCCGGCGCCTATATGGCGCACGACAGCGGACTCTATGCACGCATCGCACCCTTTGCTCAGCCGGGCGCAACGCATCATTTTGCTGCCGCGCTGGAGATTTGGGGCCGCGTGTTGTCGCGTCCGGAGCCGGGCCTGGCATTCGTAGATTTTGGCCGCCGCGATGTCCCGTTCGATCAGGATCTGCCCAATCCGCTGTGGATCCGCAACGCCGATGGCAGCGCCCCACGCGCGGCGACGCATTTGCGTATCAGTGATGTGAACGATCAGCATGCTTACCTGTTATTGCCGGAGAATGAGCCGCTGCAGGTGGGCGATTGGGTCGGCTGCGGTATTTCGCATCCTTGTACCGCCTTTGATAAATGGCGCTATCTGCCGCTGGTGGATGATGATTATTGCGTCACAGATTCACTGGAAACAGCATTTTGATGGGTAATTAGTCGGTGTTCGTAGCGGGGCAATTTATTGCGCGATAAATCGCGCCGCTACTGAATGGTGCATCTGTTGTAGCGACGCAATTTATTACATCAACGCCAACCCAACTCCGGTGCAACGTGGGTCAAAATGCTCTCAATCACGTGCGCACAGTAATCCACGCCTAACTGATTCGGTATAGTCAGCAACAGCGTATCCGCTTCGGCAATCCCTTCGTCCTGCGCCAGCTGTTTGATTAACTGATCCGGCTCGGCGGCATAACTGCGACCAAAGATGGCGCGGGTTTTCTCGTCGAGGAAACCCACCGAATCCCGATCCTGTCCACTGCGACCAAAGTACGCGCGGTCGGTGTCATTGGTCAGCGCAAAAATGCTGCGGCTCACCGAAACACGTGGCGTACGCTGATGGCCCGCCGCTTCCCACGCCTGACGATAAGCACGAATCTGCTTCGCCTGCTGCACGTGGAACGGTTCGCCGGTTTCATCATCTTTCAGGGTGGAGCTTTGCAGGTTCATGCCCTGCTGCGCCGCCCAGATAGATGTCGCGTTGGAGCCAGAACCCCACCAGATACGCTCACGCAAACCGGCCGAGAACGGCTCAGGACGCAGCAAGCCCGGTGGATTGGGGAACATCGGCTGCGGATTGGGTTTAGCAAAACCTTCACCGCGCAGCACTTCCAACAGTTCCTCGGTATGGCGACGGCCCATATCGGCATCGCTCTCACCGTTTTGCGGATCAAAGCCAAAGTAGCGATAGCCTTCGATAACCTGCTCCGGCGAGCCACGGCTCAGGCCGAGCTGCAGACGACCGTTAGAAATCAGATCCGCCGCACCGGCATCTTCCGCCATATACAGCGGGTTTTCGTAGCGCATGTCGATCACGCCGGTACCAATTTCAATCTTTTTGGTGCGCGCACCGACCGCCGCCAGCAGCGGGAACGGTGAGCTCAACTGACGCGCAAAGTGGTGCACGCGGAAGTAAGCGCCATCGGCACCCAACTCTTCGGCGGCCACTGCTAAATCAATCGATTGCAGAAGTACGTCCTGCGCCGAACGGGTAGCGGATTGTGATGATGGGGTCCAGTGACCAAAAGATAAGAAGCCAATCTTTTTCATGCTGAAATTCTCCTCGTGAGCCGCGCCGGCTCGAACGTTTTCAATGCAGCAAGGTTACGCCACAGACGAGGTGACTGATAGCCAATAGATTTCGCGCGCTTCATCAACTTTTTTGCATAACTAAGAAAAAGAGATTCTTTGTGTTCATCACGGTGATCAATCATCGTCAAAAGCCTAATTACTGTTTACAGGTTCGGCTTCACCATGAGTAAAGGGACATCCGCCTATCTCAGTGCGCAACAGCGTGAAGTGGTGCATCAACTGGCGCGCAGCTGGTTGTGGCGCAGCGAATTGCCAACATGGCTATTGATGGTGGCGGTGTACGGCGGTTGGTTCGCCAGCGTTGTCTATTGGCAAACGTTGGGATTAGCGCTGAGCACGCTACTGCTGATCCTGTTTACCACCTGGTATATGTCGCTGCAGCACGAGTTGATTCACGGCCACCCGACGCGTTTTCCCCGTTTCAACCAGCTGTTCGGCACGCTGCCGCTGGCGGTGTGGTATCCGTATGGCTTATACCGCGACTCGCATCTGGCGCATCACCGCAACCACACGCTGACCGATCCCGATGAAGATCCGGAAACCTACTACCTTTCGCCGGCGCGCTGGGCGCAACTCAAGCCGTGGCAGCAGCAGGTGATTCATCTGCGCAACACCTTTCCCGGACGTTTACTGATCGGTCCGCTGCTGGATATGGGCGCGACCCTCAAAACATTGGTGTATGCCTTTATCCAGCGCGATAAACCAGCGATGGCGATGTGGATTATTCATCTCACCTTACTGAGCGTGCTGTTTTACTGGATGACGCTGCATGGCTTCTCGCCGCTGTGGTTGGTGCTGACGGTGAGTTATCCGGCGCTGATGCTGACCAAAGTACGATCCTTCTACGAGCATCGTGCCGACGAGGAGCCGCTGGCGCGCTCGGTCAATAACGAAGCCGCGTTGCCATGGCGTTTGCTGTTCCTCAATCTCAACTACCATTCTGTACATCACGATCTGCCCGGTTTGCCGTGGTACGGATTACGCAAAGTCTATTTGCTGTATCGCGATGGTTATCACCAGCGTAACCACGGTTTTCGCGTCGCCGGTTATGGCGAATGGATAACCCGCTTCTGGCGCAAATCGGTCGAGGTTAATGCCCATCCGGGTACGCAAAAGGATGCACAGGATGCCCACTCTTTCGTTACCGATGTACGACATCAACCATCAGGCGACTCTCGGCCTGACCTCAGCGCTAACAACGCTGCTGCAACAACGCGGCGTGCCAGCTGAAGTTAGCTGGCCGCAGGATTTACTGCCGCACTGGCGCGATGACCAGCTGCTGCTGAGCCAAACCTGTGGTTATCCGTTGGTGGAGCTGCTGCCCGATGTGCAGCTGGTTGGCACCTTCCTCTCCAGCGCCCAGGGCTGCGACGGCCAGCGCTATCGCAGCTGGCTGGTAGTGCGCAGCGCAGATGAGAACCTGACGCTGAGCGATTTCCGTGGACGGCGCGCGGTGTGCAACAGCAACGATTCCCACTCCGGTTTCAACTCGCTGCGCTACGTGATTGCGCCGCTGGCGCAGGACGGGAAATTCTTCAGCGCAACCCGCTTCAGCGGCAGCCATCGTCAGTCGCTGGCGGCGTTGCGCGCGGGCGAGGCGGATATCGCGGCGATTGATTGCATCACCTGGGCGCTGCTGCGCCGCAATTTCCCGCAGGAGCTGGCGGGGCTGGAGATCATCGGCGAAACACCGCTGTGCGCCGCGCTGCCGCTGATTACGTCAGCCAAAACCGATGCAGCAACCCTTGAGAAATTGCGCAGTGCGTTGAGCGAACTGACCAGCGATAAGCGTTATCAGGATCTGTTAGCGGAAAGTTTGATTAGTGGATTCAGCGTGAGCGATCGGGCGTTTTATGACGAAGTGCGGGAGTGGAAAGATCGCGCCACCGCGCTGGGCGTGACGGCGTTGTGATGTTCAACATTGCGCGATAAATTGCGCCGCTACGGAATGTGCGGTGATTGATTACCGTACACATAAAGCGCACATATTCGTAGCGGCGCGATTCATCGCGTTCATTTGACCTTTAAGCCACTTCGACCCTGTGCCGCTGCGCCGCAAACTGATTCTCGGGTTCGGGCAAGCCGAGATTTTCACGCAGCGTCTCGCCTTCATACTCTTTGCGATAAATACCCCGCGCCTGCAACAGCGGAATCACCTGCGCCACAAAATCATCAAACGCCGTTGGCGTACCGCCACGCACGATAAAACCGTCGGTTGCGCCCTGCAGGAACCAGTTTGCCAGCCCTTCGGCAACCTGCTGCGCCGTACCCAGGAAAGTCGGACGCGGCGTCGCTTCTTCCAGTGCCGCCTGGCGCAGCGTTAAGCCACGTTCGCGCGCGTTCTGTTTGATCTTGTCGGTGGTGCTGCGGAAGCTGTTGCTGCCCAGCTCGCCAATGTCCGGAAAAGCTTCATCCAGCGCATACTGGCTGAAATCGTGATGTTCGAAGTAGCGACCAAGATACTCCAGCGCTTTATCGATGGTCACCAACTCGGCGGTTTGCTGATAGCGGCGCTCGGCATCCTGTTCCGTTTCGCCAATAATCACGCTGATGCCCTGGAACACACGGATATCATCGGCATCGCGCCCGCGTGCCACCAGCCGGCGGCGCACGTCTTCACGAAACTCGCGCGCCTGCTCCAGCGTTTCCTGGCGCGTATAAATGGCATCGGCGGCTTCGGCGGCAAAGGCTTTGCCCGCTTCCGACGCGCCCGCCTGGAACACAATCGGGCGGCCCTGCGGCGAGCGACCGACGTTGAGCGGTCCCTGCACCGAGAAGTAGTGTCCTTTATGATTTAGCGTATGCAGCTTGTCGGCGGCGAAGAATTCTCCGCTCTGTTTGTCGCGCACAAAGGCATCGCCTTCCCACGAATCCCACAGCCCTTTCACCACCTGCAAATACTCGCTGGCAACGCGGTAACGTTCGTCGTGTTCTGGATGGCTGCCGCGCGAGAAGTTTTTCGCCGATCCTTCCAGTGGCGACGTCACCACGTTCCAGCCGACGCGACCGCCGCTCAGATGATCGAGGCTGGCGAACTGGCGCGCCACGGTAAACGGCTCGCTGTAGGAGGTAGAAAGCGTAGCGACCAGACCGATTTTTTGGGTCACCAGCGACAGCGCCGACAGTAAGGTGATCGGCTCAAAACGGTTGAGGAAGTGCGGAATCGACTGTGGCGTGATGTACAAGCCATCGGCGACAAACAGGAAATCGATCTTCGCCTGCTCAGCTTTACGCGCCAGATCAAGCACGTAATCGATGTTAATGCTGGCATCCGCCACCGCATCGGGATGACGCCATGCCGACATGTTGCCGGATACGCCCTGAATAATCGCGCCCAGCCGCAGCTGGCGTTGTGTCTGACTCATTCTGCTCTCCTTAGTATGCGTTCGCGGGCTGCCAGTCAGGGATGACCGGCAGCGCCTGTAACAGTTTTTGCGTCCACGGATGCTGCGGCGCGGCGAACACTTGCTGCAGCGCCCCGCTCTCCACCACTTGCCCGTTCTGCATCACCAGCACGCGATCCGCCAGATGCTGGATCACGCCGAGATCGTGAGAGATAAACAGCAGCGCGGTGCCGTGTTCGGCCTGCATATCGGCCAGCAGATCCAGCACCTGCGCCTGCACCGATACATCGAGCGCGCTGACCGGTTCATCGGCCACCAGCAGCGCCGGATTCGGTGCAAAGGCGCGCGCAATCGCCACGCGCTGACGCTGGCCGCCGGACAGCTGTTGCGGATAGCGCTGCAGGAAGCGGTCGCCGAGCTGCACTTCATCCAGCAGTTGACGCACGCGCTGACGGCGCGCATCGCCGTAAATTCCGGCGCTGTCGAGGCTTTCGCCGATAATTTTCTCCACCGTGTAGCGCGGATCGAATGAGCTGAACGGGTCCTGCGCGATCAGCTGCAAACGCGCACGCCGGGCGCGGCGCGCTTTCTCCGGCAGACGATCCCAGCGCTCACCTTCCAGCAGCAGCGTGCCGCTGTCCGGTTCGGTTAAGCCCATCACCACTTTCACCAGCGAGGTTTTGCCGGAGCCGGATTCGCCGACCACGCCAAGCGTCTCTCCGGCGTGCAGCGTGAAGTTGATGTCGTTGAGCACCAGGCGATCGCCATAGGCTTTATGCAGGCCGATGCCTTCCAGCAACGGTGCGCTGCTGGGTGTCGGGCGCGGCGGCAGCGGCGTCGGTTCAGCCGCGCTCAGGCGCAGACCGCGCGTGGCGGGCGTTGGCACCGCGCGCAGCAGGCGCTGCGTCCAGGCGTGTTGCGGACGATGGAGCAGCGGGCCGCTGTTGCCCTGCTCCACCACTTCGCCATCGCGCATCACCAGCACGCGATCCGCCAGTTCCGCCACCACCGCCAAATCGTGGCTGATCAGCAGCAGGCCATGGCCGTCGCGGCGGCGCTGCGCCAGCAGTTGCAGAATCTGGCGCTGCACCGTCATATCCAGCGCGGTGGTCGGTTCATCGGCGATCAATAAGGTTGGCGTACCGGCCAGCGCGGTAGCAATTAACGCACGCTGGCGCTGGCCGCCCGAGAGCTGATGCGGATAGCGTTCGAGGCGGCTTTCGGCATCGTGAATGCCCGCCGCCTTCAGCAGTGCGAGGCTTTTGTCCTGCAAATTGTTGCGATGACCGGCGGCGCTAAGGGCATCACTCAGCTGCTGACCAATGCGGCGCAGCGGATCGAGCGACACCAACGCGTCCTGCAACACATAGCCAATGCGGCGACCGCGCAGCGCGCGCCAGTCGCTGCGGCTGGCGTGGCGCATATCGCGCCCGTCGATGGTGAAACGGTCGGCGGTTAATACTGCGCCCTCCGGCAGCAGGCCAAGCAGGCTGCGCGCGGTCAGGGTTTTGCCGGAACCGGATTCCCCGACCAGCGCCACGGATTCGCCCGCCGCGACCTGCAGGTTGAGGTTTTTCACCACCTGCTGCGGCCCGAAACGAATCGAGAGATTCTGGATATCAATAAACGGCTGGCTCATGCGGATCGTCCTTCAAAACGTGCCTGCCAGTAACGACCCAGCGTATTCACCGCAATCACCGTCAGCGTGATAAACACGCCCGGCCACACGGCGATCCACCATGCGTTACGCAGATAATTGCGTCCTTCCGCCAGCATCAGGCCCCATTCGGCGGTCGGTGGCTGCGGCCCCATGCCGAGGAAACTCAGTCCGGCGGTACCGATAATCGCGGTGCCGAGCCCCAGCGTGGCCAGCGCCGGCACCTGCGCAATGGCGTGCGGCAAAATGTGGCGCGTGATCAGCGTGAAGCGTGACAGGCCAAAGGTACGCGCCTGCTCAACGTAGCCGGAGGTCATCACGCTGTAGGTTTGTGCCCGCACCACGCGGGCAAAACGCGGCACCGACGCAACGCCGAGCGCGATAATCAGGTTGTTGGTGCCGGGCCCGGTAAAGGCGATCAGCATCAGCGCTAGCAGCAGATCGGGAAAGGCGGAAATCACATCCACCGCGCGGCTCAACAGCTCATCAACCACGCCACGCGCCAGCGCCGCCACCAATCCCAGCAAAGTGCCAAACACCACCGCCAGCGCCATCGCCGCCACGCTGATCAGTAGCGAATAGCGGCTGCCGTAGATCACGCGCGTCAGCAGATCGCGTCCCAGCTGATCGGTGCCTAACCAATGCTGCGCCGACGGCGGCAGCTGCGCGTTAACCGGATCGGCCAGCAGCGGATCGCTGTGCGCCAGCCACTGCGGCGCGATCACCGCGATAGCCAATACAATGAGAAACAGAATCGCTGCCCACACCGCGGCGGGCAGCGTAACCGGAAAGCGTTGCAGCACGGCAATCATGATTTGCTCTCCCCGCGCAGACGCGGATCAATCCACAGCGACAGGATGTCAACCAGGGTGCTCATTACCACGTAGATTAGTGCCGAGAGAATCGCTACCGCCAGCACCACCGGCAGATCCTGCGCCAGCACCGCATCGACGGTCAGTTTGCCAAGGCCGGGACGACCAAATACCTGTTCAGTAATCACCGCGCCGCTCAGCAATCCGCCCACCAGCCAGCCGGTTAACGTGACGGCAGGCAGCGCCGCATGACGCAGCGCGTGGCGCAGACGAAGGGTGGTTTCCCCCACGCCCCATGCGCGCAGCGTGAGGGTGAATGGCGCATCCAGCGCGCGCTCCAGCTCGCGGCGCAGCAGTTGAGCGATCACCGCGCCCTGCGCCAGACCGAGCGCCAGCGCCGGTAGCACCAGCGACGATAGCGAGCGATCGCCCGCCACCGGGAACCAGCGCAGCGTGAAGCTGAAAATAAACAGCAGCACGATGCCCATCCAGAAAGAGGGCGTGGAGGCCAGCAGCAGCTCGACACCGTTAGCCACGCGGCGACCAATGCGACGATGCGCGGTGCCGACGGCAATCACCACCGCAAAAATAATGCTGACCAGCAGCGCCGCCAGCGTCAGTTTGATGGTGGGCCACAGCTGCGTGGCCAGCAGATGGCTGACTTCAGTGTTGAGCATGTAAGAACGGCCAAAATCGCCGTGCAGCACGCGCCACATATAGTGCAGATATTGCCACCACAGCGGTTCGTTCAGGCCCCATTCGGCGCGGATCGCCGCCTCAATGGCTGGCGTACGCAACTGCTCACCGATCAGCAGGCTGACGATATCGCCCGGCGCCAGATGCACGCCGAGAAAGGCCAGCGAAACCGCCGCCCACAGCACCAGAACGCCGCCCAGCAGGCGGCTGACGATGCGGCGTGTCAGGTCGCTGCGCCACACCGATGGCCGACGCGCGCGTGGCGTGCGGGTGACAATGCTTTCCAGACTCATCTTCGCCTCCTGTTAGTGGTCGCTGATCCAGATGTCGTACGCGTTCTCCGGCATCTGTTTAAAACTGCGGAAACCGGCACCGTGCACGTAGCTGGCGGTGGCGATCTGGTCTTCTGGTTCATACAGCGGGATCGCCAGCGCCTGCTGTCGCAGCGCGTATTGCTGCAGCTGGCTGTAGAATTTACGGCGCTGATTAATATCCAGCGTCGCTGCCGCCTGATCGAGCCAGCCGTTGATTTGCGGGCTGTTGACGCGGCTGTAGTTAATCGGCCCGCCAGCTTTTACCGGGCGATAGTGGTTTTCGATATCGATGCCGTCGGTTTCGGTATTCGAATTAGCAATCGAGCCGAAGTGGCCGGTGTTGCGCACCTCGGTGTAGGTGCCAGAATCGACGTAGCGCAGTTTGATCTCCACGCCGAGACGCTGGCGCGCCTGCGCCTGAATCGCCTGCAGCAGCACATCGCGTTGGTCGCGCACCGTTGCCTGCGCCTGAATCACTTCAATGCTCAGGCGCTGGCCGTCTTTGGTGCGGAAACCGTCGCTGTCGCGCGTTTGCCAGCCCGCTTCATCCAGCAGCTGGTTGGCGACAGCGGGATTGTTACCATACTGACCTTCGAGATCGTTGTTGTAGAGCGGATCGACCGGCGAAGTAATACCCCACGCGCGGGTGCGTTCGCCGCGATACACCGACTTCAGCAGCGGATCGATATCCAGCCCTTGTAGTAACGCCTGACGCACGTTCACATCCTGCGTCGGGCCGTATTCCACATTAAGGAACAGTGAATACGGCGTGCCGGTATTCAGCGCGTGCTGATAAGTGAAGTCGGGATTGTCTTTGAATTCACCGGCGTCATTGCCAGAAATCCCTTCAATCGCGTCCAGCTGCCCGGACAGCAGCGCGCCGGTTCGCACCGAGGATTCCGGCAGGAAGCGATAGGTCACGCGTTCCAGATAGGCCGGGCCTTGATGCTTAGCGGTGGCGGGCGCCCAGTTGTAGTGCGGGTTGCGTACGAATGTCACCTGCTGGCCTTTTTCGTAGCTCTCGATAATAAACGGCCCGGTGCCCGCAATCTCTTTGCCACCGGCTTTCAGCTGCGGCGAGTTCCAGCTGGCCGGTGCCAGAATCTGCAATTTGGCGGCGAACGACAGGAACGGCGAATAGCCCTGCTTCAGCGTGATGGTGACGGTGTGATCGTCTGGCGTCGCCACGCTGGCAATTCTCGCGCCCAACGCGCAGATGCTGCTGCCGGCGCAATACTTTGCATCCTGCACATGGCGGAAATTCTCGGCCACCGCATTGGCATCCAGCTTCTCGCCGTTGGAAAAGGTGACGTCGCGGCGCAGGCTAAAGCGATACACTTTGCCGTCCGGACTGACCTCATAACTTTCTGCCAGCCAGGGTACGAAACTGCCGTCGGTTCGACGCGCCAGCAGCGATTCCCACACGTTACGCAGCGTCACTTCCGCTTTGGATTGCCCATTTAGCTGCGGGTTAAACGGCACGGGTTCAGTTTCGACGCCGAAGGTTAAGCTGCCGCCGCTGCGCGGTTGCTCAGCGGCAAAAAGAGATGCGCTTCCCAGCAGGCAGGTCACACCCAGCGCGAGAGTGATTGAATTCGCTTTCATAAGATCCTTGGTGGTTGCAGGTGCTTTTTTAGTTATTCAGGCGATTTTGGCGATGGGTTGAAAGGCTGGCGGGTTGAATTCCTTTTTCAGAAACACCAGCGCTTCGCCTAATGGATTGGTACGGTGATGGAACGGTTGATAACCGCGACGCAGATAGAGTTCGCTCAGCCATGGATGCTTGATGGCGGTGGCGAGATAGACGCCCGGCGCTTTCAGCGTCTCTTTCAGCAGGGTTTCTTCCGCGTAGGTGATGATGTCGCGGCCGTAGCCCTGTCCTTTGTAATCAGGGTCGACGGCGAACCAGTGGATAAACGGCAGCGACGAAGGCGCATGTTCATCCTGCTGCCACGGAAAACGCACCGTGACGGTCGCCACCGCGCGTTTCCATTTGCGTAGCACCAGCACGGTTTCCTGCTCGATGACGCGGCGCACCTGCTCGACGTTGCCCTGTGAAATGGTGAAATGCACATCCAGCGCCACCAGCGCAGCATAGGCGCGTTGCAATAGCGCAAATATTTCTTCCGCATCGTCGGGCTTGGCAACTTCAATTAGCTGACACATGGTGACCATTTCCTTATTCAATCCTGCCGAAAGTATTAAAATCCGGCGGATTAAAGTAAACCGAGAATAACGGCAATCGATTTGTTGAATATGGGAAATGGTATTTTATTGCGATGCAATAATGCCCACGGAAATAAAACTCTCGTAGGGTCGCCATTAATGGAGTAATGACTGTCAGTTAAGCAAGCATTTTGCTTTGAACAGGTAGCAGGCTCTGACACATCTGCTGCGTCACGGGCCGTCCTCGCGCCGCTTACGCGGTACCTTCGGCTTCAACGTTGTGCCAAACGGACCGTTCGCGGATCGGCCGTCCTGGCCGGCCCCGAACTGCCTCACGCATCCCTGCGTGAGGCTCCTGGCCCAACGTAAAAGCCTCAGCGCTGCGGATAGCCCTTTTGCCGCAGCAGACGCGCCAGCGCCTTTAGCAAATGTGCCCTTTCTAAAAACACGCACAGAAGTTTAAGCAGGCCGGGGCCACTTTTGGGCAGGCAATCCGCAGCGCTGAACGCAGCGAGGAAGCCAGGAGAGCCCGCAGGACGCGGGCGAAAGGCGGAGCCGGGACAGGACGTCCCGTCTCCGCTGGTCCGTCAGGCAGACGAGCAAAGTGAAGGTACCGCGCTAGCGGCGCGAGGACCGCCGGACCAAAAGTGGTCCCGGTCTGCGCACTCGTCGTTGGCTTAACTGACAAGCATTACGCCATTTGTGGCGACCCTACGGTGACCGAACGGGCGATATTACGGTTTAGTTACCCACACATCGTAAACGCTTTCTGGCATCTGCTTATAGCTGCGGAAACCGTAGCCGTGCACGTAGCTGGCGGTGGCTAACTGATCTTCCGGTTCGTAGAGCGGCACTGCCAATGCCAGTTGCGGTAATGCGACCTGCTGCAGTTGGCTGTAGAAATCGCGGCGTTTCTTAAGATCCAGCGTGCTGGCGGCTTTATCCAGCAAGCCATTGATCTTCTCATCGTTGACGCGGCTATAGTTAATTGCGCCGCCCTGAGCGATCGGACGATAGTGGTTTTCGATATCCACGCCATCGGTTGGCGTGTTGGAGTTGGCGATGGTGCCGAACTTACCGCTTTTACGCACATCGGCATAAGTACCAGAATCAACGTAGTTCAGCTTGAGATCCACGCCAAGACGCTGACGCGCCTGCGCCTGAATCGCCTGCAGCAGCACATCGCGCTGGTCGCGCACCGTTGCCTGTGCCTGAATCAGCTCAATGCGCAGACGCTGGCCATCTTTGGTGCGGAAGCCTTCGCCATCGCGGTTTTTCCATCCTGCTTCATCCAGCAGGGTATTGGCCGCATCCGGATTGTTGCCGTATTTGCCCTCCAGCTCTTTGTTGTAAAGCGGATCGATGGGCGACGTGATGCCCCACGCGCGGGTGCGTTCGCCGCGATACACCGACTTCAGCAGCGGATCGATATCCAGACCTTGCAGCAACGCCTGGCGCACTTTCACATCCTGCGTCGGGCCATATTCCACGTTGAGGAACAGGGAAAAATGTAAAACGACAATAGTGGCAATCGATTTGTTGAATTTGGCAAATCACTAATCAGCAAAAAAACAGATTATCGTGACAGGCTCGCCGGTAGTGGAGGCACACCCGATAAACCGCGTAATCCGTACTCGACCATGGCCATATAAACCGCAAAATAATCCAGCGCCATGTGCATAAAGGAGAGATGCAAAATGAGCGTATTACTGGTTTTGTTCAGCGTCAGCAACCCGGCTGCTTCAGCGTCCTGCAGGCAGCGTTTGATGTGCGAACGCGAAACCCCACATTTTACTGACGCTTTCAGGTAGTTGTACTCAATAACAGTGGTTTTTTGTTGCAGACTCTCGATGTACAGATCCATCAACAGCATGTGCCCGGCATCCCTGAAAATGAAGGCTTTACTCTCTGGCACCATATCGAACAAGTAAACATGCTTGAGCGTGATTTCAGCGTATTTTTTGAAGTATTCGGCATGAAAGTTTTCCATTTTCAGGCAAGCCGAAACATCGAAATCGTCGTACAACATACCGTAAGGAATCATCATGGTATTAATTAAAGCCCGCGTTTCATCCAGCGCTTTGCGGGTCACCGTGTAGGTTAACTTTCGTTTATCCTGCGCGTCCTTTTTAACTTCCATACGCCCACCTACCCGAATAAAGAGCAGAAAGGAATCAATAGTGTTGTCGCTAATCAGACCGGTTTTTTTACAAAAGTCTTTAACATCACGCAGCGTTGGGTTTGCTGAGGTGAAGGCGTACGCCATGATGGCCGAGCCAATAATAAAGCGATTAGCTTTGAAAATGACTTTAAAATAGAGCGGCTTAGTCAGATACAGTCTGAACAATAGTTTGTAATGCTTCTGCATAACTAATGAGATGTTGTCATTTGACTTAATCTCGGCTGCGCGTTGGTGAATTAATGCTGTGAGTTGCTGTTTGCTTTTCATATTGCTGTGTGGTGTGCCTGGTTATCAATTATAAAATTTTTTAAAAAATCACCCTCATGCTCCCGGATTTATTTAAATCCTGTTGAGAGGCGGTTTATGATGCTTTATGGAGGTATTATTTCTGAGGTTAATATTTTAAGATTAACATGGGTCTTTTTGCCCTTCTGGGCACGATCTTACCATCAATAGACTATTTTATGTAAAGCTTGATTTATTCTGAGCTGACATGCCCATTTCTAAGCCTGAAAATTGATCTTTGTTTTTACAATTATTTCATTAAGTTAGGTCGCGATATTTCCTCAAGTATTCCCTTTGTAGCACGGCTTAAAAAAATTAACCACAAAAATGGACAGTGACTTAACAAAGCCCCTATGAGAACTTTCTTAACGCACGGTTATTCCACTTGGTTAAGTGAGACTGGTTTATAGCTAAGCCGATTCATACAGGGAATATCCGACAGATTTTTGATGGAATTTATAAGGATTTATCATGGACGACTCACCGCATAAGACACTGCGCCACGGCCTTTCAATGGCTATTTTAAACCATAACACTCTGGTGAAAAAACTCGCTTACCCACTGATTATCATGGGTTTTATTTCCATGCCAGCGGCATGGGCGAATATGAGTGTCTATCCGATGGAAGTCACCCTAAATAATCAGGGTGCGGCACAGGTGCAGACATTATCGCAAAGCGGTGAAGCGCAGTTTATTCGCGTCAGCATCAAGCGAATTGAGCGCCCTGCAACACCTTTTGAAAAAGAAATATTGGTTGAAGATGCCGTTTCGCCATCGCTTATCGCCACCCCGGATAAATTCGCGCTGGCTTCCGGTTCACAACGCATTATTCGGCTAATTTCATTACAACCGCCAGAAAAAGAAACTGCCTGGCGCGTTTACTTCGAGGCCGTGGCTGCCCCGGATGAATTGAAAGATAAATCGCCGCAGAATAATAACATCAGCAACCAGGTCGGCATCAATTTAGTCTGGGGCGTGCTGGTACATATTCCGCCGCGTAATGCCAGATTATCGCTCACGCAATCAGCATCAGGCGAAGTCAAAAACGCTGGCACGGTTCGCGTAGTGATTCGTGAGGTCGCGGTTTGCTCAAAACAACATAGCAGCAGCAGCTGTCAGTGGAAAAAAGAACACGCCACGGTTTATCCGGATGAGACATTGCGTTTTAAAGCCTGGAGTTCGGCAGAATTAGCTGCTGCTCAGGAAGTCAGAATAAAACATGTTGATCTCAATACGCGGAATATCGCCGAGTACGTTATCGGACACTGATCAACACGTATTAAAGGAATAACAACCTGTTTGTTATAAAGCAGTTCATTACCCATGAGACGGTCATTTACGGCCAGTACAAGGATTTTCACGGAGCTACAAATGCAAAAATTAATCAAACCACTAGTCATCGCTGCTGCGTTAACGGCTGTATTTAATGCACAGGCGGTGCAGAAAGATATTACGGTGAATGCGAATGTTGATTCGACGGTGGATATGACGCAGGCGGACGGAACCGCATTACCCGGCACCATTAATATGCAATATATTCCGGGCCGTGGTTTATCTACCTATTCTCTGGACACCAAAATCTGGTCGAACTCGCAAACTGCCAATATCAACGTTGCGCTGGTGAGTGCCGCTCAGCTTAACAATACCGTTACCGGTACAGCGGTACCTTTGACCGTCACGCTGGGTGCGGATTTAAAACCGATCACCACCACGAACACGGCCCTGACTTACGCCTCGCTGTTCCCGGCGGGCACCGCAAACGGTTCGTCAGTATTGCCACTGAAAATTTCGCAGACCACGCCGGGCGTGCTGGCAACCGGCACCTATACCGGCGTAGTGAGCCTGTTAATTACACAGGCCACCACGCAGAGCTAATTTGTCGGCATTGACTGATCAATTATTTCGGGGGGCCGCTCGGCCCCCTTATTATTCTTTTTCAGCAGGATGCTGTAATGAAGGTCAATATTCACGTCGCTTTAATAGCCTCTTTCATTACCCTGATCCCTTCTCTCGCTCCTCGTGCTGCCACGCAGGTTCCGCCTGGTTTCGAATCGCTGGTCACCGGCCAGACGCTGTGGGTCAACCTTTCTGTTTACGGGCAATCGCTTGGCTTGTTTGAAGCTTCTGTTTCGCTGGATAGCGTCAGGTTCTTGAAACCGCATCAGGTTGCGCGGGCGGTGATGCAGCATTATCAAAAGGATCCGCAGCAGGAAAAGCGCTTAGACCATCTCATCAGTGAACCTTTGGCACGCAACGGTAATAAGGCATGCAGCAGCAACGGCGGCGCAGCGGGCTGTGACTATCTGGAGACCGATTCCCTCGCGCTGATCTATGACGAAAATAATGCCAAAGTGGCGCTGTTTCTCGGCCCGGAATTTGTGCCGCTTGCGGCTGACAACGCATCGCCCTACTACCAGCAGACCGCCGAAACGGAAGCGGCGTTTATTCATCAGCAGAATATTAACTTCGTCACCAACCGCGATGACCAGACGTTATCGCTGCAGGGGGCGGGCGCGCTAGGATTCACTGAAAACAGCTATGCCGGAATTGACTGGGACTATCTGGCGCAAAAATACCGGCAGCAAAGTCATCAGGAAGTGCGTTTTAACAACGTGTTTCTGCGCCGCGATCTCGGCAAACGCTATTATGTGCAGGCCGGACGCATGGATTCGCGCGATATCTTCAGCAACGCCGGCGGCAACATTACCTTAAGCCAACTGCCGCTCAGCACCATCGAAGGTGCGCGCGTCGGTTCGACGCTCGCCTGGATGAACCGCGCACAGGCGGCGCAAGGCACGCCGGTCACTGTCTTTATTACGCGCCCGTCGCGTATTGATGCTTATCGCGGGCAGCAACTGCTTGGCACCTTTTACCTCAATGCCGGCACGCAAAATCTTGATACCAGCGCCTTTCCCAATGGTAGCTACAGCGTGACGCTACGTATCTATGAAGATAATCAGTTGTCGCGTACCCAACAGGTTCCTTTTAGCCGCACCGGTAATGCCACCAGCCAGAACATTGAATGGTTTGTGCAAGGCGGCTCCATTCCCGATCGCGAGATGCAGGGCAACGGCGCTGCATCGCAATCGGGTGCCGATCGCCGTGTGATGCAGGCGGGCATCAAAGTGCCTGTGATGCAAGACGCTGCGCTGACCGGCGGTGTCGCCGTGACCAACCGCAACCGCTTTATCGAAAGCGCACTCGACTGGAGCCACGGATTTGATAATCCGCTGCTCGACGGCATCCTCACCACCCGCTTTAGCTACCTGAAAGGCAGCGAAGGCTCACGCGGCAATATCCAGCAGGTCGCTTATAATGACGGATTTTCCCTCAGTTTCTACCGCAGCGCCCTGTATGCGCAGGATTGCTATAGCAACAACGGTGGGCAGTACGGTTTCAGCGGGTGTTACCAGAGCAGCAGCCTGATGTTCAGCGTGCCGGTAAAAAGCTGGTATCTGAATGCCGGTTATAGCGCCAGCAAGAACGAGGGCCGCAATGTGCTTCCGGTGCAGTGGGATGATAACGGCGTCGTGCCGCAGTGGGCGCGCCGCAACATCTACAGTAAAACGCAGACTACCACCTGGCAGGCTGGCCTGGGGCGCGGCTTCAGCGTCAACGGACTCAATATTAATACCAGCGCCAATCTCTTTACCCGCACCAGCAGCAGCGGAACTCAGCGCGACAACGGTGGCTTCCTTTCCGTCTCACTCTCGCGCGTCAGCACGCCAACCATCGATTCACGTTCGAGCTACAGTTCGCTCGGCATGACCTACCAAACCGATCGCAACAACAAGGATCAGGTTGGCTATAACGTGGCGCAAAACTGGTATTTCGATGCGCAGAATCAGCAGGAGATCGGCGTGAACCTCAACGGTAATCAGGAAAATACTCTGAATGCTTCCGTTTACGGCAAAACTGCGGGCGAATACGGCAGCGGCAGCCTGGCATTCAGCTCTGCGTCGTCCGGTTCATCCGCTCAGCGCTTCAGCAGCAGCGGCAGCTACAACTCCTCATTGGCGGTAGCGCGTTCCGGCCTCTATTGGGGCAAATGGGGCAACGGCCTGCCCGGGGCGGCGGTGGGCGTACATGTGGCAAGCAGCGATGAAAGCCGCGACACACGCGTGGATGTCTCCGTTGATGGCGCGGGCAGCGCCAGCCTGCATGGCACCGGCCGCACTTTATTCAGCGTACCGGCTTACACCCAGAGCGCGATCAGCATCAACGATTCCATCGAATCCACCGACGGTATGCGCAGTGAAATCACCCAGGGTGCCGGACGACGCACGCTGTTTATCGCGCCGGGCCGCATGCTGGTGAGCAAAGTGAATATTGTTTCGCGCTACACCTGGCTTGGCAGGCTGATGATCAACCAACAGCGTCCACTGGAAGGTGCCACGCCGCTGAATGTCGCCAGCTGGTCCGGTTTAGGCCAGGGCGGATTCAGCGCTGAGACCGATCACCGCATAAAAAATCTGTACATGGTGCGCGGCATGCAGATGTACCGCTGTGAAATGAAGGTGAAAAGCACCCATGACGTAGTGCGCTATGTCGGCGACAGCGACTGCAAACCCATCGAGCTGGCTTCAGTGCCGCAGGATGTGCAGCAACGGGCAAAAATGCTGATTGTCACCCGCCAGGCGGATGAGGTTCCGCTGGCACGCACCACGTCGTCTTCGCCGGAACAACAATAGGGATTTTAAATGAAAAGTAGAGTTATTAGCGCGTTGACGCTATTGGCCCTCATCGCGGGCATGCAGGTGCAGGCCGCCATGCTCACGCCTTCAGGGCGCAATACCAGCGTTGCCGTAACCTTTGACCGCATGTCAGTACCGGCGCAATTGCCGATCTGGACCAATGAAAATGGCGGTTATGATACCAATGACGCACCAAAATGGGGCCGCAATACGCTGGTTTGCCAGTCGCGCACCAGCAATCAATATGGTGCCTGCCTGACATTACCTGTCTGGCTGGAAGCGTCGCCGTCACCCTATCCCGTGCCGCTGTTGTTTACCGAAAGCAGCACCAAACAGACGTTGGTACTGAATGTCTATCTCACCAAAAGACGCTCGCTGAATAATGTGGTGGTGGCGACCAATCTGGTGCCGATGAATGCCTTTGGCGGGGCCGTCACGCCACGTGGCGATGGCACCGATTATTCTGCCTATCTTCCCTCTTCCGAGCTGAGTAAATTCCCATCGGCGGGCACCTGGAGCGCGACGCTGAAAATGTCGCTGATGCAGTGGCCAGTGACGTCCTGCACCGGGAATTCCCAAAACGTAAACGTGGGTTGTACCAATGTGACGAAAATGGGTGACTGGATCGCCAACATGACCTTTAAGGTGACAGATTACGGCAACCAGCAGATCTATCTGCCGGAGTTTGGCAATGCGGCCGCCACTGTGGATCTCGGTTTAAAAACCTTCCCCGGTGGGCGCGCCACTACCACCGTCAGCGGCAGCCGTTCGCTGGATATGTGCCTGTACGACGGCAATAATTCTGACAGCAACCGGGTTAGCCTGTTGTTTCAGGACGAAGGTGCAGCCGCGCCCGGCCGGGGAACAGGGTTGTTTTCGCTATATCGCACAGGCGCGGATAAAACTCTGGCGCAAAATCGCCTCGATTATGCGATTGAAGTAATCAACCCGCTGACCAAAGCGCGTCAGGTGGTTGAGAACGGCAGTGAGATTATCTGGAGTGGCACCAACAGAGGTGTGTTGCGACGGGTGGTGTTACCGGGACAGAGCAATTCAGTGCTGTGCGTTCCTGCGCCGATGCAGCTTGTTACACCCGCCTTCACGTTATCGTCAAAAACAGCGGGCCGTTATCAGGGGACGTTGAGAATTATTTATACCCCGACGACGCAATAATGGCGCGGACGGTGATGTTATAAAAACTGCAATTACCGAGCGCACACACTGTAGCGGCGCAATTTATTGCGCGATAAATCGCGCCGCTAAGGAATGTGCAATGATTTGATGCGATTATTATATTATCAGCATTAGGCAATCGATTGGTGGTTTAAAAGTTATTAGTAAAACGCTGGTAGAGATGCAGGCTGTTTTTCAGATTGAGTTTTTTAACGATTTTATTCTGATGGCTATAGAGCGTTTTTTTATTTATTCCGGTTATTTTCGCCACATCTTCAATCGATTCGTAAGTGAATAAGCATCGCAGAAAGTTAAACTCTTTCCTGGTTAAATGATTATTTAATCCGGGAGTCGTCATTAGCTGGTCGATTTTGTGTTGGCACAGCATCATTGCCAGCTTAGTACTAATGGTACCGGTTGAAGATTTTTTATCGATAAAACAATCGGCTGCGATGGCATGACTGCTGTAGTTAATCTTGTTTTTCACTGAATCCGAAAAGAAAATCAGCGTCGCGTTCAAGGTGATTTTCAGTCTGGTCAGATAATCTATCTGAGCCAGCGCCGTGCGGAAGTTTTCTGGCAGATCAAAAATAATGATCGGTGAAAGAGTGGCGGTTTTTTCCCTGTCAAGCATCAGCGTCTTCATTTCTCGAAGCGTATTACAGCAAGTGATACTTGAATGTTCCAGCAGCGCAATTAAACCCTGCTGGTGATAGCAAGACTGATCAAGATAAATGACATCCATGATTAATTTCCGATAAATATTCCTGATTCTGCGAATACTATCGGCTTCCTGGCGGAAATTAACTGTCCATTTTTGGTGCTAAATGACTCACGCGGTCGACAGGTCGATTTAAAAGTAGGCCGGGTACAAAGTGTTACCTCTGTGCCCGGTCTGATTTCACACTAAAGCTTAGGCGCGCGCGGCGATGATGCTTTCAGCCACGTTGCGGGGTGCTTCCGCATAGTGCGCAAACTCCATGCTGTAGGTGGCGCGGCCTTGCGACATCGATCGCAGCGTGGTGGCGTAGCCAAACATCTCGGACAGCGGCACTTCGGCGCGAATAATGCGCGCACCAAAGCGTTCATCCATGCCTTGCAGCGTACCGCGCCGCGCCGACAAATCGCCCATCACGCCACCGGCATACTCTTCCGGCGTTTCCACTTCCACCTGCATCAGCGGTTCGAGGATCACCGGATCGGCCAGTTTCGCGGCGGCTTTAAAGCCAAAGATCGCCGCCATACGGAATGCCATTTCCGATGAATCGACATCGTGGTACGAACCAAACGTCAGCGTGGCTTTGATGTCCACCACCGGATAACCAGCCAGCACGCCGCTGTTCAGCGCTTCACGAATCCCCTTCTCCACCGAAGGAATGAACTCGCGCGGCACCACGCCGCCTTTGGTGGCGTCTTCAAAGGCAAATCCGCCACCCGCCTGCTGCGGTTCCAGCGTCAGCACCACATGGCCGTACTGACCTTTACCGCCCGACTGGCGCACAAACTTGCCTTCCACCTCGCGCACCGTTTTGCGAATGGTTTCGCGATAGGTAACCTGCGGCCGACCGATGTTGGCTTCCACGCCAAACTCGCGCTTCATGCGATCCACGATAATCTCCAGATGCAGCTCGCCCATGCCGGAGATAATCGTCTGGCCCGATTCCTCATCGGTGTGCAGACGGAACGACGGATCTTCGGCCGCCAGCCGCTGCAGCGCCAGGCCCATTTTCTCCTGATCGCTCTTGGTTTTCGGCTCAATCGACAGCGAAATCACCGGATCAGGAAACTCCATGCGCTCAAGTGTGATCACCGCATGGGGATCGCACAGCGTTTCGCCGGTGGTGACCTCTTTCAAACCCACGCAGGCGGCGATATCGCCGGCACGAATCTCTTCGATCTCAATACGGTCATTGGCCTGCATCTGTACGATGCGACCGATACGCTCTTTGCGCCCTTTCACCGCGTTCCACACGCTGTCGCCTTTACGCAGCACGCCGGAATAGACGCGCACGAAAGTCAGCTGACCCACGTAGGGATCGCTCATCAGCTTGAACGCCAGCGCCGAGAACGGCTCGCTGTCATCCGCATGACGTTCATCGTGTTCGCCCTGCTCGTTGACGCCGCTCACCGCCGGTACGTCGAGCGGCGAAGGCATAAGCTCAATCACCGCGTCGAGCATGCGCTGCACGCCTTTGTTTTTGAACGCGCTGCCGCACAGCATCGGCTGGATTTCACCGAGCAAGGTGCGCTGACGCAATCCGGCAACCACCTCCTCTTCACTGAGATCGCCCTGCTCCAGATAACGATCCATCAGTGCTTCGCTGGCTTCTGCCGCCGCTGCCACCATGTTCTCGCGCCACTCAGCAGCGAGTGCCTGCAACTCATCAGGAATCGGCGCATAGCTAAAGCTCATGCCCTGGCTGGCGTCGTCCCAGTAAATAGCGCGCATTTTGTTAAGATCGACCACGCCGCTAAAGTGCTCTTCCGCGCCGATGGGAATGACAATCGGCACCGGATTGGCGTGCAGGCGATCTTTCATCATCTGCACCACGCGGAAGAAGTCCGCGCCCTGACGGTCCATTTTATTGACGAAGGCGATGCGCGGCACATGATATTTGTTGGCCTGGCGCCACACGGTTTCAGACTGCGGCTGCACGCCGCCAACCGCGTCATACACCATCACCGCGCCATCGAGTACGCGCATTGAGCGCTCAACTTCAATGGTGAAATCGACGTGTCCGGGCGTATCGATGATGTTGATACGGTGCGGCGTAAAGCTGCCGTCCATCCCTGGCCAGAAGCAGCTCACCGCCGCCGAGGTAATGGTGATCCCACGCTCCTGCTCCTGCGCCATCCAGTCAGTGGTTGCCGCGCCATCGTGCACTTCACCTAACTTGTGGCTCATTCCGGTGTAAAACAGGATGCGCTCGGTGGTGGTGGTTTTACCGGCATCGATGTGCGCGGAGATGCCGATGTTGCGATAACGTTCGATGGGGAGGGTTCGGGGCATGATGCGTCCTTAGTCATTCGACTCGTTCTGCGGCGCGCACCATTGCCCGCCGCTGCGCAACAGCCTAAACCTATTGTACGAGTAAATACGAACAGTTTGAGCCTTTTTTAAACATCGTTAAAAACTTGCAGGTGATTCAGCATTTACGGGCTGGAAAGCCGTCGCCGGTCACTTTAAGGTAAGACTTTCACTCTCAACGGGAAAATTGACCATGCGTATTCTGGTAGTCGGCGCCGGCGCCACCGGCGGCTATTTTGGTGCGCGTCTGGCGCAAGCAGGACGTGATGTGACTTTTCTGGTGCGCGAGCGCCGTTTTCAACAGTTGCAGCAAACCGGTCTGGTGCTGAAAACCCCCGGCGGCAGCGAAGTGATTCAGCCGCAGCTGGCGCAGGCCGGTTCGCTTGATGGCCATTACGATCTGATTATCTTGACGGTGAAAAGCTTCGCGCTGGATCAGGCGATGAGTGACATCGCGCCCGCCGTCGGTCCGGACACGCTGATCATGCCGATCCTCAACGGCATGCGCCATTTCGATACGCTGCGCGCGCGCTTTGGCGACAAGGTGATTGGCGGTTTGTGCAAAATCAACGCCACGCTGGGAGAAAATGGCGAAGTGATGCAGATGACACCGCTGCATATTCTCTATTACGGCGCGCTGGACGGTCACAACGATGCGCGTTTGCAGCGCGTGGATGAAGCGCTGCGTGCGGCGCAGTTTGATACGGTGTTTGCCGACAACATCATCAGCGAGCTGTGGGAAAAATGGTTGCTGCTCAGCACACTGGGTGCGGTGTGTTGTATCGCGCGTGGCAATACGCAACAGGTGCTGACGTCAAAAGGTGGCGAAGCGCTGCTGCAAGGCGTTTTTGGCGAAGTGTTGGCGGTGCTGAGTGCGGAAGGTTATCAGCAGCGTCCGGCGGTGACGGCGAAGATTTATGAGACGCTGAACAATCCTCAAGCGGCGATGACCTCGTCGATGTACCGCGATTTAACCCAGGGCTTTGAGATTGAGGCCGATCAGGTGATTGGCGATCTGCTGGTGCGCGGCGCACGCAGCGGCGTAGTGACGCCGTTGCTAAACGCGGTGTATGTCAATTTGCAGGTGTATGTGCAGAACCGATAACGTTGGTCGCCATTCATGGCGACCGAAACATCACAACCGTGACTGCACGCCGGGCAACTGCTTCAGGCGTTGCCAACCGGCTTCCACCGCTTCTGGCACCTCGACGTGGCCAAGAAAACCTTTTCCGCGCGGCCCGTAGCCGTTTTCATCGTCGCGCAGGCGCTGGATTTCACCCATCAGCAGCGACAGAAAACGCTCCATCGACCACAATCCTTGCGGCGGCGCGCCGATGATGCGCAGCATGCCCGCGTCCATCATCACCTGCGGCACAAATACCGGCCAGCTGATAAATTCCGGTGCATCCGCACGATCGCGCCATTGATAGCGGAAGGTTTCCCAGGTGCGACGCTGCATCAGCGGATCCTGCACCAGCAGCACGCGCTGCGGCTGCCAGCTGTGCTCATCCAGCAGCTTTTGGCTGAAGGCGGCGTTTTCCCCGCAGTTGCGTGATGCGGTTTCCAGCAGCAGCAAATCGTCCGGCAGCGCGGCAAATACGCGGGCGACATCGCCCAGCAACTCGGCTTCGCTTTTGCCTTTGCTGTCGATTTGGCGATACAGCGGATGTGCGGCAAGCATCTCCACCAGCAGCGAGGTTGAGTGACCGGTGCCGCCGCTGATCAATAACGGCAGCTGATACTTTTTCGCCACGGCAATCACCGCTTCCACGTTCGGCAGGACCGCGTGACCAGCGAGAATGGCTAAATCGATGTCGAGCGTGCCATCTTGTGGCATCTGATCCAGCGCCAGCCAGGCCGCCAGGGTGTTGATATCCTGAATCTGATGGTTATTGAGCTGCATCCGGTTCTCCTCTTTTTACCTTTGGCAGTGTAGCGGCTTAAGTGCGTGTCGGCAGGGAAAAATTTGCTACACTCGCAGCTCAATCTTCAGGAGAGATTCATGACTGCGCGCTCCGTAACCCTCGACGATGTTGCTCATCTGGCTGGGGTTTCTTATCAAACCGTTTCCCGCGTCCTCAACCATTCCGAGCAGGTTTCGCCGCGCACCCGCGCCAAAGTAGAAGCCGCGATGCAGCAGCTCAACTATGTGCCGAATCGCGTGGCGCAGCAGCTGGCGGGCAAAAACACCCGCACGCTGGGTCTCGCCACCAGCGATTTAGCCTTGATGGCGCCCGCGCAGATCGCTTCGGCGATTCAGCAACGGGCGGCGGCGCAGGGTTATCATCTGGTGATCGCCATGGCGAATCCCGATAATGCGCCGCAGGATACAGTGAATGAACTGCTGGCGCAGCGCGTGGATGCGCTACTCATTAACCTGCCGCTCGATGCGGCGCAGGCTGCGCAGATTCAGCAACAGTGCGACAACAAGCCGGTGCTGTTTCTCGATGTGGAGCGCAGTGCTGAAGTGGCGCAATGCCAGTATCAGAGCGAATCCGGTGCGCAGCAGGCGGTTGATCATCTGGTGGCGCTCGGCCATCGCCAGATTGGCGTGTTAAATGGACCGGAAAGTTCTGCCTCGGCGCGCGCGCGTTATGCCGCGTGGCAACAGGCGCTGGCGGCGCACCAGCTCAAGCCATTCTGCGTGCTGAGCGGTGACTGGAGCGCGGCATCGGGTTATCAGGCGCTGCAGGCGCAGTTGCCCAACACTCTGCCGCAAGCGCTGCTGGTGGCTAACGATCAAATGGCGCTCGGCGCGATGCGCGCGCTGCATCAGCACGGCGTGAAGATCCCGGCGGAGATTTCGCTGATTGGCTACGACGATACCGCGGAAAGCGCGTGGTATCAGCCGCCATTAACCACCGTGCGTCAGGATTTGCAGCAGTTGGGCGCGGTAAGCGTTGATCGCTTGCTGGCGCAGCTGGAAGGCGGCGATGTGGCAGAGAAGACGCTGGAAACCGAGTTAGTGTTGCGGGAAACCACGGCGACGCCGCAGCAAGATGAGGTGGATGTGGCGGAGATTGCGCAGCAGTTGCAGGTGTTGGCGCGCAAGTTAAAGCGCACCTCATAAATAGGTTTAGGTGCGCAAATTTGCGCACCTGGTCGTAATTACCCGAGTGCGAGTTTTACGGCGTCTTCTGCGTGGATCAAGGTCGTATCGAACAGCGGCACGCTGGCATCTTCCGCTTTTACCAGTAAGGTGATTTCGGTGCAGCCGAGAATGATCGCTTCTGCGCCCTGCTCCACCAGCTCAGCAATAATCTTGCGGTATTGCGCACGAGATTCATCGCGGATCACGCCAAGACAGAGTTCCTGATAAATGATGTCGTGCACCACTTTACGACCGGCTGCATCGGGAACCAAAACGTCGATCTCCGACTGATTAAGTCGGCCTTTGTAGAATTCCTGTTCCATGGTGAACGCCGTTGCTAGCAAGCCGACTTTTTTTACGCCCGCCTGACGAATGCGTTGTGCGGTGGCATCGGCGATATGCAGCAGCGGAATGCGGACCGCATCAGTGATCTGCTGCGCGACTTTGTGCATGGTATTGGTACAGAGCACAATAAAATCCGCGCCGCCCTTTTCCAGACTGAGCGCCGCTTCTGCCAGGATCTCGCCGGCTTTTTGCCACTCGCCTGCCACCTGTAGCTTTTCGATTTCATGGAAATCGACGCTGTACATCAGGCTGCGCGCGGAGTGCAAACCGCCCAGCTGCTGCTTCACCTGCTCATTGATAATACGGTAATAGAGCGCGGTGGATTCCCAGCTCATCCCGCCAATCAAACCGATCATTTTCATCTGCTTAACTCCGTTTTAAACATGCTGCTCAGCACTGTAATGGTTTTCCGGCCAGCGCGCTGCAGGAAACAACGATAAGCGAATATTGAACAGGTGGAACATTGGCGCAAACAGCGTGTTCTCCTGCAACGCTGCCGCTTCCAGCCGCAACAACAACGTATTCAATTCCGCTAACAATTCCGGCTGCGGCGCGGTTTGCAGCGATTTTAACCGACGCTTAAGAAACTGGCTCAGCTCATGGAACATCGCCGCGCTTTCGATGTGATGCGCCAGCAGCAGTTCACGATGACGCGTGTAATAGTCGTAGCAGTTTGCGCCCAGCCAGGCTTCGGCAATCAGATTGCCGCCGGAGACCAACTCTGGCACCGGATCGACACGCTTACGCGGCAGAATAATGTTGACCTTATCCAGCGTGCGCGAAACAAACTGCTGACGCGCGGTCAGCGTGACGCTGTTGAGGCGCACCGTGGCGATAAACTGCAGCAGCTCGCGGATACCTTTGCGCACCGCGCGTTTGGCGGTCCACGACGGGCGCTTGTTGCGGATCAGCGCCGTGATCACCACCGCGAAGGTAATGCCCACCAGCGTCGAAAGAATAGCGTTCACTATAAGCTGTAGATCGGGCTTGAAGTTGTGGCTCATGCCAATCAGCCCGGGAATCTGCGTGGCGACAATCAGACCAATCAGGTTGGTTGACGGATTGGCGATAACCAATCCCAGCGCCAACAAGCCCGGCGCAAGGCAAATCACCAGCGCTTCGAAGGTCACCGCCTGCGGAATCAGCAAGGTGATATACAGCAGGCTGATCACCACAGAAATCAGCACCCCTTTCAGGAACAGCTTCATCGGCGCAATCGGGCTGTCCATGCCGGCAAAGAAGGAGCACAGCACCGCCGCCATCATTGGTGCGGTGGCACCATCCACCCAGCCGCTGCCGATCCAAAATACGCAGGTAACGAAGGTGGCAATAAACGCGGTAAACGACGACAACAGCAACAAACCCTTATCGACGTGTTTGTGCGCGCGCGCCATTTTTCCGGCTTTGACCGCGGGCGTCCATTCACTGACGCGCTCGCTCACGCTTTGGTAGGCATCAACGATGCGCACAAAATTGAGTAAGCGCTCCAGCAATCCGCTCAGCAAAATGCTCTCTTCGCTGTTGAGCCTGCCCTGTTGCCACGCCCGTTTCAGCTGATCTTGCGCGTTGCTGAGCTGGTCGCGCACCGGCAGCTGATCTTCACCATTTAGCCACAGCAAAAATTGCTGAAACACCTCAGCGATAAAGTCGGGGAAACGGATTTGATGCTGCGCCAGCAAATTGAGGCGCGATTCGATTGCCGTCAGCGTGGGGATGAAATAGGAGAGATGCTGATACTGCACGCTGACTAAGCGCACCAGACGCCGCGCGGCATCGCCTTCATACACGCAGTGCGTGATGAGCGTTTCGACGTTAAGCGGATAGTTGGCCATCTGAATCAGGATATCTTCGCGCTCCACCGACTTCTCAGCGGGCATCGCCGTGACCAGTTCGCTGCACAGCTTGCGCGCGTTCTGATACCACAGGTTCACGCTCTGCTCTAACAGATTGCGCATCGAGAACGGCCACAGCAGGCGATGCACCAGGCTGCTGCAGACGATAGCGACAGTGATCTCCTCAACACGCGAGATCACCGTGTAGGTGATGGCCGAGGGCGACACCACATCGGGAAAACCCATGATCGCCGCGCTGTAGCCCGCCAGCATAAACACATAGCTTTTCGGCGTGCGGTCGTGCAGCGAAAGATAGAGACAAACCGCGACCCAAAGGGAGATGCACAGGCTGAACAGCAGCGGATCCTGCACCGTGGCGGGGTAGATCAGTAGCGTAAACAAGCCGCCCAGCAGGGTGCCGAAGAAACGGAAAACCGATTTCGATACCGTCGATCCCGAATAGAGCTGCGAGGCAACGTACACTGTAGTCAGTGACCAGGCCGGTTTATCGAGATTGAGTTCCAGAGCAATGTAAAAAGCCAGAAAGGCAGCAAGACAGGTTTTGGCAGAGAACAGCATTGCGCTTCGTGAAAACCACTTCATAGAACGGGTAAAACCTTATGCAGGCAGCGGAATGGCTTATCCTGACAGAAGCATTTGGCAATGGCATTTTGATTTGTTATACAAATTATTACCGTGCTAATTATATGGGCATCTATGGAAATGGCGGACGCGTTTGCTGATTACAGTGAATGATCCAGATCACATAGATAATAGTTATAAGCGATCGAAATTAGTTATTTATTGGTTATATAAGGGCTTTGCTAAGGTGGCAAAAAAACCACGTGAGAATCATCATGAAAGCAAAACTTCCTGTCCTGAGCGCTTTAGCTCTCAGCGTTAGCCTGCTCTCCACGCACGCTTTTGCCGCTAACCCAGAAACCGTAACCATCGGCTATCAAAAAGCCAACATCTTTGCCCTGCTGAAATATCGCGGCACGCTGGATGAAACCTTTAAGAAGGAAGGCATCGCTATCCGCTGGGTGGAGTTCCCGGCGGGCCCGCAGATGCTGGAAGGCTTAAACGTTGGCAGCATTGATTTGGCGGCAACCGGCGATGCGCCGCCTGCCTTCGCCCAGGCAGCGAAAGCCGATTTGATCTATCTTGGGCATTCACCGGCTAACCCAAAAACCGAAGCCATCGTGGTGCCAAAAGATTCTGCCATTAAAAGCGTAGCGGATTTGAAAGGTAAACGTGTCGGTCTGAACAAAGGCTCTGACGTTAACTATCTGCTGGTAAAAGCGCTGGAAGATGCGGGGCTTAACTACAAAGATGTGACGCCGGTGTATCTGCCGCCCGCCGATGCACGCGCGGCTTTCCAGAAAGGCGCGATTGATGCATGGGTGATTTGGGATCCATACCTTGCCGAAGTGGAAGCCAATGCCGGTGCGCGTGAAATCCGCAATGCGGAAGGATTAGTGCCACATTACACCTTCTATCTCGCCAGCCGTCCGTTCGCGGAAGGTCATCCTGATACTGCGAAACAGGTTGTCGATGAGTTGAGCAAGCTCAGCGATTGGGCCAACAAGAATCCGGATGATGCGGCAGCGATTCTGTCGAAATCAACCGGCCTGGATAAAGCCATCTGGCAAACCACCATTAAACGTCTGCCTTACGGCGCGTCACGCATGTCGCCGCAGGTGTTTGATGAGCAGCAGGCGTTAGCGGATACCTTTACGCGCGTGGGACTGTTGCCGGTGAAAGTGGATGTGCGCAGCGCGACCTGGTCGCTGGATAAGAAGTAAAAATAAATAAATCCGGGCCTGACTATTGGCCCGGATTTATCTTTTATTCGTAATGGTAGTCATTATTCAAACGCTTTTTTGCCTCGTGCAATAGGTTCAAACTTTGACGGTACGATGAGTACCAACCGCGTGTGTTAAAGCTGTGCGAGCGTTTTCAGGGTTTCAGGATTCTGCTGAACCATGCGTATAAGCAAAACAGCCTGGGCGTTAGGCCTGGACCTGCCTTGCTCCCAGTTTTGATAGGTGGTTTCACCTGTGTGAAGGTAGTGCGCAAAAACGGCCTGAGAAAGGTTAAGTTTTTCGCGTACATCACGCAGCTCCTGTGGCGCGATGGTGACGGGCGCGCGCTTGCTGACCTTGTAGGTCTTGAGCGTGATTTTTCCGTCCTTATGATCTTTCAGCTCCTGCATTCCCGTCATCAGCTCACTAAAAATATCGCGTTCAGTCATGTCTCAGCCCCTTTTTAATCACGTTCAGCGCCGAACCCAAGGCGTCGCGCTGCTGTTTGGTCAGATCGTCGCGTTGATCCTTATCGTAAATGGTAAACAGGATGAACTGGCCTTTTTCGTTCGTCCAGTAATAGATAACCCTAATGCCGCCTCTTGTGCCCTTGTTTCGACGCTCATCCCTGAACCGGACTTTACGCAGGCCGCCCGTATCTGGGATCACGTCGCCCTTTTCAGGGTCGGCCATCAACATATTCTGGAAAAGCCTAAACTGATCATCGCTCAGGTATTCCACCCGGTACTTCTGAAAGCTGGACAGCTCAATAAATGTCGCGTGCATGTTTGTACCTGTCCCCAACCAAGAGATACAATATCCCCAAGTTGGGGATATCTCAACGAATATCCGCGTTGAATCTCGGATCATTTAAACAGTTAGTTTTTTCAGAATGTGTAGAGAATCATCTCACTAATGAAGGTTTGTATGCCGTGGGGACAGGTGCTATGTGAACCAAAAATACCCGTTTGAAAGCTAGCTGATTGCATTCTGTTGCTCCCTGTTACTGATATCCATTTAAAAAAACAGGACCAATCATAATTAATAAATCAGCGATCACGAATGTAAATTTTGGCTTAATATTGAACAGTTTTGAATTTTGGATTGTGGTTCACATAGTGATGTAACGTGATGATTTAATGGGTTTGTAAGTTATGCTCGCCATTCATGAACTGCACCCCAAATGTTGGACCATAATCTGACATTGATGGAGTGACCCCGAGCCCATAGACAAATCTGCCCTATATTTTGAGCATAGGAGGAGTCTATGGGCACACCACGATTTACCCCTGAGTTTAAAGAAGAAGCCGTCCGCCAGATCACGGAGCGGGGCTATTCCGTCGCCGACGTTTCTGAACGCTTGGGCGTCTCGCAACACAGCCTTTATAAATGGATCCGCTCTATAAAACCTGATGCTAGCGGGCACCAGGCGCAGGATCTGCTGGATGCCCGGACGGAGATCCTCCGGTTGAAAGCGCAGCTCAAGCGAACTGAGGAGGAGCGGGATATCCTGAAAAAGGCGGCGCGGTACTTTGCAAGGGAGCCCGACTAAAGTACCGCTTCATTAACGATCACCGTCAGGTCTGGTCGATCACACTAATGTGTCGGGTTCTGAAGGTTGCCCGTTCCGGTTTTTACGTCTGGCTCCACTGCCCGGTATCAGCCGGAGAGGAGGATAATCAGCGGCTGCTGACGCTTATCCGCGACTCTTATACCCTGAGTGGCGGCGTTTATGGATACCGACGGGTCCACAGTGACCTGCGAGAAATCGGAGAGGTATGCAGTAAAAACAGGGTAGCGAAAATTATGCGGCAGAACAGAATCAAGGCCGTACATGGCTATAAAATCCCGCGAGGAGCACGGGGACGTCCGTCAGTCATTGCTCCTAACCGGGTACAGCGGGAGTTCACAGTCGTTAAACCGAACCAGGTCTGGGTAACGGATATTACCTACATACGGACCTGGCAGGGCTGGCTGTATCTGGCCGTGGTGATAGACCTGTTTGCCCGCAATGTGGTGGGTTGGTCAATGAAACCCTCACTGTCGCGCGAACTGGCGCTAGATGCTCTCCTGATGGCCGTCTGGCGACGAAGGCCTGAGGAAACCGTTATCGTACACAGCGACCAGGGAAGCCAGTATGGCAGCGATGACTGGCGACGTTTCTGCCAAGCTAATAACCTGTCACCCAGCATGAGCCGACGCGGCAACTGCTGGGATAATGCAGTGGCAGAATCCTTCTTCAGTTCGCTAAAAAAAGAGCGTATCAGAAAGCGGATCTATAAAACCCGGGACATGGCCCGGGCTGATATCTTTGATTATATCGAAGTGTTCTACAACCGGACACGACGCCACAGCCACCTGGGAGGCGTCAGTCCAGAGGCCTTCGAAAAGGCCTCGTCGTGAGGACAGTGAATGTCTACGGGAACGGGGTCACTCCATGATGGAATGACCCTACGATTCGAGCATTTGTAGGGTGCGCATTTATGCGCACCGGGTTTTATCAGCCCTCTCCGCTGCCAATCTGCCACACACTGGTGGGTGCGGTGCCATTCACTTTCCAGTCGCCGATATCACGCGCTTTGTACACCACCGGATTATGTGACGACAGGGTGCGCGCGTTGCGCCAGTGACGATCCAGCGCTTTGCTGACGCGCGTATCTGATGCGCCCAATGCGTTAAACAGCTCGGTGGCGGCGCGCGTCACCCATTCGCTGGCAATCACCTGCGCCTGCCCCGCTTCTGCTTCGGCCAGCACATTCGCGGCGGCAATTTGCGCTTCATCGTTGCTGACGTGGGCAACATATGCTGATTGCAGTGAATGTGTCGCGCGGATCACCGTGGCTTCCACCGCAAACGCCAGGCTGGTGATTTCACCGATCACCTGCAGAATCTGCGCATCCTGACGCGCAACACCGCCGTTGCCGTGACTGTAAACCCGATTTCGCGCCGCCACCGCCTGCGCACCATCGCGCGCCACCGCACGACCGATTCCCGCCAGCGTGGCCAGCAAGACATGCTGATAGAAGGCGGTTTGATAACGGAAGCGGGTGGCGAAATCGTAGACGTGTTCCTGCTCGACATGGGCGTTAGCGAAACGCGTGGTGCCGCTGCCGGTTAAGCGCTGGCCAAAGCCGTCCCAGTCGTCCTCACGCGTCACCCCGGGTTGGTGAGTGTTCACCAGAGCGATAACGTCGCCCTGATTGTCATTGCGGCGCGCATAGACATCAATCCAGTCGGCGAACAGCGTGCCGGTGCTGTAGAACTTTTCACCGCTCAGCGTCCAGCCGCTTTCGTTTGGCGTGACGCGCGTGATGACATCGCCGAGTTTTACCGTGCCAATTTCCGTCCAGCCGCTGCCCACCAGCTCGCCATCAATAAAACGGCCAAACCAGCGATCGCGTTCCGCGCTATCCGGCTGATTCAATCGATCTTCGACAAAAGCAAAATGCGCGCGCAGCGCCTGCGGCAGATTCGAGTCGGCCTCTGCCAGCTCGGTTAACAGCTGGAACAGCTGCGGTAGCGATGCGCCCCAACCGCCCTTCTCTTGCGGAATACGCACCGTGCCGAATCCCGCCTCTTTCAGCCAGCTAATCGGTTGATGCGGCAAAGTACGTTCCCGCTCGCGCGCCACCGTTCCTTCAGCGATGCGCGCGAAGATCGGCCGGAAGTGCGCCGCCAGCGCCTCATAATCGGTGCCTGTTGCCAATAAGCTCATGGTGACTCCTGAGGTGAAAGATCGTCGATGTCATGCAGCGTGGGCTCGTGGCGCACCGCCAGCAGGAAGAAGATCGGGATGATCGCTGCCAGCGAAACCACCCAAAACATGTTGGTGCCGAGCGCGGCCTGCAGAAGCGGCAGGATGAACAGCGCTAACGCGCTACCGATGCCGGAAAGCGCGCGGCTAAAGCCCACGCCGGTGGCGCGAATTGAGGTTGGATAGGAAAGCGCTGGATAGACCATCAGCTGCGCGCCCGGCCCGAAGCCCTCGGCAAACAGCCACAAGCCGAGCATCAAAACTGCAAAGACGATTCCGGCGATGGCTTGCGGATGACCAATTAACGCCAGCGCGATCAGCGCAAAGAATTGCAGGGCAAAGCCAGCAATCGCGACGTGGCGCGACGGATATTTCCACGCCAGACGCATGCCAAGCAGGCCGCCGGTAAAGGCGAACAGCGCGTTGAGTCCCAGCGATGCCGAGATGGTTTCAAACACGCCCGCGCCGAGGAACTGCGCCAGAATCGACGGCAGGAAGAAAGCAATGGCGGTGTATTCAAACGAGATACAGATGTTCATCACACCCGCGACGATGGTGCGTTCGCGCCACGGCTTCTCAAACAGCACGCGGAAACTCACTTTCGGTGCCGCAGCAGCCGGCGGCGCTTCGTGTTCCGCTTCGTGCGCGTGAATGCCGTAGGAATCACGCAGAATGCGCACCGCGGATTTCAGGTCGCCCTGATTCGCCGCCCACAGTGGCGATTCGTTCATGAATTTGCTGCGCACCGCGATGATTAGCAGCGCCGGCACCGCACCGAACAGCAGCGACGCGCGCCACAGCCAGTCAAGATGCTCTTTCGGCAGCAGGAAGTAGAGCGCGAAGATCAGCAGGAAGCACAGCGTTGAGGCGGCGTACCACATCGGGCACCAGGCTGCGAGTCGGGATGCCTTGTTGCCTTTACCAGCGAATTTGGAGAACTCCGCCAGATATGACATCGCCACCGGCAAATCGATGCCGACGCCCACGCCCATCAGGAAGCGCGCGCCAATCAGCACCCAGACATTCGGCGCTAACCCCGCCGCAATCGCTGAAACCACAAAGAACAGCATGTCGGCCATGAACACCGAATAGCGGCCATATTTATCCGTCAGCCAGCCGCCCACCAGATTGCCGACGATGGTGCCAACCATAATTGAGGAAGTGACTAAGCCGGTGAGCAGTGGCGAGAGCTGAAACTCACGCACCACATCATCGATGCCGTACGACAGCGTGGTGAGATCGTAGGCGTCGAGGAACACGCCGCCGAGCGCGAGGAACACAATCATGCGCGCGTAGTTGTCATTTTTGGTGCGAGTGTTGATCAGCCTTGCCACATCACTGACCGAACGTACCGGTTCGGAAACCGGAATGGTGTTTTCTAAAGGAAGAGAACTCATAACGCCTCACGTTGTTGTTTTGTAGTGCAGGTGAGGTTGTTATAAGCGTTTTTCTGGCTGCGCCAAAACAACAATTCTTGATATTAATTTACATTAAAATCAATTAGATAAATGGTTTTTAGCCAACACAAAAACCCGGGCGCGCCTGACGCGTCCGGGTGTTCAAACAACAACAATTTATTCGGCTGAGACCGGCACCAACACGCCTTTTACCAGCGGATCGTCGGTGGTCTTCAACCACTGCTGGACGCGCGGATCGGAGAAGGCTTTTTTCAGCTTCTCGATGTTTTCCTGGTCCAGATAAGGCGTGCCAATCACCAGCTGTGAGGCGAAAGTGCGCGGCGCAGGCGGGAAGAGAATGCCTTTTTCGCGCGGCACTTTACCGGCATCAAATTGCGAGACGTAACCAATCGCCGCATCCACCGAGTTGAGCGCACGCGGCATGGTCAGCAAATCGAGCTCTTTAAACACGAAACCGTGCGGATTGCCGACAATGTTCTTCAGTTTGGCCGTGCGCGGCTCGACGTTGGGATCGAGCGTGATTAAACCCTGACGCGCCAGCAACCATAATGCCTGGCCCTGATTGGCGCCATCATCCGGCACCACGATGGTCGCGCCCTGCGGCAGATCCGCCACCGATGTGTAGCGATCGGAGTAGATGCCAAACGCCCACTGGAACAGCGGCAGCGTTGAGGTGAGCGCAAAAACGTTGGCATCCACCACTTGCTTTAGCCACCACTGATGCTGATATACGGTGGCGGCATACTGCCCTTCCGCTACCGCGCGGTCGGCTTGCACCGGATCCTGCATGCCAACCGCCTCCAGCTTTAGGCCGTAATCGGGCGCGATGTGCTCGCCAACGTATTCAATCAGCTTCTGCTCGCCCGCCATCGCCGGTTCAAAATGCACCTTCAGCGTGGTGCCAAAGACCACCGCCTGCGCCTGTTGGCTGCGCCAGAACCAGCCGCCTGCTGCAAGTAAAACGACCACTATAATCAGTAACAGCCACGGCCAGCGGCGGGTTTTACGCAGCTCGAAATCTTGTGTTGTCATAACGATGTCCCCTGAGGATGGCGTAATGCGGTGACCAAACGGTCGCCGAGAAATTGAATGGTTTGAATTAAGGCGATCAGCACCACGATGGTGGCGATCATGATGTGGTTATCGAAGCGCTGATAACCGTACACCACCGCCAGATAGCCGATACCGCCCGCGCCGATGGTGCCGGCAATGGCGGAGTACTCAATCATTGAGATCAGGTTGAGCGTCACTGCCGCCACAATCGCCGGCAGCGCTTCGCTAAGTTGTGCCGAGCGGATGATCTGCCAGCGCGAACCGCCGCACACCAAGCCCACCGCCGTGACTTCACCGGGCAGCTCACGCAGCGCGTTGTCCACCAAACGGCCAAAGAACGGAATACCCGCGGCGATCATCGGCACAACGGCGGCAGGAATGCCGATGGTGGTGCCGGTAAGCCAGAAGGTGAACGGAATGATGGCCGCCATCAGCACCAGAAACGGCAGCGAACGCCCCATGTTGACAATCCAACTCAGCACCCGATTGATACCGCGATGGGGAAACAGACCGCGCACGGAGGTGTTGAACAGCACCACGCCGACGATGCCGCCGAAGGTGACCACGAACAGCATCACGATCGCCACCATCAACGCGGTTTCGCCCAGAGCGGGCAGCATCAGCGCCGGGATTTCTGGCCACGGCGTATCCTGACTTATCACTGATATGCTCATACCGCCTCCCGCAATGGCAACACGCTGCCCGAAACGCTGGCAACTAAGCCCAACTGTTCCAGCTGCGATAGCAAACGCGCCAGCGGCACGCGTTCCTGCTGATAGTGAATGCCCACCCTCAGGCGGCCAGCTTGCAGACCATTCACCTGCTCAACGTGCGCGCCGAGCAGATCAATACGCAAACCAAACTGCTGGCTGAGGCGCGAAATCCAGTCGCTGACAACCGGCACATCGGTGCGATAGCTGAGCTGCAACACCAGTTCGGCATCGCCCGCCTGCGCCGCCAGCGGGAACAGGCGCTGCCCCAATAGCGAATCGGGTTGCGCCAGCAGCTCTTTCACCACGCCGTACTGCACGATTTGGCCGTCGCGAATTTCCGCTACCGCATCTGCCGCCTGACGCACCGCGTCCATTTCATGGGTGATCAGCACAATCGCCAGCTTGTAGTCATCACGCAGTTTTTTCAGCAGGTCGAGCACGGTGACGGTGGCTTCGGGATCGAGCCCTGAAGTGGCTTCATCTGCCAGCAACACCGACGGGCGCAATGCCAGCGCACGCGCGATACCAATACGCTGCCGCTGACCACCGGAAAGCTGGCCCGGATAGGCTTTGGCTTTGTGGCTGAGGCCGACGCTATCGAGCAGTTCGCCCACGCGCGCGGCGATATCGCGATCCACTACGCCAAGATAGTGCAGCGGCAAGGCGATATTCTCCCACGCGGTTTTGCGTTGCAGCAGCGCGGAAGACTGGAACACGGTACCAATTGAGCGACGCGCCTGACGCAGCGCTTCGCCATCCAGACGAGAAAGATCGTTGCCGTTAACGCGGATGCTGCCGGCGCTCGGTTGCTCCAGCAGGCTGATGCACTTCGCCAGCGTCGATTTACCCGCGCCGCTCGGCCCAACTACCGCGGTGATGTTGGCTTGCGGTACTTGCAGGCTGATGGATTTCAGCACCTCGGTGATGCGGCCGTCGGGCGCGCGATAGTGTTTGCTGAGCTGATCTATTTCGATCATAAGACCTCCTGCGGCGTGGAGGATTTAACGCGATAGCCCGCGCCCGGATGCGGTGCTTGCAGCTGCGGGCCGGCGGCGAATAACTTTTCGCGCAACGTGCCCTGCGCGTACTCTTTTTTATAGACGCCGCGCTTTTGCAGCTCCGGGATCAGCAACTCCACCACATCTTCAAAGGTTTCATGCGTCAGTGCGTAGGCGAAGTTGAAGCCATCTACGTCGGTCTCTTCAACCCAGCTTTGCAACTCATCCGCGACGGTTTCCGCGCTGCCGACAATCAGCGGACCAAAACCGCCGATGCCAACCCAATCCGCCAGCGCTTTAACCGTCCACTGACGATCGGGATCGGCGGTGGAGAAGGTTTCGACCGCCGATTGGATGGCGTTGGTGTGGATATATTTCAGCACCTGATCCGGCTGATACTGGCCGAAGTCGATGCCGGTCCAGCCCGATACCAGCGCCAGCGCGCCTTCGTAGCTGACCCAGCCGGTGTACTCTTTCCATTTCGCCTGCGCCGCCAGATCGGTTTCGCCAACAATCACGGTTTGCAGATTGAAGATTTTGATGCTGTAAGGATCGCGCCCCGCTTCTGCCGCGCGGCGGCGAATATCGGCGACAGTTTTCTTCAGCAGCACTTTCGACGGCGCGGCAACAAACACGCATTCGGCATGTTCTGCGGCAAACTGTTTGCCACGACTCGATGCGCCTGCCTGATACAGCACCGGCGTGCGCTGCGGTGAGGGTTCGCACAGGTGAATGCCCGGCACGTTGAAGAAGGTGCCCTGATGATTGATGGGATGGATTTTACGCGGGTCGCTGAAGATACGGCGTTCGCGGTCACGCAATACTGCATCCTGTTCCCAGCTGCCTTCCAGCAGCTTGTACACCACTTGCAGATACTCGTCGGCGTAATCGTAGCGGCTGTCGTGATCGGTTTGGGTTTTATGCCCAATGTTGCGCGCCCCGCTCTCCAGATATGAGGTGACGATGTTCCAGCCGATGCGACCTTTGGTCAGGTGATCGAGCGTGGATAAGCGGCGCGCAAACGGATACGGATGCTCAAACGACAGCGACGCCGTGAGACCAAAGCCGAGGTGTTCGGTAACCAGCGCCATTGGCGTAATCAGCGCTAGCGGATCATTGACCGGCACCTGCGTCGCCTGGCGGATCGCCGCATCGCCGTTGCCGTTCAGTACGTCGTAAACGCCGAGCACGTCGGCGATAAACAGGCCGTCAAATTTGCCGCGCTCCAGCAGGCGCGCCAAATCGACCCAATACTCCAGATCTTTGTATTGCCAGGAACGGTCACGCGGATGCGCCCACAGGCCCGGCGACTGGTGTCCGACACAGTTCATATCAAATGCGTTCAAGCGAATTTCACGTTGCGATGGCATAGCAATCTCCATAGCGAGGCCGTGATCGTGTTACGACCCGGCGTTCGTCAGTTAATTTTTAGGATGTTGAGAGATTAAAGCGCTGAAGGGGGACATCGCTCGGCGGGAGCGATTTGCAGTTCTTGTAAAATATGCTGCGCCACAGCGGCGGCGTGATCGGCAACCTGCGGCAATCCCATCAGTTCACCGAAGCGCGCACGCGCAGCGGGACCGACGACAAACAGTCGCGCATTGGGCTGACCGGTAACATTAAGCGTGTGCGACTGGCTGTTGACATCAATACCAAAACCGAGCAGGTCAGCGCGGATTAGCCCTTGCTGGCTGAGCGACTGCAGCAGCGGCTGGCTGGCGGTTAAGGCTTCATGGCCGGGACCAGTGGTGACAATCAGATGATCGAGGCGATGGGTTTGGCTGCCGCCATCGCGCGTGCGTAGCGTGATGTCCAGCTGGTTGCCGACATCAGAGATTTCGCTAAGGCGCGCGGCCAGCAACTTCAAACTGCCCTGCTGACGACGTGCGCTGATCACCGCTGACACCTGCGGCGCGATGCGATAGCGATGCACATCCCACCACGAGCGCAAATGACGGACAAAACGTTGCTGCTCGCGCAGCGGCAGCGATTGCCAGATATCCTGACCTTGCACGCGCACCTGATCGAGCACGCGCTGCCACGGCAAATCCTGTTCAGCGGCACGCGCAACCTCGGCGCGGATATGTCGCAGCCACAGACGTGTGCTGGACGCTTGCTGTGGTGCTAACGTCCATTCAGACCACTCACCGCTCAGGTTATCGCGTGAAAGCTGTCCACGGCGCGAGAAGGCGATTAACGGGCCACGATGCTGTCGGGTGCCCAATGAAGCCACCACGTCCGCCATACTCAAACCGGTGCCGATAATCGCCACCGCGGATTGAGGATTGATGGCGTCCAGTACGCCGTGCTGCCACGGATTGGCAATCAGCGCCGGATGCGCCGATAACGGTTGCAGCGCACGCGGCAATGATGGCGGCGGATGACTGATCGCTAACGCCAGCACATCACCTTGCAGCGTTTCGCCGTTGCTGAGCAACAGCTGCTCGCCTTCCCAGGCCACGGCGCTGGCCTGAACGTGGCGCAGCGTGATGTGCGGATACGCCTGCGCAGCTTGCGCAAACTGTTCTGCCAGATAGCGACCGAACAGGCTGCGCTGCGGATAGACCGCGCCATCGTCGCAGTGTGCTACTGAATCCAGTGAACATTCCGGCTGTTGGCGATACCAGCGGTCAAACGCGCCCTGCTCTTCCCCGCTTAACTGCATGCGCGAAGCGGGCACGTTGATGCGGTGCGCCGGCTCCTGCGTGGAATAGGCAACGCCGCCGCCGAGACTGGCGCGCGGTTCGACCACTGTAATCAGTAATCTGCTCGATGAGGTTCGTGCGAGATGAATCGCCAACGCTGTGCCGCTAAAGCCACCGCCAACAATGATTACCCGTGCCATTGCCTTCTCCTGCATTAGCTGGCGCTCGTCTGTTTTGACGGACGCTTATCGCCACCAATGGTTTCACCAAACGGGCCAGTGTTAATGGTGCGCTCACGCTGCTGCTGCGCATTAGCCAGCGGTAGCAGCGGTAATAGCAATTCGGCCACGCGATGCGCTTCTTCCAGATGCGGATAACCGGACAGAATGAAGTTGGTGACGCCCAGCGCCTGATATTCGCGGATACGCTCAGCCACCTGCTCCGGGCTGCCGACCAGCGCAGTGCCCGCGCCACCGCGCACCAGACCCACGCCCGCCCACAGATTTGGCGAGATATAGAGGTTGTCACGCGAGCCGTTGTGCAACGCGCTCATACGCGCCTGACCGGCAGAATCCATACGCGCAAAGATTTTCTGCGCCTGCGCGATGGTTTCTTCATCAAGATGACCAATCAACTTATCTGCCGCCGCTTTGGCTTCTTCTTCGGTCTCGCGCACAATCACATGCAAACGAATGCCATATTCCAGTTTACGTCCGCGCTGCTCTGCACGTGCGCGCACCACTTCCAGCTTCTCAGCAACCTGCGCTGGCGGCTCGCCCCAGGTGAGATAGGTATCGATCTGTTCCGCTGCTACATCAATCGCCGCCTCAGATGAACCACCAAAATAGAGCGGCGGACCCTTTTCCTGCACCGGCGGGAACAGCACTTCCGCGCCTTCGACGTGAATGTGTTTGCCTTCGTAATCCACTTTCTCCCCGCGCATCAGGCGGCTATAGACGTCGAGGAACTCTTTGGTGACTTCATAACGTTCACTGTGGTTGAGAAAAATGCCGTCGCCTTTGTTCTCAATCGGATCGCCGCCGGTCACCACGTTAATCAATAAACGCCCTTCAGATAGACGATCAAGCGTGGTCGCCATGCGGGCTGCCAGCGTTGGCGGCTGCAGGCCAGGTCGCACCGCCACTAAATAGCGCAGACGTTTGGTGATCGGCGCTAACGCGGAGGCCACCAGCCAGGAATCTTCGCAGCTTTTGCCGGTAGGAATTAACACGCCATAGAAGCCAAGATTGTCGGCGGCGAGCGCCACTTGCTGTAAGTAGGGTAAATCAACCGGGCGTCCGCCTTGCGTGGTGCCGAGGTAGCGTCCATCACCGTGCGTCGGTAAAAACCAGAAGACATTAATTTTATCGTTCGCGGAATCGGCCATTATGCTTTTCCTATATAACCTTATTAAAAAATGATCATTTTGAACTGCTTATTTGGTTATATAGCTGTTAGCAGAAAGCGTGCCAGGTTGTTAACTGGCGCGAATCGCCGTATTTCAGGCGGTTAGCCTTGTCGCCGTCAACCAAAACAGTTGCATTTGCGACTCTGGCGCAACAGCTATTGCTGCATATGCAACTGCTTATGCTTTTTATATGGTGTTAATAGTCAGCGTGAGCATTTAGGTTAACGATATGCTCGTTACAGGACTCAATACCATGTTAACCACCTATAACCACACCGATTCACCGCGCTTAGTCGATCCCGCTTCTCTGGCGTTTCAATCGCTGCTGGATAAATTCGCGCCCACGGATGCCACCGTTCTGATTGTCGGCGAAACCGGTACAGGTAAAGAGGTGGTGGCGCGCTATCTGCATCATCACAGCCAACGGCGTCACGGCCCTTTCCTCGCGGTCAACTGCGGCGCACTGACGGAAAGCCTGGCTGAAGCCGAATTGTTCGGCCATGAGAAAGGCGCTTTTACCGGCGCGACGCAGTCACATCCCGGCTGGTTTGAATCAGCGCAAGGCGGCACCTTGCTGCTGGATGAGATTGGCGAGCTCAGTCCTTCACTGCAGGTTAAATTGCTGCGTGTGCTGCAGGAGCGTGAGATTACGCGCGTGGGCTCGCGTAAAGCGATCAAGGTGGATGTGCGGGTTATCGCGGCTACGCATGTGGATTTGGCGCAGGCGATTCGAGAACGACGCTTTCGCGAAGATCTGTTCTATCGGCTGAATATTGCGGTGGTGCCATTACCGCCGCTGCGTCAGCGCCGTGAAGACATTCCGTTGCTGGCGCAACATTTCCTCGCCCTCTACGCACGACGTTTAGGGCGCCCGGCACGGCGTCTTTCTGCTGATGCGCTTGAAGCGCTGCGCGAATACAGCTGGCCGGGCAATATCCGTGAACTGGAGAACACGCTACATAACGCCGTATTGCTGAGCCGCGAAGAGACGCTGACGCCCGCACAGTTGCGACTTGCTGGTTACAGTGAACATGGCTTTAACGAGTCAAACGATTCAACGCTCGACAGTTTTCTTCAGCAGCAGCTAACCAGTCAGCCGCAACAACTGTTTGATCGCGTTATCAGCAGCCTCATTAGCAATGCGCTATCGATGACAGATCACAATCAAACCCAGGCTGCGGCGCTATTAGGTATCAGCCGCCACACATTGCGCACGCATCTGGCGAATCAGGGAATGATTAAAGGAAGGCGCAAAGCGCCGGTAACTGCATCGACATCCAATGTGCACGGGACGCAGGAGCGTGAGCTGCGCATTGGCTATCAGAAGTTTGGCAATCTCGGGGTGTTAAAAGCTCGTCAAAGCCTCGAACACTGTTTCGCTCAGCGAGGCATTAGCGTGTTGTGGAGCGAGTTTCCCGCCGGGCCACAGCTGCTGTATGCGCTGCAAAACAACGAAATTGACTTTGGTACGACCGGTGAAGTACCCCCGATCTTCGCTCAGGCGAGCGGCAATGCGGTGACTTATATTGCCTGGGAGCCGCCAGCGCCGAGCAGCGTTGGCATTGTGGTGCCGCATGACAGCGATATTCGCACCATCAACGATCTGCGCGGTAAGCGCATATCGGTTAATAAAGGCTCGAACGTTCACTGGCTACTGCTGCAGTTACTGGAAGAAGCGGGCATTGGTCTGGATGAACTCAAAGTGGTGTATACGCCGCCGAAATATCCGCTCACCGCCAGTGATTATCTTTCGGTTGATGCCTGGATGATGTGGGATCCGTTGCTCAGCGCTGCAGAGAGCAATCCCGAGCTGCGGGTTTTGGTTAATGGTGAAGGGCGCGTACGTAATCATCAGTTCTATCTGGCGCGGCGTGATTACGTTGAACAGCACCATGACATCCTCAGACAGCTGGTGGAAAGTTTGCAGCAAACGGGTTTGTTCATCGATAGCCATCGCCACGAAGCGTCTATGTTATTGGCTCAGGAGCTTGGTTTGGAAATCGCATCAGTAGAACGTGCCTTGACTCGTCGCAGCCACAAAACGCGTGCGATGGCCTTCGAAGTGATCAAAGAGCAGCAGACCATCGCCGATCGATTTTATGCGTTGGGGCTGATTAATAAACCGGTGCGCGTGCGGGATGCGGTCTGGCAATTTTCATCAGCTTTAACGTTAATTGAGTAAGGTGAGTCTTGAAAGTTATCCACGTTTTCTGTGGATAAATCATTGAATATCATCTGGCTAATCTCGCTTAGGGACTTTTGATGATGGCTGAAACCTCAGGCTTAATTGGCGATTTCAGCCTGAAATTTTAGCTAAAACTCCTTACATTTCATATAACTAGACATGAAATCACATAGGCGAGCAGATGAAATTTCACTCGGTGGATTGACGGTATTTCTGCTGTGACTGGATGTTGCCGCTTTAGCGCACAGCTGGTTAATTTGGCTGCAGTTAGTTAATCGGTATTGGTGATTTATTAACGAATACCTTTGGGCTGCTGGCTGAAACTGTGGCGATTTCAGGCTGAAATTTCCGCAGCGACAATCGATATTTCATACAGTTAGCGATGAAATGGCACTGGCGAGGCATTGAGAAGGGCATAAAAAAACCGCCCGGAGGCGGCATTTCACTTACTGATTAAGATACTTGTTTAGCGTCTCGTTAATCACCTTATCCAGCTCTTCCTGCAACTCTTTTGACTGGCGATTGAACTCGTAGCTGAACATGCGTCCGCGCGTTTTCTTACGCGCAAAACGATCTTTATCGGCGAAACTCCACAATGGCGTCGCCACGGTTTTGTCTTTCGCCGGTGACTGAATCAGCGTCTGGCTGCCGTTACGCACTAAACGCAGAATGCCATTCTTCACTTCGTCTTCCGCCAATCCATCGCGCGCGCATACGGTATCAACATCCATACCGATAGTATCGATCAGGGCATCAACCGTTTGTCCGGTTTCCTGCAGTTTCTCATACGCCTGCAACAGCGATTTATAATCTGGATAGGTCAGCTCAGAATGATTCGGGAACAGCGTCACCAGTTCGAGCGGCACGCTCGCCGCTTGCAATGCACGCGTTACCTTGGCCTGCGATAAGCCTTCGCTTTGCGCAATCTCTTTCTGCGACAATCCACTCTCTTTAAGCGATAGCAGGCGCATGCCCACTTCACGCAGATTGTGCTCGCGCGCGGTCTGAATATCCTGGGCTAAACGACGCGCTTCTTCCGCCGAGATAGCCACGTCTGTGACCAACACATCAAGCCCAGTTTTGCAGTGCAGAGCCGCTGCACGACGACGTGAACCATCGAGAATCTCAATGCGGTCGTCACGCTTTACGCCAATCGCCGGGAAAAACTGCTGCAATTTGATGGTGCGAATGATGTCGCGCAGCGATTCTGGCGTCAGTCCAGACTGATCGCGGCCATTGGTTTCCATCTTAACGAAGGTTTTCTCTTCAATTTCCTTCGCCGGGATGTGCTCCAGCGTGAACAGGGCGCGTTTACCCGTCGCCAGAATAAATGTCTGAGAATGGCCATCGGCGCTTTCTTCAGTCTGCAATGGTGTCTGGCTGAAGGTTCGGCCAATAGTGATTCTTTTTGCGCTCATAGTAACCTCAGTTCAGGCGAATGAATTCAATGCGATCAAATACGGCTTTCGCGAAATCTTCCGCCGCTGAACGCGCATTCTTTAAGGCTTCGGTGCTGCCCACGTAGGTTGATGGATTGGCTGAGATAACCGTGTCAAACGACTCTCCACAGCGCTCAAAGCCATCCAGACGCGGCAACGCAGCATCAAGCATATCGCCGCCAAAAATCTCTTTCGCCAGGCTGTGACACAGCTTGTGATCCGCTTTATTCGACAGTTTAGACATAAAGCCAATGTTGCCCTGCAAACGGCAGGCTGCGCCCGATTCTTCAATGATGCCAATCAACTCCGGCAAACGCGTCAGGTATTTCAGCGTGGAGTGGAAATCCACCTGCGCGGGCGGCACTGGCGTCATTAGTAAGTCTGAAGCTGCAATGGCATTCTTCAGGAAGGCATCAAGATGCGGGCCGCTGTCGATAAAGATAAAGTCATAATCTTTCTTCAGCTTGGCCACTACATTGTCATACAGCACCGCGTGGATGTTTTGATCGGGCAGGTGAGCAGCACACAGCTCTTCCCAACGCGAGGCAATAAAGGCGTCATCAATTGACGCCGGCAGCACATCGACGCCCGGAATAATCGAGGAAACGATAAACTCGTTGAGCAACTCTTCGCGGCTGACGTTCTGTAGCATCGCTTGTGCGGCGGTCGCTTCCACTAATCCCACTGAACGTTGATGGTTCAGGAACATGGTGGCGGAAGATTGCGGGTCCAGATCGATGACCAGAATACGCAGATCTTCAAATAGCAGATGCGGATGCGCACGTAATGCGTGTGCCAGCGAAACGGTAGAGACCGTTTTCGAAACGCCGCCTTTGAGGTTGCCAACAAAGATGCTAAAGGCTTCATGGTGGCGATCGCGGTACTTGGGCACACCGCGATGGTGATAGATATCGATGATATTCTGGATCGACATCGCATACTTGGTTGAGCTGCCCGCTGCACGCTTATCGAACGGATAACCATTTTCTTCCATTTCGTTGACAGCGTAATCCACGCTCGCACGCGTCAATTTGGGCAGTTTGGCTAACGCCGCTTTAGCGTAAACCTGATAGAACGTGTTTTCCCGCAATTCTTCTTTCTGCGCCTGAATCTGTTCAGTCAGGCTCATCAGCATTCTTTCTGAACGTTGTGCGACCTTCAGAACTTGCTTCTCATCGTTAGCCATACTTGCTCCACACATGTAGGATTTATGACTTTATACATAAATCCAGCACACGAGGCAAATATATCTCTTCTGCTCAGGAACAATAAGTTATGTGAAAACACCTTGATTAAGAGCGGTTTAACGCAAACATTCACTGTAATCAGCGTTCGTAATTTAGCTATATTGGTTTTTTGTTCAATATTGAACGGCTGATTTATTGTTTATTGGGGCAAAGATTCACTGTAGTCAGTAGCTGATTTGTATTCTGTATGCTTTAAGTAGAGAAAGGAGAAGGGTTGTGGCGGCTGAAATTGCTTGAACGTTCACTGTAATCAGCTAGCAAAAATGCGTCGATGACTAACATTCACTGCAATCAGTAAAAGGTTCACTGTAATCAGCGAGCGATGGCTGAAGAATCACTGTAATCAGTAGATGATGCCTGGAAGTAAAAATAGGCGAGAGAGCAACGATAAGTGCCATGCTGGTGAGATGTTCACTGTAATCAGCAAACCCTCGCGACGTTTTCACATAACGCCAAACGTTCACTGTAATCAGTAAAAGCCTTGTACTCTTCATCGGCAAAGATTCACTGTAATCAGTAGACGTTGTCGCACTGCGATAAAACGTTCACTGTAATCAGTAAGTCAATTTGGCCAGACCGAGATAACATTCACTGTAATCAGTAAAAGTTATGACGCTATACAGAACGTTCACTGTAATCAGTGGAGTGTTATTTGCCTACAAGCTGATATGCCCGGAATCGCCATGTGCGATACAGCGAAATATCCAGAATGTCGTCAACAACATTCACTGTAATCAGTAAAAGTGCGCTGTTGATTTAAACGCCCAACGTTCACTGTATTCAGTAAAAAACGATGCGCTGAGCGAGTTTGTTTCATGCTCCAAACTTGGCAGGGTAGGGGACGAGTTGGAAACGTTCACTGTAATCAGTGACAGCGTGACATGTTATTCAAGCGGCATATGAGCGTCAGTACGAACGTCTCTCGTTACAGTTCACTGTAGTGAGAAGACAGACCAAACGTTCACTGTAATCAGCATAGTGACCAACCCTGTCACTTTTACTGGCTGTATTCACAGTCAAACTGCTGATTACAGTGAATTACGTTAGAACAGGTTTTGTTAATAATTATAAATCATGAAGTTGCATTTGATCGTTCACTGTATTCAGCATGCAGCGCTGTGATTAGCATTCACTGTAATCAGTGAAAGCGAGCGCTCGAACAAACGTTCACTACGATCAGTAGAAAGGCAGTGAAAAAAGGAATTTGAGTACTGCATCACCGCCCTTGTAAGTACTCACTATCTTTAAAAGTAGCTTAGAAAGGGCACAACGCCGTTGAAGACATCTCAGAAGACATGGCAAAAGCAGAAGGCTTCTGATTACAGTGAACGCTGCTGATTACAGTGAATGACGCGAGGACAGCTGATTGCAGTGAATGTTAGCGGAAGAGCATGTGTCACTTTTGCTCAAAAAGTGACACAGCTTGAAGGGGATTACTTATTACAGTGAACGGGCAAGATCACTCTTCAAACTCGATATCTTCCAGCGAATCGATACTTTCAAGATTGCTGATGCCGTCGAGTTTTGGCGTCCTGCTGTGGATGATGAAGAACACTGAGCGGCCGCGTTTCACTTCCGAATAGTCGAGATAGCCGATCTCTTTGAGCTGCTCCATCGCACGTCGCACCACGTGGTTTTGCGTGGTGGTTTTCGAGCCCAGGTTTAAACGCATGCGCAAACGCGCCAGAGAGATGGGCGCCGGATTCGTTGGCAAACTTTCGAGATAGGTATACAGCGCCTGAGCCGATTCTTTACGCTTCAAACGCGAAATGGCTCGCAGCTGCAGTAACACTTTATGGTCGAAATTATAGAGCTCGAATAACTTTGGATCGGCCTGGATGCGCACCAGATCCTTTTCACGATCGTAATACGCCGATTGCACAAGGTGAGTGTGATAGGCTTTGCCATTACCTTCAAAGGACAACGTATTGGTCGCAATGCGTCGCAGAGAGGCATCTAAGCGCTTACGTAGCGCAGCCGAAGAGTTTGCCGAAGGGATCCCGCACATTTTAACGAAATCGATAAACGGCAGCGTCACGGTGTCGCCCTTTGAGGGATAACGCGAGAAAGACTGAATAATACCGGCCCAGGTTTTGAAATCATTATCCATGTCCAGCCTTGCGCCGGTAATGGTAATTTTTTCATAGCCTTCCGATTTCACTAAAGAAAGGTTCTTCAGCTCTTTCGTTGCATCGGTCGATGCCATCGCGCCTGATTTACCGCGCGCGGTGGACTTCAATGTAGGAACAAACAGACCCAAGCGCATTAAAGCGACCGGTTGTACGGTGTTATTTTTATTGGGGTGGAGTTGAATAACTTCACCGCTATTTTTTGTCACCGACAGAAAAGGCTCGAGTAACGCCTTGTTTTCACTCTCTTTATCTGCCAT